>JBQTIL010000068.1:0-74547 GCA_052388175.1 Planctomycetaceae bacterium | reverse complement strand
GGTTTGGCACCTCGATGTCGGCTCATCACATCCTGGGGGTGAAGAAGCTCCCAAGGGTTCGGCTGTTCGCCGATTAAAGTGGTACGTGAGCTGGGTTTAAACCGTCGTGAGACAGGTTGGTCCCTATCTGCTGTGGGCGCACGAAACTTGAGGGATTTTCTCTTTAGTACGAGAGGATTTTGAGGGACGTACCTCTGGTGTTCCTGTTGTCTCGCTCGAGGCATCGCAGGGTAGCCACGTACGGTATGGATAAGTGCTGAAAGCATATAAGCACGAAGCCAGTCCCAAGATCAGGTTTCGTTGGAGCAATCCGAGAGCCCCCTGGAAGACGACCAGGTCGATAGGCTGGCGATGTACGGCGAGTAATCGCTTCAGTTGACCAGTACTAACGGGCGAACGCTTGACCACTTTGATTCTTGGCTCTCACAAGAACCAGGAATCAATTTCGAGTGCGTCATGTTGCTAGTGAGTTTTCAAGAGAAGAACTGCGCTCTTACCCTGCCTTTTTCAATCTCACCCGCGGGTGAGTGCGCCCCGATCTTTCGGGGTGGCGCACCCGCGCATTTCCGGTGAACTTACCTGGGAGGCCACACTCGTTCCCATTCCGAACACGACAGTTAAGCTTCCAGGGCCGATGATAGTGCCCACCAGCGCGAAAGTAGGTTATCGCCGGAATCATTAAAAACCCTGTCGCTCTTCCGAGCGGCAGGGTTTTTTTGTTGCGCGCCGCATTGAGAAGAACCGCAGAAGGCTCGGGCGACGCGCAGCGCGGCCGAGCCGCGACCAAACAGAAAACGGGGAGACGCCGGGACGCGGAGATTCTGAGCGCGCCGTTTCTTCTCAGCGTCTCCGTCCCTGTTTATCGCTTCACCCGTGTTTCGCGCAAGGCCTCGCGCAATCCCAGCGCGCCCGAGAACGTGACGTCGGTTCCCTGCATCCGCAACTCGTGCAGCGTCGTCAGGCCCTCCAGGTGGGCCAGGCCCGCGTCGGTGATTCGCGTATTGTCGAGCACGAGAATTTCCAGCCGGTTCAATCCGGTGAGGCAGGCCAGCCCCTCGTCGGTGACGCCGGTGTTCGAGAGGTCCAGCCGCGTCAGGTTCGTGAGCCCTTTGAGATACTCGAGCCCGGTATCGGTCACCCGGGTTCGGGCGGCGAACAGCCACTCCAGATTTTCCAGGCTTGAAACGCTTTTCATGCCGTCGTCAGTGACCTGTGTCTCGGAGACACTCAGACGTTTGAGTTTCGTGAGCCTCTGCAGATTGACGAGACCGGCATCGGTAACGCGCGTGCCCCGCAGGGCCAGCCATTCGAGATTGGGCAAACCGGCGACGAGCGCCATGCCCGCGTCTCCGACGCGCGTTTCTGAAAGCCACAACTCCTTCAGTCGGCTGAGCCGCGGAAGCTCTTCGGCTCTTGCCAACGCGACCTTGGTGCGAATGAGATCGAGTTGTTCGAGATTGGAGTTCTGAGCGAGACTGGCCAGGCCGGCGTCAGTGATGGGCAGATCTCGCAAGTGAAGCTCGACCAGTTGCGTGAGGGGCTGCAGCTTGGGGAGCCCCAGGTCGGTGATCTTCGTCTCCGATACGTCCAACACCTGCACCCGCTTGAGGTCCTTGAAATGGTCCAGGGCCGAATCGGCGACCGGGGTGCCTCGCAAATTCAACAGTTCGAGATTTGTGAGCCCGGAAAGATTGGCCAACCCCGCGTCGGTAAGTTGCGTGTGATCGAGCGTCAATTTCCTCAGATCGGTCAGTTCCGCCAGGTTCTGGCAACCGACATCTGTGAACATCGGTCCACCGAGTTCAAGCACCTCGAGTTCGGTCAGCGTGCCGACGTGGACCAGGGGTGCCAGTTCCGGGTCGTGCCCGCCCATTTGCAGGGCCGTGACGGAATCGACCGGCCGCATCGGATCGTCGCCGATCAGTCTTCGCAACCACTCCGGCCCACCGTGGCTGGTGTAAAAGAGGCCGTTCAGGCGATCGATGGCGGAAATGGCCAGGTGCCGACGATAGATCGGCCAGCCGACCCACGTGCCGACCAATAGCGCCACCACAAACGTCACCCGCATGGTCCACCGGATAGGGCGAACGCGGCGCGTCGATACAGGCAGCGGTTGGGTCGACATCAGCTTCTCCTTATCCGCAGGGTGCATTCGTAGTCTAACCTGCCGGGCAGGCGCAGGAAACTGAACTGTAACCGTTCACGCCCGCTGCAGGGGGACAGGTTTTCCCGGAATACGGCTGGCGAAGTCGTCCCCGCCATTGTACGCCGGCCGGGACAACGCGGGAAATTGAGCCAGTCCCCGGGCCGCGACCGGTTACAACTGAACTGCGTCAAGACGGCGTGACTTCACCAGCGCAGCCGACTGCCCGAGCCTCAAGCCGACCTCAAGCCTCGGGGGCTGGTGTCCGCCATGGGACGGCCGCGGCGGCCGGGCGTGCGCGAGAAACCAGGTCTCGCAACTTGGCAACGGCAAAATGCTTGTGGTTGGCTACCGCCTGCTCCGACAGGGACAGCGCCCGGGCGACCTGCTTGTTCGACCACCCGAGAACGAACAGCAATTCGATGCACTTCAGGCGTTCAAATTCTCCCGCGGCCTGCCATTGCGAAATCAATGTGGTCAACGCGTCGTGCAGGGCTTGTCGTTCGCGGTGTTGGCGTTCTCCGCTGCGGGCCACGCTCGAGGCGGCCCGCTCGCGGCCTGCCGGCTCCCAGAGACCCGCGGAACTCTCACCCGCCAGCCAGGGAAGCGCCGGGCGCCGCCCCATGCGCCGCAACGCGTCGGTCAGCTTGTGGGCGGCAATGGCGAACAGGAACGATTCCAGGGGAGTCCGATCGTCGTAATTGGGCAGGCCCACGAGAAACCCGAGAAACGTCTCCTGAACGACGTCTTCACTGGCCGCCCGGTCGCGCAGGCGGCTGTCGACGTAGGCCAGCAGCCGGCCCTCGAATTGCGCAATGCAATCGGCCCAGGCGTTCTTGTCTCCTGAGCGAATGCGCGCCACCAGCAACCGAATTGCTTCGTCTGCGGCCATGGGCTGACTTTGACGAGTGGGGGCCAATAAGCTTCCGATGCATGATACCACCTGGGTCGCAGGGGCCTCCATCGAGCCGACATTCAGCCGGGTTGCGGTGGACTGGCCCTTCTGTCAGAGTGATGCGTGGCTTTTTCCAATTGGCCTTGTCGGCGGAAGCGCGCCCCTCGCGCGCGGTGACGTCGGGCATTGCGAGGTTGCAGAATGCGAGCCTTCGTGGTTGCAGGATTGTATCTAGCGGTCGCTACGGGCGTTTCGGCCGCCGAAGGGCCCTCGTTTGAAATGCGCGAGATTGATTCGCACGTCGGAAACATCTGCTATGCCGTCGCCACGGCCGACGTCGATGGCGACAAGCGGCCCGATATCGTCGCCGTCACAGAGAACCGCGTCGTCTGGTACCAGAATCCGGATTGGAAGCTGCGGGTCGTGATTGCCGACCAGACCGAACGCGACAATGTGTGCCTGGCAGCCCACGACGTCGACGGCGATGGCAAGGTCGACTTTGCCCTGGGTGCGGGCTGGCTCAACCAGAACCTGGGAACACTGCACTGGCTCTCGCGTGCCGAATCGCTCGACGAGCCCTGGAACGTACACTTCATCGGCCGCGAAAGCTGGACGCATCGAATCCGCTGGGGAGATATCCTTGGCTCGGGTCGGTCGCAGCTCGTGGTCTCGCCCCTTACGAGAACGGTCGGCGCCGGCGTGCGCGTGCTGGCATTTGAAATTCCCGCGCAGCCGGCCGCTCAACCCTGGAAGGCCACCGCGCTCGATGATTCTCTCAATGCCATGCACGGCCACTGGCTGGGCGACCTCGACGGCGACGGCCAGACCGACATGTTGACGGCCAGCCTCGAGGGGGTGTTTCTGTTTCGTCGCGGCCCCGATGGAAAGCTTGTGCGAACGCAGATCGGCGAGGGCGCGGCTGGCCCGAAAGAGCCGCAGAAGTCGGGGGCGGGCGAAATCAGGGTCGGGCGGCTTGCCGCGGGTCGCCCATTCATCGCCACGGTTGAACCGATGCATGGAAATCAAATTGTGGTTTACACTCCCCCTGCCGGCGGCTCGTTGACGGCCGCCTTCTGGGAGCGCCGCGTTCTCGACGACACGCTTCGCCGAGGACACGCCGTGGGGGTGGGCGACGTCGATCGCGATGGGGCCGACGAACTGATCGTCGGGCACAGCGACAAGGGAGCCGGCGACCCCGCCGGGCCGGGCATCTTCATCTACGATCGCCCTGATCCGGCGGCCGATCAATGGACGAAGCACACCGTCGACAACGGCGGGATCGCAACCGAAGACCTGGTTGTCGAAGACGTCACGGGGGACGGGTGGCCCGATATCGTCGCCGGCGGCCGCGCGACGCACAATGTGCGGCTGTACGTCAACAAGGGGGCCGGCAAGTGAGCCTTCGCGGCACGTTGTGTCCGATGCACGAGGGCCCCACAGATTCCTGGTTCCGGCGTTGACAGAGAACCGGCCGCCTTGCGCGAGATTCCGCCGATAATCGCCGCTCATGAATTTTCTGAATCTGGCGGACAAATCGATTCTGCTGTTTGGCGTCGCCAATCGCAAAAGCGTCGCGTATCACGCCGCGCGGGTTCTGGCTGAGGCCGGGGCGCGAACCATTCTTTCGGTTCGCTCGGAGGCACGGCGGGAACAGGTTGCGAAGCTGTTTCCCGAGGCGCCGGTCTACGTTTGCGACGTGGCGCGGCAGGAAGAGATCGACAGGCTGCGCGATACGGTTGCCCGCGAACACGGTACGTTGCACGGCCTGGTTCACTCGATCGCCTTTGCCGACTATTCAACCGGCTGGGCCCCCTTTCACGAAACGCCTCGAGCCGCGTTTTTGCAGGCGGTTGACGTGTCGTGCTACTCGCTGATCGCCATCGCCAACGCCTTTCGCGAGTTGCTCGACCGCGAGCAGGGGAGCGTGGTGACGGTTTCGATCTCGACGACGCGAATGGCGGCCGAGAACTACGGATACATGGCGCCCATCAAGGCGGCCCTCGATTCGACGGTCTGCTTTCTGGCCAAATCGTTCTCGCAGTTCTCGCACGTGCGGTTCAACGCCGTCTGCCCGGGGCTGCTGAAAAGCTCGGCCTCGGCGGGCATCCCCGGGTACGTGGAAAGCTACCTGTATGCCGAGCGGGCGACGTTGCGGAAGCGGGCGGTCGAAACCGACGAAGTCGCGCACGTGATTGCGTTTCTGTTGAGCCCGCGCTCGTCGGGAATCAACGCGCAGGGGATCGTCGTTGACGCGGGGATGGGGGTGAACTACTTCGACCAGGCGCTGATTCAGCCGCAGCAGAGACCCGAATGATCCGTTGACAATTTGAGCGTCAAGTCTGCGGAACGATGTCGCGGTCGAGAGAATTGCGCTCGAACTGGTTCAGTTACGATCGCACCACGTCGTCGATCGCGTGAAACACCGCCGTGCACAGTTCGTCGACCAGTTCCACGGGCATCGCCGGGGCCGGCATGAGAACCATCACGTCGCCCAGGGGACGGACGATCACGCCCCGTTCGCGCGCCGCCAGCACGATGCGATGACCGATGCGTGCCGCGGGTGGGAATGGCTCTTGTGTCGCGCGGTCTTTCACCAGCTCGATTCCCGCCATGATCCCTTTCTGACGGATTTCTCCGACGTGCGGATGATCGCACAACTCGGCCAGTCGCTCGGCCAGGCGCGCCGAGAGGCGCCGCACGTTGTCGAGAACCCGATGGGTCTCAAAGAGCGATAGCGACGCCAGGGCCGCGGCACACGCCAGCGGGTTGCCCGTGTAGGTATGGCCGTGAAAAAAAGTCTTCTGCTCGGCCGGCTCGGCCAGGAAGGCGTTGTAGAGTTCGTCGGTGACGAGCGTGGCGGCCAGCGGCAGGTAGCCGCCCGTGACCCCTTTCGCCAGGCACAAGAGGTCTGGCGCGACCTGTTCCTGTTCGCAGGCGAACAACGTTCCGGTGCGGCCGAACCCCGTCGCGACTTCGTCGGCAATCAGCAGGACGTCGTGCGCGCGCGTCAGCTCTCGCACGCGGCGTAAGATGCCGGGCGGATGGACCAGTATTCCTGCCGCCCCCTGCACCAGCGGCTCGATGACGAACGCCGCGATTCGGGCTTGATGGGTGACGACCGTCTGTTCAATTTCGCGCCAGGCATGGGCCAACCAGTCGTCGGGCGACATGCCGGCGGGCCGGCGGAACGAAGCGGGCGTCGGCACCTGCAGGGTCTTGAACAGCAGCCGCCCGTAGACGGCGTGAAACTGGTCGATCCCTCCGACGCTGACGGAACCGATCGTGTCGCCGTGGTAGGCGCCCGAGAGAGACACATACAGGTCGCGCACGGCAGGCTTGTCGCGGCGCTGTTGATGATATTGATAGGCGATTTTGAGCGCGGCCTCGACGGCGGTCGAACCGTTGTCGGAAAAGAAGACGTGGTTCAGCCCGGGCGGCGAGCACCGAACCAGGGCCTGGGCGAGCTGGATCGATGGCAGGCTCGATAGACCAAGCAGCGTCGTGTGGGCGATGTGGTCGAGTTGTTCGCGAATTGCGGCATCGATTTCAGCGACGCGATGCCCGTGCACGTTGCACCAGAGCGATGAGATGCCGTCGAGATAACGGCGGCCGTCGGTATCAATCAAATGAAATCCTTCCCCCGCGACAATGACGGGGGTCGCTTCGCGCGCATGCTCGCGCATGGGCGTGAAAGGGTGCCAGACGTGAGCGTTGTCGAGTTCGCGGAGGTCTGTGGTACGCATGGATATAACGTCGTTCAATACTCGACGTGCGTCAACGGGCTCCGGGGCGGTTCCGGCAGGCGATGAATTGCATCGGCCGCCGCGTCGAGCCGCTTCACGGCCTCGAGCGCCGGGGCTTCCAGTCGCGCGGTGGTCGCGGCGTCGAGCGGCTCGGGTCGGGCGCCCTGCCAGTAGTTGGTCAGAGGTGACAGGCTGGCGTGCCGCACACCCCCCAGGTAGGCACCTGCCATCACGAAGACGCGGGCCTCCCAGAAGCGGCCGTTTGCGAGTGGAGGCACAATGCGCTCTGAAAGCAGATAGTTCGGGCCGACGACTCGCGGCTCGTCGCCGGCTTCCGCCACCTGCACGCCAAAGCCACCCCAACCGACGCGCGGTTTCAGAACAAAGCCGTTGGAGAAGCTCTGGGGGTGCTGGCGGATCAGGCGCCGCGCCTCGTCGGCCGACTCGACCACATACGCATGTGGAACGCGAAACGATTCGGCCACCGCGAGCGTTTGATACGATCGCCATTTGTCGCGCACGGCGACCCAGAGGCAGTTGGGGTTGATGACCGTGGCGCCGCTGCGTTCATACGACCAGGGCAGGCCGTACCACCAGCGGAAGATGCTTCCGGGTCGAATTCGGCGACCATCGCGCGAAAGGAGTTCCTGTCGCGGTTCCTGATTGTCTTCGACGTTGCAGATGGCCGCAGGCGCGCGGAGATGGCGGCTGAGATGACGTCCGATGAAACAGGCGTCTTCGTCGGCATCGGGCAAGGGGTCGCAACGGCGCCATAGCAGGCAGGCCGGGCCGGCCGCGCGATTCATGACGTCGGCGACGAGTTCGAAAGGCAGCTCGTTTCTGACAAATCGCAGGTACTCGCCCAGCATGTGCGACGATCGGTTGGCCTCGATCAGCAGCGGGGCGCCGTCGCGATCGACCATGAAGTCAAGGCCGGCCCAATGATAATGGCGCGGGGGGCAGGGCAGCGGGTGAGACGCGAAGGGCTTCATTGCAGGAAATCTGCCGGGAATGAATGGTAGTGGTTTGCTGCCGCCGTTCCAGTCAAGCCCGGGCGACTGACGACTGTCATTTTCGGCGAAAACGCCGTATGATGGGCTACGATGCGCGACCCGTCGCGGGCGGGAATCGCCCCGTCCAGCCTGCCTCTCTTGCGGTCCATTTGCGGATGCTCGACGTTGGTCTGATCGGCCTGGGTGCGGAGTGGGAGCAGCGATATCGCCCGGCCCTGCTGGCCTTGCGTCATCGCATGCGCGTGCGAGCCGTCTATGCCCCGGTGGCGAGTCAGGCGGAGCAGCTTGCGGGTGAATGGCGATGCGAACCAGTTCACGGAATGCGCGTGTTGATGGAGCGTCCTGACGTGCGGGCGATCCTGATTCTTGACCCGGCCTGGTACGGCGGGGTGCCCGCGGAATTGGCCAGTCGCGTGGGAAAACCCGCCTTTCTGGCTGGCCGGCTGTGTGACTGGCACGCGGCCGCCCCGTCACTCGGATCACAAGCGGCATTGCGCGATGCGACCCTGATGCCCGATTTTGGCCACCGGTATATGCCCGCGACGTCGCGCCTCAAAGAGCTCTTGGCGACCAGCCTGGGGCGGCCACGTGAGATAGTCATCGGCGTCGGTACGTCGCCCGATGCGGCCGCCGTGCCGATTTCAGCCGGCGAGGCCGATGCGCAGCACGAGCCTCTCGCGCGGGCCCTCGACTGGTGTTGCCATCTTGTCGGAACTCCACCGATTGAGGTGTCGTGCGACGGTGTGCGGCAAATCGTGGTGACGTTTCGGCAGCCTGCTGCCGGGGGTGAAGCGGCGATTGCGCGAATCATCGCGTCGCCCGAGCAGCCCGCAGCGATGTTTTGGGATGCCGAAGTGCGGTGCGCCCGCGGGACCGCGCGACCAACCGGCGCCGCCCAGATTGCCTGGGAAACGGCCCATGAAGCCCGCGTCGAAACGCTCGACGGCGAACGTGCCGAGGCTGAGGTGATGCTCGACCATTTTTCGCGACGGGTGGTCGGCGGACTGATCCCTGTGCCAACGCTCGACGACGTCTGCCTGGCGTTTCGACTGGCCGACGCGGCTGAACGCAGCCGCGCTGCGGGGGCGCCGGTGCGCGTCGAAGCGGCGTGACCTGGCCAAAGGACTTGGCCAAAGCGGGCGCAACGGGCTCGTACGCCCTACGCGCCGGCGTCGCCCTCTCCGAATGCCGCATCGAACGCGCGTTGCGACGGCTCGAAATCGACGTTCTTGACGAACTGGCACGCCTCGCGGGCCCCGGCTTCGCGATCCATGCCGCTGTCTTCCCACTCGATCGACAACGGCCCGTTATAGCGGGCATGGTTCAGCGCCCGAATGATCTCTTCGAACCGTACGCCCCCGCGCCCGACGCTGCGAAAATCCCAACCGCGGCGCGGGTCGCCGAACGACAGATGGCTGGCGAGAATGCCTGAGCGCCCGTTGAGCGTGACGCTCGCGTCTTTCATGTGCACGTGATAGATGCGGTTCGGAAAAGCGCGGATGAATTCAGCCGGGTCGACGCCCTGCCAGATCAGGTGGCTCGGGTCGAAGTTGAACCCGAATTCTTCGCGGGCGTCGAGGGCGTCGATCGCCCGCTGCGCCGAATAGATATCGAACGCGATCTCGGTGGGGTGCACCTCCAGCCCAAACTTCACGCCGCATTCCTGAAAGACGTCGAGTATCGGGTTCCAGCGCTCGGCCAGAAGGGCGTAGCCTGCGTCGAACATTGCCTTGGGGGTCGGCGGAAAATCGTAGATCAAATGCCAGATGCTCGACCCCGTAAAGCCGTTGACGACCCCGACACCCAGCTTACGGGCGGCGCGGGCCGTGTTCTTCATCTCGTCGGCGGCCCGACGGTTGACCCCTTCGGGCTTGCCGTCGCCCCAGATGTAAGGCGGCAAGATCGCCTTGTGTCGGGCGTCGATCAGATCCAGCACCGCCTGGCCCGCCAGATGGTTTGAAATGGCGAACAGTTGCAGGTCGTACTTCTCGAGCAGTTCGCGCTTTCGCGCGCAATAGGTGTCGTCAGAGAGCGCCTTGTCGACTTCGAAGTGGTCGCCCCAGCAGGCCAGTTCGAGCCCGTCGTAGCCCCATTCGCTGGCTTTGCGACACAGATCTTCGAGGGGCAGGTCGGCCCATTGGCCGGTGAACAGCGTTACGGGGCGCGCCATACCGTCTCCTTCGAGGTGTATGCCAACCGGGGAAGCTGCGAGAGACCGTCCGCGACGACAGGGTTCCCACAGTAGAGCCGCACTGGCGCAATGTCAACCGGCTGACGACGGCTCAAAAACAGCCCGCCTCGGGCCCGGTCAAAGCGTCGAATCAGCGCCACAGCCCCCCACGGGCGCCCCCTGGTAGAGATGCGGGCGCCGGCCTCACAGGCCATAAGACAGCACGATCAGCACGACCAATACCGCCAGCATGAACCCGGAAATTGTCAGCGACAGGCGGCCGGCCCGCCGCAGGATTCTTTGCGGCGATTCATATCGGCTGGCGCTGTAAACCAGGCTGATGACGACGATCAAGGGGAGCGCGAACCAGCTTCGTGCAAGCTCGTCGAGACCGGCGGCAAATAACAGGGAATCGTACATACGGTCGAATTCTTCCGTCAGGCTGAGGCCGGCTGAGGTGGGGCGAGGTCTTTCTTCGGCTCGTCCTCTTCTTCGTCCTCGTAGGCCGGGCCCTCCAGCGCGTCGTAGATCGCCAGGATGTTCAACAGTCCGGCGATCATTGTGTAGACGACCCCCAGCTCGAATCGCGAACCGAGCTTGCGGTGGGCGGCGTCGAGCTCTGATTGATCGCCGGCGGCATCGTTCGCGTGGCTGTCCTGGAGCGGGGCCTGGTAATAGTCCCACAAAGGACGCCGCATGGCGCCTGCCAACGCCCCGCGAAGGGCGGTTCGGGCCTGACCGACAACGTTGCCTTCAAAACGGCCCGACAGCCGACGGCGCGGAGAGGCAGCCACCTGTGGTTCGAGGTCGCCAGACGTGATCTGCCCCTCGATCGTTACCTCACCGCGCGGTGTCGACCAGGCCCCTTGGAATTTTCCGCTCCAATTGCGTGGTTGGTCGGGTTGCTGAGGCTGCAGATCGAGTCGGCCTTTGAGGGACCCCACGGTTCCGTCTTCATCTGTGAGAGTGCCTTCGAAAGACGCTTCAAAATGCGACGGTACGTAGTTCGGTGCGAAAGCCTGCGGTGAACGAAAATGGCTCTGGGCGAGCGCGGGGACCGCCGGCAAGCCCGCCCAAAACTGGCAGAGGTAGGCGTAGGTTCGATTCTCGGGCGAATGCCAGTTGAAATAGACGACCTGCCCGTGCCCGATCTGCATTCCGGTGAAAAAAGTGCCCAGGATGCAGACGGAATACAGCAGGCCCTTGAACAGGCGCCGCTGATAGAAATGCCCCAACCCGGGAATCAGAAATGCCAGGACGGCTGAAAACACCGGGTCTTTCAAGGGCACGTGCGATTGAGCCATGGCGATTGGTCAGTCTGTGGCGGGTACCGGAAGTTTACGAACCCGGAACACGCGAAAACTCCTTCGAAAGCACAGCCGCCTGCCGCACCCGTCAAGGGCCGGTCGAACCTGCCGACTGCATTGGTGCCGCATTGGCGTCGCCGCATTCTAGTGGATCGTCTCGGCCCGGGAAAGCCGCGTTTCGCCAGCGGTGCGAGCGCCGTTGCGATCTGATACTCTGGCGACACGAAGTTGGTTTCGACGGTCTATCTGGCAATTGAATGAGAGACGCCGCGGATGAGTGTCGCGCTCGTGTGCGATGTGCTGGTTTCGCCGCCATTCATGGAAAATACCTGGATCGTTCGGCGCGCCGATCGGCGCGAGTGTGTGGTTGTCGATCCCGGGTTTCAGCCGCAGCAGATCGTCGCCCACTTGCGGCGCAATCAGCTTGAGCCAGCGCAGATTCTGCTGACGCACGGACACGCCGACCACATCGCCGGCAACTCGGCCCTGAAGGGCGAATGGCCGGCGCTGCCCATTGTGATCGGGGTGCGCGATGCGCCGATGCTTTCCGACCCCAAGGCCAACCTGAGCGTGTTTGGCGGCATTTCGGTGACCAGCCCTCCGGCCGACCGGCTGGTCGCCGAAGGGGAATCAGTCGAAGCGGCAGGCCTGACCTTCGACGTACACGACATCCCCGGACATAGCCCCGGGCACGTCGTGTACGTGCTGCGCGGCCACGAGCCGACCGTCGTGCTGGGGGGCGATGTGCTGTTCCAGGGGAGCGTCGGCCGCTGCGATTTCCCGGGGGGCGACATGGAGTTACTGGTTCGAGGCATCCGGCAAAAACTGTTCGTGCTTCCCGATGAAACCATCGTCTATCCGGGGCACGGCGAACCGACGACGGTTGGCGAAGAACGGGAAACAAACCCGTACTGCGGCGAGAGCGCTTAGGGGCAGCGACGCTTGACGCCGGCACGATCAAAGAGTAGATTGCAGTATCTTCATTCGGATTGTCGCGATGAATTTGAACCTGCTGTCCATCGGCCTGCTGCTTATTGGCCCCACCTTGAGGGGGAGGTCTTAGGTACCGCGCGGTTCAAACCGAACACACAGCAAACCCTGAGACCTGCCGGTCTCGGGGTTTTTGTTTTTCAGGTTTTTGGTTCCTTACTGGACAGTTTTTCCCGCCGGCGGCCGCCGACCGGGTTGAACGACGCGATCTCAGATCTCAAATCCGACCTCTGAAATCTCAAATCGGGAGCAACCCCATGTCCGACCGGGTTCTGATCTTCGACACGACGTTGCGCGACGGAGAGCAATCTCCGGGATGCAGCATGAACACCGAAGAAAAACTCGAAGTGGCCGCGGCCCTCGTGGAACTGGGAGTGGACGTGATTGAGGCGGGTTTTCCCATCGCCTCTCCGGGGGACTTCGAGGCGGTGCAGAAAATCGCGCGGCAATTCGGCGACCGCGGCCCGCTGATCTGCGCCCTGGCCCGGTGCCGCGACCAGGATATCGACCGGGCCGCCGCGGCGCTCCAGGACGCGCGTCACCGGCGGCTGCACGTGTTTCTCGCGACGAGCTCGATTCATCGCGAGCACAAGCTGAAGATGGACAAGGCGGAAGTTGTCGTCCGCGCCGTCGAGTCGGTGCGGCGGGCCAGAGGTTTCTGCGAGGACATAGAGTTTTCGCCCGAAGACGCAGCCCGCACCGAACTCGACTTTCTGTGTGAAGTCATTGAAAAGGTCATTGATGCCGGCGCGACGACCGTCAATATCCCCGATACCGTCGGGTACGCGACGCCGCGGCAATATTTTGAAGTGATCAGGCGCCTCAAAGACAACGTCTCGAACATCGACCGGGCGGTGATCAGTACGCACTGCCACAACGATCTGGGTCTGGCGGTGGCCAACAGCCTGGCGGGGGTCGAAGCCGGCGCCCGGCAGGTCGAGTGCACGATCAACGGCCTGGGCGAACGGGCGGGCAACGCGGCGCTCGAAGAGATCGTGATGGCGCTGCGCACGCGGAAAGACTACTATCACCTTTCGACGGGCATCAATACCCGGCGGTTGTGCGCGGCCAGCCGGCTGGTCGCCAACATCACGGGCATGATCGTCCAGCGAAACAAGGCGGTCGTCGGGCAGAACGCTTTTGCGCATGAGGCGGGCATTCACCAGCACGGCATGCTGCAAGACCGCACGACGTACGAAATCATGCAGCCGGAGGACGTCGGTTTCGCGGGTACCAACCTGGTGCTCGGCAAGCACAGCGGCCGGCACGCCTTTCGAGATCGGATCGACCAGTTGGGCTACCAGCTCGACGAGCCGACGTTCGAGCAGGTGTTTGACGACTTCATCGCGCTGTGCGACAAGAAAAAGAACGTTTACGACGCCGATATCGCCGCCCTGATCGAGAATCGAACGGCCGAGGTCCCCGATCGCTGGCGGCTGGTCAGTTTTCACACGTCCGCGGGAACGGGCAGCATTCCCACGGCGACAGTCCAACTGCAGGAAGACGACCAGCCTCCCACGTGCGATGCGGCAATTGGCGACGGGCCGATTGACGCCGTGTTCAACTGCATGGAACGCATCACGGCCATCGACCCGCAGTTGCAGAATTACCAGGTACGAAGCCTGACGGAAGGAAAAGAGGCTCAGGGAGAAGTTCTGGTCGAAATCGTGCACCACAACAACGTGTTTCACGGGCGCGCGGCGAGCACCGACATCATCGAAGCCAGTGCGCACGCGTACCTGAAGGCCCTCAACAAAGCCGCGGCCCACCGGCATTTGCAGCGGCCGCTGCACGCCCAGCACGAATAGGCTCACAATGGCCGGGCAGCAGGTGAATCAGAGTTCGCCGATGCGCAAGATCTTTCTCATTCCGCCGGCGGCCGCGATCGTCATCGGTGGGCTGGCGGTCTGGAAGCTCAGCCGGCCCGCCGGCGAATTACTGCTCGCGGCGCGCGATCCAGGCGCGTGGCGGCGTGCTCCGTTGTTCGAGCTGTATGACGAAAACTCCCAGCTTGTACGGGTGTCGCGGTACATCGGGCGCCACAAGCTGCTGATCGTGTTTTTCAATGGCGAATCGGGGCCTGACCGCAACGAACTTCTGCTGGCGCTAAGGCGCGAGTTTGTGGCGATTCACGAAAGCCGGGCTCTTGTTCTGGCGATCAGCGGCCTGCGCCCTTCCGAGCATCGCCCGCCGCCGGGGGCCCAGGGCGAACGGACGCGGCGCGAGGAACCATTTCCGTTTGCCTTGCTTTCGGATATCGACGATTTTCGCGTTCATCGCCTGTTCGGCGCCTTCGACGAACAGGCTCAAGCTCCCCGCGAGGCGGTGTTTGTCGTCGATCGGCTGGGGCTGATCCGATTTGCACACCTGGGGCCCGACGAACTCGGCGCCCCCGCGCAATGGGCCACCGAGTTGCAGCAGGTGAAGTAGCCTCCCAATGCAGCCCCACCACCCGCCAGCACAGCCGACTGAGAGCCAGCCCACTCGCGGCCGCCTCGTCGTATTAGGAATGCTCGGTTTCGGGGTGCTCGCGACCATGGGCATTTGGACCTATTGGAAGCTGCACCTCGCACCGTTCATGCCGCTGCAGAAGGCGCTGGTGCAGGCGTACCCCGGTTCGTCTCCGCGAGTGGAAGGAGGCCGGCACAAACCCTCTGAGCCGGCGCTATTGCGGCTGGTGCTTAAGGTGGAGTTCAACCCGATTGAAAGCGATGCACGTGTGCCTGCGATGATTGACCGGATCATCGCAATCGCCCGTGAATACGTTGATTTCAGCCGCTATGAAGAGCTGGAAATCTATCTCGTCCAGCGGCCGCCCGAGATGACGCCGCAGGAGTTTGCCTTCAAGCGCAAAATGAACGAAGTGATCGCTGGCGGGTCACCGTAACCCGGCAATTGCCCACAAGCCGTTGCGGGGCCCTTACGACTCGAGCACCGCCATCATCAGCTTGAAGTAGCCCCGGATGCAGAACATCGCCGCAATGATGGTCAGCGTCAGGATCGTGACGGCGGCCGACGGAGACCCGGAAAACAGAACCGATTCACGAATCAGAATGAACTCGGTCAGCGGCATATTGATGATCGACGCCAGAATCACGAACCCCGTCATGTACATCGCGCGGCTCAATTCGTGACGCACGACTCCAAACCGGGCTAGCGCCCGGCGCATCTCCTGAAATTGTTCGTCTGTTTCACGGTTTATTTCCGCGGGGCGGGCGGGGTTGTGTTGCCCTGCCTGAGCGTGCAGGCGGATCATTTCGTCCCACTTGCCGCTGCTGCGCAATTGTTGCAGCTTGTTGCGGTCGGCGGGGCTGTTGGCGACCAGTGCTGCCGCGCAATTGCCGATGTGGGTGTTGATCCCCTGCATGACATACAGCACGACGGCCACCAGAAAACCGAATGCGCCGGCCAGCGTCGACGCCAGCGTGCTGTAGGTCGTCAGGAATACTCCCGAGTCAATTTCGGACATTCAGGCTCCCTCCCGATTGTCGCGTGCAATTTGCAGGGGTCACACGCCGCCGTGCATAACCCCGGCGCTATTTCGATGATAGATTGCTGTGCCGCAACATCTGCTCGAGCACGAAGTACCCCCCGGGTTGCAGCCCCAGTTTGGCGTATGTGCGTTGCGCCTGGATATTGTGCTCTTCGACGTACAGCCGCAAGCCCACCACCCCCGGATCGGCTTGCGCCTCGTTGCGCAAGTGTTCCAGCAACGCGCGGAACACTCCCTGCCGACGGTATTCCGGCAGCACGTACACGCTTTGGAGCCACCAGATATCGCCGTTGCGCCAGTCGCTCCATTCGTGGGTGTGCATCAATTGCCCGACAATCCGCTCGGCCGCCCCAAAACACTGGCTTTCGAGAGACGCTTGCCCCCCCAGCCCCGACCCGCTCCCCGCGAGTGGGGGAAGGAGTGCATCAGCGGGCGCGGGGCCGGGGGGAGTCGCGCTTTCTCCCCCCGTTAGCAAGCGGGGGCTGGGGGACGTCGCGTCACTTCGCGAGTCGACCACCGCCACCAGATACCGGCCCTTTCGCGGATCCGAAAGCACGGCCTTCACGCCCGGCTCGACATGCCCGCGATCGAGGCGTTTCCCTTCCGACTCTTCGGCCAGCCGGCAGTTGAATTCGACGATTATCGGCCAGTCGCCGAAGTGGGCGGGGCGGATATAGCCAATTCTACAAGACCTCGATCGGGTATGTCGTGAGCCAGACATCAATCTGCTTGAACTGCTTCTTGAGGCGCTGCTTGAACGATTTGAAGAACTGACGCGCCCCGCGACCATCAGGGGCGTCAACAAAGACGCGAATCAAGTCGTCTTGAAAAACCTGTCCTTCGTGTTGCCAGACCCCTTTGATTGTCTGAGTCTCGGACGACACGGCGCCAAAACGCGCTCGACGGTCAATGAGCACATCGGCGATGAGTTCTTCCGGCACTTGAGTCCCGTCATTGAACCGTCGCGGCAGGAGGATTTCGAAGCGACGGAATGCTCTGCTCATACGTTGCCGGGCCCTTGACAATGAATGAAATCCCTTCGAGTGCCAGATGCGCCAGCGCAGCCTCTGGGACTAAGGTGTCGCCATTCGCCCAGGATTTGAACGAGAAACGACCGGCAAGGTAACCCAAGCCTTTGCGTTCCGTGGTCGGATCAGGAAATCGGATGACGATCATATGTACATCGTACTGCCGGCGAAGTGTCGGAACAAGGTGCCCTGTTCATCACGCACCTACGTACTTCGCATAAACGCCCCGCGCGATCGTCACGTCGTCGGTTCCTTTGATGATTGCGCGCCCATCGGGGAATACCGTGATCTGAAACTCATCCGCAGGCAGGGTGAGCCGCAGCAGGAAGGAATTGTAGGATACGTTACCCGCTGATCGGAGCCTGAGGGCCAGTTCAGGCAGCGCCAAAATCTGCCGCTCGGCGGGCGAGATTTGAACCGCGTTTCGGCCGCAGAGAATGGTTGTTTGCGACCCCCTTTGTCCCGAAAGCCATTCGCGCCCCCCCTGGACGCAGGCCGGGCAGTTCGCCTGCCCCCGCAACGCCGCGACGCTCATTTTTCGAAGCGTGCCGTCCCACACGTCGATAATCTGCAGCGCGGGCTCAATGGCGTCGCGCCGCCCCGCCAGGAATTTGAGCGCCGCGACCACCTGCAGCGCCGCCACGACGTTGACGGCCGGCCCCAGGACGCCGGCGGTATCGCACGTCTCGGTCATTCCCGGGCCGGGAACATCGCCGATCAGACATCGCAGGCACGCGGTCTCTTGGGGAAAGATGGGCAGCACCTGTCCGTGGCTGCCGATGCAACCGCCATAGATCCAAGGAGTTCTGGTCTCGAGCGAAGCGTCATTGATCAGGAACCGCGTTTCAAAATTGTCCATCCCGTCGAGGATCAGGTCGACGCCGGCCACCAGTTGCAGGATGTTGCTGTGGCTGATATCGGCGACAACGGGTTCGAGCACTACATCGCTATTGATCTTTGCCAGCTTGCGGCCCGCGGCGACCGCCTTGGGTAGCTGCTCGGCAATGTCTTGTTCATCGAACAGCACCTGGCGCTGCAGATTGCTCAATTCGACAAAGTCGCGATCGACCAGGCGCAAAAGGCCGATACCCGCGCGCGTCAGGCTATCGGCAATGGCGCTCCCTAGCGCCCCACAACCACACAGCAGCACGCGCCCGGAGCGAATCTTTCGCTGGCCCTCTTCGCCGATCTCGCGAAAGAGGACCTGCCGGCTGTAGCGGTCGGAAGAGGACATGCAACCGAGAATAGAAGATCGTCAATTGAAGATCGAGCGATTCTCTCAAGCGGCTCGCTGGTACAGTTCTGTCGGCTCTTCACCCCGCACGATTCGGGCCAGTTTGGCGGCCAGGCGCTCGGTTTCGGCCTGAACGCGATGTCGGTGTCGAAGGATTTCGTCGCGAGAAAGGCGCGGAGGAATTGAAAGCGGAGTGCCGAGCAAGTACCAGCACCGTCCGAAAGGTTTTGGAACCCAGAGGCCGGTCCATTTTCCCGGAATGTGCCAGGCGTTTTCGAAATGCGACACGATGGGAATAATGGGTCGGCCTGTCCGCGATGCCAGAAAGACCAAACCCTCTTTGGCCAGATGTTCAGGCCCCCGCGGACCGTCCGGCGTGACAAAAATGTGATATGCATCGTCCTGGTGCAACAGTTCGCGCATGGCCTGCTCGCCCCCCCGCGCAGTCGAGCCCCGCACGGCGTGAATCCCCAGGTGCCGCATGAATTCCGCGAGGTATGCCCCGTCCTGGTGCCTGCTGACCAGCGCAGCAACCTGCGGCCGCGCAAGCGCCTGCCGGGCCAACGGGATCAGAATCTCATCATGCCACAGCGTGTAAATGAATGAACGCGCGGTAAACACCGACGGATCAGTCTGCGGGGCTTCAATATAGCCGCGAAATCGCAGCGTTTGGCTCAAAGCCCGAAAGACAAGGGCTGCCGCAAAGCCTGCGAGCTTCGTCAATGTCTGGCTACGGATTCGCACCGACTATCCCTCGAACGCCGGCCCCGAGATGCCGGAATGCCGCGGATTGTAGCAGCCCGCAATTTTGCGCAAACCTCAATCATGTTGCCGTTGATTCGCCGGCACGAGACGCGCTATAAATCGCCACTTTTCCGGGGAGAATGACCGCTTGCCGAAGTTCAATGAACAGCACGCCGGCAGACGCGAGATTTGCGGGAAGCCTTGCCTCTCGCGCGAACCGGCATCCGCCGCTGGCTGGCCCGTCGTCTCGTTGATTGCGCGCCGGGTGTTGAACCTGACTCTGCTGGCGGCATGGCTCGCAGGGTGTTCGCCCGTGTTTAACGTCCGCAGCGCCCGAGAAATCAGTCGCGAAAGCCTGCTGGGCCTGGCAGACCGCGGCCAGACCAACCACCTTTGGTATGTCGGCAGCGACGAAGCGTACCACTACGTGGCCGACGTCCGCGCCGGCCAGGATGGCTCGTATAAGGTGCGGGTCGATCGGCTCAAGCTGCAGGAAACGTTTCGCGTTGGGGAAGACGAGGCTTACGTCTTGTGGCCCTGGCTGATTGAGGGGAAGCGAATGGGTCGCCGCCCCGAGGAACTGACAAACTCGCCTCAAACTATTGCGAAATAGAGTGTTGCGCGATGGGCGGGCATCCTGGCCGTCTTGTCAAGAGCCTGGCCCGCTGGCGGAGGGCAGGCGGTCCGCCGGGTCTTGGTCCGTAGATTTGGTGAACTTGACGAATATTTCGTCTATTTTCGATGACAGGGGCTACCTAATGAATAGAGGGAGCCGCATTTATGTCGTCGAGTCCATCAAACCTGCTTGTCCAGGCAGCCGAAGGGACAGATGGCGCGCGCGGTGCGCTGCTCGAACGATACCGTACGTATCTTGAGCTGTTGGCGCGGGTCGAGATCGGACGCCAGCTTCGCAGCAAGGTCGATACGGCCGACGTCGTGCAAGAGACGTTTCTTGAGGCGCATCGCAGTTTCGACAGCTTTCGCGGCAGAGGGGAGCGTGAGTTTGTCGCCTGGCTGCGCGGTATTCTGGCCCGCAGAATTACGCAGCTCGCGCGACGCTACCTGGGAACGCAGGGGCGCGATGTTCGCCGCGAGCGCGCCCTGGAGATCGACTTTGACCATTCATCGAGAATTCTTGACCGGGGGCTGTGGGCGCGGCAGAGCACGCCCAGCAATGAGGTGACGCAGCGCGAAATGGGGGTGCTGCTGGCCGATGCGATCGCGCGGCTTCCGGCAGATTACCGGGAGGTGGTGGTCTTGAGGCACCTCGAGGAATTGACTTTCCCCGAGATTGCCCGGCGTATGAACCGTAGCCCGGGCGGCGTGCAGAAGCTTTGGGTGCGGGCCCTCGTGCAGTTGCGGATGTTGATGGAGGAGGCCGCATGAGCGATCGTCGCGGGAACTCCATCAGTTCAGGGATACGCAGCGAAAACCGCGGCGAGCGCGAGCCGCCGGACGATCCGCGGGTGGCCGCGATTGCGGAGGAATTTCAAGCGCAGCTTGAGCAGGGGCTGCACCCTGATCCAGAAGAGTATGCGCAGCGCTATCCTGAGTTGAGCGGGACGTTGAAGTGTTGCCTGGAGAGTCTGGCGGCGCTGTGCACCGCGTTTCCGCAGCGGCAAAGCGCCGGCCAGAACGAAGTGGATTCCCACCCTCATCCGGGCGTTGAGCCTCAGCGAAATCCACTGGGAGATTTTCAGATCGTCCGTGAGCTGGGGCGCGGGGGAATGGGCGTTGTCTACGAGGCCCAGCAGCTTTCACTGGGCCGCCGCGTTGCCCTCAAGGTCTTGCCCTTTGCGGCCACCTTCGACGCACGGCAATTGCAGCGATTCAAGAATGAAGCCCAAGCCGCGGCCCTGCTGCACCACACCCACATTGTGCCGATCTACGCCGTGGGTTGTGAGCGCGGCGTTCACTTCTACGCCATGGAGTTCATCGAAGGGCAGTCGCTGGCGGTGGTCATTCAGCAGTTGCGTGAACGAGCCGGTCTGAAGCGTTCACGCAATGGCGGCGGTGACAATCCGGCAAGTTCCCGGGCCGAGGGCGGCATCGCGCAGGGTGCCGGCGAGTGCGCGACGCGCCATCGACAGTCGGCCAGTGGAGGCAACGTTGCCGACAACCTGCTGCGGTCGACGATGGTCGCCTCATCGGCGCTCACTTCAGGCACATCGCCGGCCAGCACCGGATATTTCCGCAAGATCGCCCGGTTGATGATTCAGGCGGCCGAAGCGCTCGATCACGCGCACCAGCGCGGTGTGATTCACCGCGATATCAAGCCGGGAAATCTGCTGATGGACGCTGCGGGCAGCCTGTGGGTGACCGACTTCGGCCTCGCGCAGTTTCAGGCTGACACGGGGCTGACGCGCCCGGGAGACCTGCTGGGGACTTTTCGGTACATGAGCCCCGAGCAGACGATGGGGCAGCGCACAATGCTCGACCATCGCACCGACGTGTATTCGCTGGGAGCGACCTTCTACGAGTTGCTGACGCTGGAACCGGTCTTCGAAGGCGAAACGCGGCAGGAGCTCTTGTATCAGATACTGCACAGCGAACCGCGGGCGCCACGCCAGATCAATCGGGCCATTCCCGTCGAAATGGAAACAATCGTCCTGAAGGCGCTCAGCAAGAACGCGGCCGATCGATACGCGACGGCCGCCGACCTGGCCGCCGACCTGCAACGTTATCTCGACGACCAGCCGATACTCGCGCGTCGCCCTTCTATGATCGACCGTTTGCGGAAATGGTCGCGGCGGCACCCGTCGGTTGTGGTCGCGTCGGTGCTGCTGCTGATCGTGCTTGCGGTAGCGCTATTGATCAGCAATCGCCTGATTTCACGCGAACAGGCGAGGACTGCTGAGGCATTAGAGCGCGTCTCCCAGGAGCAAGCGAAGGCTGCGGCGGCCTTGATCCGCGCTGAGGCGCGGGCCAGCGAGGCGGAAGAGCGATTCCAGCAGGCGCGGCGGGCTGTCAACATGCTGATCGAAGTCGGTGAGAAGGAGCTGGTCAACGATCACATGATCCGCGAAGAGCGGCTGCGCCTGCTGCGGGCCTCGTTGAACTATTACCAGGATTTCATTCGACAGCGGGAGGCAGCAGCCGGCTGGCCTTCGGATCTCGCCGCCGTCCAGGAACGCGTCCGGGCGAATCTCGACAAGCTGAGTGTGCTGGAACAGGAACACAAGCTGTTCGACCACGAGATGGGCATGTTGCTGTTGTGGAGCCCGCTCGTGCTGGATGATCTAGGCCTGGTCGCCGACGCTCGGGCATCTGTCGTCGTGATGCGCGAGCGCTGGGCGAAAGACTGGAAAGCCGCGGCCGCCCAAACGGCCGGCGCCAACGAAGAGACGCGCCGCCGTCGATATGCTGAGCTGGCATCCTACTACGGCCTGCGTCTCGCGGAGTGCCTGTCGCCCAGGCAGCAATCGCGGATTCGACAAATCAGCATCCAGATCGGCGCGTTGTTTCAGATGAAAGGCCCAGAGGTCGTGAGAATGCTGGAGCTGCCTCGGCACGAACCGGCCTGCCTGAGGCCGGTCGACAAGAACGCCATCGAAGGTCTTTCTGACACCTTTAATTCACTTCGCCTGGCATTTCCCAACATGGACCTGGCAAACCCCAGCATTGAAGACGCGGTAGTCATCTTGACGAAGTTTCTCACCAGGGATTGGTCGGGACACGCCGGCCCGACGCTCACCCGATTTCGTGAATTGTTAAGTGCCGAAGAAGCTGCGCGGGCGCGGCTTGCTTTGCCGCCCTCGTCAGAATGATCGTAGGTTTGTGACGTTTGTTGTTGTTTCATTTCACATCGCAAGGGAGAAGTTCACATGTTAAGTCGCAAACGAGGCTTCACGTTAATTGAGTTGCTTGTCGTCATTGCCATCATTGCCGTCTTGATCGCCCTGCTGCTGCCGGCAGTGCAGCAGGCGCGCGAAGCGGCCCGCCGCACCCAGTGCAAAAACAATCTCAAACAAATCGGACTGGCCGTCCACAACTACCACGACACGCACAACATTTTTCCGCACGCCTTTTACACTCATGCCGTCAACACCGGCAACTCCCAGGCCGCGGACTGGGGCTGGACGACGTACATCCTTCCATTCCTCGACCAGCAGGGATTGTACAATACCCTCAATCCGGGTCCTCAGAAAATTCACACAGTCGCGGCGACCCTGGACGGGGCCAGACTTCTTCAGACGAGCCTGCCGGTCTACCAGTGTCCAACGGACACCGGCCCTCAGCCGAATACGCTTCGACCCTTTACGCTGATCAATGGCGTCGTTCCCGCCATCAATCCGCTCCATATGGGCAAATCGAACTACCCGGGCTGCGGCGGCGACATCAACTATCAGACGGGTCTGATCGTCGCCGTCAACATCAGCCGAGTGCGGATTCGCGACGTAACCGACGGCCTGAGCAACACGTTTTTGGGTGGCGAGAAGGCCACACTGTTGAGGAAGAACGGCGTGCAGCTTTTCGCGGCCGCCGGTTTGTGGCCTGGATATCTCAACAATCAAACGACGTCCGGCGCGAACTTCAACACCGTGGCTAATCATGCGGGCACGGCTGCCACCATGTTCAAAATGCAGACCGGGGAAAGCGCCACATGGGTGGCCACCCCGGACCAGGCATTCAGCAGTTGGCATACGGGCGGTGCCCAGTTTGTAATGGGAGATGGAGCGGTGCGGTTTGTGAACGAAAACATCCAGCACCTTTCGTCAAGCGTGAACATCGATCCCGCAACTAACGCGTTGGCAAAGCTGATATTTCCGACACTGACCGTCGGTCCCCCGACGGCTGCACAAATGGGCACTTATAACAGGCTGGGGGATCGGAGCGACGGGTTTCCGGTCGGCGACTTCTAGCTCATCGCTGACGCCCCCAAATCTGTGATTGGCGATTTTTCAGCCTTGACCTTCCCGGTGCTACGGGAAGGTCAAGGCCGGTTGGGGCGTGCGATAATCCGCATGCGAAGCACGTGGCGAGTGGCCCACGGAATTTTGACCGTTTGGTGGCGGCAGACAGCTTTTTCTCTGCCGTGGCGGAATGCTTCCTGTTGCACGTGATGCATCACTTTGAGGAGGGCTATTTATGGGATGTGACCTGAAGCGCGCAGTGTGGATGAAGCGGCTCCTTGGCGCAATAGGTCTAGCGGCGCTTTGCGGCTGCGGGGGTGTCGAAGGCGATTACAAGACGATTGTTGAGACCCGCCAGAACGCTCGCGGAACCCTAGAGGCACAAGGCGCGAAAATCTCGAGCAGGAACCTTCCCGTCATCGGCGCGGCCTTCGTAGTAGATCTCAGCGGCTCGACGAGCATCTCTGACACGACGTTCACGTCGCTGAAAGAGATGGGAAAAGGGAACGTCGTCGCCGAACTGAACCTGAGCCGCACGAATGTCAGTGACAAGCATTTGGCGCTATTGAACGACAAAGATTTGTCTGGCGGGCTCGTCAAGCTGGATTTGAGCGACACCGAGATCACCGACAAAGGGCTTGAACAGATCACGATGATGTTGTTCCTTGGCGAACTGAACCTCACGAACACCAAGGTGACTGCGGATGGGGTCAGGGCGTTCTTGAAGACCCGCGCAGAGAATGCCGAAGTCAAAATCAGGGAACCGAAGATCAAGCAATAGTTCAGTGCTGACCCGCATTCGGCGGCCGGCATGCTGATGCTCGGCCGCTACCTGAAGGTCGGGTGGAAGTTGAAGTGCTTGCAATCGCTGCAGGATAGTTACCCAGCACTTCCTGGGTAACGAACGACAAGCGAGGCAGGCATGACAGTGGCGGCACCCTTCCTGGACCGGCGGGCCGTTCTCAAGATCCTTGGCTCCTTCGGCTCGGTTGCCGCTGTATGGCGGGGCGGCGCGACGCATCCTGCTTCGCGCCCGCATTACGCCGACTCGAATTCCTGCCGGAATTCGTTGAAGTTGATGTATTCCCAGTGCCGGTACAGGGCCGACGACTGCACCAGGCGGCTGTGGGGGCCGATGGCTGCCAGCCGGCCTCGGTGGATCAGCACGATTTCGTCGGCCCGCTTCACTGTTGACAGCCGGCGGGCGAGAAACACCACGGTTCGGTGCAGCGTGACCCGTTTGTAGGCGTCGTCGAGCAGCGCCTTGGTGTCTTCGTCGAACGCCTCGGAGGGCTCTTCGACGATCAGCAACGCGGGCTTGCGCAGAACGGCCCGCGCCAGGCTCAGGCGAAACGCCTGCCCTGCATCGAGCTGTTCGCCGTGCTCGCCGATCTGAGTTTCGTACCCCTGTGGCAGCTTGCTGATGAAATTGTGGGCATGCGCTATTTTGGCGGCCTCAGTGACTTCAGGGAGTGAGTACCCGTCGCTTCCGCCGCTGATATTTTCGCGGATGGTGGCCGTCAGAAACGGGTCTTTGCCGCCCACGAACATCGCTTCGGCGCGCAGCGATTCGAGCGTGACCCAGGCGATATCTTCGCCGTCGATCAGGATCCTTCCCTCCTGCGGTTCGATAAATCGGGGAATGAGATAGGCTACCGCCAGTGCTTCCAGCGGGTCGCTGGCGACGAGTGCGATGGTGCGGCCGGCGGGAATCTTGAGGTTCAAGCCGTCGAGCAATTTCTGCCGACCGGGGGTCGTGTACGAGACGTTCTCGAACGCCAGGATCCGCGATAAAGGCTGCAGGAATTTCGCCCCCACGGCCTGGCCCACTTCGGGAATCAGATTCAGGTAGGTTTGTACGCGGCTGGCGGCGGTCTCGGCATCTTGCACGTCGTCGCGCAGGCGTATCAGGTTTCGTAGAGGAACGGCCGCAAGCACGAACGCAGCGACCATCAGCGCTCCCAGGGCGAACGACAACGATTTCCCGCCAGAGCCCGACAAGATCGACGAACCGACGAAAAACAGCACAACGGCCACGCACGAGGCGCTCAACATGCGCACGGCGCGGCGCGACCAGGCTTTGGTGGCCAGCGCCGCCTGAGTATTGTCTTGAAATCGCTGCAGGTGTTTCGAGAATTGCTGCTGGTCGAAAGTCTCCATGGCGAACCCGCGCACCAACCGGGTCTTCTCGAGGCTCTCCGCCAGCAGTTTCAGTTCTTTTTCCGACCTCGAGCCGCTCAGGCGGCGATGCTCTTCGATTCGCCGTTGTTCGCGCTGCGCCAGATACCAGCAGACAGCCGTAGGAGCCAGGCACACAATCGCCAGCCGCGGGTCGACCGCCAGCCCCAGGGCCAGCAGCAGCCCGAGCTGCAAGGGGTCACGCCCGATGCGCTCGGCCCACACAAAGATGCCGTCGCGCAAGCGGTCGACTTCCGTCGTAAACAGTTCATACGCCTGCTGGCTCGATCGCCCTTCGAGGTCCGAGGGCCCCAGCCGGAGCGTTTGACGATGGATCGACTGCCTCAGCCGCCCCGCGACCTGTTGCGCCGCGCGCATCAGTATCAGGCGGGCGCGAGAATCGAGCATGCTGCGCAGCCAACCCAACACCGCGACGGCAACGACCAGCGTCAACAGGGCCTGCACGTCTGATCTGAGAGGAGGGACCATTCGGTACAGGGCGGCAGTTGCCCGTCCCCAGAACCACCGATCACGGTAGGCCCAAACCGTGGGGAGCAGCCCGCGATTCACGTACACCAGCTCGCCGGCCGAATCGCGGCCGGCCGGCTGCCCGTCGGCGCCAGCCGCAAGGGCTTGCGGGCCAACCAATTCCGACAACCTCGTTTGGTCGGCTGGGGTAATCTGCAGCCGGCCCCCGCGCACCAGCACGTCGACCAGACAGAACAAGGTGACCAGCGCCAGGCACAACAGCAGCGAGCTAAGGCCGAAGTACAAACAGGCGCGCAAGGGCGCCCCGCGGAAAAGGTCCCTGCGAGAGAAAACCCGCTGGAACATGCTGGGTGCTGGGCTGGCCACGGCGCTCGCCGTCCATCTTCGATGGGTATGTCTTGCCGAAGTCCGTGGCGCGTTGGACAGTCCTGAATGACGTCGATCCCGCGATCGGCCGGCAGTCGGCCTCGACCCGTCTGCTTCAAGCCAGGTCGCGATCTTCAAACAACAAGAACGCGATCAGTATGGCCATCAGGGCATACGCCGCGCTGTAGACCGCCGCCCAGCCCACGTAAGACGCCGGCATGGCGGCCATGCCGCTGGTGACGATGGCCGATTCGATGTTATACGCTTCGACGGCCGGCAACACCGTCGCAATCACTCGCGCCATGAACATGACCGGTTCGAGTCGGCCGACGTTTGAACCCACCAGGCTGGGCGTCAGGTGCCCGACGACGAAAATCGCCAGGCAGGTGGTCATGTTGACGACCATCGGCAATCGCGTCGATATGGCGACGCTGATCGCCGACATCACCGAAATCTCGAGAAACGCCAGCATCACGCCCGGCAGAATCGACACCGCCTCTCTCAGAGCCGCCGCGTTGTCGATTCCCTCTTTGACGCTCTCGCGCGCATCGTAAAAGACTTTGTAGTAGATTAATCCCAGAAACACGAGCCCGACCGGAACGATCAGGGCCAGTACGGCGGTCTGAATTCCCACGTATTTACCGACGATAAATTGCCGTCGATTGATCGGCTTCGAGAGCAGCGTCATCGCCGTCTTGCCTTCGATTTCATCGGCGATGCTCATGCTCGACGTCCAGACGGCCAGCAACATGCCGCAAATGAGGATGGTGGCCAATCCGCAGATTTCCAGCATCTTCACGTCGTCGCCCAGCGAAAAAAAAGGGAGAAACGTGTTGACTACGAGGATCAACACGGCCAGGGCCAGAAGCAGCGGAAAAATCGGCTGCCGAATCGCCTCTTTCGCGGTCGCGCGAGCGATGATCCCGGCCCGCGACCCCACCAGAAACGCCAGCCATCCCAACAGGACCAGCCCGAAGACGCCCGCCGTAACTAACCACTGCATGGGGAACCTCTGCAAGCCGGCAGAGGCGTCGCCGGTCGATGCCGCAAAAATCAGAAGAACGTGGCTGACGCTGATCCCGGAAAACATGCACAGCCTCTATTCCAAGGTGTCAGAACGAACTCGGCCAGATGCAGTGACAACCTGCCGGCCACCCGCTGCAACCTGCCGACCCACGCCGCTGTTACGCAATTTCAGTTGGCGCTGTTGGAATCTGATTGCACCAAGGCCCTGCAAATCGCCGGCCCTGCGGATTTCGCCGCTTCTGTAAACATGCGTCTCCCTTCGAGTGTATCCGGGCTGCCCGCCAATGGGAACGGTCCAATTGCGGAAAGAGCCCACCCGACTCGCCCGCCGTTTCCCACGAATCGTCCAGACTGCCCGGTCGCTACGACTGCACCAGCGCACATTTGCGCAGTCGTCAACGGGATTCCAGCAATTCGGCCAAGTGCAACACCCGGGTACGGTGGTTTCCCCGATGGAGCGCCCCGCCGATATTCATCAGGCAGCCTGTATCGGTGCTGACCAGGACATCGGCCCCGGCCGCCGCCACGCAGGCTACCTTGTCGCCTACCATAGCCCCTGAGATCTGCGGGTACCGTACGGCGAACGAACCGCCAAATCCGCAGCATTGGTCTTGTTTGTCGAGGGGAACATATTCTACCCCGCGCACGTTTCGGATGAGGATTTCAGCCTCATCCTTGAGCCCCAGCCCCCGCAGGTGGCAGGCGTAGTGGTAGGCGACTTTCCCCTCAAATCGCGCCCCAACGTCTGTCACCTTCAGCCGGTTTACCAGAAAGTCGCTCAACTCTGAGGTGCGGGCTGCCAGAGATTTCGCCCGCTCATGCCAGTCGCGCTCGTCGGGAAACAAATGCAGGTACTCGAGTTTGACCATGGCCGCGCATGATCCTGAAGGAGTCACCACCGGCCGGTCGTCGGCGAAAGCTTCAATTGTGTGCCGGGCGAGATCGCGGGCCCCCGGCAGAAACCCGCTGTTGTAAAAAGGCTGCCCACAGCAGGTTTGCGCCTCGGGGAAATGAACCGTAATTCCCAATCGGCGCAGCAGATTGACCGTGGCCACGGCCGCGTCCGGGCGGATGACATCCCCCAGACACGTGACCATCAAGGAAACATCCACGAGGGATCCTCAGATGAGGTTCTAATGCAAGGGGAACCGAGTGCGGAGGCAGTATACTGGCCGGTGAACTGCTCGTCATTCGAGGCAGGCCCAGGCACCAGATGCACGCGCCCAATCAAACGGTTGCGCGCGGCGACCCCACCGCGCCTACGTAACCCCCAGGGCCGCGCGATAATACTCGATCGTCTTCACCAGCCCCTCGGCCAGCGGCACTCTCGGCGACCAGTTGAGAAGCTGCTTCGCGCGGGAAATATCCGGGCAGCGTTGTTTGGGGTCGTCGGCGGGCAGGGGTTCGAAGCGCAGCTTCGATTTCGAGCCGGTCTGCTGGAGAACGAGCTCCGCCAGCTCGAGCATGGTGAATTCGCCGGGGTTCCCGAGGTTCACCGGGCCGACGGTTTCGTTCTGGTCCATCATGCGAATGATGCCTTCCACGAGGTCGTCGACGTAGCAGAACGAGCGGGTCTGCTTTCCATCGCCGAATACCGTGAGCGGTTCACCGCGAAGGGCCTGGGTGATGAAATTCGAAACGACGCGGCCGTCGTGGGGGTCCATTCGGGGTCCATAGGTATTGAAGATGCGCACGATCCGCACGTCGAGCTTGTGGGCGACGTGATAGCTCATGCACAGCGATTCGGCCACGCGCTTCCCCTCGTCGTAACAGCTTCGGGGCCCTATGGGATTGACGTGCCCCCAATAGTCTTCGCGCTGCGGATGGATTTCAGGGTCACCATAGACCTCCGACGTGGAGGCCTGTAGAACCCGCGCCTTGCAGCGCTTAGCCAGCCCGAGCATGTTGACCATGCCGATCGTCGACGTCTTGATCGTCTTGATCGGGTTGAACTGATAGGCCACGGGTGAAGCAGGGCAGGCCATGTTGTAAATCTGCCGGCACTCGACAAACAGCGGGTGGACGATATCGTGCCGGATCAATTCAAACCGCGGGTGCCCGATCAGGTGCGCGACGTTGGCTTTGCGACCCGTGAAGAAGTTGTCGGCGCAGATGACTTCGTCTCCGCGCGCGAGCAGCTTCTCGCACAAATGGCTGCCAACGAAGCCCGCGCCGCCGGTAACAAGTATGCTGGACATGCGAGATTTCAAATTTCAAACTTGAGATTTGAGATTTGCAATCGGCAACGTGCGCCCCGGCGCTTATGCTTCGGGCGCGCAACGGTTCGAGAGACCGATGCCTTCGTAGCGAAACCCCAGCTCGCGCAGCCGACCGGGGTCATACAGATTACGGCCATCGAAGATCACCGGTTCCCGCAGCTTTTGCCTCATCAGCGTGAAGTTCGGGTTGGCGAACTCCTTCCATTCGGTGACGATGACGAGCGCGTCGGCCGCGTCCAGCGCATCGTACTGCCTCTCGCAGTAGGTCAACCGGTCGCCGAAGACCTTCCGCACGTTTTCCATGGCCGTTGGGTCATGCACGCGAACGCGTGCGCCAGCGGCCAGCAGTGATTCGAGAAGCACCAGCGAAGGGGCCTCGCGGATGTCGTCGGTGCGCGGCTTGAAGGCCAGCCCCCACACTGCCAGCGTTTTCCCGGCCAGCACACCGCCGAAATGCGCCTGCAGCTTGCGGAACAAGACGTGCTTCTGGTCGTTATTCACGCGATCGACCGCGTCAAGAATGCGCGGCTCGACGCCCTGGCGTTGCGCGACGTCAATCAGGGCCCGCACGTCTTTAGGAAAGCACGACCCGCCGTAGCCCACCCCCGGAAACAGGAACTGAAACCCGATTCGCTGGTCGTGGCCGATGCCGCGGCGCACCTCGTTGATGTCGGCCCCGACGCGCTCGCAGACATTGGCCATTTCGTTGATGAAGCTGATCTTGGCCGCCAGCATGCAATTGGCGACGTACTTGGTCATCTCGGCACTTTCCAGCCCCATTGCCAGAAAAGGGTGCTCGGTCCTTAAAAACGGGGCATACAGCTCGCGCAACACCTCAGCCGTTTCTGGGCGCGTCACTCCCACGACCACGCGATCGGGCTTTGTAAAATCGTCGATGGCGCAACCCTCTTTGAGGAATTCAGGGTTCGAACAAACCTCCACTTCGCGCCCGGTCAGCTCGCGCAGCCGGCGTGCCACAGCTCGATTTGTTCCAACCGGCACCGTGCTCTTGATGACCACGATTCCGTCGGTCGGCAACGATGGCGCGAACGTCTCGACGACTTTCCAGAGGCCTGAAAGGTCGGCCGCGCCGCTGTCAGACTGCGGTGTCCCCACGGCGATAAAAACGCATTTCGCCTGCGGCACGACCTCGGCGGCTTTGGTCGTAAAACGCAGCCGACCCTGCCGAACGTTTTGCGAAACCAGTTCCGCCAGGCCCGGCTCGTAAATGGGAATCTCGCCGCGCCGCAACTTCTCGATCTTTTCGGCGTCGATATCGACGCACGCTACGTCGTTGCCGCTTTCGGCCAGACACGTGCCGGTCACCAGCCCGACGTAGCCCGTGCCAATCATCACGACGTTCATGGAGGCAATTTCCTGGCCAGTTCCGCACGCGCCCCTTCAACCACCGTCTCGTCGGGTACGGGCGACTTCGTCGACTTCGCGGAGAAATTTCGTTCGCCGAACCTTAAGTCTAGGTCCGCATCTCCAGACTGTCTACGAACTTCTCGACGCGACTCAGCACTATGCGAAACCCCTCGCATTCGATTCCACACGCGATCTGTGTGCCGCGTCCCGGGGCCCGGGGGCTAGAACTCCGCTTCCTCATCCGAAGTCGCCGGCGTGCGTGACGTCACAGGCAGCGCCCGGGAGGGGGGAGAATCTTTTTCGCGGCCCGAAAGCAGGCGGCCAAGCAAGTTTCCCGGTTTGCGATTCGCCTCGTCGTGCGCCGGCTCGAGGTCAACCGGCTGATGACGTGCCGATCTCTCGTCTCCATCCAGCGGGGGCTCCGACTGCCGGGGGACAGCGTTCAGGCCAAATGCCGTTGTTACACCGGCATTGTCATTGCCGGGTGCCTGGCATCCGGCGGTGATCCCCACGCAGGCCAAACCCGCCCAGAGCGTCCAGACCTTGCGATGTGGCATCGAGAGCGCACCTCGAGGATACAGAAACCTTCGTTGTGAAGTGAACGCACGTATACACAATGCCACAACCGCCAGCAGCCGGAAAGCTTGTAGCAGGTTCGATCACTTGGGTGAAGACGCGTTGGAGTGCGTTCCTTCGACGTCTTTGGATGCTGAGCGTGTGGATGCGATGGTGGTCGCTCGCTCCAGACTTGGCGACTTGCGGTTGTTTCGAAAAAAACGATAGATTCAATTTGACAGGGTTTGACAAAGGGAGTGGGCGTCTGTCAAATTGCATGTTCATAGATAGTCTACCGGTTTTGCGGTATTTGCGACGAGGGCCAGCAACTATGCGAAGACATCTTTTGACTACCCTCGCGGGGCTGACCGTGTTCGGGTTGACCGCTGCCGCTCAAGCGGCGTTCATCACGGGCACGCAGGGGTTGGCGGTTCTCAGCAGCATCAGCAGCGCACCCACCAGCAGTCTGGCGACGGCGACGAGCTTCTCTGGCATTGAGCTGACGACGACAGCGGGCCAGACGGGTGATTTCGACCCGTTTCCCAGCGTTCACACCTTCGGGGCCGTGACGCTCGATACCGCTACGGTCTCGCCGGGTACGCCGTTCACATTCGGCGACGCATTGTTCGGTACGTTCACGGGAACAAGCATTCTCGACGGCGGCTACAACGCACTGACCAGGTCGCGTTCATTTGTGCTGACGGGCACGTTAAGCCCTGGATCAAGCTTTTCCGGGCTGATTACAAACAGTGCCTCGTTGTCGCTCAGTTTCACACAGGCCGGCGGCCCGGGAACTGCATACAGTCTCTCGGGCACGTTGATTACGCCGGCGATTGGCGTTCCTGAGCCGACGACGATTGTGCTCTTGGGGACGTTCTGCGCACCCGCGGCCGCGATAGGATGGCTGCGGCGGCGGCGAAGCGAGCCGGCGCAGCGGGTTTAAGCCTTCGGCGCCGCGCCCCCGAATAAGCCGGGCCTACCGCAGCGCCTCGGGCGTTTCCATCAGCGCCAGGAATTTTGCTCCGCTGCGGTGTTTCGCGCCCCCGCGCTCGCGCGTCCAGTGGATCTCGACTACCAGCGACAGGGGGCAATGAGTCGGCACGTCGAACGTGACGGCGGCGTACTTGTGCGGAAAAGGCTCGGCATGAGTAAAACCGACCCCGCGCAGCGACAGGTCTCTGGTCAGCCCGTTGATCGACTGCGCAACGTGTTCGTCAAGGCACACAAACCCGTCGATCAGTTCCACCGGCGTCAGGCGAATCGGCACCTGCAAAGGGATTCGGGCGGAACCACGGCGCTCGTGTCGATCGAACGACAGTGGTTGCCGGCTGTCTGTCGGCGTGTATGCGATTCTGATTTCGTTGACGAAATCAATCACGCGCTCGAGATCGGGTTGCAAAGGGGGGGCGCTACTTGCGGAGGCAGGGGTCGCGGTAGTCGTCATCGGCGTCTCCAACAGTGCCACGAGTCGAGCCAGCGCATGGCACACGAACGTGACTGTGCCATGTCTGCGAAATCCGACGCAGCACCGCTCGGGGTGCCCGCCGAAAGTTTAGGTCACCGACGACGCGCTCTCATCGGGAATCTGCCTGCCGTTATGGCTGAAAACAGCTATAACGCATCATCATGATTTGCAGCCTGGGGATTTACCCCTATGGTTGCAGAGATGTTTATGCGATATTCGTGATCGTCGGCCCGGTGGATCAGCGACAGGCGGTTGCTTATCCAGAAGTGGGGACGGGATCGACCGATAGTGCCAGCGACGCAAACCTCCCCGTCGGATGCGGTTGTACGAGAGGAGTGGTCGGTCATGGCCAGCGTGAGCCGGGCTGATAGTGCGCGTGGGGAGCAGGCCGCGGAAGTGACTCGTCCGATCAAGGTCATGCTGGTGGACGATCATCCGGTCGTCTGCGTTGGAATCCGCGCGGGCTGGGAGCGCTTCACCGACGTGACCGTCGATTGTGAAGCGACTGATTGCGCCAAGGCGCTAGCGCTCGTCTCGCGGCGCGAGATCGACGTCGCAATTATCGACGTGCGGCTGCCCGATTGCGACGGCCTCGACCTGGCGGAGCAGTTTCGCCGGCTCGCCCCTGATTTGCGCGTCATTATGATCAGTGGAGATTTCGCCCGGTCGGCCATCGAACGAGGGGTTCAGGCGGGGGTCAGGGGCTTCTCATTGAAGACCGAATCGCCCCTGCAGCTCGCGGAATTTGTGCGGCGCGTGATGCGTGGCGAGTACTGCTGCTCGTCGCAACTTGAAGAACAGCTTCGGCCCGGCCCGCAGGGGTTCGGCATTGCCCAAGAGCCCGGTCGGGGGCTCAGCCTGCTCTCAGAGCGCGAGCGCGACATGCTGGTCGAGCTGGCCAACGGATCGTCGCTGAAGCAGGCGTCGATCAATATGGGCCTGAGTTACAAATCGGCCGATTATCTGAAGCAGAACATCATGAAGAAGCTGGAGATCCACGATCGGGTCGAACTGGCCCGGTTCGCGGTTCGCGAGGGGCTTTTGCGATAGTTCTGCGCGTCGGCGCTCGTCTGAGGTTTCATCGCGCCGCGAGGCGATTGATGATTTGCGTCAAGACCGTCGCCTCGCTCGGATGTGGTGAACGCAGCACGGCCATGAGCGGAATCGGCGTCTCATCCATACGGTAGGCCGTCCCGCGCTCGTGAATGCCGTAAACCGCCGTGGCGAATCTCACGCCCGGGCGAATGCGGCAGGGGGCGGCGGGTGCGTCCAGAACAATCGTGGGCAGCTTTTGAAGTCGGGCCAGCGCTCGATCGGAAAACCGCTCCAGACCTTTCCCCCCCAGCAGCAGACACGCATCGACTTCATCTCGCTCCAGCAGCGGCTGCGCGGTGAACTCGCCCGGGCTGTACCGCGGGTAGCCCCGTGCCAATGACACGCTGAACGGGTAGCCCGTCTGCCAGCACAGCACGCTGTCGGCCCCGGCGACGTCTCCCGAGACGCGCATGCGGCGGGCGATGAAGCGCGTATGGCGATTGAGGTCGGTGACCAGTCGCAGAAGGGCCTCGACGACGTGGTGCCCCTGGCGGGCCAGCCCCAGGCCGAAAAACGCCGCCCCATACCGGCAAGATTGCATGCGCCGCGCGAGGTCTTCGAGCGTCGAGAGGGGCGCGCCCGCGTCGTACCGAGGCGCCGGCCTGATGCCCCGAAGCAGGCCGCGCAACGTCCAAAGAACCTCGAAATCGCGTCCTGGCGCGACCTGCACCGACAGATCGGCCAGGGCGCTCGTTGCCGTCGGGCGTACGTCAACCACCACCAGCGTGCGGTCGGCCCGACCACCCGGAAGGAACTCTCCCACAGGATCGGCCGAATACCGCTCCAGATGGCGGGGGTGGCTTTCGACCGGGTCTGAACCCCAGAAAATCACCAGGTCGCTGCGATTCCGGACCTCTCCCAGAGAACAGGTCGACTCTCCCGCCTCCTGCAGCGCCATGACCGAAGGCGCGTGCCCCAACGACGCCGTAGTGTCGATCACGGCTCCCAACCGGTCGGCCAGAGCACAAGCCGCCCGCTGCCCTGCCGTGCTGCTGCGAGATAGACCGTAGATCAACGGGGCGTCGGCAGATGCGAGAACCCGGGCGGCGGCGTCAACCGCTTCGTCGATTTTGACTGGCTGCCCATTCATTTCGGCCAGCGGAGCCTGGGCTGCGCATTGCGTAAGAAACCAGGGTTCCGCCAGCGAGCAGGCGCGCTCAGCCTGCACCACCCGTTCGCCATCGACGGTCAGGCGCAGGTCATCGCAGACACAACCGCAGACGGTGCAGGCAACGTTTTCAAACGTCTGCAACACGCAGAGTCTCCATCTCCTGTGTGACAAGGGATTGCCGAGTATAGGTTACCCAGCACGCGATGGCAGGTGCGGAGGCCGCACGACCGCTTGCGGGCGCCGCCGCGAACTGCGAGACTGACAGTTGAAATGAGTACGCGCTTGACGTGCCGTTGCGGGTGGAAGGGGACGGTCGATCCCCCGCCTCCGCCCGGCCAGGCGGTCTTGTGCCCGGCGTGCGGGGCTGCGATCGCGGTCACGACCTGGGTCCCTGCTCCGGCCGGGTCGCCCCCCGTTCCTGCGACGACGGCGGAAGGCGCCGGAGCTAGTTCCAACTGGTTGATTTCTGCTGCCGGCCAGGCCAAGAGGGCTCTCTGCGGTGCCTGGGCCTACGTGCGCGCCGCCTGCGAATTCTATTGGTACGAGCGGGAAACGATTCGTGCGGGCTGGCGGCTGGGGCTGATCGAGGTCTTCCCGACCCTTCAGGATCCCGAACTCCTGCGGCTTGAGATTCGTCGGCCGCTGGCAGAGGACGACGACCTGCACTTTGTCGATGGAGCGTGGCGGATTGACCTTCCCGACCGCTGCGTCGTGTGCAGCAAGGAAACGGTCAATGATTGGACTGAAGACAGGCGCCAGGTGCTAGACCCATTTGCGCTGATTGCCGCGCCGCTCGCGGGTGTTGCCCTGGCGCCGATCTTCGCCCTCTGGTTCTGGAACATATGGATCCTTCCGTTTCCACCTCTGGCCGGGGTGCTGGCAGGGTATGCGCTTAGGCGTCACGACAACTTTGCCTTGCGATTGAAGCGCTGTCGCAAACACGCCGACAACCTGCAGGTTCCGGAGCTGACGGTCTGGCGTCGGCAGATGACGTTGCGGCCGGGGCACCGCGAGGTGAAGTTGGCGTTTTTGAGGCAACCTTCAGAGTTCGAGGCGGTCGTTCCCGCGCCGACACTCGCTGCCGCTGGCGACGAGTTGCCTCCTGAGACGATCGCGCTGGCGGAAGACGTGCCGCAATCGTCGACAATCATTCACGAGCGCCCGGACGCGCGGCTGCTCGACCAGGGCAACAGGCCGCACGACAACGACGCGCCGCTGTAAATTCGCAAGCGTTGAGCTACCTGTTGCGGCGCAGGGCCCGGCCGATTTCGCGCTGCGCTTCTTTCTTCTTCAGCCTCTCGCGCTTGTCGTGCAGCTTTTTGCCTTTGCCGACCGCCAGCCCGACTTTCACGAGGCCGCCGCGAAAGTACATCGACAGCGGGATGAGCGTCAGCCCTTTGTGGGCAGCCTGCTCGGCAAATTTGCGCCGCTCGCGCGCGTGTAACAGCAGCTTGCGGGGGCGCAGCGGCTCGTGGTTCATCAGGCTGGCCTGCGGATAGGTGGCGATATCGCAACCGATCAGCCACAGCTCGCCGTCTTTGATCCGCGCATAGGCTTCTTCCAGCGACGCTTTTCCTGCCCGCAGGCTCTTGACCTCGCTCCCTTTGAGCGCGATGCCGCACTCCAACTGGTCGAGAATCTCGTACTTGTGGCGGGCCTGGCGGTTGGTGCAGATCGTGCGATCGTGCGGGCCCTCAGAAGCGGTCTCTGGCTTGCGGGCCATGGTCGCCGTCATCGCCGGAATTTGTACTCGGCGTTCGATTTGTCGAAATCAGCGTCGCTCAATCTCGTTTCGAACCGCAGGTCTTTATAGCCGTAATACTCAATCAGCGTCGCCTCGTCGAGCGCCTGCGGATCGTCGGTGGGGTTGCCTTCACCGGGCCAGGCGAAATTCTTGACCCCCACCGGCAGACAATGCTGCTTGTCGACGTAAGTGATTGACTTGCGGTATAGCGGCTCGACCTCCTTGCTGGCGTACTCTACGACGAAGCAGAAGCAATCCTGATCCATGAACTTCTGGTCGGCGAGCATCTGCCAGCGAAGCCCATCGTTCAACCCCAGGTCGCGCTTGCGATACTTGAGAATGATGTCGGCAAGCTGCAAGAGCCCCATTTCGGTCACCGGGTGCCGGGCTTCCGCCATCGCCATCGACCCGTGCGGGTCAAGTTTCAGACGCGGCAGAATGTTGCCCTTCGGACCGCCGAGCTTGACCTGCATGCGGTTTTCGTACTGGCCTTCGACGTACAGCAACTCACGGCCTTCGTCGCCACCTTCCAGCCATTTCATGTAGACGCTGAACGGGCTGTGGCGCAGTTTGAGCTGGCAGACTTGTGGCTCCTGGATGTCTTCGCCGTCGATTCGTTCCTGCTTCAGAAACGTCGCGGAATAGTCCGGGTGTTGTGCGATGCGATGCCTTCCGAGCTCGAGCAAGGCGACGTGCAGCCGCAGCGCCAGCTTGCTGCCATTGACGGCATCTTGAATCCGCCGATTGAGTTCGTCGAGCGAGTAAGCTTTGTCTGACGTTTCTCCCGTCGTGAGCGCGGGCAATGGCACCGGTGTCAATAAAGGCGCAACTCCGCCCAGGCTCGCCGCGTCGAGCCCGGCGCCGGCCGGTGTGGCATGAAACGTCAGAAACAAGACGGCCGTTGCCATCAGGCCGATCAGGGCCGCCAGGCAGTTCATTCGCGCCGCGCCCGAAGGCATTCGGCAAAGCCGTTGGAGATGACGGAGCTTGTGCAAGCGCTGCATGCGGCGATCGTCCTTTTCGCGCCCCGAGAGGGGCAGTCTGTCTGAGCCTGCATCTTTCGGAATCGGACTTGCCCGCAGGAGGCGAACAACCAATTGCGCGATCGCGGCACAACCGCTGTGAGCGCAAGCACCGTCAACGACGGGGTTTCAGAATTTATGTTGCGAACGACAAATGCTCGGCAGCCTCCCCAGATTCGCAGGTTTCGCTGTGCGGCAATTCCGGCAGGGTTTGACGGCCGGGTCAAAACTGTCGAGAGTGGAGGCGCGGATCAGCTCGCCTCGCGGTAGGACAAATGGCTGCGGATCGCGGACCCGCCGCCCCCCAATTTCAGTTTCCGAGTCGGCTGGCTTTGCGGAATTTTCGACATGACCTCGACCTATGACGCCATCCTGGTGGTCGGATTCGGCGGGCCGGAAAGACCGCAGGACGTCATCCCGTTTCTCGAGAACGTCCTTCGCGGACGAGCCGTTCCCCGCGAGCGAATGCTGGAGGTTGCAGAGCACTACCAGCACTGTGGAGGCCGCAGTCCGCTGAACGATCAAATGCGCGACCTGATTGTCGCACTGCGCGTCGAACTTGAGACGCGGAAGATCTATCTGCCCGTTTACTGGGGCAATCGCAACTGGCACCCGCTATTGCCCGACACGCTGCGCGAGATGGCCGTGGCGGGCGTCGGGCATGCGCTGGCATTAGTCGCGGCGGCGTACTCGTCGTATTCGAGTTGTCGGCAGTATCTCGAGAATCTGGAAAGCGCGAGGCTGCCTCTGGGCGACCGGGCCCCCCATATCGACAAGCTCCGGCCGTTTTTCAATCACCCGTTGTTCATCGCAGCCAATGCCGACAGGCTGCGGAGCGCGCTGGCCGAGTTTCCAGCGGCAGAGAGACACGCGGTAAAGATCGCGTTCACGGCGCACAGCATTCCGGCTTCCATGGCGAAAAATTGCGCTTACGAGATGCAATTGCGGGAAACGTGCCGCCAGGCAGCCGAGGCCGCGGAGGTGGCCAATGACCATTGGACGCTCGTGTTTCAGAGTCGCAGCGGCCGCCCGCAAGACCCGTGGCTCGAGCCCGACATTCTCGATCATTTGCGGGACGCCGCGAAACAGGGCGCCTCGGAACTCGTCGTGATGCCCATCGGGTTCCTGTCAGACCACATGGAAGTGCTGTACGACCTCGATTACGAAGCGCGGCAGGTTGCCGGGGGGCTGGGCCTCAGAATGGTACGCGCCGCGACGGTTGGCACGCATCCGTTGTTTGTGCGCATGATTGGCGAGCTGGTCGCAGAACGGTTGTCGGGCGGGGCGGAACGGGCCGCGATCGGGAACCTCGCCGCGTGCCCCGACACCTGCCCGGCCGATTGCTGCCCGCCTCCGAGACGGGGCTAGGCAACCGCGCGCAAGCGGTCTATTATCGACGACGGAAGGAATCGTTGATTGCGCCCGGTTTCCTGGAACGGAGTTCTACCCGCGTGAGTCCTCTCGACGATCTGAACCCCACCCAGCGGGAAGCCGTTTCTCACCGAGATGGTCCGCTCTTGGTGCTCGCGGGCCCCGGTTCGGGAAAGACTCGGGTCATTACACGCCGAATCGCGCGGCTGATCGAATCGGGCGTCTCGCCGGCGCGAATCCTGGCGATCACATTCACCAATAAAGCGGCCAACGAGATGCAGTCGCGCGTCGACGCGCTGCTGCCCGGAAGCCGGGTGTGGGTCAGCACGTTTCATCGCCTGTGCGCGCGGCTGTTGCGGCGGTACGGTTCGGCTGTGGGGCTCAAATCCAATTTCTCGATCTTCGACACGACAGACCAGACGCAATTGGTGCGCGAGGTCCTCGTACAACAAGAGCTGGACCCGAAACATTACACGCCCGCCAAGATGCTGCACCGCATCGGCCAGGCCAAACATCGCGTGCAATCGGCCGAAGAATACGCCCGGGCGGTTGCGGAAGGGGCCGGCAGCTATCTCGACCAGATTACGGCCCGCGTCTACACGGCCTACGAAGCCGCTCTCTTGCGGGCCAACGCGGTCGATTTCGATGATCTGCTGCTGCACGTGTGCCGGCTGCTGACAGAGAACGACGAGATCCGCCGTGAACTGGACGACCGCTTTCGCTACATTCTCGTCGACGAATACCAGGATACGAACCTCGCGCAGTACACGATCGTCCGCCTGCTGTCGGTCGATCATCCGAACCTGTGCGCCACGGGTGACCCCGATCAATCGATTTATGGCTGGCGCGGGGCCGAAATCGGCAATATTCTGCGGTTTGAGCACGATTTTCCCGACGCCCGCATCGTGCGGCTCGAACAGAACTACCGCAGCACGCGTTCGATTCTGGCGTCGGCCGACGCCCTGATCGCGCACAACGTGCGGCGCAAGGCCAAGTCGCTGTTCACCGAGAATGACGAGGGCTATCCGGTCGAGCTTCTGACGTATGACAACCAGACGCAGGAGGCCGAGCAGATCACGAACCTGATCTGCCAGCTCGCACAAAGCGAGGCGCGGCCGTGGTCTGACTTTGCCGTGTTCTATCGCATCAACGCCCTGTCGCGGGGCCTCGAACTGGCGCTGATCCGACGGGGCGTTCCGTATCAGGTTGCGGCCGGGGTCGCGTTTTACGAGCGTTCGGAAGTCAAAGACGTGCTTTCGTACCTGCGACTGATTCACAACCCGGCCGACCGCGCCGCCTTTCAGCGAATTGTAAACGTTCCCACGCGCGGCATCGGCAAGCAGTCGATCGCCAAGGTGCTCGGTTGGGCCGACCAGCAGGAGATCGCGCCGCTCGAGGCCGCCCGCAGGGCGTCTGAGTTTCCAGGCATTCCCAAACGGGCCGCGACGGCGCTCGCCCGATTCGCAGAACTGATTGAAGAGCTGTCTCGCGGGTCGTTTGGCGGCGTAGCGCCACTCATCGAAACACTGTTGCATCGTACCGGCTACACTGCCGAATGGGCCGCCAGCAAGACCGAGGTCGACCTGCAGCGCATCGCCAACGTCGAAGAACTCAAGACGGCCACGCGCCAATATGACGTCGAACACGCCGACGATCCGACGCTGGAGGGGTTTCTTGAATCAGCCAGCCTGGTCGCTGACGCCGACGCAGTCGACGAACAGGCCGGGCGCGTCACCCTGATGACGTTGCACGCCGCCAAAGGGCTGGAGTTTCCCGTGGCGTTTGTGATGGCCGTCGAAGAAGGCTTGCTGCCGCATGACCGCTCGTTGCGCGACGAATCACTGGCTGAATTGGAAGAAGAGCGCCGGTTGCTGTTCGTCGGTGCAACGCGTGCGAAAGAGCGGTTGTTCTTGAGCCGCACGTTTCTGCGCGATTTCCGCGGTCAGCAGTACCCGGCGGCCCCCAGCCGGTTCCTCTCGGAAATGAAGCTGCAGGCGGCGCCGCGGCGCTCGGCCGATGTTGAGTCAGCCGTGGCGAACGTCGCATTGCCGGCTGAACGCAACGGCCCGCCGTCTTCCGATGCAGACACCCAGGCCGAGGAAGGGCACTTCGTAACGGAGGCCACGACACCAGCACTGTCGCCGCTAAGCACCGGTTCCCGCAGCTTGAGGCGCCATACCGGCGTCGCGCTGACGACGGGTGCCGATCTGCTGGCTGCCGCCACCGCCAGGCCGCGATTGTCATTTGCCGCCGGAATGCTGGTGCGGCACCCGCGGCTGGGTTTGGGACGCGTGGTCGACGTGCAGGGAGCGGGCAAATGGCGGACGGTGACCGTTCAATTCGAGTCGAGCGAGACGCAGCGATTTGTCGCCCAACAATGCCCGCTGCAGCCGGTGGGGGCTGGCTGAAAGGTGGCGTCTCAGCGGTGCTTGAGACCCGGCAGGCGTGAGCGATCGAAATTCAGGGCGGCAGGAGTCGTTACGGCCCCCGTTCCGTGGTCGAACGGGGCTTCGCCCCTTTGGAGGGCGGGTTGAAGAGGCTTTCGTTGGCCGGGCGCACCCTTTCGCCACGGGCGGCGACCGCCACCGGCACAACCAATTCCACTGTCTTGGGCGACAGGCACTTGCGGTCAGTGCAGGCCTGATAGGTCAGTTGCAGCTTGAGTTCCTCGCGTCGCCCCGCGGCGCTGGGAGGCGTTTCCAGCCAGCCCGTCAACTCAACTCGCCCGACGTAGTGCAACTGCGGCGGCTCTCCCTCGTCGCGCGGCACCTTCTTCGCCGCGGGATAGCGCAGCCTGGTGAGGTTTGTTCCCAGATCGGCCGACAGCGTCAGTTCCGTCGCCACGTCGAATTCGGGGTCGCTGGCCGGATTGGCATGAATGTGCCAGCCATCGGCGATATCCAACTGCACCAACAGACGCGTTGTGGCCCCCGGCGCCAGCTTGTCGGTGGAGAGGTAGGCCTGCACGGCCACAATCTCTGACGCTCGGCGCGGCTTGCTCGACGGGGTTTGAGGTCCCTCCTCGGCGGCAGCCTGGATGATCTCGGCGTCGGGAGCGATTCCCAGGCGGTTCTTTCGGGTGCCCGCGGATTGCGCGGGCGGGTCGCCCGTGTCGACGAACTCGGCCAGCGCCAATGCCATGTTGGTCATGCCAGCCGGCGATTCCTCGAGTGCCGGCGCGAACAGCTCCAGCGTTTCGCGGGCCCGGGTCCGCAGTTGGTTATCTCTTGCGAGCGTCGCCAGCCGCACCAGATTGCGCACGGTCACGCTGTTTCCCGAAGGCATGACCGAATCGTAAGCGTTCTTGGTGCGGGCCAAAAGCGCCTCGTGATGGTTGGCGGTAAAATAGCAACCCTTTCCCTTGTCATCCCAAAAATACTGCAATTGCTGATCGGTCAGGCGGCGCGCGGCGTTGGCCCAGCGATCGTCGCCCGTCGCCGCGTGCAATGCCAGCAGCCCTTCGATCAGAAAGGCATAGTCGTCGAGATACGCCGTCAGCCGGGTCTCTCCGCCCCGGTAGCTGTGCAGCAGCCGGCCTTTTTCGTCGCGCATTTCGGCCAGCACAAATTCGGCCGCCCGGACGGCGGCTCGAACGTATTCGGGCCTTTCGAAAACCACGCCGGCGCGGGCCAGCCCGCGAATCATCAGGCCGTTCCAGCCAGAGAGAACCTTGTCGTCTCGCACGGGCGCCGGTCGTTCGCGGCGTGCCGCCAGCAAGCGGGTGCGCACTGACGAAAGCCTGCGTTCCAGTTCGGGAACAGAGAGTTTCAACTCACGGGCCGCGGCATCCAGCGACTGCGAAACGTGCAGCACGTGACCGGCCTCGAATTCAGGTTTTTCTGACGTGCCATAGACCGCGTCGCACACGCGGCGTTCGTCGGGCGAAAGCGCGGCAGAGAGTTGCTCGTCAGACCAGGCATAATATTTCCCTTCGACTCCTTCTGAATCGGCGTCGAGGGCCGAATAGAACCCGCCCCGCGCGTCGGTCAGCTCACGCGACACGAACTCGATCGTCCCTTCGCAGATGGCGCGATATTGCGCATCGCCCGTATGCCTGAACGCCTCGGCGTAGAGGTCGACAAGCTGGGCGTTGTCGTAGAGCATTTTCTCAAAATGCGGCACGCGCCAGAGCCTGTCGGTGCTGTACCTGTGGAACCCGCCACCGACGTGGTCGTAGATCCCTCCCGCGGCCATTCTGTCGAGCGTGTGATACAGCAGCTTGCCGAGCTTCTCACCGTCCGGCTGACGGGCCGCATATTGCAACAGGGCCAGTTTTGTCGGAACGGGGAATTTGGGCCGGTTCGGAGCCTGCGGGCTGTAGCCCAGCCCACCATGTTCCGGATCGTAGCCGGCTTCCAGGCTCTTCAGCACCGGCTTCAACAACGACTTTTCGATTGCCGGAGGTGTCTCGGCCGGTTGCGGCCGACTGGCGACACGCACCGCGTTCGCCAGAATGTCGGCGTTCGTCTCCATCTGCTTGCGATTGTCGCGCCACGCCTCGCGGACTCTCGTCATCAGCGTGAGGAAACCGGTGCGTCCGGGCTCGTCTTTCGGAGGAAAGTACGTTCCCCCGCCCAGCGGGCGGCCGTCGGGAGTCAGAAAGATTGACAGAGGCCAGCCGCCCGTCTGTGACGACCCGATCGCCTGGAAATACATCTGCAGCGCCGTCATGTAGATCTCGTCGATGTCGGGGCGCTCTTCGCGATCGAGCTTGACGTTCACGAAATGCTCGTTCATGTAGCGGGCGATTTCGGCATCCGAAAACGCCTCGCGCTCCATGACGTGGCACCAGTGGCAACTGCTGTAACCGATCGAAAGAAAAATCGGCTTGTCTTCCTTACGGGCCTTCTCGAGCGCCTCGGGCCCCCACGGATGCCAATCGACCGGGTTATGAGCGTGCAACAGCAGATACGGGCTCGACTCGCGCGCCAACCGATTCGCCTTCCCCTGGGCGCTTGCCGGCGGTGGATCGGCTTCGGCATCGACTTCGGGCAGCGAACCGGCCAGAAGCAACGTCAACCCGGCGACGAGCAGCGTGAGCAGGGCGGTGGTGGTACGGTCGCCGAAACCGTCGCGAACCGTCCGGCGGAAGGACCACGCGCCCTGTCGCTCGCGCTGGTGTCTGTTTGGGGCGCGATCGACCCGTCTATCACGTCGAGAGATGCGGTTTTCGCCTGCCGAATCCATTCGAATTCTCCGCAGCAACGTCTCATCCACCCCGGCCACAAAGAGCTGGTGCTCCGCAGGCGGATTCCACTTATGGCCAAAGTCTAATCAAAGTCAGGAATCATGTCGCCGGGAGTTTGGCCAAGGGGACCTGTAAGTGAGGGATTGCCCCCACCGCCGCGGCAGGATTCGCGGTCTGTCGCGCAACGCACTTCCCATAAATCACATGCAAAGCTCGTTACTCCCGTGCAGGCCGAGCAGCATCGATTCGCCGGACGTCATCGTCATCCAGGCCGTACAATTCGAACGCGCGCCCGTTCAATTCTTCAGTCGCGTCAGCGATCTCCCGTTTCAATGCTTGGAGCGTGTCAATCTCGCCGCTCAGGTAGCGATCCCACTTGGCGCGCTGTTGTGGCTTGAATGAACTTTCGGCGAATCGCTCAATTTCCGAGAGCAGCGCCGGCATCGAAAGTTCGTCGAACGAGGTGAGTTTGCGCGGCAGCTTTGGAGGGAGGACGGTCCCTTGCAATAGAGATGCAGGAAGCAGGTCGACTTCAAAGCGCCGGTGCACTGCCGCGCTGATGGCGAGTACCCGGGCATGAAGGTCCGCCAATTGCCGTGCAATTTCCGCGACCGGTTTCTGATTTGCGACCTTCGGTATCGGCAGTGGTGCGATGAATTGCTTGTTGGCCTCAAAATAACCTCGGTCCTTTGGCTTGGCGATGCTGCGAAAGTAGCAGTCGCAGGCGTCTGAATTCAGGATTCCCAGCAGGTACCAAAGGTCGAACGTGCCATCCGCGCGTGGGAGAATTCCGTTGATCCTGACGTTATTGAAATAGCGCTCACCCTTGGCATCGATAAAGGCGGCCAACCGGTTGACCGTTTGCGGCACGCCGATTTTGGCGAGCTCCTGTTTGTCGATATTCTGATGCCTGCCGAAACGATACCACTGGTCATCGTCGAATTTGCCGGATTCTCGGGCCCGCAGCACGCTTTCGTTCTGCTTCAGGTAGGCCCAGCAGCGTTTGAAGCGTTTCAGCTCACGCACGGTGAACAACCGGCATTCGTCGCCAGCGACCAGATACGGAAACAGCAGGTATTTGTCGGTCGGGGGCGTCGCAAAGGGAACCGCCTCCTCCCCTGAGACGAGCGGCTTTAACAGTTCGTCTTCGAGTTCAACTGCACCATTCAGGGCCGCCGAAAAAAAGCGGCCGGGACCAAGTTTTTTCAGGTGATAGATTACGTCAGCGCTGGTAATCAGGCCTTGAAAAATCTGCCCGGCGGCCTCTTCGAGCGGCACGCTTCGCGCCCGCATCTTTTCGAGGATAGTCTGCCGTTCGTCGTCCACGAGCGCCCAGGCGTCGGTCTCAAGCCGGCGGTAAGGCACGGAATAAAATTGCATGTTGACCAGCGCCCCGTCGCTGGCGTCGGCCGCTTGAACGTGCTGCCTCTTGCGCGGAGAAAAAATCTGCACCGCCGTGTAGGTCGTGGCGTCCTGAAATACCTGAAAGCTCTTGAAGTCGACGAACTTTTCGAGCGATGATCCCTCGCGAACCAGCTCGCGCAGGCCGCGGCCGTATTCATTAAACAGCCACACGCTGGGCGCGATGAAGCCCAGCCGGCCGTTGGAATTCAAGAGCTCCAGCCCGCGTTCGATGAACGGCAAGTACAGGTCGAAGTTGCCGGTCTTCGCCGAGCGATAACGCTGGATCAGGTGCGCCGCAATCATGGGCTCGCGCCGGCGAAAGTTCTGCAGTTTGACGTAGGGCGGGTTGCCGATGACGCAGTCGAACCCGCCGGCCGCGAATGCCTCGGCGAACGTCTGCGCCCACGGGAAGGCGTCGGAATCGACGCTGGCGTCATCGACGATGCTGTTGCCGTGCCAGATGTTGTGCGACAGGTCCGTCAGCTTGCGGCCGCGCTCGGCGGTGCGAATCCAAAGAGCCAGCCGCGTAATCTCGACCGCCTCGCGTGAGAGATCGACGCCGAAAAGATTGCGGCCGAGGATGGTCGGAGCGACGGCGTCGCGGAGCGACTCATACGATTTGGCGTCGAGTTGACAAAGCTCGTCAAGCACCAGCTCGTATTCACCTTCGAGAAAATCGAACGCTTCAATCAGGAAGGCGCCGCTGCCACACGCCGGGTCGCAGACTTTCAACCGCAGCAGTTCGTCGAGGCGTTCCTTCCAGTACGACTTCCCGTCCTCTCCGCGGGGACCGTTTCCGGGGCGGGAGGGATCGACGCCGTATTTCCGGGCCAACGCGGCCGTTCGCTCGGAGAGGCAGGCCCCCAGCGTTTGATCGATGACAAATTTGGTGACGAATTGCGGCGTGTAGTAGATGCCCTGGCGTTTGCGCTTGCCGACCAGCGCCTTGGTCGGTTTTCGCGGTGAAATCGCTCCGTGCAGCCGCAGCGTTTCGAGATCGGTGACTGACTGCTCGAAGATATGCCCCAGCACATCCACGGTGACTTCGTTCTCGAAGTCATACCGAGTCAGCTCTCGGAAGAACGCGGTCCATGAATCGTCGAGCTCCAGCCCGTCGACTTCCGGGTCGCTCTCGAACAACCCCCCGTTGTACTGCGGAATATCGGCCTTCGGGTTCCCTTTGTCGATGCTCTGAAAGAGCCGTCGGAAGGCGTGCCACTGCGGGTTGGTAACTAGCGCGAACGCGCCCACGTTGTCCGACGCCTGCTGGATGACCCGTGGAGGCAGCAGACCGCGCTGTTCGCAGAATGCGACGAAGACGATCCGATCGAGAAGTTTTTGCGAGATGTGGATCGCCTGATCGATCGACTTGTCGAAAGGCGCCTGCATCAGGTGCCGGATCAGTGATACCCGCACGTCGTGATATCGCGCGTACAGCTTGGCGCCCACCTGCTGCTGTTCGGTACGCGACGAGACCAGAAGCTGTTCGGCGCGGGACCGCTGGCCGGGGAGGGCCGGCAGCAGTCCGCCGATTGAAAAGAGGCAGTAAAATTGCCGAAACCGCAGTACGTCGTCTCGCAGCTCCTGCAGGGTGAAGTGCTCGAACGCGCGACTACCCCGGGCCTTGTGATACAGCCTGAAGCTCACCATGTTGCTCACGATGCCCCATTGAGCTTCTGGAACTGAGTTGAGATAGTCCCAGCATTGCTGCACAGGCGTCCGCCCACCCGGCCGGTCGCGATCGATGTTGACGCGCGGCCCCTTTAACTCGATTAGCACCAGCGGCGGATCGCCGTTCTCGACGGCGAAGAACCCAATGGCCGCGTCGGCTTCTCCGTCGGGCAGTTGGTATTTCGCGCGCAGGTGCCAGTGGTTGAGACCCTGGGAAAACGACGTGTGGCCCAGCGCGCGGCAGAAGACGTCTTGGAGGAATTCTCCTTCGAGCTCCGACTCTTTCCGATTTTGAAGCTTGCCTTCCGACTCCAGATCGGCCCAGCGGGTCAAGAGGACGCGAGCCTGGTCTTGCCCCTCGCCCCGCAGCAGGTGGTCGGCGGCGGCCGCTTCCAGCAGCTTGGGCAGAAACAGTGAGTCTCGCCGTTTCCGATCTGAATCGCCGTAGCGTGCCGCATGAATTTGCGGGAACAGGCTGTTTTCGTTTTTTGGCACGCTGAGCGTTCGGTTCGTACCGCGGGAGGGTTGTTGAGCCGTGGTTGTAATGCAGGGATGTTCCGCATTCTACTACGGCACCCCTGACCTGAACAAACGAATCGCATAGAATGCGGTGGTCAACGAGTGGTCGAACCGACGGGTCTCGCGAGGGGTGTCGACAGTGCGCGCCACAGGATCAAACGTCAGGCCGCCGCGGCTGGAAATCGTCGCCGGCATTGCCGCCGTGAACAAAACGTCACGGCTCATCGGGCTGTACCGGGCGACGTTGCGAGAAACCCAGGCCCAGGGTCGATTGGGCGCGACTCTGTGGTTGTCACCCACCCATCGTGCCTGTCGCCAGATTGTCGAGTGGCTGTGCGAAAGCACTTTGCCGGTCGTTTTCGAACCGAATGTTCTGACGTTCGACCGCTTCGCCGAACGGTTGTTGCAGACAGTCGGCCACGGCGGCCGGCCGCTCTCTGCGGTCATGCAGCGGGTGCTTCTCCGCAACGTGACGAGTCGATTGCGCGCCGCGGGGCGCCTGGGTCACTTTGCCGCGATCGCCGAGACGCCGGGGTTCCTTGACCTGGCGACCGGCTTGATCGCGGAGTTGAAGCGCGGCGAGATCTGGCCGGAGGATTTTCGCGAGGCGTGCGCGCGCCGCGGGGTCTCGCAACGTGACCGCGATCTCGTCGACTTGTACGCCGCGTATCAATCAGCACTTGTGCGGCAACAGGTCTACGACTCTGAAGGGCGCTTCTGGTCGGCCCGCGACGAATTGCAACGGGGAAGTTGGGGCGTTTTCGGCGATCTGGCGCTGGTCGTGATTGATGGATTCACCGACTTTACCCCCACGCAGCAGCAGATGATCGGGCTTCTGGCGCAACGTGTGCCACGCGTTTTTCTGACGTTGCCCCTGGAAGACTCCGGCGCCCGCCCCGACTTGTTTGCCAAGTCATCGGAAATGCTGCGGTTGCTCGAGCAGGAGATGGAAATTCTCTTGCACCACACCGCCGGCACGACCGGTGCGGCAATACCCGTCAACCTTGGTCGGCCCAAGGAAGGGGCGCAGCGCCCATTTGAAGCTCACGGGCCAGTCGACGATGTGCCCCACGGGGCCGCGCAGCTCCCTGCGGGAATCCGGCGGATCGCCGACGCGCTGTTCACGAATCCACGCGGTTTGGCCCCGCGAGACGACGCCGAAGGAGTGGAAATCGCCGCTTTGGCCGGAGAAGCAGGCGAGGCGAACTGGGTGGCGGCGCGGGTGAAGCGCTGGCTGCTGACCGGGGTGCCGCCAGACGAGATCGTTCTCGCGCACCGCGATCTGGACATCGCGTACCAAAGGTTGACCGAGACCTTCGAAGCGTCAGGCATTCCCTTCGCCTGCGAAATCGCTCCGCCGCTTCGCCGCCAGCCTCTGGTCAAGGCCCTGGTCAATCTCTTGCAACTCGAAGCCCTTAACTGGCCCTTCAGCCGGCTCATGGGCCTGCTGAATTCCAGCCTCTTCAGGCCGGATTGGCGTGAGTGGCGCGACGGAGCGGCGGCACGCGACGTGGCACGGGCGCTGCGTCGGATGCGACTGACCGAGGGGCGCGAATGGATTCTCAAGCGATTGCGAAGCGCCCACGACGCGATGGCATCGGCGGCTGCCCCTGGTGAATCGAGCCAACCCGATCGAGCGCCGCGCGACGTGGGTCGAGCATTGAAATTTCTCGAGCGGTTGTCGCAGGCGCTCGCGCCTCTCAGGCAGCGTCACGACCTGGCCGGCTGGACGCGGCTTGTGGGCGGGCTGTTCTCGGAGTTTCGCTTGGAACTGGGTCTTGAAGCGGGCGACGGTCGCCGCGTTCGCGACGCACTCATCGCCGCCCTGAACGACGGGGCGAGAGCCGAACGGTTGGCAGACACCACGCCGCTTCCCGTCTCGCTGCACGACTTTCTGCCGCTGCTGCTCGATCTGATTCAGCATGCCATTCTGTCGCCCGACGTGCCGGAAGAAGGTCGCGTGCGGCTGTTGCGCGCCGAGCAGGTACGGAACCTCGATGTGCCTTACCTGATTCTGACCGGGCTTTCCGAGCATAGTTTTCCGAGGTGCGGCGGAGACGACTGTCTCTTGACCGAGAGTGAACGGCAGGAATTCAACCGGCAGGGATTGAACCTCACGCACCGCGCACGGCGATCTCAGGAGGAAATGCTGCTGTTCTACGGAATAGTGACCCGGGCCCGCCGGCAACTGGTGCTGACATATCCCGTGGTATCAGGCGACGGCGCACCGCTTTCGTCTAGCCCGTACCTGACGGCCGTGCGGGAGTTGTTCCGTCCGGGCGCACTCCCCACCCACAACGAAGATCTGCTGTATCCGATTCCGCCGACCGACCGGTTGTTGAGCTGGTCAGACGCTCGAATTCGGGGCATGCACGATGCACTTGAGAACAGGCCCGGCCTGTTGCGTGCGGTCTGCGACAATCGCGAGGCCGAAGCGGCAGCCCGTTCTGCATTGGCTGCCGCCGAGATGAACGGTTTCCGCTTTCAGACCCGAGGTTTCACGAACTTTGAAGGGATGCTCAATAATCCGCATAATCTGGCGACCGTCGCCCGTCGGTTCTCTCCCGAGCGCGAATTCAGCGCCACGCAGTTCGAAGCCTATGCCGAGTGCCCGTTTCGCTTTCTGGCAGAGCACCTGTGCGGCGTAACACCGCTGGAAACGACAGGCCTCGAATCCGATTACGGGCAGCGCGGCACGGTGGTGCACGGCGTACTGGCCGCCTTGCACCGCGGCCTGACCGCCGACGCTTCGGGCCAGGTTCCGGCCCAGGAGTGGCTGGTCGAGCGGTTTCGCAACCTGGTGAGCGAACACCTGCGAGCCGATACGGCGCATTCGGAGCTTGACGCCGCGCTGGCGTTGATCGAACAGCGCCTGCTCAACGAATGGGGCGAGGCCTATGCCCGCCAGTGCGAGCAGTATTTGGCGATGCAACCCCGGCAGGCCACCATCGCGCTACAGCCCGCGCGGCTGGAAACAGGCTTTGGGGCGAAGTCGGCAGAATCAGCCGTTGGTCTTTCGAGCGCCGCCCCGGCCCTCGTCGTCGGTCGCGGAGACCGGCTGGTTCGCATTGGCGGAAGGATCGATCGCATCGACGTCGGGCAATTGAACGGGCGGACCGTTTTCACGGTGATCGACTACAAGACCGGGCGTCCGCTGCCGTTTTCTGAAGAAGACCTTTCGGCGGGCCGTCGCCTGCAACTTGCCCTGTACGCTTTGGCAGTTTGTCGACTCGAACAACTGGCCGGGCCCGGGGCCGTTCTGTTCCAGATGGGTTACTGGCACATCAAGGAACAGGGTTTCACCCCGGCCCTCAGGTTGGCGGGCCGCGAGAAAAACTCTCAGCTCGAGCCTGTGGCCGAAGGGGCCTGGCGGGCGATCGAAGCGTTGCTCGACGAAGTCGTACCGCGGCTGGTCGGCGAAATGCGCGCGGGCCATTTTCCCGTTTTCAACAGCGACGACCATTGCACCGCGTTCTGCCCGCATCACGCCAGTTGCCGCGTCGGCCAAATCCGGGCGTTGCCCGACGAAATGCAGAAGCGTTGGAGCATCAACCCGCAATGAATGCGACAGGTGATCTTCCCGATGCCGGCCGGCCGCTGACTGCTCAGCAGGCGCGGGCGCTCGAACGGGGCGTGTCGATCGGGTTGTCGGCCGGCGCCGGTTGCGGCAAGACATTCGTCCTCACGCAACGGTTCCTGTCGCACCTCGGTCCGGCTGAAGAGGGGTGCGACCTGTCGCAGTTGGTCGCGATCACTTTCACCGACCGCGCGGCGCGCGAGATGCGCGACCGCATCCGCGAAGAGTGCCGCAGCCGGCTGCTGTCGTGTACTGACAACGAGGCCGACCACTGGCAAAATCTTCTGAGGCAGCTCGATGCGGCCCGGGTCAGCACGATCCACTCTTTCTGCGGTTCGCTTTTGCGCGCAAATGCCGTTGAAGCAGGTCTCGACCCCGCGTTCACGCTGCTCGATGAAACAACCGCCGCGGCGTTTCTGCGACGGTCGGTCGAGCAGGCGCTGAGCGCGCGACTTGCCGGCCGCGACGCCGATGCGTTGGCCCTCGTCTTTGAGTTCGGGCTGGAAAAGACGCGAACTCTTCTGGAGCAGCTCGTTGGCGAACGCTATCGAATCGATTTTCGCATTTGGCGCGACCGCCCGTCCGATGAACTGGCAGCGCTTTGGGAAAAATTGTGGCGCACAGAAGCCGTGCCGAAACTTGTCGCTGAGCTGATTTCTTCGCCCCCTGCCGCTTTGGCCTTACGCCTGCTCGAGCAGCACGAGCCAACGCACCCGGTCATGCAGGCACGCCGGAAGGTGCTGCTGGGCCTCTTGTCGCAGACCGCGGCAAACGCCACCGACGCCTCGGCTTTTCTGAAGCGTCTTCGCGAACACGCACAGGTTCAGGGGGGCGGAAGCGCCAGGTTCTGGCCCGATCCCGAAATCTATTTGGCGGTACGCGACGTACTCGCAGTGCTCCGAGGACGAATCGACCGGGTGCTCAAAATTCTCGAGTGTCACCCGACGCACACGCGCGCGGCGGCCGAAAGCGGGTTGGCAGCACTGCGGCTGGTCGAGACGGTGGGCGCCGATTACGATCGCCTGAAGCGCGCCGAGGCTTCGCTCGATTTCGACGACCTGCTGCTGGCGGCCCGCGATCTGTTGCGCGATCACCCGGCAGTCTGCCGCCGCGCCTCCGCTGCGATCTCGTTATTGATGGTCGATGAATTTCAAGACACCGACCCGATTCAAACTGAAATCGTGCGGCTGTTGTGCGGAGACGAATTACCAGACGGCAAGCTGTTTCTTGTAGGTGATGTGAAGCAGTCGATCTATCGCTTTCGCCGGGCGGCACCACAGGTGTTTCTCGAATTGCGCGGCGCTCTTCCGGCGGCTGGGCGTTTGCCTTTGTCGATCAATTTCCGCAGCCAGCCCGCAATTCTGAACTTCGTCAATGCGCTGTTCGATGGTGCGCTGGGGGATGAATACGAGGCGTTGACGGCACCCGAAGGGGCGCGGCAGCTTTCGCCCGAGCCGTGCGTTGAGTTCTTGTTTTCGACTTCCCACGCCGACCTATCTGGGCCCGATCGATCCGGGGCCGACCCGCCACAGGCCGACGACGAATCAGCCGACGACGAATCAGCCGACGACGAATCAGCCGACCAGCGCCGCCGCCGCGAGGCCGACCGGATCGCACGCCGGCTGAAAAGCCTGCTCACCGATGGTGTCGGGCGCGTCCGTGAAAATGGGGCCGACGGGCCGGTCTTGCGCCCGGCCGAGCTGCGCGATATCGTGATTTTGTTTCGGGCGATGACCGACGTGCGGCTGTACGAAGACGCCTTACGGCGTTATGGACTCGACTACTATGTCGTCGGAGGGCAGGCATTCTATTCCCAGCAGGAGATTTTCGACGTCGTCAATCTGTGCCGCTGTCTCGACGATCCCGACGACGAAATCGCCCTGATGGGCGTGCTGCGCTCACCGTTTTTCTCGCTCTCCGACGATGCGCTGTTTGCCCTCGCCCAGCCACCGGCGCTTGCCGCCAGCCCGGCCAGGGAGGTTCAGAAAACGCTGTTCGCCGAGCCCGGGGCGGCAGACGAAGCTCGGCCGCCTGGCGAGCGGGACGAAGATTCGAGTCACGCCAGATTGCCCCTGTTTGCCGCGTTGCAGCAGCCGCCTCCCGCGTGGCTTGCAGAGGAGCAGCGCGAGCGGATCGCGTTTGCGGCGGCCATCCTCTCGGAGCTGCGCAAGGGCAAAGATCGCTGGCCCCTGGCCAGGCTGTTGACCATGGCGGTCGATCGAACCGGCTACGACGCGGCCCTGCTGACGGAATTTCTCGGACATCGCAAACTGGCCAATCTCCGCAAGCTGATCGACCTCGCCCGCGATTTCGATCAAACCGGGCTGTTCACGCTCGCCGACTACGTCGGGCAAATGCAGGATGCGGTGGGTGAGGAAATCCGCGAATCGCTGGCCGCGACGCACCCCGAATCGAGCAATGTCATTCGGCTGATGTCGATTCACCAGTCGAAGGGGTTGGAGTTTCCCGTCGTCGTCGTGGCCGACTTGGATCGCCAGGGAAATGATCCTTCGCCGGCGGCGCGCTTCGACCCGCATCTGGGGCCACTGGTTCGCCTGCCCCCGAAATTTGGCGAAGAGCGCGACAACCTCGGCTTGCGGCTGCTGCGAGTGCAAGAGAAAAGCGAGGTGCTGGCCGAGACGCTCCGCCTCTTGTACGTCGCGACGACGCGCGCGGCTGACCATCTGATTCTCTCAGCAAACCTCGTGGCACCCGGCAAGGTGAGCCACCCGTGGCTGAAGCTGCTGTCTGAGCGATTCGACCTGTTCACTGGTCAGCCGCGAACGACCCCTGCGACAGGCGGGGTCTCGGTTCTGGCGAAATACGCCGGCAGGTTGCCACAGATTCTGGTGCATCAGAAACCTCCCGAGCTGGCGGGTCCTGAAACGAGTTCGCACAATCGTCTGGTCTCGCTTGCCGCGCTTCGCGACAGCGTGCGGATGGCGGAGCCGCTGGATGTTCCTGCGACCGTCGCGCCGGTGCCACCAGACAGCGCATCACGCCGGCGATTCACGGTATCGGAAATTGAGCGGGAAGATGCCGCACTGCGGGGCACAGCCCCCCCCATCACCGAACCAGCCCGACCCGACGAAGCGGGCGAAACGCCGGCGACGGCGGCAGACACCGCGTCGCTCGTCGGCCGATTGGTTCACTCGGTGCTCGAACGCATCGACTTCGGGGCCCCCGCGCCCTGGCGCGCGCTTTTGGAGGCCCTGGTGCAGGGTCAGACGCTGCCCCTTGAAAATTCGATTGTGGACGAAGCGGCAGCCTGTGTGGCCGCGCTCATCGACGCGCCTCTCAGCCACGAGCTGGCCGCCGCCCGCCGATTGTACCGCGAAATCGCCTTCCTGCTCGCATGGCCGCCCGCACGTTCGTCGCCTGTGGTTTCAGATTCGGCTTCGTGCGTCGCCGATTTGGGCCCCGTGCTGCCCCCTGATCCGTACGGTCGCGAGCGCCTGATTGCCGGCACGCTCGACTGTCTCTGCCTGAATTCTGCGGGCGCCTGGATGATTGTCGACTACAAAACCGGCCGGGTTGCCCCGTCCGGGGCCGATGGGGCGTTTCTCGCGCAGCACGAGATTCAGTTGGCGCTCTACTCACTGGCGGCGCAACAATTTCTGGGTCGGTGGCCCGATCGAGTCGAGCTGGTGTTATTGCGCGACAAGGCGCGGCGCGTGGCGTTCGACCCCCAGGCCGCCGACTGGCAGAGCCTTCTGTTACGCATCAGTCGAGCGATTCATTCCCTCGCGGGCGCTCCCGCCCAGGCGGATGCTCAGGGGCACTTCCAACCCGTGTGACAGCATCAGGCGTTCATTGGAAAGGATTTCACGAACCGGGCCATCCGCCTGGATCTGGCCGCGATCGAGCACAATGACCCGGCTGCACAGTTCGAGAATCAACTCGAGATCGTGGCTGGCGACAAGCTGCGCTGCGGCCCCGCGCTTGAGAATGTCAATCAATCCGCGGCGAGCGCGCGGGTCGAGATTGCTCGACGGTTCGTCGAGGGCCAACAGGTTGGGTTCGCAGGCCAGAACACCGGCCAAAGCGACCCGCCTTCGCTCGCCAAAGCTGAGCTGCTGCGGCATCCGGTCTTCGACGTCGGCCAGCCCGACGGCCGCCAGCGCCTGCTCGACGCGCCGCCGCACCTCCTCTCGGGGAAAACCGAGATTCAACGGCCCGAACGCCACATCTTCGCGCACGCTCGAACAAAACAACTGGTCGTCGGGGTCTTGAAAAAGAAACCCGACGACGCGCCGCACCTCGCCCAGGTTCGCCGCGACGACCGGCATTCCCAAAACTTCCACCGGGTGCCGCAGGGCTTCTGTGGCCTGCGGCCGGCCGTTCGTCGCCGGGGCCGAACCGGGTCGATTGATGGCCGTCGACCTCTCGCCAATCAACAACCCGTTCAGATGCAATAACAACGTCGTCTTGCCCGCGCCGTTCGGCCCCACCAAGCCGACGACTTCGCCCAGCCCGATCGAGAAGCTGACGTCGTCGAGCGCCAGCCGGCCGTTCGGGTAGCGATACGACAGGCGGTCGACTTTCAAGATGGGGACTGCGGCGTGAGACACAGAGGCACTGCAAGTTGGCCGAACGTCGAAATCCCATTGCCTGGCGACAGTTACCGACCAGCGAACTCCGATTGTTCGTGGGGGGCGCTACCCCGCCCATTCATTCGTTGTCGAGCAACCGCACCTCGCCGCGCCAGCCCCGGGCACACATCGCGCCATGCACGCGCTCGGCGCGCGAAAGCGCCCGAATCAAAAGCACAGCGATCAGCCGCGCGTTGTGGCGCCACACCTCCCAGGGCCGGCGAGGCCCGAACGTGCGCGCCCGCTGGGCCGCCCGCATGCGCGCCAATTCGTCGAACAGCAGAAACGTGTAACGATACATGAAGGCCAGCATGGCGATCAGCACACGCGGCACTCGCAATCGTTGGAGGGTCGCCAGCAACCGCTCGAAGGGCGTCGTCGCGGCCAGCCACAACCCGGCGAGAAAGGCGGTCAGGCCCCGCACGATTACCGAGGCGGCGGCATCCCAGCCCCCGGAAAATCCGCGGGCGAACGGAATCGACAGCGCGATGAGCGCCAGAAACGGCAGGCACAAGGCGACCCGCCGCAAAAGATACACGACCGGCACCTCAGCCAGGCTGTGTGCCACGAAGATCAGGCAAAACAGGCACCCGTGCAGCGGCCACAGACGAATCGGAATCACGCTCGCCAGCACGATGGCCGTCAGGGCCAGCGCGAGCTTGAACCCGACCGGCAGGCGATGGCAGACCGTAGGGCGCCGCGCGAAAGGGTCGAGAAAGTCAGCCGGCATCGTCTACCTCGGGCGCCAGCCGCGGCCGAACGGCGCGGCCGAACGCATACGACATGCCCAGCACCGCGGTCGTTCCCAGCACGCCCGCCAGCGAAACCGACAACTTCTGCCACAAGCCCACCGACTCACCGCCACCGGCCAGGGGCAGCGCGTAATCGTCCAACCACAAGGACCGCGAAGGCTGCGCCAGTTGCTCGAAATGCGCCTGCGCGGCGACTTTTTCGAGCCCGTCGGCGTATTCCGACGCAAAGGGGCTTAAGAAAGCGGCGATCGCCAATGCCGCGACGCACCCGGTCGCGACAAATCGTCCGGTCCCCGAGACCAGGCCTTCGGCGGCCGCGTCGGGTTCGTGAATGAGGTCAGGGCGCTGCGAGACCACGGCGCTCAGAATCAACCCCGTGATCAGCGCTTCCCCCACCCCGATCAGGCTGTGGAACGACGCCATCAGCACGAAAATCTTCGACAGTTGAAACTCGCCCCATGGGTGCGAAAGCCAGAATTCGACACAAAACAGGGTCGAAGCGGCCAGCACGCTGAACCACGCGGCCACGACTCCCCCCCCGACAACCCCCCGCTGGCCCCCGACCTGCCGCCGCACCCAGGCGTACATCCCATACCCCCCGATGGCGCCGACCACCCCCATGTTGAGCACGTTGGCGCCGTACGCCAGCCAGCCCCCGTCAGAAAACAGCGCCACCTGCACAAACAACACCAGCGCAATGGCCAGACACCCGGCCCAGGGCCCCACGATCGCACCGGCCAGCACCCCTCCCAGAAGGTGCCCCGACGCCGGCACACCGATCGGGAAATTCACCATCTGCCCGGCGAAGATCAGCGCGGCCGTCATGCCGGCCAGCGGGACCGTTCGCGTCGACAGCGTGTCATCGAGCCGCTTGCAGCAGCAGCCCAGCGCCAGGGCGCTCAGAACGCCTGTGCCCAGGCAGACTTCAGGGCTCAAAATTCCGTCGGCAATGTGCATAGACCCTGACTCTAGCCCCGTCGCGCGCTGTTTGCAAACGCCGCGAACGGGCCCGGCCCAAAGGGCGTGTATGGTGGCTGGCTTTCGTAGTGCGGGTCGCCGACCCGCACGCCTTGAACGTCCGGGTCAGCGACCCGGTCCACGACGAAACGACGGTCTTGCGAACGGCCAGGGCCCCGTCGCGCAAACTTCCGTCCCCCCGCTTGCGTCGACCCCAATCGCGGCCTAGGCTGGATATCGTTCGCGGCGCTCGCGACATCCCGATGCCGGCCTGATTACCTGGTTCCCAAAGTTTTCCGAGGGAACCCGGCGTCGGAAACTCCTGATTCGCCCCAGGGAGGTGACAGCCCATGTCACGTCGCGCGCTATTGCCGGTTCTACTGCCCGCCGTGTTGGTCCTGGTCGCCGGGGTTGCCGCGGCCGCCGAACGCGAAACCAGCCCTGCGGACCAGTCGCTGTCGACTTCTGCGCCGCCGGGTGCCGCTTTTTCGTCGGCGGGCTTGTCGAACGCATCGACCCTGGCCGATTCGGGCGCCGGCGCCCCGATCAAGCCCCGTAATCCGCGGGTGCTGTTCATTACGTCGAAAGGCTGCCCGGCCTGCACGCGCGAACTCGCCCGCCTGCGCCGCAAGGGGGGCGATTTCGAGGCGCTCGTCGCCCGCGGCTGGAAAATCGGCGACACGCCCGACAACCACATTCAGATCGTCGACCGAGATGCGATTCCCGAACTGGTCGAACGGCTCAAGGTGCGCGAGTACCCGACGGTCGCCTGCGTCAGCGACGGCGAAATCGTCCGCTCGTTCAAAGACGGCTGCACCACGCCGCTCGACGCCTGGACCTTCGGCTGGCTGATGAAAGGCGAGAACGAACGGCCGCACGCGCCGATCCCCGAGCCGGTGCGGGTGGCGTCGACCGGCAGCTACCCCTTGCGCGGAAACCACTGGTCGGTCGACGGCGACTGGAACCCGCCGCGCGAGACGGTGGTCGGGCACCTGCGCGGCCCCAACCATGGCAGCCAGATCGCCGCCAACTGGAGCATCGAGGGGTGGTCTTATGAAGAGCTGCGTTCGCTGCACGACGACCTGCACGAACGCGAAATGGCCGCCTCGGGCGGGTCGTACGCCGCGTACTCGTCGGGCTACGGCGGCGGTTACTCAAGCTCGTCGTCAGGCTCGAGTTCGGGCTTTGGCGCCAGCCGCAAGATGCTCGGGCGGTGACCCTCGGAGCACTGCGATTGCGGTAGGGTGGGACAAGCTCGCGCAAGCTGATCGTGGGCCGGCGCAAGCCCTTCGATTCGCAAGTGGCGCGCCGTCTCTTGGCGAACGGTCTCAGCGAGCGCAGGCCCACCATACGTCGCGGCTTGCTGGTCCCACCCTACCAGGGCATTTCGCCATTCTGCTGGGTTGCGGCCGAAGGCTGCGCCGTGATCGCCGTGTGCTCGACGGTCAGATTCCCGATACAGCGATCTTACGGCAACGCGTACTGCGAGAAGAATTCCCACAGAATGTCGTTGGCCGAAATGTCGCGGGTGGTTCGGCCCAGCACACGGTTGAGCAGGCTGTCGGTGCCCGGCCAGGTGTGGCCCCCGCCTTCGATGGCGTACAACACCACCTGGGCGTTCTCGCGGCCCGCCCCCCACGTCAGCCGGCGGACCGTCGTGCCGTCGCGGGCGAGATCAGGCAGGTCGGTCGATTCGGGTTCGCTCGCGCAGCCGTTGGTTCGCGCCCACAACCGCATCGTCTCTGCGACCGATCGAAACTGCACCGTCTCAGGAATGGTCTCGTCGGGGCCGCCAAACGGAACCACCTGGTCGGCCGTGCCGTGAAAGTGCAGCACGGGCATCGGCCGGCCGGGGTTCGACAATTCGACCGGCATCGGCCCGGCCACCGAGGCGATTGCGGCGATTCGGCCGGGCAACTCGACGGCCAGCCGATAACACATCATGCCGCCGCACGAAATGCCCGTGGCGTAGACCCGCTTCGCATCGACGTTCGCGCGCATCGCCAGATCATCGAGCAGTTGCGCGGTGAACTTGACGTCGTCGGGCCGGCCGCCGGGAGGCGCGGGGGCCAGGTCTTCGCCGCCGTTGAACGTCAGAAACTGCTTGTGCGCCCCCGTGCCGTTGAGATAGACGGCAATAAACTCCGCCTCGTCGGCCTTGTCGTTGAGCCCCGTGAGCCCCGCCATCATTCGGGCGTTCATCGTCGAGCCGTGGTAGACGAGCACCACCGGCAGTGGCCTGCGCGCGTCGTACTGCGGCGGCACGTGTACGCGATACGATCGCGGGCGCTCGTCGACTGAAAGCTGCACGGTATGGTCGCCGGGCCCCAGCGGCTGGCATTGCGTCAGCAGGGCAGACAGTACGAGCAAGATCGCCATGGCGCAGGCTCCGGCAGGCGCCCTTCAGAATGCAGCGCCCGCGCCCGCGCGTCAACGCCGGTTGGGCCTCTTTCGCCCCCGGGGGAGGCGAACGCTTCCGTCGGCGCACCATGAATTCCGCAGGGGCAAAATATGCGGGGGGTGCCAGAGGATCTCAACCACGGAATACGCGGAACGCACAGCGCGGCCAAGCCTACAACCAAGTTGTCTGGTTCCCAAAGGTCCCCCTTGGGAACCCGGTCGTTGCAAGCTCCTGCTTGCAGTTTGAAGTGACAATCGTCGGCCCCCGGGGGGTCGAAGCAGGAGCTTCGCAACGGGGCGTTCCCCAGCGGGAGCTGGGGAACGAGGAACCGGAATTGCGGCGCGCAGGCGAACGCGGTGTGCATTTGGAAAAGAGGCACGAAAAATGTAGGGTGTGACCAGAAAATGTAGGGTGTGACAAGCGCAGCGCAGTCACGCCGTGCGGCGGGACGTGACGACAGACGAAAACGGTGCGACTCGCTGCGCTCGGCGCACCCTACGTTGTTCGGCGCACCCTACGTGGTCATTCGATTGCCGTTTCGTCGAGGTCGCTGAAATCGAGCGTACCCCGCGACAGGCAGCCCCAGCCTGCGTCGTAGACGCCCCGCGCGACCCAGCGCCGTAGCGACGAACAGGGCCAATCATGCGGGCAAATGACCAGCCCGTGCCTCACCGGATTGTAATGAATGTAATCCAGGTGCCGCTCGAAATCGTCGACGTCGCGCAGAGTGTGCTCCCAGTAACGCCGCTGCCACACGCCGCGCCCGCCGCGGCGCCGGCGCGACGCCGATCGCCGCACCTCGGTTCCGCCCGCTGCGAGATACGTGCGGGTGAATTCTTCCTTGATGCGTTTCCAGCGGGTCGGGTAGTCGGCGTCGCCCGGAGGCAGCGTCCAGATCGCGTGCAGGTGATCGGGCAAGAGCACGATTCCTGGCATTTCGAACGGTCGCTGCTTCTGAACGGTGAGAATGGCCGAACGCAGCAGTCGCCGGGCCAGGTCGTCGCAGAGAAATCGCCGGCGGGAATGCGTCACGACCGTGAAGAAGTATGAGCCACCCGCCACGAAATAGCGCCGGTAGTGCGACATTGTCCGCCAGAATATTACAGGCCGCAGCGTGCGACAAGCAGGCACGTAGCACGTAGGGTGTGACCAGCGCAGCGCAGTCACACCGCGCGGCGGCGACGTGACGACAGACGAAAACGGTGCGACTCGCTGCGCTCGGCGCACCCTACGCTCGGCGCAGCCTACGTGGTGCGCCGCCGGGCAGGGTTCATGTGCGGGGGATGTCAACACGAACGGTGCGACTCGCTGCGCTCGGCGCACCCTACGCTCGGCGCACCCTACGCGGTGGACCGCCCGCACGATTCGTGCGCGGGTGATGCCGGACACGAACGGTGCGACTGACACGTAGGGTGTGACCAGCGGAGCGCAGTCACGCCGTGCGGCGGGACGTGACGACAGACGAAAACGGTGCGACTCGCTGCGCTCGGCGCACCCTACGCGGTGCGCCGCCGGGCAGGGTTCGTGTGCGGGGGATGTCAACACGAACGGTGCGACTCGCTGCGCTCGGCGCACCCTACAAAACCTACCAATGCAAAAACCCCGGCCTCGAAGGGGAGGCCGGGGCGTTCTGGAAAGAGCAAACAGGAAGGCGGCGAACGGTTAGAACGAGTCGTCGCTCATCGGCACCTGACCACGGCGGCTGCCGGCCGAAGACATCAGCCGCAGATAAACCCCCTGGTCGATGTTATCGGCGACCGTCTTGGCGCGTCCGTCGGTCAGGGCGACGCAGATGATGCCCGGGTGCAGCGAGCTCGGGGCCGGCCACAATCCCGGCGCCTGTCCCTTGTTCGAATTGATTTTCGAATCAACCAACGCGATGGCCACGCCAGTGAGGCGCAAAGCCGTATTGTTGCGGGTCGTCAGGCTTGTTGTATCGATATTCGGAGTGACTTCGCCACCGGTCGGCGAAACCTTCGCGGCAAAGCCGCAATCGAAGACCGAACTGGTGCTGGCCACAAAAGTTCCTGTCGAATCGTATGTGCCGTAGACGCCCCCCACGTACAGACCACCCCAGTTGCGGCCATTGAGGTTCTCGGTCAGCAGAATCGTCTGGCCCAGGCCGTCGTTGTTCGAAATGCGGTCGATCGTCATCCGCGGCGTCGGGAGCAAGCTGGTTGCCGGGCCGCGCCAGAAGACGCCCGTGTCGAGACCGATCTGCGGGTCGGTCGAGTCAAGCCCCCCCGGAGGCGGCAGCACGGTGTCGGCATTCCAGTCGATGTTCTGGCCGGTGTGCAACAAAGCCGCTTCGGACCATGTGCCGGCCACGGCGCCGAAATTGCCGTACCCGCAATTGCCCACGTAGCTCAAGCCGTTCGCGCGCTTGAAGTTCAACGTGTCGTCGGGGCAGGCGAAGACGTCGACCACCGTCGTCGAGAGATACAGCGGGCCGGCCACCGAGTCCTGTTGCAGCGACGAGACCAGGTCGTTGCGGTCGAGATACGCCAGCAGGCTCACCGGCCAATTGGCGACGGCCTGACCGAGCGGAAACGTCGCGGAGGTCGCTACCGTGACCGGCTCGTCAAGATAGGGAAACGCCCCGTTCTTCGCCCCCGCAAAGTTGTGAATGGCCAACCCCAGGTTGTGCAGGTTGTTGAGGCACTGCGTTCGTCGGCCGGCTTCGCGGGCCGATTGAACGGCCGGAAGGATCAACGACATCAAGACGGCGATGATCGAAATGACCACCAGCAGCTCAATCAGCGTGAAGCCGCGGCGGCGTTCCACTCGAATCCGTTGAAAACGCGCTTTCATGTGTGCTCTCCAGAAACGAAAGGGAGTTATTTCTTGTGTACCAGACGGCCCCCGCGGTGTGCAAGCACGAGGGATTTAGTGCCCCGGCTGCTGTGAGCGGCCGGGGCACTGCGCCGATCCGCCTTGTTCGCGAGTCGGGTGACAGCACTCTCCGACCTATCAGGTTTTGCAGTTTAATTCGTCATGCGTGCAGGTCTCCTCGCGAACTGTAAAGCCTGATTGAGATAGGGGTTAGGGAATAGGGACCAGGGGGTGCGGAGAGTTCCAGACACCTTTTTCAACTTTTTCAATGGACGAACCGAGAGGAACAGGCAGCAGCGCTCGTGTCGTATGAATTCGTGTCGTACGGGCCGGTGGATTCGATTGTGCAGCCAACGGATCGGCACCGGCACACCCCTGATACACGGCTCTTCTCGGTTTGTGACATGAAAATCGTGTGAAGCACTTGGATATTTTTCCGTTGTCTCGTGCCGGGCGACCCCCCCCACCCCCCCCTTGCAAAGGGGGGGAGTCGGGTTGAAAAAGTTGTCTGGAACTTTGTGAATAGGCAACTTTCCGAGCGGTTCTCGCGGATGCGGAGAGTTCCAGACACCTTTTTCGACCCCGACGTTCCTCCATAATAAAACGCTCCCGGCGTTGCCAATTCAACGTGTCGGTGTCCCCGGTTCCGGCTGAAGCCGGTTTTACAAGCATCTCGAACGGTGCGACTGCGCTGCGCTTGTCGGCACCCTACATCTCTTTGACTTTTCGACCTGTTATTCGATCGTCTTTCGATACTGCACAAACTTGCGGAAGTCGTAGGTGCCTGCCGTCGCGTCGTACGCGTTTTCGAGCATCGTACGGTCGACGATGAAGAACCCGCGGCGGCGCGGCGCGTCCACGGCGGGCAATTCGGCCCCGATCTGAACGACGGCCGGGTTCGGGTAGGTCACCGGGTCGAGGTCGAAGGGCCGATACGAATCGAAGAACCCGACGGTGATCCAGACGACAAACACGTTCCCGCGCGAGGTGCTGTTGTTGGCGACTTTCGCCAACAGCCGGTTGCGCGTGTGCGGGTCGACGAAATTCGCCTCGGCCGGGTTCACCTCAGAAAGCGGCCGGGCTTCGAACAGCGTGCGGGGCGAGCGGGTCGGAGGATTATTGGGAATTGTCTGCGTCAGCCCGGCGTTGCCATCGGCATCTTCGCCGGGGTCGAGCGCCAGATTGCGGTTCAGGTCTTCATTGTCGAGCATCAATTGCCGAAATAGCGTCTGTTCGATCGCGGGCACCCCCTGGGCGCCGGCTCCGGCGGCCATACCGGCGGCATGCGCCAGGCCTCGGAAGGGGCGCGACGCGGGGGACCCGGGGAGCACCAGGTTGGTCTGCGGGTCGGTTCCGTCGCGGGCGGCCAGAAGCTGCCGCCACCAGTCGCGGCCGGCCTCAAACGTGTCCGCGAGCGACAGGTTGAAGACGAACGGGTCGTCGAGCAGGGCGTAGAGCACTTCGGGGTGCCTGAGGCCGTTCAGGTTGATCTTCGCGGGGAGGCGCAGATCGAGGCCGAAGGCGTTCTCGGCCTGCCGATTGGCCCGGCTGGGGAATTCGTACAGCTCGAGAATGCGGTACCAGCGGTTGTTGTTGGCCGGCGACGGGGCCGCGGGATGAGTGGGGCGCAAAAACTTGGCGCGGGCCAGGCGGGCTTCATAGGTGCCCGTCGCGCTCGATTCGAACACGATTCGACCGTTGACGTTATCCAACAGCCGCGCTGTGATCGAATCGGGGCCATAGAGCGGTACGGTCATGAGGTCCATGACCGAGGCGAAATCACGATCGAAGTGGGGCTGCCAGGCTTGCGGGTTGGCGACCGTCGCTTCGCGCGAGTTGAGGCTGCTGCCGATCGAATTCATCCGCGGGCCGGGAACGTTGTTGTTGGCCAGATACTCGCGGCTGAGCATCAAGCGCCGCTCGCTGCTGAGCAGGCCTTGCAGCTTTGTGAGTACAGTGGCCTGATTGTCGGAGCCGAGCAGGGGGAACGAGACGGCGGTCGGGACCGTCGACGCGCCGACGAACATCTGAAACCGGTCGACTTCGACCCACGGGTTGTCGTTGTTCTGGCCGGCGTCGAGCAGGACGGGGGCCCCACGGCCGGTATGCGCGCGGCGCTCGAGAATGAAGTACAGGTCTTCGTTGATGGTTCCCTGGCGGTAGAGCCCCCCCTGGTCGGTGCTGGCGTCGCTTGTAGGAACCTGGGGAGTCGGCGGCAGAGGAAGGCCCGACGCCCCGCCGTGGTCCAACAGGTGGAACCGATTGATAGCGGGGTTGAAAACACCGCTGCCATATTCGTGGACCAGGTCGAGGTTCGTACTGGGTTGCACGTTGGCGGTGCCGTTGGGAGGCGCGTCGGGAGGGACGAGACTGTCGAGCGGCGCAATGGCCGTGGGGATGATGCGGTCGAAGAGCGCATCACCGTTGATGTCGACGCGGAAGTCGGCCGGGCGCGCCTCGCCCGATGGAATTGTGTCGACGCCACCCGTGATGCGCGCCGAGCTGCCGATCGTGTACAGGCCGCCGGCCGGAACCTGCGTGGGGTTGGCGACGTTCAACATGTTTCTGAAGAACACGACGCTGCGATGCGAGCCGGGCCCTCCCGCCGGGCGATACAACCGCAACCGCCACGCGCGATTGGCCAGATTCACCGGCTGCGACGAGACGTTGCGCAGCTCGGCAAACGTGAACGCCCTGTCGGTCTGGTCGTCGCGGTAGGGGGTCAATGCGTTGTCGCCGCCGAGATCCTGCGGCTGCCGGAACGCGAGCACTTCGCTGATTGTCAACTGCTGCGCCTCGACCCCCCACACTTCGCCGCGGTCGGCCGCGACCATCGAAGTCTCCGGAGGGCCGGAACCCAGGCCGCTCAGCGTGTAGGGGTTGTCGTCGACGTTCCAGCCGTTCGACAGGTCGCGGTCGTACTCGAACCGCGTCAGCACGTCGTCGCGGTCGAGCGCATCGACCATGTTGACGGCAAACTGGGCCATCTCGCGCAACTGCCGGTCGGAATACAAGGTCCGCATATTCAGTGCCGGATCCAGCGGATCGACGCCGGTAATCGTGTTGGCGGTGGTGGCGTAATTTACATTGTCGTTGCCGCCTCCCAGCATGTAGAGCATGACGTAAATGTCGCGGGCCATGAGCTGCCGGTCGCGGCGGGCCCAGTATTCCTGCGCGGCCGTACCGGCTGCCGGGTTGTAGGCCGACGGCGCAAGACCTCCCCCGAACGAACCGGGGATCGGCGTCGCGGCGAGCGGCAGGGCCGTGGGATTTGTCGCCGGGTGCGGCGTCAACTGCCGCAGCACCGGCAGGTTGCCCACGTTCATCGCTGCAAAGGGGTTCGGCCGCGTCAGCAGGCGGTTGATGCTCAATCGCAACTGCTGGTTGAACGCCGATTCGAGCGTCCCGGCGGCCGGGTATGAATTGTTCACCAGCTCGCAGCCTACACCAGCGCGAACTTCCAGTCGGAACGGCTCTTGCGGGTCGATCGTGCCGGGAGCCGACAGAGTGCTCACCGGGGGAAACTCGAACCGCCCGTCGTTGTCGCGGTCGGCGTTGAATTCCCAGTTGCCCCGGGGCGTCGCCGCGGGATAGTTACAGAACGCGAACCCGTGCTGCCGGCGGTCCCAGCTTTCGGTTGTGAACCGCCGGCGGATCGCCTGGGCCTGCAGGTTCAACTCGAAATTGAACGGCATCAACTGCCGCAGGCGCGAGGTGAGCAGGTTGGCCGTGTAATCGTTGTTGGTGAGGTGCAGGCCGGCCATTTCGTCGGGGCCAAAGATCTGGTCGTTCTGCCCGAACGACTGGGTGTACCGGCGGTCGGTCACGACTTCGTCGGCCTCGTCGATCATTGCGCCGCCGGCGTTGGGGAACCAGGCCGTGCCGGCGTTCAACGAGCCCTGACCCAGGAAGGCCGATTGATACTGCGAACCAAGGCTATACCCGGAATACTGGCGATAACGGCCGGTGCCGGTGGGATTGAGCGGGTCGGCCAACAGCCGCGCGGCCCGCACGTTGCCCGAACCGTTGCTGATGGTGTGCAGCGACGAGCCGAACCCGAGGTTGTCGAGCGGATGGCCGTGCGTGGGGATCGTGAGGCCCGTCAGCAGCGGCTCGTAGGGCGTGTCGTTGATTCCCCAGGCCATGTCGGCGTCGTCGTCGGCGCCGGTGAGGCCGGCACGAGGGAAGATCGCCGCGTTGAGGGGGTTGTTCGGCGCCGCCAACTGCTGCTGGGCGCCGGTCAACAACAGCGCGCGTTCGCCATGCCGGCCCACGACCAGGTCATTGATCGTGAAGACTTCGTTGGGCCCCGCGAGCGTCACGTCGTATTTCGGCCGGCCCGAGAGGAGGAACCAGAGGTCCATATTGGCCAGTTCGCTGCGCGACATGATGAATTGCGCTGAATTGGTGTTGTCGCGGCCGAAAAATCCGCGGTACTGCTGCAACGCGGCGGTCGGGTCGGCCGGCGTGCAGGGGGGGTTCAGAAAATTGATGTCGGTGGCATCGGCGGTCAACGCCCACCACGGGTTGATCTCGGATGCCGAGACGCCGAGGTTCGAGCGCGCGATCGAGGGATTGTTACCCGACCACGGGTCGCCGACCCCGAGGAAGGGGTTGGGGACGTTGAACCCGCCAAAGCCGGCGAGGTTGCCGGCCGCGTTCAGGTTGATGAGCGCGTCGGCGTCGACGACGTGGAACGCGAAGAGGGGGACGTAGGTGCGGCCGTCAGGGAGGGTCTGCGGCGGAAAATTGAGGTCGACCCAGACGCTGTCGCGAATGCCGTCGCCGTCGGCGTCGACGGGATAGTCGAGATTGGGGGCGGCGGCGAGGGCGGCGGCGGTGCCGCTGCCCGACCAGACGCCTTGTTCGCCGGCGGGAAGGACGGCGTTGCCGTCAATCGCGAAATTGAACGGCAGAATTGTGTGGGTGCCGATTGTGACCCCCAATGGGAACGCAACCGGGTTGAGGTACCGCGGCGTGGTTCCGTCGATGACGCTGACGTGCCCGGGATGCGGGCAGAGAACGCGGGCCCGCGTGTCGGTTGTGACCTGGTTGGCGTCGGCGGCCAGCGTGTCGTCGATGTACCAGAGTGGATGCGGCACGCCGGTCGACAGCCGCAGATGTTGCGGGCGATGGAACGTCGGGATTACTGCATCGAATGGCTTTCCGGTAATCGGATTGAGCGTTCCTGGAATCGGACTGACGTGGGCGAGAAAGGCGTTGTTGATGTCGGGGTACGTGTAGCCCACGTCGATCGACGGAAAGAGCGTGAGCAGTTGCAGGCGATTGAAATTCGCCAGGGCGGGGTAGGGCGCTGCGAGCGGGATACGGGCCGCCCAACTGTAGTTGAAGTGCAGAAATTCCGGGTTGGCACTGGTCGTGCCGTCGTAGCTTGGATTGACTATGGGCTGGCCGTTTGCCCCGCTGATCACGTTCACGCCGTAGCCGTTGTACGGGTGCCGATCGAACGGCACGGGCACGCCATTCGCATTGGCGGCGAACATGCCCAGCATGTTGGGGACGAGGCTGTGCCGGCCGGGCCACAGCACGCTTTGCGTATTCACGTCGTTGGGGCCGATGATCAACTGTTCGAGGGCCCAGTCGAACAGCACGTTGCTGTCGAGCGTGACGTCGTACTTCTTGGCGGCGTCGGCGTAGTACTCGGCGCTCGATTGTTCCTGCGCGGCGAACGTGAAGAAGCTGAACCCTACGAGCATCAGGAGGAGCAAGAGACCGATGACGACGAGCAATACCGAGCCGCGCCTGTCGGCGACGACAGCGCGCCGTTTCGGCGCGCCGCCTACGGGGCGTTCGGTGCGCGGGTCGCAAGCGACCCGGCGAAGCGTTTCGAGCGCGTCGCACGAGGTGTCAACAGTCGGTTGGTTCTTTAAGCGTCTCATGGTCAACTCCCTCACAGGCCCGACAGTCCCGATTTCCTATCATGTTGAAAAAGGTGTCTGGAACTCTCCGCAACCGCGAAAACCCCTCGGAATCTGCATGTTCACAAAGTTCCAGACACGTTCCAGACACCTTTTTCAACCTCACGGCGGCGAATACACCGATTGGACGAACGTCACGTCCCGCATGGTCTGGCTGGTCGTGTCGAAAAACGTGATCGTGATCTGGATGGCGCGCAGAAACCGCCGCCCGCCAGCGGCCGGAAGGTCGGGCGCGCTGAATGGCGGCAGGTCTGCTCCGGGGTTGCCGTCCAGATCAATGTTGGGGTTCCAGGTATCGAACGCATAGAGCGGCTTGTTGACGGGTGTCGCGAGCGCCAAGTACGCGGGGTGATTCTGCCAGTAGCCGAACGAATTCACAAAGGCAGCGGCCGAGTAGAACCCGCGGCCTGGGTGGCCCAGATCGACAAAATCGCCGTCGTCGCTGCCGGGCCAACCCAGCTCATCTGGGTCTGGGTTGCCGGTTCCGTCGAAGTCTATGACGGCATCGACGTCATCATCACCCACGAAACCCGGAACGCGGTCGGGGCCGTAGGTCGCTGCTTCATCGAAGACTTTGATATCGAACCGATGGACCTGCGTCATCACCACGTCTTCAGCGATGCGCGAGCCGTTGTACTCTGCAAACCGATCGGTTACCGAGTTGTAGGTCAATGGTGTCGCCGGATCGAAGGGGTTCGGCGCATTCGCGTCGATGCGGCCCGGGTAGCCGAACTGCACCGGCGCGACGGCGGCTGGCGCATTCGTGTACGATGTTTCGTTGTGGGTGAAGCGTCCGAAGAACCGCCAGACGCCGCCCGTGTCCTGCACGAATTGCCGAGCCCGTCCGTCAACAATGTTGAACCCGAAGCGGTATTGCGGATTGCCGAGAGGGAATACAGCCAGGGTAGGGTTGAGTTCATTCGTGCCGTGGAACCGCGGGCCTGCCGGGGCGATGGTTTCGTAGTGGGCCGAGTAGTCGAAATCGGTCCAGAAGTTCCGCACGCCGGCTGACTCATAGGCCGCAGTCGAAAGCGAATTGTTCAGGGCGTCGGTCGGAGTGCCGGTCGGAATGTCCCGAATCAGCACCACGCGCCGGTAGAGCGTGCCGTTGCGCAGGAACCAGCAGACTTCGGCTGTCGCTTCAGCGCCCGCGTGGTTCTGGAAACCCAAAAGCTGATCGTCGAACTCGGGCTGGTTCGGCCAGTAGTAATTGCCCGGCGGCGCGGCGGTGGGGTCGGTCACGGCGGCCGCGGGAACTGCCGGCCCCCAGTTGCCGAGTGCATCGGGCAGGATGGCGAACGACCGGCCGAACACCTGATCCTCGGCCGCGGTCATGCGTACCGTCAGTTGCAGAATGTCGTCGGTGTCGTCGTCGGGGTCGTTCTCGGCGATATAGAAATACCCGAACCGCAGGTCAGTGTCAGCAGGGTACACCGGCGCTTCGGACGGCAGCCACGGAGCCACCTTGGTAAACGTGCGATGCAACAGGTCATTGCGCAACAACGTCACGACCATCCGCACCCGCTGGTCTCCCTCGGTGAGCGCCTTCTGTTTTGACATGGCGCCCGTCGCCATCTGGAAGATCGTCGTAAAGAGCGTCATCATCAGGACGACGACGCCGACGGCGACGAGCATTTCGACCAGGGTGAAACCGGCGCGGGACCGGGGAAATGGGACCGGGGAAACGGCACCGGGTGCCGGGGAAAGGGGACCGGGGAAAGGGGAAACGGGAAAGGGGAAACGCGACCCCTGGCGCGCTTTCGCTCCCTTCCCCCCTCGCGGGGGAAGGGCTGGGGATGGGGGGGCCAGCACGAGTTCGGGCTTCAGGACGCCCCCACCCCCGACCCCTCCCCCGTCAAGGGGGAGGGGAGAGGAAATGGTTAAGCGGGGGAGACCGGCGTCACCCGGTTCGGTGCGACTGCGCTGCGCTGGTCGGCTCCCTACTCGCTTGTCCCTGAGTCCCTGATACGCCTGCACCGCGACACCCAGCGCGCTTTTTGCCGCTCCCTTCCCCCCTCGCGGGGGAAGGGCTGGGGCTGGGGGGGCCAGCGCGAGTTCGGGCTTCAGGACACCCCCGACCCCTCCCCCGTCAAGGGGAGGAGAGGAAATGGTTAAGCGGGGGAGACCGGCGTCATCCGGAACGGTGCGACTGCGCTGCGCTGGTCGGCACCCTACTCGCTTGTGCCCGATGCCAGATCGCGAAACGGGATTCCTCGGCACGGCGATTCTCATGGCTTCACTCCCAGCGGGAAGACGTCGACCACGCCCCGCGGAAACATGGCATGGCCGCCGAGGGCCGCCGCGGGCGGGCTACTGACGATCGCCGGCGTTTCGAGCGTCACGGTAATGGCGCCCGCGCCATTGTCGACGGCGTTGGTGATGCGGTACCAGCGGGCGTTGTCGGCGTCGAAGACGAAGCCGCCACGCCTCGCCCAGGGAACCAGCCCCCCGACCGTGTAGTTGACGGTCAACTGGTTGCTGCCGGTGTTGAAAAACGTCGTGTACAGAGCTTCGTCTTCGATCACGTCATCGAACCGGCGGTTGAAGAAGACCGCCACGTCGACCTCGGCCGAGATGTCGGTGACCTGCCGGCAGGTCAGGAGCCAGGTGTAGCGCCGCTCCTGGGCCTCGACGCGGACCTTGCCGGGGACGAACGTGGGAGGGAGGGCGTGATGGTCGAGACCGCCGTTGGCGTTGGCGTCAGCGTCGCCCACGTCAAGGGCTCCTGAGCCATTGAGGTCTTCGGTCCAGAGGATTGTATCGGTTGCCGGCGGATTGTTGCTGATCCGTCGCGCGACGCTGGCCGTACCTTCGGTATTGAAGATGACCGCGCGATAATTGATGCCTGTGGACACAACGAAGCCGCTGGCGTTGAGCCCCACCACATCAAGTTGCGTAATCCCTGACGCGGGAAGCGGCACCGCGCCGTTGGGGAAAACCACCGGGTTGGTTGAGTCTCCTTCGTACATTGTCGTCCACGAGTCGGGGAGCGTCACAAAGTAGTCGGCCTGCGGAAAGAAATCGGGAGGGCCAGCAGCGGGAACCAGCCCCAGGCTGTAGCGCCTCACGGTCGTCATGATCGGCGCGGGTGGTGAGGCGCGGTCGTTTCCGTATCGGTCTTCGAGCGCTGGCGCCCCCAGCGCCGGGTGACCGAAGCCCGCCGCCGCGCCCAGAACGTTGGCGCGATACTGCCTGACGAAGTTGTACCCCAGCGGATCGACCACATACCGATCGAGCGGATTGAGGGGCGGTGCGAATGGAAGCAGCGTGTGGCTCGTCGCCGGGTTGAGATCTGGGTCGGTGATCAATTGCGAGGAGATTGTGCCGCCCGGAGCCGATAGGCGCGCCGTCAGCATCGCCTCGGCGTTGAACCGCAGGTCGGTGGCATTCGTGAGCTGCGTTCCCTTGACCGTGCGCTGGATCGACAGGGGGAACATCGTCGCCAGGCTGACGATGCCGATGCTCATGATCAACAGCGAGATCAGAACTTCGGTCAGGGTCGAGCCGCGATGAAAGGAAAAAGGGAACGGGGAACGGGGAAACGGGACCCCCCCCAGCCCCCCCTTGGTAAGGGGGGGGGCAGGCGTAGGGTGTGACCAGCGCAGCGCAGTCACGCCGTGCAAATGGGCGTCACCCGGAACGGTGCGACTGCGCTGCGCTTGTCGGCACCCTACGCGGTGGTCCCTGGTCGGCTGCGACCTGCGCGTCGCCAGCGACGCACCTGAACAATTCGTATTGTGCAACGTGCGTTTCATGATCCGGAGCGCGAGCCGAGCTTGGCGAAGCGGAACAGGTCGTCGGCCAGACCGTCGGCCCCAGGCGCCCCCGTGGCGTTGTCGCGGGCGTCGGTCGGGTCGATGGGGTAGGTCTGCACGTGCCCGGTCTGCGGAAAGACCGTCAGCACCAGCTTTTCCCCCCGGTTGGCCGGGTCGATCGGGTTCAGGTTCTGCGTCGCATCCTGGATATCGTTCAACAGGAAGTAGAGCGGCCCCAGGGCCGAGGCGGCCCCGGCCATCATGCCGCGGGGGCCGTAGATGATGTCGATATTTACGGGCGCGGGCACGAGCGGAAACGCCGATTGCACCGTGGGGCTCGACCAGTCGAGGTCGATCACCACGCCGGAAGGAAGCGCGATCGGGGCATGATGCGGCAGCATTTCGAACGCCAATTCGATTTCGCACGTCGCGTTCGGGTCGGTCGTGGGGAGGGCGACCGGCGCGGGGGGCGCAAACGTGGGGCTTAAGTAGTTTGTCGTCAGGTCGAGCGTCACCTGGCGGGGGGCCGCGGGGTTCACGAGCGTGACGTTTGTGAACGTGTACCACTGGCCGTTCGACGTCGCGGGAACCTTGATTCGCGGGGGGAACGGGAACGCCCCCTGCTGGGCCAGCAGGTCCCAATCGACGCCGTACCCCTGCACGCGGCGCGGAGCGTCGGGAATCGAATCGAAGTCGGTGTCGATATTGAGGATTTCGATCGCCGGGCTGGCAGGCCCGATGGGGAGGCCATACCGCAGGCTTTCGATCGGCTGCAGATAGACGAAGCCGTTGACGAGGGTGCCGTCGGTCGCGTCGCGCAAGAGCCTGATGCCCCGGCGTTCTTTGGCGTGCAGGGCCCGATCTTTGGCCCCGAGGAACGCCGACTGGGCCGTGCGGGCGGCGGAGCGCAGGCGGTCGCCACCCGTGCTCGCGTTCAGTGCGATGACGACGAAGGCGGTGAGGGCCAGCAGAATGGCGATGACGACCAACAGCTCGATCAGGGTGAAGGCAACGCGGGACCGGGGACCGGGGACCGGGGAAACGGGAAAGGGGAAACGGGACCCCTGGCGCGCTTTCGCCCCCTTCCCCCCTAGCGGGGGAAGGGTTGGGGATGGGGGGGCCAGCGCGAGTTCGGGCTTCAGGACACCCCCACCCCCGACCCCTCCCCCGTCCCAGGGGGAGGGGAGAGAGAGATTTGCGGATAGTGATGCCGCGAGCGTGTGTGTGCCCTGGTCCCTAGTCCCTGGTCCCAGGTCCCTAATGAGCGCAGTCACGCCGTGCAAATGGAGGTCACCCAGCAACGGTGCGTCTGCGCTTCGCTGGACGCACCCTACATCT
>JBQTIL010000067.1:0-55211 GCA_052388175.1 Planctomycetaceae bacterium | reverse complement strand
AAAATTCCTCGGACTGAGGATTTCGGCTGGGATGCTCCAGAATCCAATCGGGCCGAAAAGACTTGACCACGGACCACACAGACCACACGGAAACGAGAATGATTTTGCCTTATTTCTGTGTGTTTCGTGTGTTCCGTGGTCGTTTCCTATCCTTGGTTGCGGCTCGGCCGCGCTGTGGACTCTGCGAGCTTCTGTTCATCCGGGCCGATCACTCGCCTGGCAGTGTCGTCCCCCGGAAAAACTTGGAGGCAGGCCCGTCTGAAGACGGTCTTCAAGGCGACGCCTTGGCCTGCAGCGGGATGTCGGCCACGAGCGAAGCTCCCGAAGGACCGGTGGCCCGGAACGCGACGTTGGCGATGTCGGCCGCCGCGCTGATTTCAGGCGCCGTTACGACCAGTTCGAAGCTTTCCTGATCGGGGGCGACGGTCACCCTGGGGGCCAGATAGCCGGGGGGCAGATTGACCAGTTGCACGTCAACGACGTCGGTGAAACCGGGCGTGCGCGTCATCGTGCCGGTGATGCGGGTTTGCGACTTGCTGGCCAGCGCCAGTGCGTTGGCCGCGAGCTGCACCGACACCGCGTCATGCACATTGATGCGGATCGGCAGCGAGAAAACGCTGGCGAGGATTTTTTCAGAATAGGGGTGGGCGACGAAATCAGCGCGCACGATCGCGTCGAGCCAGGGTTCACTCACTTCAGCAGGTGCGACCACGCGTAGTGAGCCTGAAAACTCGCCGGGAGGCAGAAACTGCTCGGGGATGCTGTGAACCAGGGGCATGGGCAACTTTCGCTGACCGAAAAAGTCAGCCGGGTCGCGCTTCGTCCGTGGGGTTTCGGTCGTGATCAGGGTGTAGCGCGTTGCGAGACCGACAAGTTTCTCGTCGGTCACTTTGAGGCTGAAAGGCAACTGCGCGTCGGTGCCGCGGAAGAGCACCGGCGGAACCGCCCCGATCGAGAGTGTCGCCCCGATGGCAGGCGTCAACGTGACCGTCAACTCAGCCCGTTCGGTGGGCAAAAGGGCCAGCCGCTGATCGACGGGCGCCAGGGCGGCGCGGTGCAGTGGGGGTTCGAGACCCAGCGATTGCGCCAGAAGCCGCACTTGCCGCACCACGGTTGCCGAGCCGGTGCTGTCATTTCGCGAACTGATCACCAACAGCGCCTTCGACACGCCCGGGGGGATTTCTGTGGGGGCAATCGACAGATCGTCGGCTCCGACCAGAGACAGCAGAATGGGGCCGTGATACCCGGCCCGCGTGGCTTCGATTCGCAATGCGGTGGTGCCGTTGCGGGGAAGCGCGACGGCGCCGCGCTCGAACGCCAGGGAGAAATCAGGCTGACCGGCCTGGGCGATTCGCAGGCGATAGATAAAATCGCTGCCGCCCCGGCCATTCAAGTCGCGCAGCACAAGCTGCACTTCTGACATGTCGTCAGGCACCCGAAACTCGATCACAGGTTTCTCTTCGCTGATTGCCAGCACGCTTCCCGACGGAGACACGAGCAGCATCTGCGGATCGAGGGGACTGCGCAGGTTGTGCGAATCAACCGTCAGCGAGAGCTTGGCGCCGGGTTTGACCAACAGCAGGTACATATCGTTTTCACCCGGGCGCATCAGACGTCCGTTGACCGCCACCGGCAACCGCGCCTGGTCTGTGAAACGAACGTCGACCGGTTGCACCTGTCCTTCGGGCTGGGCTGCTTCCAGCACTTCGATCGCTTCACTCAGGGCGACGACCGGCGCGGGGCCCACCGTTCCCAGGGCTACAGGCAGGGCCACCGTTTGCAGCACACCGGGAACGACCGTCGGCATATCGACGGGCAGGGCCGTTTCAAGGTTCATCCCCGGGCCGATCGCGGCCACCTTCTGTGTGGCGCCCGCGGCAACCGCCGGCGGAAACGTTGCATCGACGATTTTCAGGTCGCCGATTTTCAGGCGATAACTGCCCGGCCCGGGCGCCTTGTACGCCAGATCGTGCAATTCGACGTTGTAGACGCCGTCGTCGGGCAGCGTAAGTTCGATGCGCGTGTCACCCTGATACTGCGGGCGGCTCCAGGCGATTGCCAGCGGCGTACCTTTCGGACCGCGCAATTCGAGAACCGGGTCGAGCGGCGAGCCGAAGCGGCGGCATTCGAGGTCGATCACCAGGCGCTGCCCCCGGGCACCGCGAAAATGCACACGCGCCGCTTCCGATCCGCTGAGCGTGCCGGAAATCGCGACCGGCAACTCAACCGGTTGGTCGATCGAGCTGGCGGCGTACGGAACCTGTGGCAGCGAATCGACCGCGATCGTCAGTGTCGGAGAGACGCCGTGCGCCGTTTGTACGCGCACGGGGTAGTGCCCGGCTGGCACATTCGCCGGCACCGACACGTCAAACTCGGCCTGTTCTGCCGTGGCGCCGGTTCGCAACACGGGTTGCGACTCGCAAAACGGCAGCAACAACCGCGGTTCGCTGTCGAGATATTTTCCGGTGACGGCCAGAACGGCGGTGTGGCCCGTTTGCAGGCCCCGCATCGAGAGGGCGGCGATTTCCGGAGCGGGCGCGGGAAGCGCAGGCCCTTCGTCAGCGGGCAAGGGGGCCACGTTCGCGCCGGCCACCTCGACGAACAACGCCGCGATCTCTTCACCCGTCAGCACGCGCGGGAACAGCGAGAACTCGTCGAGCAGGGCGCCTGTATAGCCGTAGTTGAATTCCAAGAGCGCCAGATTGCCCCCCAGGAACAACGGCCCGTCGTTCAGCAGCCCTTGGGGTCTGACATCCGTCAGCCAGACGTCGTTTTCGACAAGAAAGCCCCCGGTTGCGGCCTTCGGCTTGACGATCTTTCCGTTCACGTAGAAACGGATCAAAATGTCGTCGTTCTCGGTGTCTTCATCCTGCGGAGCGGGGGCGTCGCCGACCTGATAAACGGCGGTCAAAAACACCGGCTGACGGTAACCGATCGGCTCAAGCGACGGGAAAACCCCGAGCTTGGGTGCACCGCCGTCGTTCACCTGCAACAGCGTCAGGTCGGCTTGCATCGAGTAGCTGAGGGCGTAATTCGTCGAGCGCGGCACGCCATCCTGGATCTCTCTTTTCGCGAAGACATGGTGAAACGCAGGATCAGTCTTGGGATGCAGATTGACGTACAACAGCGAAATCGTCACGCCGTTGAGATGGTCGAGGTCGGGGCTGTCGGGAATGCGGATCGCCTGCCGCGAATCGGCTTCGAGCGCCAGCGCCTGCCTGCTCGATTGATTCCAAAACGGGCTGCGGATTCGCGAGGGACCGTTGATCGGTGAGCCGTTGTCTTTCACCGTTCCCGCGGTGGCGATATCCAGCGCCGGCCCGGTCGGCTCGTCAAACGTCAAATTGACGACGGCCTCTGAGCGCAGCGGCTCGGCCGCGATCAACAACAGCGGGCCGGGCCATACGAAAAGAATGCTGCCGAGAAACACCAGGCCTGAGAAGCGAGGACGACAGAAAAACATGGCGGTTGCCCCAGATTGGGAAGCGCACACAATCTGTGCGGCGGGCGGTGGTGGATGGAGTATGACAGGAGTATACCTCTGTCGGGGGAGGGGATTAAAGTGTAGCCCTTCTTGGCGAAACGCCGCAGAAATGCTGCGCATTCGGCGGAATCAGCACAATTCGCAGATTCGCGCGACGGCACGAATTCTCGCGGCCGAAAGCCGGCGCCAAAGGGCGCGCGCGGGCCCCAGGCGCTTAGGGCGCCGCTTTCACAGAGATTGGCTGGTCGGGCAGCAACTCGCCCTCGCGCAGGGTGGTCACGCGGAGGGCCACGTTGGGCAAGTCGGCCGGGGCAGTGAGGGTGGGCGCTGCGAGAACAATTTGAAATTCGTTTTGATCGGCGGGCACGGTGACGGCAGAAGCCGAGTAGCCCTCGGGCAGGCCGACCAGCGAGGCGACGACCGGGTCGGCGAAGCCGGGGGTACGTTTCAATTTGCCGGTCAGCGTGACGTTGCTCATGCCGGAAACGGCCAGCGAATTGGTTGCCAACTGCACCGCAACGGCGTCGTGCATGTTCAATTGGAACGGTTGCGAATAAATCGTCGCCGCGACCTTGTCAGAGAACGCGTGTGCCACGAGATCGGCCCTGACGATCGCGGTTACCCAGGGTTGTTCGGTCGGAATTGGGGCCAGCAGGCGCAGCATTCCCGAGAGTTCCCCCGGCATGAACAACTGCTCGAGCGCCGCGTGCACGCCGCGAGGCAGTGCCGTTTTTGTGGCGGCCGAGTCGAACTGCGAAGCGCGTCCCTCGGAAGTGACGAGAGAGAGACGCACCATGTAACCGGCGAGATGCGAGTCGCTCAGCTTGAGCGATACGGGCAGCCAGAATTCAGTCCCCCGGAAGAAGACCGGCGGCACCGAACCGACGTTGAGAGCCGCACCGACCGGGGGCTGCAAGGTGACGATCAAATCGGCGCGCTCGACGGGCACCAGCGACAACCGGCTGTCAGAAGGAGTCAGGGCGACGCGGCGGATCGGCGGATCAATTCCGTGTGATTGGGCCAGAAGCCGCACCCGCCGCACGATCGTCGCCGAGTCGGCCGAGGGGTTCTTAGCGGTTACCACCAACAGCGCCCTCGAAACGCCGGGCGGAATTTCGTTTGGCGCAAGGGCCAGGTCGTCGGCGCCGTTCAACGCCAATGAGATCGGGCCGGTATAGCCCGCGCGCTCCACGTCGATCTGTAACACGGCGGAACCATCGCGCGCAACCGACAGCCGCTCGCGATCGACGGCGACCGAAAAATCAGGCAGGCCGGCGCGCCCGACCAGCAACCGGTAGACAAAGTCGCTGCCGCCACGCCCGTTCAAATCGCGCAACACGACCTGCGCCTCGGTCAGATTTCCGGGCACCGTGAATTGCAGGCTGGGGCGCTCTTCGCTGGCCGCCAGCACGTTGCCGTCGGCCGCTGATACGAGCAGAAGTTGCGGGTCGAGGGGGCTGCGCAGATCGTGGCTTTCGACCGTGAGCTTCAGTTTGTCGCCCGGCTTGATCAGCAGCCGATAAGCGTCAATCTCGCCAGGCCTCGTCAATCTTCCGCTGACGGCGACCGGCAGCCGCGCGTCGGGCGCCTCGAACCGCGCGTCGATCGTCTGGATCTGTCCTTCCGGCTGGGCCGCCTCGAGCATCTCGATGGCTTCGCTGGCCGCGACGACAGGCGCGGGCCCGACCGTGCCAAGCGTCGCGGGCAATGCGATCGGCTGGAGCAACCCGGGAATGGCGGCATTCATGTCGACGGGCAAGGCCGTCTCTGAGGCCATCCCCGGGCCGATCGCGGCAACCGTCTGCTGCGACCCAACGACAATGGCGGGGGGAAACGTCGCGTCGACGATTTTCAGGTCGCCGATTTTGAGGCGATAACTGTTCTGGCCCGTGGCTTTGTACGCCAGGTCGTGCAGATCGACGCTGTAGACGCCGTCTTCGGTCAGGGTGACGTCAATGCGCGTATCGCCACGATATTGCGATTTTCCCCAGGCGATCGCGACCGGCGTCTGGTGCGGAGAACGCAACTCGAGCACCGGTTCCATGGCCGAACCGAGGCGCTTGCACTCGAGATCCACCACCACGTGCTGGCCCTTCGTGCCTCGAAAGTAGACCCGCGCCTGCTCTTGGCCGCTCAAGCTGCCTGAAATGGCCACCGGCAGCGGCACAGGTTTTTCGGGAGAGCTCTCGGCGTACAACGTCTGCGACAATGAATCGACGGCAACGGTCAGGGCGCTCGAAATTCCGTGGCCGTTTTGAATGCGCACCGGGTAGTGCCCGGCGGCGACTGAGGCCGGCACAGACACCTTGAATTCCACCTTTGTTTCAGTGGCGTCGGGCTGCAACAGCGGCTGATCGTCGACAAATGGCAGCAAGAGCCGCGGGTCGGGCAGAAGGTTGCGACCCGTTACCGTTAACAGCGACGTCGCACCCGTTTGCAGGCCCCGCACCGAGAGCTTGGCGATTTCCGGCGGCTGCGGGGCAGCAGGACCTTCGTCAGATTTCGCAACCAGCGCATCGGGGCCGGCGATTTCAGTAAACAGCGCCGCCACCTCTTCCGACGACAGGGCCCTGGCAAACAGCGAAAACTCGTCAATGATGCAACTGGTGTATGTGAAATCGGCCAGCGCCTGAAACCCGCCGAGCGTCAGGTAGCCGTCGTTGACGAGCGCGGGCAGTTCGACGTTCGTCAACCACACGTCGTTCTCGACGACGACTCCGCCGGCCGCCGCCTTGGGCTTCACGATCTTGCCATTGACGTAAAACCGCAGCAGCACGTCGTCTTTGTCTTCATCTTCGTCGGGCGGCGGAGCGTCACCGGCCTGGAACACGGCGGTCAGAAACACGGGTTTGTGAGTACCGAGCACCCCCTTCGCGCTATAGAACCCCGCCTTCAGATCAATCGCGTGGTTCATGAACACGCGAAGCTGATCCGACTGCATCGAATAACTCATGGCATAGTTGGAAGGGGTCAAGAGGCCGGGGGGCCGTTTGGCGAAGATGCCGTGAAACGCCCCATCGTTCAGGGGATGGAGGTTGGTGAACAACAGGCTGACCGTAACGGCGTCGGGGCGATCGACATCGGGACTGTCGGCGATTTGTGCGTACTCTCGCCCGGCATCCTCCAGGACCAGCGCCTTTCGCCCGGCTTGATTCCAGAACGGGCTGCGAACTCGCCCGGCATTGCCGATCAGGCGTGCGTTGTCTTTCGCGGCGCCCACGAGAGCCGTGTCGAGTGCATCGCCGGCAACTTCGTCAAACGTCAGGTTGACGACGGCCTGAGATCGAATCGACGGCCCATCGGTCGCAAGGGCGGGGCGATACCCGCCTGCAATCAGGGCCAAAGCGATCACGAAAGCGCCGCGTCTTGCGCGACGATGATGAGCAGTCATCGTGAACTCCGCAGCGAAACCCCGGGCAGCGTGCGAAGGGCGCACCCCGATCGGTCGATGATTCAAACGTCCAATTATCTTAAGCCCTCAGTCGACCGTTCTGAAGGCAAAAAGCGCGACTAATACAGCGCCGTTGCCAGTTTTCGGCGGTATGTGCGGGCCAGTTCGGCCTCGGGCCCCAGCAATTGGAACAAATTGACCATCGTCGCGCGGGCCTTTTCGCGAATCTCGCCCGACCCCTTGACGACCGTCTGCAGCGCCAGTTCCAGCGCTTCTTCGAACTGCTGCGCAGCGCCCAAAGCCTCGGCAAGCCTCAGTTTCGCCAGCGGGTCGTCGGGGTGAGCCGCCAGCTCTTTGCGGCATTCGGCGACCCCTCCCGTCTCGGCAGCCGCCGCCCGCAGATCGAGCTCGGCCTTGAAATTTTCGGCTTCGGGTTCGAGAAAGCCTCGCGCAGCAAGCTGGTCAAGCAGCTCGCGACAGTCGGCATTTCGATGCTGCTTGAGAAGCAGCCGTGCGAGCTCGATGCGGATACGGTCTTCGCCGGGAGAAAGTTCGAGCGCTTCACGGAATTTCACCTCTGCCGCGGTCGCGTCATGAACCGCCAGGCGACGAGCCTCTTGAACCAATAGTTCGGTCGCGGAAGGCTGGAACTGAGTGAGCCATTGCCGAATCTGGTCTTCGGGAAGGGCCCCCGTGAACTGATCGACAAGCTGCCCGTTCTTGAGCGCGAACACGTGAGGGATCGATTGCACGCCGAAGGCCGCGGCCAGCCCTGGCTGCCGATCGACGTCGACTTTGACCAGCAGAAACTGACCAGCGCCTTCGCGGGCCAGGCGTTCGAGCACGGGGCCCAACTCGCGGCACGGCCCGCACCACGTCGCCCAGAAATCGACGATCACGAGAACTTCGTTCGAACGGCGCAAAACGTCGGCTTCGAAGTTCTGTTCGGTTCCTTCGATGATCCAGGGGGAGCTTTCGAGCGGCATTGGCTTGTGCGAGAATGACGAATGTCGAATGGGAAAATTGCGGATTGCGGATTTTGAATTTCGGATTTGGGGATGCGTCGCAGCTTTTCAATCCGCAATTCGCAGTCCCAAATCCGCAATGGATTCAGTCATTCGGCATTGATTCGATATTCGGATTTCGAGATTCTTTATTGGCGCCATCAGTCCCACCACCAGGGGTGGTCAGCAGGTCGCTGCGCGGGGAACGCGGTGGCGCGCGCGGCACGCAGCGGCTCATCTTCGGAAAGTTGAAATTCCGCCTGCATCAGCACCTGTTGCGGGTCGATCGTCACGCCTCCGCACACTTGCGCCACGTACAGCTTTCCACTGATCACCTTGTAGTTGCTCAGGCTGTCGACCTGTCGCGGCACCGCGTGCTTCGTGAGGGCCGCCCGTTCGGAATCGAGAAACAGCTCCATCCGCCAGCCGATGCGTTCTGGCAGTCGCTCTTTCTTGAACAGCGCCGCCAGCACGGCCAGGTCGAACATGTTCTGCAATTCGGCATAGACCGGCACGGCCGAAGCCAGCTCGGCATAACGGTCGGTGAACTGCTGCGCGAATTTCTTCGAACTGACGTGCGTGAAAGCGGCGCTCATGCGGCGGCCCCCCGCAGAGACCAGCTCTTCCTGAGCCAGCATCTGCACGCGCTGGCCGCGAAAGGCGTACGCCAGCCCGTCAGGCGACGCGACAAAGGCCTCATACAGCGGGGCAAACCACCATCGCTGCATGTTGCTCTCGCCCGGCCCCACCAGCGCCAGGTGGCTCTTGAACCCCTTCAAGGGCGGCGGCCCCAGCCCCAGCGAGAGTCGCTTGATGCGAAAGTCGGCGTCGACGAGGACTTGGGCGAAATGGCTGTCGGCCGGAACGCCGAACACGCTCACATCCTGCCGGCCGACGATCGGCGCCAGTCGCGCGAATTTCGCCTTTGCGTCTTCCGCCGTCATTTCGCCCGAGGTCTGCCGCAAAAACGTCTGGAGCTTTGCCAGATTCGCTTCCTGCGGGTCGATCGAGCAGCCGATCGTTCCGCCGCTGCGCGAAAGGGCCCTGAGCGCTATCAGCAAGTCGTCTAGCCGCAAGGGCGGCCTTCCGGACGAAACTCCCACAGCGCGGCCGGCGTTATCGAGCACGAAACCTTCGGCCGGGCCGGCGATCACCAGATCGCGCGAGTCGGGGTCGACGAACAGGTAGTCGATGCGCTGTAGGCCCGCCAGATACTGCATCTCGTCAGAAACGTGCTGCCCCGCCCGGGCGATCGGCTCGCAGGCCGATTCGAGCCGCGCCAGAGAGACCTTTCGCAGGCTGCTGGCCTGAGAATAGTCGCTCGTGGAACCCCGGCGGGCCAGTTCGGCGCGCCTGCGACCATCGAGCGTGCCGGTTTTGTCAGCGACGATTCGCGCGTGAACGACCCCGTCGGCGTCAACGAGAATTCCCCCCACCGCGCCACCCTGGCCAGCGCCACCAGTACCAACCCCACCTGTGCCCACCCCACCGGTTCCGGTCCCGCCGGTGCCGGCCCCTCCCGTACCAGTTCCCCCGGCAAATTGCGCCAAAGCGGCTGGGGGAACGGTCATGCCGCCAATCAGACACGTCAACGACACAACAAACGGCAACACCTTGCGAAACGCAGGCAACATGTCGACCTCGCAGACTCATGCGGACACGCCGACTTGAGCATCGGCTTTCTGCAGGGTGAATTCAAGTCGAGTCGGGCGGGCGGTCGCTGCTAAAGCGACATCTCGCAATAGGCCCATTGGCCGAAGTTCTCTTCAACCCCCACCTCAAGCGACGTGAGCGTCGCCCAGGCGATCGCCGGCAATTCGCTCAGCAGGCGCTTGCCGATCCACCAGGCGAGGCGCTCGGCGGTGGTGTTGGCGATGGGCAACAGCACACAATCTTCTCTGGGAAACACCCAGCGACGCTCGGCAAACGTGACTTCGACTTCGCGCTCGCGCTCGACCACCCGAATAGCGCTGTGACCTGTGGGCAATAACATGCGGTGGTCGAGCTCGTTCACGATGCGCTGTGCCGCGTCGCGCAAGGCGATGAAGTCGAATACGTAGTGGTTTTCGTCCAGCGGCCCGGCGACCTCAACGGCCACCCGCCAGTTGTGCCCGTGCAATCGCTCGCACACATTGCCGTTGTACGTGATAAAATGCGCAGCGCTGAAAACCAGGTGGTCTTTCGTGACGCGGACTCGATAGGTTTCGGCAGGCGGAGTCATGAACGCGGAGCACCGGATGCGGGGCCTCGGAACGGGTGGACCTCAAAGTTCCGTCGAATCAAGTTTCGCCCAGAGAGGAACGGGAAGCAACCGCTCGCGGAACGCGGCAAACAGCACCGCGGCGACGAGATCGGCTGTTGTTCCCGGGTTTCGTCGATTTCCCTCGGCCCGCAACCACCGATCGAATTCCTGCAGCAAAAGTTCCGATTCGGGGCTTCCGGGCCAGCCCGCTGCGAGAACCGCGGCGGCGCGGCGCGACGCTTCATGGCCAAGCGGCAACCCGCATTTACGGACGATAAGACTATCGGGGCGATGGGCCAGCAACCCGAGATGCAGGCGGATGACCGCCCGCTCCCAGTCGTTCTGAAAATCGACCGCTTGCATGAGCAGCGGCAGGCCGATCTCCAAAACGTCGGTGAAGCCGCAGGCATACTGGCGCGCGATCGAATCGCGTTCGGCCGCCAGCCACATCACGTCGCGAAGAGTACCCGTCGGTTCTGCGGAGACGTCTTCGTTGGCGACCTGGCCCAGGCCGCCGGGGCGGGCCACGCGAATTGCGCCATAAACGTCGCACGCGTCGGCGTTCGTCAGGCGCGCGAGCACCAACCCGATGCCCTCATTCAATGAACACTCCTCGGGCACGGCGGCCAGCGGCGCCAAGAGCAGAATGATCCCCAGATTGGCGTTGGTGGCGGTTACATCTCGGCTGGCTTCAACCGCCAACCGAATCGTGCGGCCGACCTCGTGCCGCGAGGCCTGCGCAAGAATCGGCGCGATCGTGCCGGCTGCGTCGCGAAAGTGATCATAGGTCAGGTCGGCGAACGACGCCTGCGGATGGACGTTGCCCGGCTTGCGCGCGGTCGCTTCAACCAGACAGGCGGCGCGCAGAGACTCGGCAAGGTGACGGGACCAAAGACCGGTTGGGGAGGGCGCCATCGCGAGATTATACTGACGGGTAGTGAATTCGCACGACGACCTGTTTCCTGGAGGCGGGCGCGTGTTAGACTTGGTGCAGGAGCCTGTCATCGGGCTCTTTGAGTGAAGCCGCGAGGGTCGAAACATGTCGCAGATCGTACTTGACGAGGCGCAAGCCAGAATCCTGACAGAATCTCACGCGCAGGTGGAAATTCGTGATCCGGCCGGCCACTTGCTCGGCTATGCGTCGCCTGTGGCGACAGCGGCCGAAATTGCCGAAGCACGGCGCGCGTTGGCGTCGTCCGGGCCACGATATACCACCGAAGAAGTTTTGCGATACCTGGAGTCATTGAAGCGCAAATGACTTCCTATCGCGTCTTGTGGTCACCTCCCGCATTGCTGCAACTGGCCGAGCTTTGGATTGAGGCAGAAGACCAGGCAGCGTTTAACGGCGCGGTCAAATCAATCGATTCGAGGCTTGTGCATGCGCCGGAAACTCGAGGAGAAGACGTTTCCGAAGGCCTGCGCCGATTGCGGTGCGCCCCCATTCAGGTGCTTTAGACCGTCGACGCTGAAACTGCGACGGTCGAGATCGTGCAAAGCAGGTGTGCGCGGCCCACTTCGGCGGCGTGTGCGGTTTACCGCGCCATTGCCAGCTTCTCTTCTTTTTCTTCGCGCCGGCGAATGACGACTTCTTCCTGAATCGACTTGGGCACCTGCTTGTAGCGGTTGAACTCCATCGTGAACGAGCCTTTGCCCTGCGTCATCGAGCGCAGTTCGTTGGCGTAGTCGAACATATTGGCCAACGGCACTTCCGCCCGCATCACCACCGTTCCTCCCTGCACTTCGCTGGAGGTGATAATGCCGCGCTTGCTCGACAGGTGCCCCGAGATCGAACCCTGAAACTCGGTCGGGGCCTCGACTTCGAGGTTCATGATCGGCTCCAGCAGCACCACGCCCGCTTTCTTGAGCGTTTCGCGCATGCAGTTGAAGGCGCAGATGTTGAAGGCCATTTCGGAACTGTCGACGTCGTGGTACGTGCCATCTTCAAGAATCATCTGCACGTTCACCACTTCGCACTCGCACAACGGGCCTTTGGGCAGCGCCCGCTGGAACCCGGCGTCGACCGCGGGGATGTACTCACGCGGAATCCTTCCGCCAAACACCTCGTCGACAAATTCGTAAGGCTCGGGCGAATCTTCGGGCAGCGGCTTGAGCCGGCCCACCACGTGAGCGTACTGCCCCGAGCCGCCTGTCTGCTTCTTGTGTTTGAAGTTGAACTCGACTTCCTGCGACGGGGTCTCGCGGTAGGCCACGCGGGGCTCGCCGACCAGGCACTCGACTTTGTACTCGCGGCGGATCCGCTCGACGTAGATTTCGAGATGCAACTGCCCCATGCCGGCGATCAGGGTCTGACCGGTCTCCTGATCGGTCGTCACGCGGAACGTCGGGTCTTCGCGGCGGAACCTTTCGAGCGCCTTGGCCAGCTTGTCGGCGCCGTCGCGCTTCAGCGGCTCGATCGACAACTTGATGACCGGCTCGGGAACGTAAATGCTCTCGAGCGCGTAATTCACGTCGTTCGAACAGAACGTATCGCCCGAGGCGCAATCGAGACCCACGGCGGCCACAATGTCTCCCGCTTCGGCGACTTCGAGGTCTTCGCGCTGATCGGCGTGCATTCGCAACAGCCGACCGATGCGCACCTTGCGGTTCAGTCGCGTGTTGACCACCGTATCGCCCTTGGTGATTTTTCCCTGATATAGACGGATATAGGTCAACTGCCCGAACGGCTCTTCGACCGTCTTGAAGGCCATCAGCACCGCGGGCGCCGCCGGGTCGGTCACCAGCTTGACTTTGGCAGGCGCGGGCTTGGCCGGGGCTTCAGTGGCTGTGGCGTCGGTGCCTGCGGCCCCGGCGTTTTCTTCGGCCGGCGCCGGGGTCGCCTTCTTCGACAAATCGGTGGCTTCAACCACCCGATCAAGCGGGCTCGGGAGATAGGCGACGATCGCTTCAAGCAGCTCCTGAACGCCTTTATTCTTGTAGGCCGTCCCCATCATGACGGGGGTCACGTCCTGGGCCAGCGTGGCTTCGCGAATGAGCGGAACGATTTCTTCCGCGGGCACATCGCGCTCTTCGAGCAGCGCCTCCATCAGGCGGTCGTCGAACAGCGACAGCGTTTCGAGCAGGTGGGCGCGGGCCGTGCGCGCCTCATCGGCGTATTCGTCGGGAATCGCCTCTTTGCGGATTTTTTCGCCGCTGTTGCCCTCGAAATAGATGGCCTCCATCCGCACCAGGTCGATGACCCCCTGAAACCGCGATTCGATTCCCATGGGGATCTGCAGCGGCAGGGGCGTCACCCCGAGCTTTTCCTTGATCTGCGAAATCACCTTGGCGGGGTTGGCCCCCGTGCGGTCCATCTTGTTGATGAAGGCGATGCGCGGAATGTGATACCGCTTCATCTGCCGGTCGACCGTCAGCGACTGGCTCTGGACCCCGCCCACCGCGCACAGCACCAGAATGGCGCCATCGAGCACGCGGAGCGACCGCTCGACTTCAACGGTGAAGTCGACGTGGCCCGGCGTGTCGATGATGTTGATCTGGTGATCTCCCCATTCGACGCGCGTGCACGCCGACGTAATGGTAATGCCCCGTTCCTTTTCGAGGTCCATAAAATCCATGGTGGCGCCCGCACCGTCTCCTTTGACCTCGTTCATCCGATGAATCCGCCCCGAATAGTAGAGGATTCTCTCGGTCAGCGTGGTCTTGCCCGAGTCGATGTGGGCTGAGATGCCGATGTTGCGAAGGCGGGCCAGTTCATTCATGGGAAATGCGGGGGCGTCGGTCAGTCGGGGCCGCACACGCGATGCGGCGGAGTCTAATACAGTTTCCATTGAATTCGCATGAATTTTCGGTGAACTTCTGCCCCTTGCACTTCGATCGCAGGTGCCCCTTAAAATACAAGCCTGCCCGCGAAAGGCTGCCTGCCGAAGCAGGACAATGCGTCTTGGGGAGGCGTTTCCTGAGGTGGGGCCGGCTAGAGCCGAAGCAGGCGCCAGCCTGGGCAGAACTTCATGGCTCGGCGCTCAACTTTCAGATCAAGGCACAGGAAACGGACAGACGAGCCGGGCGAATACGCCTCGCGCGTCACACAACCATAACACCACGAGCGCTCACCGCTTACGGCTGGGAGAATCTTAGCGGGCATGGGGAGTCACGGAAAGTCCAATTGGGGTGAAAAATTGACGCAAGGCGGGACTTTGGAACGCCATCGGCGCGCTTCAAGGGAGGCGCTCCAGACGCCCCGTCGGAACGCCAAATCGCCCATTGATTCCCCTGTGGTCGAGTCCTAAAATCCATCACGTAAGCAGCCGGACGTTGAGCTGTTGTGGTCCCTGCCCCACCACAGGAGCTCTCCCGGCTGTTTGCGTTTCTCGGATTGACATAACTCCATATTTGGCCGAAGATTCGGCCCGGTCGGAGGATTGCCTTCAGGCGGTGGCGCACAAGGTCCGGCCGAAGCCGGGACTACAAACAGTGCAGGGAAGCACGGATGGGTCATGAGCTGGGGGACACTCTGCGGCGATTGGGCGCACCCCGCGTTCTGGTTCTGGGGGACGCCATTCTCGATCGCTACATCTGGGGCGATGCCGAGCGCGTCAGTCAGGAAGCCCCCGTCATTCTGCTGCGCGCCGATCGCGACGAAGTTCGGTTGGGGGGCGCGGCCAACGTCGCCCACATGGTTCGCGGGCTCGACGCCAGCGTGACTTTGGCAACGGTCGTGGGAACTGACTATCAGGCCGAGGTCATGCGCCACGAACTGTCACGTGCGGGCATCGGCCAGGACCTGGTGCTGGCCGACGCCGAGCGTCCGACGACGGTGAAAGAGCGCTTCATGGGGCGGGCCCAGAACCGGCATCCGCACCAGATGCTGCGCGTCGACCGCGAGGTGCGCGAACCGTTGTCGCAGGCGATTTCTGCCCGGCTGCTGGGGGAGCTCAGGGCGCAGGTCGGGCGGCATCAGGCGGTGCTCGTTTCCGATTACGGTAAGGGGGTCTGCACGCCCGAGATCGTGGCCGATGTGATCGCGATGGCGCGCGACGAACAGGTGCCCTTGATCGTCGACCCCCGCCCCGGTACCGACTACGCCCTGTATCGCGGCGCAACGGCCGTGACGCCCAATCGGCTGGAAACGAAACTCGCCACCGGCCGCGAAGTTCGCACGGGCGACGACGCGCTGGCCGCCGGGCGGCAGCTCTGCGATCAGCTTCAACTCCATCACGCCTACATCACGCTCGACAGCGACGGAATGGCGCTCGTGCGTGCAGATGGCGACGCCTGCCTGGTACCGACGCGCAAGCGACAGGTGTATGACATCACCGGGGCCGGCGACATGGTGCTGGCGATGATCGGCGTGGGCCTGGCCGCGGGAATCGACCTGGTCGACATCGCGCGGCTGGCGAATATCGCCGGCGGGCTGGAAGTGGAACGAGTGGGGGTTGTACCCATCACGCGCGACGAGATGCTGGCCGACATTCTCGCCCACTCCCGCAGCCCGCGCGACAAGATTTGCCGGCTGCACGAATTGGAAAGGCACGTCGCGTCGCGGCGCCGGCTCGGCCAGCGGATTGTGGTCACGAACGGCTGCTTCGACCTGCTCCACGCAGGACACGTCGCGTATCTGCAGCAGGCGGCTCAGGAAGGCGACTGCCTGATCGTCGCCATCAACAGCGACGAAAGCGTGAGACGGCTGGGCAAGGGGCCCGAACGGCCGATCATTCCCCAGGAACATCGCGCGGCGATGCTGGCGGCGCTGGAGGCGGTCGATTACGTGGTCGTTTTCGACGAAGCCACGCCGCATGCGATGCTCGAGCTTCTGCGCCCCGACCTGCTCGTCAAAGGGGGGACGTACTCGGCCGAGCAGATTGTGGGCCGCGAAATCGTGGAAGCCTACGGCGGCAAGGTCAAACCGCTGGGCGAAATTCCAGGGCTGTCGACGACGAATATCGTGGCGCGGCTGCGAGAGTCGTTCAGTCGACACGAACGGGAACCCCGGGCGGCGTGAATTCGTTGTAGCAGGGCGGCCCGGGCTGAAAGGGGCTGGCAGCATGAAAATCGCGATATTCTGCCCCAACTGGGTCGGTGACGTCGTCATGGCCACCCCGGCCCTGCGGGCGGTTCGACGGGAATTTCCCCGCGCCGAAATCGTGGCCGTCATGCGCCCTTACGTGGCCGATGTTCTGGCCGGTTTGAACCTCGTCGACCGCGTCTTACTCCACGCGCCCGGCCGCCGGCTCGAGACTTTCGCGCAGGGGCAGGCGACCGCAGGCTGGCGTTTCGCGCGGCGGTTGCGGAGCGAACGGTTTGATGTCGCCTTGTTGCTGACCAACTCGTTTCGCGGGGCCTGGTGGGCCTGGCTGTCGGGCGCCAGGCGGCGCGTGGGCTTCGCGCGCAACGCGCGTGCGTGGCTGCTGACCGATGCCGTCGCCGCGAGGCCCCGGCGTGACCCCTTTCCGGTCATTGACGAATACCTGAGGCTGGCGCGGCGTCTGGGCTGCCGGCGCATGTCGCGGCGTACCGAACTCGCGGTCAACCCCGACGACGAAAGGTACTTGCGTGGGTTCTGGCACAGGCAAAAGCAGCTGGGCACCTGGGCCGTGCGTCCCTATGTGTGTCTCAACCCGGGCGGCGCCTACGGTTCTGCGAAGCATTGGCCCACGGCCTCGTTTGCCGAACTTGCGCGGCGTCTGGCAGGCGAGCTCAAGTATCGGGTGCTGATTTTGTGCGGGCCGAACGAGCGGGCTGAAGCGCGTGAGATCGCCCGCCGCGCCGGCCACCCTGCGGTGGTCAGTCTGGCGAACGCGGGGCCGACGATCGGGCTGACCAAGGCGGCCGTCTGCCGGGCAGCGCTCCTGGTCACGACCGACAGCGGCCCGCGCCACTTCGCCCAGCCGTTTGGAGTGCCGGTTGTGACGCTGTTCGGGCCAACGCATACCCAGTGGAGCGAAACGTTCTACGATAAGAGCCTGCACCTGCAGCTCGATCTCGATTGCGGCCCGTGTCAGCAGCGCGTTTGCCCGCTCGGCCATCATCGCTGTATGCGCGATCTGAACGTGGATTGGGTGTTCCGGGCGGCGGCGACACTGTTGGCAAAGTACCCCGGCAGATCGTGGGCCGCCTGACGGGAAATGCACACCAGAACTCCACTGCAACCCGGCCCCCGCCCCCGCTCATCAGCGGCACGCGCGGTTGTGTGCGCCGACGCGATCGACGCGGCCCCCCGCTCGGCCGAGGCTTGCGGCGCGACGGATGTTGCACCATGCGATGAGGGTTGGTTGACCGTCGGGGCCTCATTCCGACACTGGCTTGAGAGTCTGGGCCTCGATTCGTTCGAGAAACTCTGGAACCTCGATGCGGGCGCCGTTGTGCGGCGCGTCGGTTCGCGGGAGACGTCGCGGGTCACGCTGCCCACGTCTACCGGCCCGCGCGATTTCTATCTCAAGCGGTTTGGCGCGCCCCGCTGGCGCGACTGGCTCCGCACGCTGCTGCACATGGGTTGGCCCATTCACGGGGCGCGGCCCGAGTGGGAGGCCATTCACCTGTTCATTGCGGCCCGAATTCCCACCCTCACACCGGTGGCGTTCGGAGAATCGGGCGACCGGTCGCTGCTTCTGACCGCAGGTCTTTCGGCCCATTGCAACCTGCTCGAATTCGCCGGTGGCCGCGAGTCGGGCCGACTTGTGCCGCGAAGCGACTTGTTCGCCCGGCACGCCAGAACGGTGACGCACGAAGTCGCTGATCTCACCCGGCGGATGCACGCCGCGGGATTGCATCACCAGGATTTCTACCTGAATCACCTGCTCTTGTGCGGCGACGAACGGTCGCCCGAGGTGCGCGTGATCGATCTGGGGCGGGCGCGCCAGAGGCGCCCTCTGGCGCGGCGTTGGATCATCAAAGACCTGGCGCAGCTCAACTTCTCGGCGCAGGCAATTCCCTGGCCGTCAAGGTTGCGGTTCTTGCGATGGTATCTCGGTCGCCCCTTCAGCCCGGCCGATCGCCGGCTCGCGCGCCGCATCGCTTTCAAATCGCAGCGCATCGCCTCGCACACCGAGAAACATCGCCTGTAATGGGTTTCGCCTGAATCATAGCGCCGGCAGCGGGGCCCGCGGAACGCGTTGTCGCTCCCGGGCGACGCACCGTCTGCTCCGCGCGGCCCGCACAACCGGCAATTTCGATTTGATGGCGAGCGCCCTTGGCGTTTGCGACTCGGCAAGCCGGGGCAGCCACCCTGAGATGCCGCCGGTGGGGTCAATTGCGACATAAGCTTGTCTGGGCCGCTCGGCAGGCGCTCGGGGCCGCCATCGCTTCGGATCGCGCAATGCGTCCGGGCCCAACCTTTACATTTGGATACAACACATGCTGACCGCCCACGAAACAGTCGCCCCTTCCGCGAGCCCGCCGGCGTGCCTGGCCCGGACGTCCGGCATCGCCGAAGTTCAGCCGATTCCGCTGGGCGAAGCCGGCCGCATTCTCACGCCGTTTCACAATCTGGTTGCCGCCGGCCTCGTGCTCTTGCCGATACCTGTCGGGCTGGCCGGCCTGCTGGGAGGCGTCGGTCTGGCCATACATCTGTCGGGTCGTTCAGAGGCGCTGGGGTTCGCGTGCGCCGGCCTGGGCGCGCTCGTCGCGGGCTTGTCGCTGGTCGTATTGCTCGGGTACCAGCAGTATCTTGCCAGCCGCTACCGTTGGCGGGTGGCACAACGCGTTTTCGCCACTCGCACCAACCCGCTGGTCAACGTGAATGACCCTGAGGCGGAATTCGTGGACATCGTTCCGCGAGCCAACTGGCGCACGAACATGCTCGAACAGGCCACCGACGTCGGTCTCTGGAAGATCGACCAAAGCCGACGCGAGTTTCTCTTTGAAGGAGACAGCAAGCGCTACCGAATTCCCTTCTCAGCGGTCGTTTCATGTGACGTCGACGAGATGAAGCTCGACGCCGACGACTGGGGGACCGACCTCGCATTCGCGACGCTGCTGACGGTCGATACCAGAAATGGCGCCCGCGAGATTCCTCTGTGCGGCAAGCACCTTTCGTTCGGCTGGCGTCGCCTGCGACAGCGCCTGGCGCAGGCTGAGGTGTTTTTTGGCCGTATCCAGGAAGCGCTCGAATCGTAAGCTGCGCCCGAAGCGCTCGATCGCACCGGGCCGCGCCGCTTGGCGCTGGCAAGCCGTGGCGCGACAATCGCAAGTTGAGGTTGTTGAGATCATCGGCTGATTTCAGTGCGTTTGCCTCGATAGGCAGGCCTCGCTACGATGCGCAGCCCGCCAAGGCCGTTGTGGCAGGGAGCAGATGCAAATTGTCGTGGATGGATTGTCTCCTCAAGTTTCAGGCGCGCTCGCGGTCATTCTGGCCTACCTCGTCGGCTCGATTCCATTCGGGTATCTGCTGACGCGGTGGGTGCGAGGGATCGACATCCGGCAGCACGGCAGCGGCAATGTCGGCGCGACCAACGTGGGTCGCGTGCTGGGGTGGAAGTGGGGCGTCCTGGTCCTTGTGCTCGACCTGTTGAAGGGGTTCGTGCCCGTGTATTGGATCGCCCCCACCCTCGCCGGTAACGGTTCGGTCACGATCCACTGGCAGATCGCCGCGGGTATCGCCGCGATCGTAGGGCACATGTACCCGTGCTGGTTGCGATTCCGCGGCGGAAAAGGGGTCGCCACGGCGCTGGGAGTGGTGCTGTGCCTGGGTGGCTGGTCGACGGCCGTCGCGGCAGGCGTGTTCTTTCTGTCGTTTGCCGCCCTGAGGATCGTTTCGCTATCGTCGATTCTCGCCGCGGTCGCGTTCGCGGCGTGCCAGATGTTTCTGTTGTGGCCCAGCCCGTTTTCGGTCGCGCGGTGGAGCCTGGCGGCGTTCAGCCTGCTGGTGCCGGTGCTGATTATCGCCCGGCACCGGTCGAACATCATGCGCTTATTGCGCGGCGAAGAGCCGCGTTATCAGTTCCGCCGACCCGACCCTGCAGCTCTCGAAACCGAGCGTCATTGACGGCCCGTGACTTACTTCTTCTCGGTGCCTTTGGAACCGGTTCTTGAGGCTTCGACAGCCGGCTTCGACCTGGGTCGCTGCGCCAGCTTGATGTGCGAGTTGAATTTCGGGACCAGGTAACCAGGCACCGTGCGCTGCCGGTAGACCACCAGGGCGTGCATGCCGTGGTACAGCGGGCCGCAGTCGGACGGGTCGTTCTTGTGCTTGACCAGGTCGTTGGCGACGTTGCGAATGCCGCGGCGGATCCATTCTTCCTTCAGCTTGCTCTGGGGCAGCGCCACCATCAGCCATTCCAGTTGGTGGCCCGAGGTGGTGATTCGCGTGGGAAAATCTTCGCTGTAACCGGGGCCTTTGAAATGGTTGGTCGAGAACGAGCCGTCGGGGTTCTGCAGCATCTTGGCGTATTCGATGTACTGCTTGATCTTCTGATCGGCTTCGAGCCACACGCCGCGGAGCGGCCGGCCGGTCGAGATATACATGTTGCGGGCGTAGGCCAGGGCGAACAGGCCGTGCGTGCCGCCGCAGGCGCCCGAGGTGACCGGTTCATCGACCTGCATCTTCACAAGCCGCTCGATGCTCCACGGTTCGTTGTAGGCGTTGAACCATTGGGCGTCGGGTTCTTCGTAGTGCGACAGCGCCCACAACGTCCAGGTGATCTCAACCCCTTCACGCACCTGCATCTTGGCATCTTTGACGATGTCGCGAATCGTGATGATCTTGGTGGGGGTCTGAACCTCGTATTCCAGCGGAATGTCTGCCAGGGTCATATAGCCCATGAATTGCGTCGGATGACCCTCGAAGGCGTACGGCCTCGTGAAGGGGTGGCCGCGACCGCCGTAAGGAGTCGCTTCCCAGAGCGGCTGCCCGTCGAAGTACACTCCCGAGGTAATCCACTCGATACCACTGACGTCGTCCGACGAGTTGGGTTGTCGCAATCGGAGGTCCCAGCGCATTGCGAGAATCCCATGCACCACCTGCCATGGAGTGTGGACGCCGGCGGTCAGCTTTCTCTGGCCCGTCGCCTGAATGGCCTGTTCAATGATCTCGCCCAGTTCGTCTTTGGCCGGGGCCGGTTTCGCCTTGGCCGTCTCGGGCTCCTGAACGTCAGCCGATTTCGGTTGGGTTTCAGGCTGCAGATCCTTGCCAGCGGCCGGCCGGGCCGCCGCGCCTGCCGAAGCGGCTGATGATGACGTAATGTCTGATGGCCTGACGACGGGCGAGGCCTCCTGCTCGCCGGCAACGACGGACGCGGTCAATACGAGACCGAACGCCGCAATCTGTGTCCAGAGGCGTGGCAAACTCATGATTCCGAACTGGCTCCTGGAAGGGGGGAACTTCCGAACTGCGTACCCGTCACAAATTTCCCAACCTACGCAGTATCAGATTCGACCCAGTCCTTTCAGGAACTGAAGCTTCATCGAATGTCAAATGGGGCCCGGCCTGAAATCGTCACATTCCCGGCTGGTAGTAGAGGATTTTCGTGACGTGCGGATTAGATTGGGGAGGCCGCATCGGCGGGCAAAACGCAAGCGGTCGGAAGAGGGGGAATGCCTCACGGACCGGCATCAGACGGATGCGGTTTGGCAGACCGTCGAGAAACGGGGACTGGCTCCCGGACAATGCTGAGAGTCCCGCGAGAAGCGCGTTCGCGAGGGTGCCTGTCCTTTTTAATACAGCGGCCAAGTGACAGGGCAAAACACCTGGTTCACTTTAGTATCGCGGCCCTGGGGAGGGCCCTCTGGAGACCAGCGGCCCCTTCCGGTGTGACAGCGGTGAAGCGCAGGTCGATTGACCGCAGGTTGCCAAGGCCGTTCAGGTAAGGCAACCCTCCGTCGGTCACCGCCGTTTGTCGCAACTTGAGCGTCTGCAGGTTCAGGAGGCGTTCCAAGTGCGTCAACCCGTGGTCGCCGACACGCGTTTCGTCGAGAATCAGGGTTTTCAGCCCCTGCAACCGGCCAAGGGGCTCAAGCCCGGCATCGGACACCAGCGTATGCCACAAGTCGAGCGATTCCAGCGTTGAGAACTGGGCGAGGTGGCCCAGGCCGTCGTCGCCAATCTCGGTTTCGCTGAGCACCACCGTGCGGAGGTGCTTGAGGTTCCGCAAATGGGCCAGGCCGACGCCCGTAATGCCGCTGCATCCTCGCAGGCTCAGGCGTCGTAATCCCGGCATGGCCCCCAGAGTTTTGAGGGCGTCATCCGAAACGCCGTCGCGCAAGAGAGTAACATCTTCGAGGCTGGTCATGGCGGCAAGGTGTGCGATCCCTTCGTCGTTGATCTGTTGCGAATCTTCAATCGCCAGGACCTTCAGTTGTTTGAGGCCCTTCAGTTTCTCGAGGCCGGCGTTGGTCACGTCGAAGTTGCGGAGCTTGAGCGTTTTCAGGTTCGTCAGCCCCTGCAGGTGTTCGAGGCCCTTGTCGGTCACGTAGACGCAGCCGCGAATGTCGAGCAGGGTCACTTGGGGCATCTCGGCGAGAACGGCCAAACCCTTGTTCGAAACCTGCGTATATAAGAGGTGGAGTTCTTCGAGTCTGGGCAGCGCCTTCAGATGCCTGACCCCCTTGTTCGTAATGCCGGTCTGTCGCAGGTTGATCGACTTGAGGTTCACCAGCGGCGCGAGTTTTTCCAGCCCCGAGTCATCGATTCCGATGCAGGATTCCAGCTCCAGCTCGATCAGGTTCGTCAGTTTCGAAACAATATCGAGCGCGTCGTTTGATATGTCGGGGCCCCAAAGGACCAGTGAGGCAAGGTATGGCAGCTTCTCGAGTGGCGCGAGCTGCTCAGTTTTCACCGACCGATTACCCAGGTCGACACCCACGACGGATCCTGACTTGTCGCGCGTCAGCCTGGCCCCGAGCTTTTCGAGTTCGCTGATGGCGGCCTCGACGCCGGGGCTGCCGGTGCTGGTCACTGCCGCGGCTGGCGATTCAGCGACCGGGCGACCCGGTTCGGCAACCCGTTCCGGAGCGCGGGTCGGCTCAGTCAGCGGCGGGGCCGGCAATCGTTCGCCGCACCCGACGACGAACGTCAGGCCCCAGCAAATTGCGAGTGAGAGCGATGCCCGCATCAGATAAACCCCATTTTCTGCAAAGACCAGCGTTGCCAAAGTAGACTGGCGTTGAGACGCGTTGAAATTCGGCGCTACCGGCCGTCGCAACACCGCCAGTCATCGGGGCGCAACGGCCGTCGAACCGACTGGTTGCGAGACGGCGAAGTCTGCGATATCGTGATTGAGGGCGGGCTGCGGGCACGGCGTGCAAGGCAGTAGCTGCAGAATATCGTGAGGGGCGCTGCATTGCGAGGAACCGGCCCTGCATAACGCCCGAGGCGGAAACGGCAAGTCTGAAAATTCGTCCCGACCACGCTTCCATCAATTCCTGAGAGAACTTTCTTATGCCGCGCACGACGAATCGACGTGACTTCCTGCAACAAGCCGCCGCCCTGGGGGCGGGCCTGTGGGTTTCGGGGGGCGTTCGCGCCGCCGACGGTGTTTCGCCCAATGAGCGAATCCGCTTCGCCTGCATCGGATTGGATGGCAAAGGGAAGAGCGATTCGGCTGATGCCGAGCGGCGGGGCGACATCGTCGCCATTTGCGACATCGACGATCTGATTCTCGACAAAGGGGCCAGCCGTGAAGGCTTCACACGGGCCAGGCGGTTCAACGACTACCGCCGAATGTTTGACGAGCTCGACAAGAGCATCGACGCGGTTACGATCAGCATTCCCGACCATTCGCATGCGTGCGCCACCGCCATGGCGTTGTCTCGCGGCAAGGCGTGCTTTACACAAAAGCCTTTGACGCACACCGTCTATGAGGCCCGCTACCTGGCCGACCTCGCGCGACGCATGCAGGTTGCAACGCAAATGGGCAACCAGGGAACCGCGAACGATTCGCTGCGTCGGGCGGCGGCGCTGATTCGGTCGGGGCACCTGGGCACGATCAAAGAAGTCCATGTCTGGACCAATCGCCCCATCTGGGCGCAAGGGGGCGACCGCCCGGAACCCGAAGACGAAACGCCGTCGCGCATTCATTGGGACCTGTTCATCGGCCCCTCGCCCATGCGCCCGTACGCCCCCGGGTATCACCCGTTCGCGTGGCGGGGCTGGTGGGATTTCGGCACCGGCGCCCTGGGCGATATGGCCTGCCATACGTTCAATATGCCCTTCATGGCGCTCGACCTGCGCAACCCGACGTCCATCGAAGCCGAACACTCGGGGCACAACCGCGACAGCTACCCGAACTGGTCGGTCATTCGCTTCATGTTTCCCGCGACGGGAAGCCGGCCGGCCATTCCCGTGACCTGGTACGACGGCAAGAAACTGCCTCCTGCCGAATTGATGGGTGGCCGCGAAGTTCCCAAAAGCGGCGCGCTGATCGTCGGCGAGAAAGACACGCTGCACGCGCTGGGAGACTATTGCGAGCAGTTCGAGCTGCTTTCGGGATCGACGCCGCCCGAAGTCGAGATCGTGAAGTCTCCGGGCCATTTTGACGAATTCGCCGAAGCGATTCGGGGCGGCCGCCCGGCCGTGTCGAATTTTCCCGATTACGCCGGGCCTCTGACCGAGACCATTCTGCTGGGGAACCTCGCGGTCTGGTGCGGCCATAGCCCGAATTCAGACGGCAAGAAGGTCGAGTGGGATTCGGCCTCGCTGCGGGCAATCAACGCGCCGGAGCTCGACCCCGTGATTCGTTCGCCGTATCGCGACGGGTGGTCGTTGACGATGTAACAGCGACGTTCTGCGCGGCGGGCTGATGCGGTGGCGAGCGGCGTAGGGTGTGACAAGCGCAGCGAAGTCACACCGTGCAACAAGAACGACACAACCAAGCGCCGGCGGCCCGTTCGTGTGCGCGTGAAGTCGAGATGGACGGTGCGTCTGCGCAAGGCTCGACGCACTCTACCCCGCTTCTCTCCGCGAGCGCCGCCCCGTTCTGGCCGGTCGCACGGACAGATTGAACGCCCGCCGCGCGGTCTTTCGGTAAAGCCTTCGGCCCGCGGGTGCCGATCTTGTCGGATAGGGCGCGTTGTTCTCGCGTTTTCAGGATGCTCCCGCGGTCGCCAGGGCGACTGCGCGGCGCCGAACGCCGCCTCGGCTCAGCTCGCCTGGGCACCGCGACCGACCGATGAGCGAAGGCACAGCCGACCGCGAAGATGTTCCCGAAGACGACTACTGGGTGCATGCCCGGCAGCCGCTGCAGTGCCTCGTATTCTTGCTGCCACTGCTGATCGTCTATGAGGTCGGCGTACTCAAGCTGATCCCGACATCTGGCGGCGAAATTCGCAACGGGGCCGATTTCTGGCTGCGCGAATTGATGAGCCGGGCGGGGCTCGAAGAGCCCTGGATGTTACCCGCCATCGTGCTGGGCCTGCTGTTTCTGTGGCAGATCGCGGGGCGCTATGCCTGGCGGGTCTCGGCAGGGGCCATGCTGGGAATGCTGGCAGAGAGCCTGCTTTTCGGCTCGTGTCTGATCGTGCTGGGGCAGCTTCAGGACCTCGCGTTTCGTGTGCAAATTCCGCAGATATTGAGCCTTCCGGTAGAGCTCAGTGACGAGGCACAGTGGCAGCGGGCCGTCAACTACATCGGCGCCGGCATTTATGAAGAAGTGCTGTTTCGCCTGCTTCTTTTGCCTGCCGCCTACGGCCTCTTGCGGTTGTTGACGGTGTCGCGTGGCCCGGCTCTGCTTCTGGCGATTTTGAGTACCAGCGTGGTGTTTGCCGCTGCGCACTACGTGGGACCGGCCGCCGATGCCTGGTCGCTGTACAGTTTCAGCTTTCGTGCCCTCGCGGGGGCGTTTTTCGGCGGCCTGTTTGTACTGCGCGGTTTCGGCATCACCGTCGGCGCGCACGCGGCCTACGATCTGCTCGTAGGCATCGCCCTGCCAGCGCTCGCGATGAACTGATAGCCAGCGCCCGGCTGAGCGGGTACACTGAGTCGATAGTGGTCCCCGAGCAGCAGTATGGCTTCCGGCGACGTCGAGATCATGCGCCGCGTGCAGGCCGGGCAGGTGCACCTGTTCGACGAACTGGTGCGCCGCTATCGACCGGCACTCATCCGGGTGGCCCGCAGCAAGCTGGGTGAGGCCGATTGGGCTGAAGACGCGGTGCAAGAGACGCTGCTGGCGGCCTTTGCGGCCCGCGACACTTACCGGCCCGAGTTTGCGTTCCGCACCTGGCTGTGGACCATTCTACTCAACATCTGCCGCAGGCAATGGCAGAGACGCGCGGTGCGTCGGGCGGTGCCGCTCAGTTCGGTCGGTTTTCATCCACGGTCCGCAGGTGAGTCGGTCACGTTCGAAACGGGCCTCGCCGTGTTGCTGCAGTCTGAGCGTCGCGACCGAGTGCACCGCTTGCTGACGCGCCTGCCGGAAGCCGAGGCCGATGCCCTGCGCCTGCGATTTCTGGCGGAATTACCCTACGCCGAAATCGCACAGGCAATGAATTCGAGCCAGAGCGCCGCGAAGCAGCGCGTGCGGCGCGGGTTAACCACGCTGACAACCCATCTTCGTGACGACGCGGGAGACCCGTGATGAACTGCGATCACGCTTTCGACCTGATGACCGAGCCACAAGGCAGCGACAGCCCCGGCTTACAGGCGCACCTTGCCGTTTGCCCGCGCTGTCGGCAGATGTACGAGACGCTGGCCCCGGCCCTTGACTGGCTGTCTCAGGCGGCCCGGCCGGCGCGCAAAGAACCGCTGACCGCCGGCGAAACGTCGCGCGGTTCAACCCGGCCGTGGTCGCTGAAGTCTGAAACGCTGGCTCGACAATCAGCGGCACAATTGGCGATGCGGGCGGCGCCGCCACGGGTTCGCGTGCGGCACATTGTGGCCCTGTGCAGCCGATACACCGCGATGCTGTTGGCCGGGTTTGCGCTGGCCCTGTTGATCTTTCCCGGGGCACAGCGGCCGGCGACGGGCGACAAGGAGAACCGCTGTACCCGGCGCGACGCGGCAGAACGATCGGGGCGGGCGAAAGCCGAGATCGAGTCGCTGGTGGCGGGCTGTTCCACGTGTCACAAATCGGCCGACGCCAAAGAATCGGCGATCCGCCTGACGCCTGAGGCCTTCTCACCCGACACCGACCTGCTGGTGGCAGTCAATGCGCTGGGCGCCTTGTTCGACCCTGTTGGATCAGGCGCCGGGTTTCAGCCGCAGAATCATGACGTTGCGAAACTCGACCGGGTCGCCGTGGCCCGCAAAGCCGAAGTGACCTGACGTGCGTTCCTTTCCCGGGTGGGAGTCGTTCCGCAGGAAGTCGGTCACCTGGCTCAGATCGCCATCGAGGATCGTGACTCCGTTCAGCTCGACTTTGAGTTTCGAGCCACGGACTGTGACCTGCTGATAGTTCCACTGCCCGGCGGGCCGCAGGTACCCGCGATGCGCGGGAATCATGCCGTACGCCGACCCATGCGCCTGCCGCGGGTCGATTCGCTCGGCGTACTTCGCATTCTCTGAGTCGAGCACCTGGACCTCGCACATCCCGGTCGACGATGGGTCTCCTTCGCCGGGGTACCGAATCGCCAGGCCATTGTTGCCCGCGGGGGACAGTTTGATCTCCAGGCGCACGACGAAATCTTCATACACCTCGCTCGTGAACAGCACTCCCCCTTTGCCGGGCTTGCAGCGCAATACCCCTTCGACGATTTCATAGTCGCCTGTCGCGCCCTGCCAACCTGTCAGGTCTTTTCCGTTGAAAAGGGGCACGAACCCTTCGGGGTCTTTCCCGCGAAGTATGGCGTTGGCCTCGTCGGGGGGAATTTCGCGCAGAAAAACGTTCCGCCAGCGAATCTCGCCGCCGTGCGTCTGCAACTCAATGGGGCCTCTGGCAGGCAAGGGTCGGGTCTTGTCCCACAGGAATTGCAGCACGGCATCATCGACGACCAGTTGATCGTTGAGCCGCACCCAGACTCGATCTCCCACGTGCCGGATAAAAAACCGGTTCCACTCGCCGAAGGTGCGGTCGGCGAGAACGAGGGGGTCTCGACCCGGTGTGCCGACCGTGTTGTTCCACAGCCCGCCCGATCCTTTGTCGGCCCCCAGGTTCCACTTACCCCCGGCTTTCGTGTAATCCCAGATCTGCACCTGCGGGCAGCCGCGCAGGTAAATGCCGCTGTCGGCCAGAGGGACGGTCTTGTAGTCGATCCACAATTCGTAATCGCCGAATTCCCTGTCGGTGGTGGCATAAGCGCCCTGGCCGTCGTTCACCAGCTCGCCGTTTTCGGCGCGCCAGTGGCTGGCAAACTCGGCCTGGTTCGCGCGATATGCACCGGCCGCCTCGAAGTAAGTCAATCTTTTTCGCAGGTCGAGAGTCGGGAGCGTGCCGTACCAGCCCGTGAGGTCTTTGCCGTTGAAGAGCGCCGTGAAGCTTTCCGGCGGCGAGTTGTTTTCCTGAGCGTTGGCCGTCGCGAAGGCCAGACAGAGGGCCAACAACGTCACACACGAGCAACGATTCGAGCGCAAGGCAGGCCTCCTTCTGAGCGTGAAGCGAACGGTTCACAGCACCCATGCTACCCGGGGCCACGATGTGGGGCGAGCGTCAGGCCGCTATGGCGTGAACGGCCAGCGGCACAAGGCCAGCGACCGCCCCGGCAGGTCGAACGGGTCTTTGGGGTCGAGGAAGCGGGGTTCGTGTCGCGCCGCGGCCGTATTGAGCAGAAGCTCGAGTCGCGGAAGCTGCGCTGCGGCCGGCGGCAGCGTGAATTTCACCCCCTGATGCGAGGCATTCAGCAACAGCAGCAAGTTGTCGTCGACGACCGATTGACCACTTTCATCGCGCTCGTCGAGCTCGCCTGCCAACAGCATTCCCACGCTTTGAATGAAGCCCGCGTTCCAGTCGGCGTCGGTCATCTCGCGCCCCGTGGGGTTCAGCCAGATGATGTCGCGAATGCCTTTTCCGCGAATGCGGCGGCCGTAGAAAAAGCGCCGCCGCCTGAGCACGGGGTGGTCGCGGCGAATGCGAATGACGCGGCGGACGAACTCGAGAAACGCCCGCTTGTCGGGGTTCATGGTCCAGTCGAGCCACGTGAGGTCGTTGTCCTGGCAATAGGCGTTGTTGTTACCCTGTTGCGAGTGCCCCAGTTCGTCGCCGCCCAGAATCATGGGTACTCCCTGCGAGAGCAGCAGGGTGGCGATGAGATTGCGCTTCTGCTGCTCGCGCAGAGAGAGCACCGCGCCGTCTTGCGTCGGGCCTTCGGCGCCGCAGTTCCAACTGTGGTTGTCGTTGTGGCCGTCGCGGTTCTCTTCTCCATTGGCCTCATTGTGCTTTTCGTTGTACGAAACCAGGTCTTGCAGCGAAAGACCGTCGTGGCAGGTGATGAAATTGATGCTCGCGTACGGATTGCGGCCGCTGTGCGAATACAGGTCGCTGGAACCTGTGAGCCGCGTCGCGAACTCGCTGACGGTGCCCCCGTCGCCCTTCCAGAACCGTCGCACGTTGTCGCGATACTTTCCATTCCATTCGACCCAACCCACCGGAAAATTTCCCACCTGATAGCCGCCCGGGCCTACGTCCCACGGTTCGGCGATCAGCTTCACCTGCGACAGAACCGGGTCTTGATGGATGATGTCGAAGAACGCCGAGAGGCGATCGACGTCTTGCAGCTCGCGTGCGAGCGCCGAGGCCAGATCGAAGCGAAACCCGTCGACGTGCATCTCCTGCACCCAGTATCGCAGGCTGTCCATAATCAATTGCAAAACGCGGGGGTGCTGCATGTTGAGCCCGTTGCCGCAGCCCGAGAAATCGACGTAGTGCCGCGGGTCTTCACGCGACAGCCGGTAGTAACAACTGTTGTCGATACCGCGCAGCGACAATGTGGGCCCCAGATGGTTCCCTTCGGCGGTGTGGTTGTAAACCACGTCAAGAATCACTTCGAGCCCTGCCGCGTGCAGCGCCCGCACCATCGACTTGAACTCCTGCACGACGAAATACGCGTGTCGCGACGAGGCATATCTGAGGTCTGGGGCGAAAAACGCCAACGTGTTGTAGCCCCAGTAATTGACCTTGCCGCGCTGCACCAGAAACGGCTCGTCGACGTGGTGTTGCACAGGCATCAACTCGACCGCAGTGACCCCCAGGTCGATCAGATGGCGAATCGCGGGTTCAGTCGCGAGACCCGCGTAGGTGCCTCGCAGTTGTTCGGGAATCTCGGTGAGCTTGCGGGTGAAGCCGCGCACGTGCAGCTCGTAAATCACCGTGCGATGCCAGGGAGTGCGGGGGGGGGCATCGTCGCCCCAGGTGAAGGCCGTATCGACCACCAGCCCCCGCGGTGCGAATGGTGCGCTGTCGCGGTCGTCAATCGAGAGGTCGTGGTCGGTGTGGCCGATCGTGTAACCGTAAAGGGCGTCGTTCCATTCCAGCGGCCGCCCGACGGCCCGGGCATACGGGTCGAGCAGCAGCTTGTTGGGGTTGAACCGATGCCCCTGTTTCGGCTCGTAAGGCCCGTGCATGCGGTATCCGTAGTACTGCCCGGGCTTGAGGTCGGGAAAGTACCCGTGCCAGACCTGGTCGGTCTGCTCGGGCAGCGCGATGCGCTTCGATTCACGTTTGGAGGTCGCGGCGTCGATCAGGCACAGCTCGACTTTCGTCGCGTGCTCTGAAAAAACGGCGAAATTCACTCCCCGACCGTCCCAGGTGGCGCCCAAGGGATACGGCAACCCCGGCCAAACCCGCATGCTTCCCTCGTATGTGCTTCGACGGCGCAGCGCGCACCGATCGACGGCATTCGGTTCTTGAGACCAACCATCAACAAGACACTTCCGATAACGGGTGCGACGCGATTGTGCAACCCAATGCCGGCTGCGAAAGTTACCCTTCAACCTAAGCGTGATCACGGATGGCAGCCGGAATTGCCAGAAATTACTCTGGAAAACCGGCGCGATTCGTGACTCAGCTCGCCGAATCTTGTGCAGGCGGCGACACCCAGTGATGAGCAGGCAGGGCTTGCGCGTGGCATTCCATTCCGGGGCACCATTCGCGCCAAACTCGTCTGCCCGCCGAATGGCCCGCGCGGTAGAATCAGCCGCTCGAATGCCGGAGAGTAGCCGGAACCCTGTGGACAGCCGCGTCTTTCGCCGTGGATTGCCACGTTCCGGGTGACACAGCGTCCGTCGTGCCGGAAGCAGTCTTGAGGGATATTGAAACGTGCCAAACGGTCGCGGTTCTGGCTTCGACGTACCCATATCACGGATTCTGATCATGTGCCGCATGGAGATGCGCGTCTGCTATCAATGCCTGCCCTGGGTCGTCGCGGGCATTGTCTTTTTTGCCTCGCCCCTGTTCGCCGAGCCGCGCGATCGCTTCACCGACGCCCGCCTCAAAATGGTCCAAGAGGCTATTGTCAGCGAGGGAATCAAGAACGAAGCCGTGCTGAACGCCATGCGCACGGTCCCCCGGCACCTGTTCGCGGGACCGCAGAACCGCGCGGCCGCCTATTTTGACCAGGCGCTGGCCATTGGGCACAAGCAGACCATTTCGCCCCCTTTTATCGTGGCGTACATGACCGAGATGCTCGACCCGCAGCCTGATGACAAGGTGCTGGAAATCGGCACGGGCAGCGGCTACCAGGCGGCCGTACTTTCAGGGCTGGTCAAAGACGTGTACACCATCGAGATTGTCGAACCGCTCGGAAAAAACGCCGCCAAGCTGCTCAAAGAGTTGGGGTACGAAAACGTCCACACGAAAATCGGCGACGGCTTTCAGGGTTGGCCCGAGCACGCCCCGTTCGACAAAATCATCGTCACCTGCTCGCCCGAAAACGTCCCGCAGCCGTTGACCGATCAGCTTTGCGAAGGGGGCCGCCTGATCATTCCCCTGGGCGAACGGTACGAGCAGGTGTTCTATCTGTTTGAGAAAAAAGAGGGAAAGCTGGTCAGAACCAGGTTGTTGCCGACGTTGTTCGTGCCGATGACGGGCATTTCAGAACAGAGTCGGCAGGTCAAACCCGACCCGGCCCGGCCGGCGCTCAACAACGGCGGGTTCGAGATCGACGAAGACGCCGACGGCCACCCCGACTCGTGGCATTATCAGCGGCAATTGACGCTTGAAACGTCGGGCGCGCCCGAAGGCCGCGCTTACATCACGTTCGAGAACCGCGACTTCGGCCGCAACGCGCAGGCGCTGCAGGGAATGGCCTGCGACGGAACGAAAGTCGCCTCGCTGGCCGTCTCGCTGCACATCAAGGGCGAAAGCCTGAGGCCCGGCCACGGGCCGCTCGATCGCCCGGGGTTGACCGTGCAGTTTTTCGATGCCCAGCGCTTTCCCATTGAAACGGAAGTGGTGGGGCCCTGGCAGGGAACATTTGAGTGGAGGCAGGTCTCGAAACTTCTCGCTGTGCCCCCCAAGGCCCGCGAGGCGATATTGCGGATCGGGCTCAACGGGGCCACCGGCCGCCTCAGCGTCGACGAGGTGAAGCTGGCGCCGGTGCCGCGATGATGCGGCCGGCCAATGCGGAATTCGGGTTCGGCGAGACGCGAAGCAGACATGGTTGAATCAACACGGTCTTCGACCGACGACGCCCGCAACCAATACGCCGCTGCGCGCACCCAAGCCGCGCTATTCGACATGCCCGGCCGAATGCACGTCGAAATCGGAGGGGCCGACCGGGCGAAATTCGTACACAATTTCTGCACCAACGACGTCAAGGGGCTGCAACCGGGTCAGGGATGCGAGGCGTTCGTCACCAGCGTGCAGGGAAAAGTGCTGGCCCACGTCTTCATTTTTTGCGAGCCCGAGGCGCTCTGGATCGACAGTGTCGCGGGGTCGGGCGAACGGCTCACCAAGCACCTGTCGCGGTATCAGATCACCGAAGACGTCACGTTCGCCGATCGGTCGGGCGAGCTCGCGACGTTGTACCTGGTCGGCCCGCAGGCAGCCGCGGTGCTGTCGGCCGCGGGAATCGAGCCGTTGGGCGTTTCGCTCGCGCACCGCGCGGCGCCGACCGCAGAAAACGTGTTGCGCATCCGCCGCAACGACTTCTTGCGGCTGCCCGGTTACGAGCTCGTGGCGGCCCCGGCGGTGTTGGCCCCGCTTCGCGGCGCGCTCTTGGCCGCAGGCGCCGCGCCGGCAGATCGGGCGGCCTTTGAATCGCTGCGGATCGAAGCGGGCTTCCCCTGGTATGGCATCGACGCCACCGACGCGAATCTCGCGCAAGAGCTCGGCCGCACGGCGCAGGCCGTCAGTTTCACCAAAGGGTGCTATCTCGGACAGGAACCCATCGCCCGCATCGACGCGCTGGGGCACGTCAACCAGCAGTTGCGCGTGCTGCGGCTCGAACGCGGCCCCGCACCCCAACCGGGAAGCGATGTCTTGTCGGCCGAGGCCGACGCGCAGTTGGTGGGCCACGTGACCAGCGCCGCCTGGTCGTATCAGGCAGACGCGCCCGTGGCGCTCGCGTATCTTCGCCGGGGGCATGATGCAAGCGGGCTGAAAGTCGCCGTGCGCGCAGGGCAGGAACTGATTCCGGCCGTCGTCTGGTGGACCGACGATTAACGCCTCTTAGACCACGGTCATTCAACTTGCGATTGTTTCCGTTATGCGAGCTCTTTCTGCCGGCGCGATTGAAGTCGCCGGCGTCACGAAAATCTACAGGCTGGGTGAGCCGCGCAGCGTGTTTTCGTGGCGGGCGTTGCCATCGCTTTTGCGCCGCCCCGATCGCGGGCGAATGCTGACGGCCCTCAGCGACATTACGTTTCAAATCGCGCCGGGCGAGTCGGTGGGGCTGTTGGGGCCCAACGGCACCGGAAAGAGCACTCTGTTGCGAGTGCTGACGCGCATCACGGCGCCGACCAAAGGCCGCGTCACGACGGGCGGCCGCATCGCCGGCGTATTAGAGCTGGGCAGCGGCTTTTACGACGAATTGAACGCTTACGACAACACGTACCTCAACGCCCAGCTTCTGGGCATGACCCGCCGCGAAACGACCCGCAAGCTCGACGCCATTTTCGCCTTCGCCGAGCTGGCCGATTTCGTACACGCACCATTGAGCCAGTTTTCATTCGGCATGCGGTTGCGCCTGGCTTTCAGCATCGCCATGGCGCTCGAGCCCGAGATTCTGCTTCTGGATGAAGTCATGGGAGTGGGCGACCTGAACTTTCAGCGCCGCAGCGCCGCCAGGATTCGCGAGCTGGCCCAGGCAGGCGTCACCATGCTGGTCGTCTCGCACCACCTCTCAGACCTCACCCGCGTCTGTTCGCGCGGGCTCTTGTTGCGCAAGGGAACACTGGCGGCCGACGGCCCGATCCAGCAGACCATCGACACGTACCTCGAAGGGAACGGCGGTTCGCGGGAACCGGCCACTCAACCCGGGCCCGAAATCACCCGTGGGCACGTCGAAATCGCGTCGGTCGATGTGCTGAACGAAGCCGGTCGCGAACAGATGCAGTTTCACACGGGCGAAGCGGTCACCTTGCGGCTCACCTGGCGCAGCGACGCGGCGATTGAGCGGCCGATCGTCTCATTCGCCCTGTATCGCGAAGACGGGCTGTATCTGGGGCTCGCGAGCACCGAATCGAGCGGGTTTCACACCGGTCGATTGCAGGGGGCCGGTGAGCTCCGCTTTCAGTGGGAGTGCCCGTTTGTCGCGGGGGGGTACCGCATAACGGCCCAGATTACCGACAGCACGGGCCGCGCCATTCTGGCTCAGGCCCCGTCAGCGGCGGGGTTTGAGATTCTGCCGCGCCCGGGGTTTGACCACGGCGCGATGCGAATCGACGGGCACTGGGCGGCGGGCGACGCCGTGCGAGGCGATCGGCCGGGATAAGCAGTGCCTTGATGTAGCCGGCACCCGGCGGGGATTCAATCCGCCGCGCTTTTACACCGCCGGGATAAAACCCGGGGGCTCGCTGTCGCATTGCAGCCGGCGAGCGGCGGGGTTTTACCCAGGTTTTACCCCCGCCGTGTGACCGGGCGATCCTACCGCTTGACGCTTGCCCGACCGACTCCCCCTGGTTGCCGGGCATGGCCCCGGAAATCCGAGCGTTGACAGATCGCTAATGCTGAAACAGGAACTCTTTCGAGTTCAGCAGCACCCAGCCCAGGTCTTCCATCGCCAGCTCGCGGTCGGAACTCTCGGCGATGTGCTTTTTCGCGGCCTCGAGCTCGGCGGCAATCGGCGGGCGCGACAAGGCGGCCAGGTACAGTTCGCGAACGATCTCTTCGTCAGTTTTTCCCGCAGCCACCAGACTGGCGATCCGGCCGCCGGCGTCGCGCAACTTGTTGTGTACGACCGGCCCGTTGATCATCTGCAACGCTTGCGAAAGATTCGATTCGCTCGAACGCTCGCACTGGCACGCCAATTCGCGCTGCGGCTGGCCGAAAATCTTCAGGAAATAATTGTCAGCCGGGGGTTCAGACAACTCGACGGCCCGTGTCCCCAGCGGCGCCCCCGGAAACGGCTCGGGCACCCCCGTCACGGCACAGATCGCGTCAAGTAACTGCTCGGCCGGCAACAGCCGCGCGTTGGCGTGCGAAAAATAGATGTCGTCGCCGGCGTTGAACTGGTTCTTGCGAGAGCTGAGCTGGTAGGTGCGGCTTTTCATGATGGTTTTCACCGCCCATTTGCGGCTGAACCCGTGCTGCACGAACTGTTCTGCGAGCGCGTCGAGCAGCGGGGCGTTTGAGGGAGGGTTCGAATCGCGAAAATCGTCGACCGGGTCGACAATTCCCCGCCCCATCAACTGGCCCCAGATGCGGTTGACGGCCGCTTTGGCGAAGAAGGGGTTGTCGGGCCGGGTCAGCCATTCGGCAAAAACTTCACGGCGATCCTGCTCGGCAGGCACGTCGACGTCGCCCGTCAACAACAGGTGCGGCTTGACGAGTTTGCCGGTGCGGGGTTGCTTCACGTCGCCGGTCTTGTTGACGAACACCACAACTTCGTCTGCCTGGGCCCCTGGTTTGCGGCCTACACGGGCAAACGCGGCGCTGATGCCGTAGTAGTTGTCTTGCGTCCAGCGTTCGAAGGGGTGGTTGTGGCATTTCGCGCACTGAATGCGAATGCCCAGAAAGACCTGGGCCGTGTCTTCGGCGAACGCGTTCGGCACGTCGGCCGCGCGAACGCGCCAGTAATTGGCCGCAGGGTTTTCATACACGCTGCCTCGCGAAGTGAGCAGCTCGCGGCAGAAGCGGTCGAGGGGCACGTCGTTGCGAATCGCTTCGTACAGCCACAGCCGATACTTCTGCACGCCCGTGGCGTTGAGCCGTTTCGAATTGGCGCGAAGGATGTCGGCGGTGGTGAGGGTCCAGTACGAGGCGAAGTCGTCTGATTCGACCAGAGCGTCGATCAGGCGGTCGCGCTTGTCGGGGCTGCCCTCGCTCAGAAAGACCTGTGATTCTTCAACCGTGGGCAGCCGGCCGGCGGCATCGAGATACGCCCGGCGGACGAACTCGTCGTCGCTGCAAACGTCCGAAGGCAGAATCTGCAACTGCTTCAACTTGGCGTCGACGAATTGATCAACGAAGTTCTTTTCGGGTGGGTTGTTCCAGACAAAACCCGGCACGTCTTCGAGAAATGTGATATATGAAGTGACCATCTTGTCGAGATACCGCGCCAGAATCGCCGATTCGCCGCGCGAAACCTTCTGGACCAGCCCGTCGTCATTCACCCGGGCGACCGATTCGGCCGACGAAGAAAAGCAGGTCAAGGCGGTGACGTCGCGGATGCTGCCATCGGTAAAGTGTCCCAGAACGATCAGTTGCTGGCGGGTCCCGTCTTCGTGGAAGACCCGGTTCGCCGGCAGAATTTCGAGGCGGTCGAGGTCGGGCTCGGTCGCGGGGTCGAGCCGCAACCCCTCGGCGATCCAGTTGTGCAGAATGTGGTACGACACGTCGCTTTTCTTCAGTCGCTTGCCCCCGCCGTGGGTGATTTCCATCAACGGTTTCCGCAACAGCAGACTTTCGGCAGGTTCGATGCTGTTCGTGCGACGACCCGAGAACTCCGACCGCAAGGTCATGATGTCGAGGGCCGGGTCGTAGGCTCGCAGCGACAGCCGAAAGCCGGCCTTGCCCGACGGCGAACCATGGCAGGCCCCCATGTTGCAGCCGGCCTTGGTGAGGGCCGCCAGCGTTTCATTTTTGAAGCTCACCGGGTCGGACGATTCGACGTCGCGCACAGTCACTTCAACCCGGGCCTCTTTCTCTCCCCCCCTGGCGGCAATTGAGGTCGTCCCATTGCTGACCGGGTAGGCGATTCCGCCCGACATCCTGACGACCTCGGGGTTACTGGAGACGAATTCGACTGCGCCGGTGACGTCGCGCACAACGTTCGAACCGCGTAGCGCCGTCACCGCCAGTTGCTGCCGCGAACGCGGCCCGCGGAGCTCGAAGTTTCCGGGAGCGATAACAATCTCGGCGTCAGCAGCCAATGCACCGTCGCGCGCCAGGGCAGCTTTCCGCACCGCGGGCACGGTGGTCAGCATCAGCAAACAGACTGCACTCGATAACAGCCGCAGACCAATCAGGTTTCGCATAGTGCCTGTACTCCATTTGCCGCCAGGTCGCCGGGCAGCGTTTTGCCACGACTGCAATCAAGCCGCCGCGATCTCCCGACGCAGATCCGCTCAACAACAGTTTATCACTTCCTTCGACAGATCGGGCCAAACGCCGGCAGCTATTCCACCGTCACCGCAAATGGCGGCGAATCAGCCGGAAGCCTGGCCTTGCCGGCCGTACCCTGCCCTTTGATGCTGATATTTTCAATTTTTCCGACGGCAACGTCGTCAGCCGCCGAAAGCACGATCTCAATCTCATTCTGCCCTTCGGCAATCGTTGCCTCCGCCGCGGTGACCCCCTTGGGCAGGTTCTGAAACGTCAGAGCAATCGGCCCGCGGTAGGCGGGGTTGCGTTCCACAGCAACTTTCAGCGGCAGCGTCTGTCCCCTCTTCAAGGTCGCGGAGACCGGTTCGGGTTTGAGCGAGAAAGGAGGCCGCAGCGTCATCGTCAACGCCGGAATCGGCTGAATGGCGGTGACTTCGCCTGATTTGCCCGTGCCCGCGAGCACCACGCTGAAACTGCCCAGTTGGGCCTGGGCGTTGGCCTTGAATACGACTTCAGCCTCGTTGAGTGCCGCACCGATGGGCTTGAACTCGGCCGTCACACCTGCGGGAAGACCCGGGGGGGTCAGGGCGAAAAAGAGACCCGCCGGCTGAACAGCCAGCGCGATCTCGCTGTCGAAGCCCTCGGTCCGTTCGGCGATGATTCTGACGGTTGCCGACAGGTCTTTGCCTAGCACGACCTCGGGCGCACTGGATGTGAGCGAAAACAAGGGGGGCGGGTTGACGCCCAACGCCACCGATTGCAGCAGGGCCTGGGGCGGATTGGGCAGGCCCCCGAGCGTGCCCTTGAGCGCGTCGACCAGCGATGCCGTCGCCCGATACCGGGTTTCCCCCTCTTGTGCCGACCCGACGATTCGCAGGAAGTGAATCTTCCCCGGGGGAACTTGCGGCGTGCAGGCGATGGTCAAGACGGCCATGTTCGCCCCCGGGCCGATCACAGTCGGCATCGCCTGCACACCCTCAGGAGGGTCTTCGAGCCCCAGTGTGATCGGCCCTTTGAATTTCCCGCGATTGGCCGTTACGGTCACCATCGCGAGTCCGCCGGCCGGCACATTGATGGTATCGGTCGACGCCGAGAGACTGAATTTTTCCTGGAACGGCTCGACGGCAATGCGATACACGAACTGTGGACCGCCGCGACCGTGCAGGTCTTCCACGACGAGGGTGTAATCTGCGTCGTCGGGGAATGTGTAATCGATCGCGGCGTCGTTCGGGCCGCTGTCATCAGCCGCAGCCGCCTCCGAACCGTCGCCCTTCAACAGCCGCACAAACAGGTCGCTGGGCGACCCCTGCGTGCGCGTTACGCCGGTGAATACGAAGCGCTGATTCGCCTTCGCCGAAAAAACAAACCGGTCGCTGTCGCCCGGGCGTTCAAACCGACCATTGAGATTGGCGCCGAGTTCGACGCGCTGCGCCTGACCCGGGTCCTGGTCGGTTTCGATTTCCAGAATCTCGACATCGGCGCCAACTGAAACGACCGCCAGGCCGCTGCTCTTGCCCCCAGACGCCTTGGCGGCGACATTGACCCAGTTGACGTTGGAATCGGCGCCGACGTTCACCGGAATCGGCTGGGCCAGCGGCGCGTCGGGCCCGGCGAACTCGACTCTGGCCGAAGAACCGCGTTGAATTCCCAGGGGGTAGGCGGCTGAAACGAGCGGAAAGTCGCCGATTCGCAAGCGGTAATGGAACTTGTCGCCCCCCTGGTACCGAATGTCACGCACTTCGAGCACGTATTCACCCGCCTGGGCAAACGCAAACGACAATTGCGAGTCGGCACCGATTCCGGCCGCATCATCGTTATAGGCGACTTCGCGACCTTTCGAATCCAACAAGCGGATCATGGGGTCGAGCGGCGAGCCCAGGCGACGGGCCAATACTTCGAACGACAACCGCTGCCCGGCAGCCACCTTGAATCTGTAGTAATCGCGCCCCAGGTTCTCGATCGCGCCATCAACGGCGACCGGCGGGGCCACGGTCTGGGCCTGCGATGGTGACTGATTTGGCCGGTTCTGCGCGATCGTGGGAAGATCGTCGACCGCAAACAATCGCAACCCCGAAATTCCCTCTGCCGTCGCCACCCGCAAACCATAGATGCCAGGCGCCAGATCGCTCGCGACCTTGATGCGACAGGTCACGAGGGCGGGGTTCGTACCGTTGCCCGGCAGATCGGCGGGCCATCGCACTTCGGCCGGAAAGTTCAGCCACAACTGAGTCGGACGGGCCAGTCCTCCGCCGCGAAACTTGATATCCAGCGTTTGCCCGGGGGCAATGGCTTGAGGCTCGGTCGCAGTGATCGTCGGCACCGTACCCTGCCCGCGGGCCACGGCGCTCAAGGTCGCCTCATAGAGCGCCAGAACCATCACGCAGAAAGCCGCTCTGGCAAATCGCGACATCGACAGGTTCTCCGAAATTGAGCGCGAGACGGCGACAGCAAGCGGTGGGCAGTCGAGGCGGGGTTTCGCCGTGCAGCCGGCCTTGCGAAAGACCGAGGCGTTCGAGGTCGTACCGCAGAAGCCGAATAACGTCATGATAGGGCGGCGACTGGGGTTACGTCAAACAATTTGGTGGCTTTCGCACCCGCGCACGCGAACGACCGCGAATCTACAATCGCAGGATGAGTCCGATCGTTCTCTATCTCAGAAAAACGACGCGGCGGTTGGCGGTCACGCTGGCCGTGTGCTGCGCTCTCGAGCTCTATTTCGCTGCCTTCGAGGGAACGAAACCGAATGGCCGCTTTCCCTGGGGACGCTACAACGAAACGCTGGCAGTCGCCGGCGTCGGGGCCGGCCGCCGGTTTTTGACCCGCCGGCGCCCAAGCCCCGAGCGTCAGAAACGGGTTCGGCTGACGCGGGGCGAACGGAGACGATTGCGCGACAGCCGCAATGAAAGAGGTGGCCTGAATCGCTGAAAAAACGCCCGCGCTCCGCGTCGGCGACCCGTGCCACGGGTGCGAGTTAGAACCGCACGTTGTAGCCGGCGGTCAGCGTCCAGCCGGTTTTGAGCTGCGGGCCCACCAACGACTGGTACGCCGGGATCCCCCCTTCGACCGAGAACCATTGCGCGGGAATGTAATCACCCGGCACGAAGAGATTCATGCCGAACAGCGCGTCGAGCCGGCCTCCCCCTTGCAGGCTGGGGTTGTTGGTGGGAGTCAGAAACGGGTTCAGCCGCGGGTCGGCCCCGAAGAGATCGCCCCAGATGTTGCCGTCGAGACGGAATGACAGGCTGAGGTAGTCTGACAGCCGCCGCGCGACCCAGGCGGTGAGGTTCACGCGGTCGCCGAGCTTGTAGTCGAAGTTGTTGATGCCGAAGCGAATCACACCCGTCGCCTGCGCGCCCCAGGTCCACCAGTCGTTTTGCCCGCGATACGTCGCCCCCGGCATGAAGTCATACGTGCCGGAGCTGTTGCGCATGGGGTAGGTCTCGTTGGGCGAATCAGCCGTGGGAGGGTCGCGGTCCCACTCTTCGACACCGACGGGAATCTGCAACCCCACGTTCAGATGGATCTGCTGTCGCTCGCCGCGCCACACGACGTACAGCGCCTCGACGATGACGTCGCCCGGGTCGGTGTTCGAATCGAACAGGTGCTGCCCGGTGCGCGACGTGAAATCCATGCCGAAATCCCAGAAGGGCAAGAGCGCGAGCAACGTCAGGTCGTCGGTGGGGGCGTATTCGAGCAACAGCGTGTGCCGCTGAGCCTGCAGGCGCGTCGGCGCGAATGGGTAGTCGTTGAGCACGCTGCCGGTGCTGACGTCATCTGTACCGTCGCGCAGGCCGCTGAAAATCGTGTTGTTGAAGCGGTACGAGAGCAGCACCTCGCCCGATTTCAACGTGTGATCGCCGAACACGCCGATCGGCGCGAGGCCATCGGGCCGCTCGAGCTCGACGGGGCAACAGAACACGGGCCCGTGATGATACGTCTCGTCGGGATTGGTGACGGTTTGTTCGAAGGGGTGCCCCCATTCGGGCTGCACGACCCCTTGCGCCGGCCGCACCAACAGGTAGTTCGTCGGTGGGGCGAAGGCCGCTGATTCGCGCGGGTGGTCGACATTGCCCCATTCGGCGGGACGCGGGTCGGCTGCTGGAAACCTTCGCACACCGGCAGGCGGTGGCGGCGCCGTCGTCACCGGCACGTCGTCGGCATCGGCGCGCACGATCGACGCGGCGGAATGCGGCCGACCTGGTTCGTCAGAACCGGGCGGATCCAATTCAGCAATTGGCGCAGCCGGTAGCTCGGCCGCCGTGCGCAGCACGGTCGGACGCCGGCGAGCGGGTTGCGCCCAGGCGGCTCCCGCGACCAGAATCAGGGCCGCGACGAGCGCGCCGCGAAGTGCGTTACTCAGCGCGCAATGATTCATGCAGACAGTCTTCGTCCCGCTGGATTGGGAATAGCGGTTATTTCAGACTTATCGGTTCTGCGGAGCAGTCCGATTGAACGGAAAGCAACTGACAGACCGAAGGCGTAAAATAGGCAATCTGGGGTTTCTCTGGTGGGGGTAAATAAAGGTGCGCGAGAGCACCCGGGGGCATGTCGGCATCGGCATATCGCAGCGGATCAGCCGGCCTGAATCGACCGCGCCAACTCGATCTAGCCGATTCGCACGGATCCGGGAGACCGCGTTCGCCGTGGCCCGGGACCCACCGGATTCAGCCGCGGACAGCCCGACCGGCTTTGCCGCCAGATCATCCCTGACGACAATCCATGCGGTCCGCGAACCGCACCACCGATCCGCCAATCAGACCCAGATTTTGTCGGGCAGAATGACGTCGGTGACTCCGGCGCGCCGCAGCGACATGACGTCGAGGGGCATCAGCCGCGTGAAGAGTTCGATTTCGACCAGTTGTTCGCCGTTCTCAAGCGGTTCGATCCAACGCACGGCGCCGCGCAAATCGGCCGTAATTCGCTGCACGTCGTTCCGCAGGCGAATCTTCAACTGCTCGCCCACGCGAAACGTCGCATTGGTGGCGACCGCCATACTGGTGGCGCGAATCGTCTCCAACCGCACGTGCAACCCCAACCGCATCGTGTCGCTGTCGCGGAGCACGACCGTTTCGGCTTTGCCCAGGTGCCGCAGTCGATAGCGCTTTGCGGGCGGGCGGGGTTTCTCTCGATCGTCTGCGTCGGGCGCCGATTCGAGTTGAGACATGCGGAAGTCGATGCACCGGAACCAGAGGGCCTGTGTTGGCCTGACCCGTCGAAGCCTAGGTCATAGGCGCGGCCAGTCAAACCACCCGATCGGGCCGGCTGCATGAAAACTCGCAACGGCGAGCGACGTTCGGTTTGTAGCGGCGGTTCAGATCCACGATCGGGCCGAACCGGTCGAGGCATCGAGCCCGGCCCGCTTCAAATGCTGCATTTCCAAGGGGGTGAACGACGAGCTCAGTTCGACTCCCACGCGCCACGTGCCATCTTCGAATGGCATCACCCAGCGGACGATGCCGCGTATCTCTTTATTGAACCGCTGGACGACGTTCTGCAGGCGAACGGTCACGCGCTCACCCATCTGCAGTGCGGTGCCGGTGAGAAAGCCAATGCCTGAAAGCGAAACATCGAGCAGCTCGACGCGGGAACCCTGCCGCAGAGGGTCGGTCGCGCGAATGACTTCCGCCATCGCCCTCCCTGGGTGCCGGTTGTGCCGGCGGCGGTCGCGTTCATGGGCCGCCCCCTGCGATGCTGCCGCCTGCGAGAACTCAGGAATCGACACGGAAGGTGCCTCCTTAGAACGGTCAAGGCCGCAGGCACGACGCTGCGCTGGAACCATACCTTACAGGGACGCGAGGGCAAGGGGCAGTTGCCATGCCGTGACCTTCGCAGACCTGTTGCCGTGCCGGCTGTTCCGGTCCGATGCGCCCAGGGCGCGCGAATCAGAACTCCAAACGGCCGTAGGGGGGCGACTGTGCAGCTTCGTCGGAGTTTATCTCAACACGCAGCGGGCGAGCTGACTTGCGGGGCAGAACCGGAAGTCTATTGCTCGACAGATACCCGACCTTGCCGTCTCAAACCCGGAATCTCGGTCGCTTCCGAGATGGTAAGCCCTTCTGGTTGATTGACGACCAGGGGTTCGCAATTCAGTTTGACCGTGACGCGGGTGCCGACGCCGAGTTCGCTTTCCATTTCAATCGTCCCGCCATGCGCTTCGACGAGCGCGCGGGCAATTGCCAGCCCCAGCCCCGTGCCCCCGGTGGCACTGTGGCGCGCGGCGTCGACGCGATAAAATCGCTGAAACACGCGCGGCAGGTGCTCGGCGGCGATCCCCACGCCCGTGTCGCGAATTTCGACTTCCGCCCGGCGACCCGATGCGCGGCAGCGAATCTTTACCTGACCGCCAGAATCTGTGGCATTGATCGCGTTGTCGATGAGGTTGACAAACACCCGCCGCAGCCGATCGACGTCGCCCCTCACGCTGCATGCCGCGATGTTTTCCGCCACCAGCGCAACGCCCCGGGCCTCGGCGGCGACATCCATCGCATCATGCACGTCGTGCAGCAACAGGTCGAGGCGCAGCGTTTCCTGCGCCGGCGGCGACAAGCGCGCCTCTTCGCGGCTCAACAGCAGCAGCTCTTCGGCGAGGCGCGTCAACCGCTCGATTTCTTCGATCTGGTTCTCGAGCGCGAGCCGATAGTCGTCGGCCGTGCGCGCGGTGCGCAGCGCCACTTCGGCCTGACACCGCAGCACGGCCAGGGGCGTACGCAGCTCGTGGGCGGCGTCGGCCGTGAATCGGCGGATCTCATCGAAAGACGTTTCCAGCCGGCAGAACATGTCGTTGAAGGTCGCGGCCAGGCGACCGAGCTCGTCGTCGCGGTTGATGATCGGAATGCGATGGCCGAGGTTCGTTCCGGTGATCGCCCGGGCCGTATCGATCATGCGGTCGACAGGCGAGAGAGCCCGCGTCGAGACGAGCCAGCCCCCCGCGAGGGCAATCAACAGCACCAGCGGCAGGGCGCCGGCCATGATCGCCAGCAGCCACCGCACGTCGCGCTGGTACAGTTCCAGCGAGTCGGCTGCCAGAATGCCGACCGGCCCGCGGGGGCCGGGTACGTTGCGACTCGAAACGCGCCAGCCGCCGGAGTCGTTTGCGGTACTGGCCCGACGATCCCGGGCGAGGCCGTCAACGGGCGGAACGGGAAACGGTTCCCTTCGCGCCCCATCTGTGCTGAACAGCGTGCGCCCCTCCGCATCGACCACCTGAATCTCGTAGAACGGGTGGTCGGCGAAATTGCGAATGAGCCGCTGTTCGAGGTCGGTTGAATCGCTGGCCGAGCGCACCTCTTTGTCGAGCTCGGCCAGTTCTTCGTCGAGCGCCCGGTCGATCTCGTGCAGCAGATTGCGCGAAAACGTGGCGTACACGAGCGCCCCGAACGCCACCAGCCCTGCCGCCAGCAGGCCCCCGTACCACAGCGTCAGACGCGACCGAATTGTCATTCGCGACATGTCGGGTCCTTCAACAGGTAGCCTGCGCCGCGAATCGTCCAGAGCAACTGCGGCAGGCCGTCGCGCTCGATCTGGCGACGCAAGTGCACCATCGACACCTCCACGACCTTGGTAAGAATGCCGCTTTCGTCGCGCCACACGTCGCGCACGATCATCTCGCGGCTGACGATTTCGTTGACGTTCCGGGCAAGATAGTGCAGCAGCTCGAACTGGCGGTTCGTCAGTTTCAAAGCGACCCCGGCCCGCGTCGCAGAGCGTTCGAGCAGGTCGAGCTCGAGATCGGCCACCGTCAGTCGCGTGGCCGGCGCGCCGCCATCGCGACGCAGCAGGGCCCTCAGGCGGGCCAGAAGCTCGCTGAACGAGAACGGCTTGACGAGATAGTCGTCGGCGCCCGTATCGAGGCCTCGCACGCGATCTTCGACGGCGTCGCGCGCGGTCACGATCAGAATCGGGCGGCGAAACCCTTCGTGCCGCAGGTCGCGCAGCACGTCCCAGCCGCTGCGCCGCGGGAGCATCAGGTCGAGCACGACTGCGTCAGGGGCGGCGGTCCGTGCGCATTGAAGGCCGGCGTCGCCGTCGAGAGCCGCGATGACCGAATGACCGGCCGACTCGAGCCCCCGCTGCATCGCGCGCAACAGCTTCGGCTGATCTTCGATCACCAGCAGCTTGGCCATCGGAATTCTCCAGCGAATCGCCTCTAAGCAGCCTGTTGAAAAAGGTGTCTGGAACTCTCCGCACCCGCGAAAACCCCTCGGAATCAACACGTTCACAAAGTTCCAGACACGTTCCAGACACCTTTTTCAACACGTGGTTAGGCCAGTATCGCAGGTTTCTCGCCGCGTGCGAGCGCACGGCGGCCCAAGTTAAAAATATTTTACGCATGCGAATCACAGATTGACTCACTGCAACGGGTCTCTAAATTGGCCAGCATCGCGATCGCTCAAGGAGTTCCCTCGCAGTTTGTGTTTTCGCGTTTCAGAAAGGATTCTTCATGTCTGCCGTCACCCCTTGCCGTCTATCTCGTCGCCGTGCGTTCACGCTGATCGAGCTGCTGGTCGTCATCGCCATCATCGCCGTGCTGATCGCCCTGCTGCTGCCCGCGGTGCAGCAGGCGCGCGAGGCCGCCCGCCGCACTCAGTGCAAAAACAACCTGAAACAGGTGGGGCTGGCGCTGCACAATTACCTTGACGCGCACAGCGCGTTTCCACCCGTCTCGGTGCTGCCTTTCGGGCGCACGTCAGAACCGTGGTCGGCGCAAGCCCGGTTGTTGCCCTTTATCGAACAGGCGAACCTGCACAACCTGATTGACTGGGGCGTCAGCTCAGAGTTCACCGCGAACCCCGGTGTGTGCCAGACGCGCGTTCCGATTTACCTGTGCCCCAGCGAGATCAATGATCGCGCGCGGCCCACCGCGACACTCACGCACTACCCGCTCAACTACAGTTTCAACGAGGGAACCTGGTTCATCTTTGACCCTGTCAGCGGCCGCGGGGGCGATGGCGCGTTCTTTCCCAACAAGGCCATGCGGGCATCTGATTTGTCCGATGGTCTCAGCAACACGCTCGGGGCTTCCGAGACCAAGGCCTATGCGCCCAATTTGTGGGACTCGATGAACCCGAATGCGGCTGGCGTTTCGCCCCCCGATACGCCGGCAGCGCTGGCCGCCTATTTCGGAGGCACGTTTGATTCCAATGGTCACACCGAATGGGTCGAGGGAGACGTGCATGAGTGCGGCTTCACGACCACCTTCGGGCCGAACACGGTCGTGTCTTACACGTCGGGGGGCGTGACCTACGATATCGACTTCACGTCGATGCGTGACGGTGAGTCGGTAGCAGTGCCCACCTATGCCGCAATTACGAGCCGCAGTTTTCATGCGGGTATCGTCAATGTACTGCTGATGGACGGCTCGGCACGCAGCGTCGGCAACTCGATCAACCTCGCCGTGTGGCGCGCTCTGGGGACCCGGGCCGGCGGCGAAGCGACTGGCGATTACTAGCTGACTGTTGAAAGCATTGGCTCCCGAGGGTTTTGCCTGTGGCCAGTTCCGCCCGACGCCGCCTTGCACGAGAGTCGAACATGCGCTTACTGATTGCCAAGCCGCGCGCCGGCAAGGCCACAACGGTCGCCCTGCTCTCCATCGTCATACTGGCGGCAGCCGGCTGGGCCGCCTGGAGCGCGTTCGGCCGATCAGGCCCGGGTTTGCCCCCCGACGACGGACGGACGATTGTCGAACCGTTTCTGGACGAGGTACGCGGCGGGAAAGCGTCACACGCCTGGGAATCGACCGCGGCCGAATTCAAAAGCGCCATGGGTCGCGAAACGTTCTTGAGATACGTGAAAGGGAAGCCGTCGCTCAAACAGCCGGCGCAGTTCGTTTCGGTGCAGGAAGTCTCGGTCAACGGTTTGCCGCGAACCGAGTGCGCTTACCGAGTCGATTCGCCCGCCTCAGGAAAAGGAACCGTCCGAGTGCTTTTGGCTCGGGAACGCGGCGATTGGAAGGTAGAGCGTTTGATCGTCGAATAGGCGGCGATCAGCCGGCAGGGCCGTCGGCCCGGTATTTGATCACCTGCACGCGCTCCAGCGTGACGAGCCCTTCGCGCACCGCGTCGTCGACAAAGGGCAGCAGCCGGTCGATCTGCTCCTTCGAATCGACGATTTCGATGACGATGGGCAAATCCTCCGAAAGGCGCAGCAGCTTTGTGGTATGCAGGCGGCTGTTGGCCCCAAAGCCCATCGGGCCGCGCAGCACCGTCGCCCCGGCCAGGTGCAGTTCGCGCGCCTTGAGCACTATCGCCTCGTACAAAGGTCGTCCGTGCCACTGGTCGTTCTCACCGATGAAAATCCGCAGCAGGTAGCCCTCTTGGGGAATCTTCATGACGTCAGACTCCAAAGAATCGCTGGGCCACCCGCACGCCGAACCAGACGGCCCCCAGCCCCAGCCCGCAACTGACCACAATGTTGGCGGCGGCCGGCCAGAACTGCCGATCGCCGGCGAGCGTGAACGTCTCGAGGCCGAAGGCGGAAAAGGTCGTATAGCCTCCGAGGATACCCACGAGAATTCCCAACCGATATTCGTCGCGCATCAGCACGGGGCCGCTCAACATTCCCCACAAGAACCCCATCAGCAGACACCCGCTGACATTGACCGCCAGCGTGCCCCAGGGAAACAGGCCGCCCGACCAGCGTTGAACGCTCCCCTGAACCACATAGCGCAATACCGAACCCAGTGCGCCTCCCAGCGCGATCAAGACAATTTTGTGCATCACTCAGGCTCCGACTCAGACGGCACTGACGTTTTGAGACGGGAGTTGGCCGTCGATTCCGTCGGCTCTGCGGCGGGTGTCGGCAGCAATTGGCCCACGCGATCAGCCATCCACCGCTGCTTATGAACGATCGCATTGTCGCGGGGGTCGGTCACACTCTCTTCGATCTGCATCACTCCAAAGGGAACCTCATCGCACCACCAGACGGCGCGGCGGTATCGTAGCGGCCGATTTTCGGCGCTTGACCGATACGCGACGGCGGCCACCGCCACGCGGCACTTGAAGGCGTCGGAGCGCAGGGGAGTTTTCAGATAGCGAACGGTGGTCGCTGACCAGCTTACCGGTTTTGGAAGGCCATTCAGGAACCGGAGCGCCTCTTGCCGCTTAAGGGTGAGATCAGGCCCCGGCTGTTGCAGCACGTCTGAAGCCTTGCCCCCTTCGCGCCATGCAGCCAGATCAAGAACCAGCGACAGAGATTCGGAACCAGCCTCGAAGTCTCCCGTGCGTTCCACGCGTAATCTGACTTCGTCAGCCGTCGCCGGCTTTTCCCATGCCAGGCGCAGTCTCGCAGGCCCCCCATCGCCGCGCGTACCGGCCAGTTCGACCCAGTAGTCTTCCGATTGCGCTGGGAACTCGAGCGGCAGTTTCAGCCACAACGATCGGGCAGGCGTCGGCTCGGTCTCGGCTTTGGCCGGCGGGGGGTTCGCTTGCTGCCAGAGGTTGTACAACCAGGGTTGCTGCCATGGGTTTCGTTCAGGAAAGGTGGCCGAGAAAGCGGAGATTGCCAGACACAATGTTGCCATGCCCCGCACCATACGCCACCCGGCCCAGGCGTCAAGAAATGGAACCATCGACAACAGCCACAGCGGGATGAGCCAGAACGCCCATCGTAACCCGCTGGTGACACCGCCGTAGTTGTAGTTTTTCGTCTGCGCGAGATAAAACGCGAGGATCCATACTGTTAACCCCAGCGCCAACCAGGCCACCCCTCGCAACGGCGATGCACCGGGCCGCGCGAGCGACAGCCAGCCGGCCAGTGTCAGCAGAAACACGGGAGACAACGACCAGATGCCGTGATGCCCGAACGTGCAATGCCAGAAGTAAACCCACGCAGACTGCTCCCCGATGTCGACGGCCGAGGGGTTCATCCAGTAGCTGGGTATGCCCTCATGGACGTAACGATAGTAGTCGTGAGATGCTGACCCGAAGCTCGCGTAAAAGGGCATCACGCCCCCTGTCACGAGCCAATTCGTGACAAAAAACGCCGCCACGGGAACTAAGGCCGCCGGGAGGAACGCGCAGCAGGTGCGCTTCAGGTCGTAGCGCGCCAGCCACGCGCACAGCAGCACGCCGTATAAGGCCGCCGGCAGTTCATTGCAGACGGTACACGCAGCCCAGAAGCCCGCGGCTGAATACCGCCACCAGGAACGGCGGCAGTCAATGAGGATCGACAGGGCCGGCGCCAGTGAAAACACGAGGCAATTGGCCGCCGGCGTGTGATTATTGAATGTGACCAGAAACGTGGCCAAGAGCGTGCCCCAGGCGGCCGCGACAATCAGAAATATGCGGGTGAAATCGCTCTTCGCATGGCGCTCACCCAGAACGGCCAGCAGCGCCAAGGCAGCGATCCACGGGATCCAGTTGACCAAAATCAGCAGAATGTGCACAGTTTCGTGCGTGTTGGTCAGCAGATCGAGGTTGGTTGCGCGTTTGAGGCCCCAGTACAGGCCGGCAACCAGTGTCGGCAACAATGGCGGCTTCGACGAATAGAAGTGGTCGCCGTAACGGACTTTGTCGATCGTGTCCCAACCGGGCTGCTGAATGATCTCGTCGATCTGGTACGTTCCCCGTTCGACAAGCGACCACACCGTACACCATCGCGAACGGTCGTTGGCACTTAAGATCGGCGTGTGCGGCGGGCGATTCTCAGGCCACCGCGCGGGGCTGTACTGCACCGTCGTCGTCAGAATGTGCGCCAACCCCTGGGCTGCCGCGACCGCGATAACGAGCACGTACAGCCAGCGGCGCACGGCAGCCGCGGGCGCGAGACTCTCTGATTGCGGGGTTGAGACCGACATGCGGTTTCCGGCGATCACAGTTCGAAGATCGTCAAATCCCGAAGGCTGGTCACTCGCACTATATACACTCTGCGACCTTCAATCTTCGATCCACGAATCACAGCAGGTCGCGCAGCCGGAAATGAAACGGGCCCAGCTTGCCGCCATAGTTTCCAGCGGTGACCCGCACAACACCCTCGGTGCGACACGCCGCATGCAAACCCACGCGCATGGCTTCACGCACCGCACTCTCAGAGAGGCCGTCGATAACGATCTCGTACACCGCCTGCGCCTGCGGAGGCAGTTCTGTTTTCGCGACGGCCCGCAGCGTCGGGCAGTAGGCGTCATTGGTGCTGGCCTTCAGCTTCTTGTAGCGCGACCCGACCTTGCTGCCGCTGCGCACGATTCCGCCGGGAAAGGGCAGCGCCGCATCGGGCACGGCCCGCATCGCCGCTGCCGCCTGTTCAGCAGCCGCAAGCGCAGCCGCCTGATCGACGCCACAGATCAAGAGGTTGCCGCCGGCGACGCCTTTGACCGTTCCAAAACGGTCTTCGCAGACGAATTCGCCATCCATCACGGGAATGCGCCAGAGGCGTCTCGCGCCCAGTTTCTTGGACGATTGATGCGTGTCGCCGAAAAATCGCAATTGCCCTCCGACCGAAATCTGCTTGTCTTTCGCGGCCCCCTCGATTCCGTTGAAACAGGCGGTGGTGGGGCACGTCAGCACGCACTGGCCGATGCGCGCGGCCAGCGCCTTTCCCAGGCCGTCGCGGCTGAAGGCAAACGCCAGAACGGCAACGCCGGGGCGCCCGTCAGGCGTCTCGTCGGCAGCAACGTCGCGCTCAATCGCTGCCTCGACGTCGCACGCGATGACGCTGGTGGCGTTCCCCGTCATCACCGAGGCGGCCGTCCGCGCCCATGCGGGCGAAACAGCCGTGATGATCACGCGCGCTCCTGTAATCGGAAACGCTTCGGCGAATGTATCGACGATTTCGACGCCGTGAAGTTGAATTGCGGCTTCCGACGTAGTCACGCCTTACTTTCCCTCCCCCGCATCGGACTTCGCTTTGGCTTCCTGCGCCCTGGACAACTCAGGGTTCGGAACCGCGCTGCCTGATTCCCGCCCCAGCACCCATCTCACGCCGCCGGCGAGCGAATCGAGAAACTGCCTGTTGGCCCACGTTTCCGAGTTGTGCCCCAGGTTCGTGCAGAACACCCGCCCCTCGCCGTATTCCTTCACCCACGCCACCGGCACGTGGTACGGCTTTTTCAAGTCGCATTTCGCCATATTCAGGCTCATCAGCACCCGCACCTTGTCAGGCTGCCAGTTCTTGTATTGATAGATTTCGTCATTGATCGAGAACTCGGTCCCCCACGGGCGGCTCGCAGGGTGCTGCGTGTCGTGAACGCTGATCGACACCGTCATGTTTGACGTCCACGGGTGGCCGTTGAAGCTCCCCCCGACCATATCCCAATACGGTTGGTATTCGCCGTAGGTGTCGGTGGCTGAGTGGGTGCCGATAAACCCGTGCCCTTTCTGCTTGAGCCACGTGTTGAGGAAATACTCGAGAGTCGACTTCGGGATTTCGAGGTCGGGCCCCTGCGTGTAGAAGAACACGATGTCGTAATTCTTGAGGTTTTCAGGCGTGAAGTCGCGCACGGGGTCTTGCGTGCAGTCGACCGTGAACAGGCCGGTCTGCTGCCCCAGTTGCGTGACGGCGACTTCCGCCGCAGCCAACCGGTCTTTCTCGCGCTTGACCGGCTGATGCGTGAAGGTTTTCGAGGTCGTCACCATCAGAATGCGAGCCTTCTTCGCCGGCTCGTCGGCCCGCACGGGAAGCGATTTCCACAGCGAGAGAATTCCCAGAGCAAGGGCAGGCAGCAACGCGACTGCCGGCAGGCGAACGATTCTCATGGCGACCCCTCGTGAAACAAACGTGTTTGGCGCCGGTGCCGGCGTCGAAACGAGCGGCTATCATAAAGGGCGCGCCGCCCGCTCGCCAGCGCCCCTTCCAGTTGAGCGCCGCCGTCGGCCCCCATGCCGTCGCCCAGCAGGGCCGCGTGGACGCGCACAAGCAACGGTGCGGCCGCAATTGCGAAACCCCCGTTCAGGGGGCGGACGCCCCGCGCTCGACTGCCCCAACGCTATTGCGCTTCTACTTCGCTTGCGGGCAACCTCGCGGCAGTCGGCTTGGGCCGATCGGCGCCGTTTGCTATGACTCCCCCTGGAGACGATAGACCCGCCACAACCCGGTATGGAGCACCATGAGTCAGCAATACATATTCACGATGGAGCAGGTCACCAAGATCTACGAGCAGAAAGAAGTGCTCTCGAATATCTGGCTGGCCTTCTATCCGGGAGCGAAGATCGGCGTACTGGGCAACAACGGCGCCGGCAAAAGCACGCTCCTGCGAATCATGGCGGGTGAAGACCGGGATTTTATGGGCGCCGCGCAGCCTGCGAAAAATGTTTCGGTCGGGTTTTTTCCTCAAGAGCCGCGGCTTGACCCCGAGTCGACCGTCGATCAGTGCGTTCAATCGGCCGTTGCGTCGTCACACGCCATTCTTGACCGGTACAATGCCTTGAACATGAAACTGGGCGAAGACCTTTCGCCCGATGAGATGGAAGAGGTGCTGGCTGAACAGGCGCGCGTTCAAGATCGGATTGACGCGGGCAATCTCTGGGAACTCGACCGCACTCTCGACGTGGCGATGGACGCCATGCGACTGCCTCCGGGCGATTCTGTCGTCCGCACTCTCTCAGGCGGCGAAAAACGCCGCGTGGCCCTGTGTCAGTTGCTGCTGCGCCGCCCCGACCTGTTGCTGCTCGACGAACCCACCAACCATCTCGATGCCGAGTCGGTCGCGTGGCTCGAACGGTTTCTGCACGAGTTCAGCGGCACTGTCGTCGCCGTGACGCACGACCGCTACTTTCTCGACAACGTCGCCGGGTGGATTCTGGAGCTTGATCGGGGGCGCGGGTATCCCTTCGAGGGCAACTACACAAGCTGGCTGGAACAAAAGGAAGCCCGGCTGTCGGTCGAAGAGAAGCAGGAATCGAAGCGGCAAAGGACGCTCAAACGCGAGCTCGACTGGGTCCGGATGGCCCCCAAGGCCCGCGCCACCAAGAACAAGGCCCGGCTCGAGCGCTACGAACAACTGCTGGCGCAGGAATACGACGCCCGCGAAGACGCCGCCGACATCCAGATTCCCTCCGGCCAGCCGCTGGGCGACCTTGTCGTGCGGGCTGAGAAGGTATCCAAGGGCTATGGCGAGCGGCTGCTATTCGAAGACATGACGTTCAATCTGCCGCGCGGCGGCATTGTGGGAGTGATCGGCCCCAATGGCGCGGGCAAGACGACGTTGTTTCAAATGATCATCGGCCAGGAAAAGCCCGACAGCGGCATGTTGCGCGTGGGAGATTCGGTGCAGCTTTCGTACGTCGACCAGTCGCGCGACGCGCTGGAACCCGGCAAGACGGTCTACGAAGAAATCTCGGGGGGCGACGACATTTTGCAGGTTGGCAAGACCCGCATTCACGCCCGCAGCTACGTCGGGCGGTTCAATTTCAAAGGGCCCGATCAGCAGAAGCTGGTGGGAGAGCTTTCCGGGGGCGAACGCAATCGCGTGCATCTGGCGAAGATGCTCCGCTCAGGCGGCAACCTGCTGCTGCTCGACGAACCGACCAACGACCTCGACGTGGAAACGCTGCGAGCGCTGGAAGAAGGGCTGCAGAACTTTGGCGGCTGTGCCGTGGTGATCAGCCACGATCGCTGGTTTCTCGACCGCATCGCCACGCATATTCTGGCCTTCGAGGGGGACAGCCGGGTGTACTGGTGCGAGGGCAACTACCTGACCTACGAGGCGAACCGGAAGCAGCGGCTGGGCCTGGAAGCCGACCAGCCGCACCGGTTGCGATATCGCAAACTCGCCCATTAGCTGTACTTTCATCAGTTCGCTGGGCCGCAAGACCACTCTCCTGGCAACGCACGTCTTGCGATTGCTGATGAAGCATCTGCCGCCGCACGGCGGTTTTCTCGCCGGATTTCCCGCTGACTTCGAGAGCCCTCCGCCCGTCGCGAGCCGCTTGACAACCATACCTAGCCCGTCTACAGTACTCGCATACCTAGACGCTCTACTATCGTGCGGAAGGAGAAGCGACCCATGGATTCCCGCCTGCTCTGGGGCACCGTCGAGATGCTCATTCTCGAAGTCGTCTCGCACGGGCCCACCTACGGCTACGAAATCTCGCAGACCGTCTGCGGCCGCTCGCGCGGCTATTTCGAGCTGAAGGAGGGGAGCCTGTACCCTGCCCTGCATCGGCTCGAAAGGCAGAAGCTGCTCGCGTCGTACTGGCGCGAATTCGACGGCCGCCGGCGTAAGTACTACCGGCTGACGGCCCACGGCGAAAAGGCGCTCGCCGCCCGCAAGCAGGAATGGCGGGCCTTCGCGACCGGCGTTCAGGGAGTGTTGGGCCCGGCGATGGTTGGAAGTTGGTGACGTGAGGAGCCAAGCTGGTGTTTCGAACGTGGTGTCCTTTTCTGTGGCTCTGACCGCTGACCCCTGTTCCCTAATCCGCAGCCCCTAATCCCTAATCCCCAGCCCCTAGTCCCTTTCCGCCATGCCCTGGCCCCCCGAAATCGCCGGTCAGCTACCTGCCCCGCGGGATGATGAGCCGGCGAACCTGCGTCAGGATATCGCCGACGAGCTGGCCGACCATCTGCACAGCGCCCTGGGGCGCGAGCTGCACGCGACGCGCGACGAAACGAAGGCGAAAGAAAACGTTCTGGAACGGTTCGGCAACCCGGCAACCATCGCCCTCAAACTCTGGTCCGATGCCATGTGGGAGAAGATCATGTC
>JBQTIL010000066.1:0-53762 GCA_052388175.1 Planctomycetaceae bacterium | reverse complement strand
CGGGCGGCCGCAATTCGAGCGCTCTCGCCGGGCCTTTCTCGGCAATTTCGATCAGGTAGCGAATCAAGTCGAGAAACTGCTGCCGGTCTGAAAGCAGGTTCACCAGCCCCGGGGGCATGACCGATTGAGAGACGGTCGTGCGCTGATCGATGTCGCTCTTCTGGATGTGCACTGCACGCCCCGCCTGGGGCGCGTCTCGCAACACCAGCTCAGTGTCTGTTTCGCTGACGACCAGGCCGACGTGGACCTTACCGTCGGTCGTCTCTACCGAGACGGTCTCGAAGCCTTTGCGAACGACACGGGACGGTTGCAGAACCGATTCGATCAGCGAGGCCTCAGTGGTTTCTTTCTCAGGCCTGCTGAGCTCGGGGCCGAAGAACGCGCCGTGGGAATCGGCTACGTGACACTTCGCGCAGGCCAGATTCGGCTCGTGGAAGAGAACTGCTCCCCGGTTCGGGTCGCCGGTGTTGCGGGCGGCCCGGGCCAGCGACTCCGCTCCTTCCTCAACGAGCGACTGCTCGAGAGCCGGCGGAGGCGCGGCATGCGAGGGAACGATCCACCAGGTGGAGATAGTGCCGAAAAGATATAACCTCAACAGCCAGCGCCGCCTCATCCTTCAATGCTCCACTGCATTACCGCAGAATCTTCGGTTTCTTCGCCTGGATCGACGGATCTTCAGCGCGGGCCTTCTGGAAGGCCTTCACACCCTCGGCCGTTACCTTGGTGTTTTTGAGATCCAGTTCGATCAAAGCGGGCATTCCGGTGATTTCCCCGAGTCCCTTGTCCGAGATCATCGTGTCCCGCAGTTTCAGTCTCATCAGCGGCCCCGACACCTCCTTGTCATTGAGTTTCGGTATCTGCTCGTCGGTGATCCCTGTGCCGCTGAGGTTGAGTTCCAGGACGGCCTTCCCCGTTTGTAGCTGCTGCAGCATCGCAAAAGTCTCGTCGGTGACGTGCTCGACGCCGCTGAGATCCACCACATAGGCCTGGGCCTTGACGAGAGGTATCCTTTCCAAAGAAATCCTGGCTCCCTGTGCTTTGAGCGCATCCTGAGCGCTCGCGCGACTCTGTTCGCGATTTTCGTATTCGCTGGTGGCGCTGTCGCAGCCGTAGATGGCCCACAGAGCCACAGCAACGAGCAGGCATCGCACCGGAATGGACCTCCGTTGGCTGGAGTTGCGAGTAACCCGCATGGAGGCGCTCCTCAGGTCACGGAAACAGCCCGGCGGCCTTGGCGCGGGACAACCGGGCTGTCAATTCGCCAATCTTGGGCCCGAGGCCGTGACGACCTAGAAGTCGCCGACGGGGAAACCATCGCTTCGATCCCCCAGCCGGTTATACACTCCCATGTTTGCGGCAGTTGGAGGCCCAACTGGAAAACCTAACTGCTGGAAAATCGCATCTATGGCAGGATTTCCGGTAGTAACGGACGTGAAAAACCACTGCACGTTCTCATTCACAAACCGGACGGCCCCGTCTCCCATCACGAACTGCGCGCCGCCAGTGTGCCGACTGCTAAAGGCCTGCTCCGGTAGTGCGCGGAGGAACCCCAAGATTACGATCCCTCCCATGCTCCCATCCTGCATTTTGAACCAGGTTCTCGACACTCCCAAACTGAACGCGGGAACCCCATTGGCCTCGCTGTATCCGGGCCAGACTCCGGCCGTGGCCTGCACAGGTATCGTCCCCGTGTTGAGATCGATCCTTTGCAACAAGTGCGCTCTTTCGCCGAGCAAAAATGTGTTGCTCAGACCGTCGGTGCAATCCCGGATCCGTGCGCTCGCTCCAGCCGCCTCCATGATCAGACCCCCTTGCTCTGTGTTTCCCGCGGAACCCAGGTAATTCGATTTTCCAAGTCGAATAGTACCAGAGCCGGGAGCGAGGAAATCGAAATTCGCAGCCGTATTGGGTTGCGGGCCCGTGTCGGTGGGACACTGGAAGACGGGCAGGCTCGTCTGAATGAGCTGGCGCCCATTCGCGGTCGACGCGACCGCTGCAAGGCTCGCGGGACCGGGGTTCAGTGAATTGTAGAGCGGGGCCTGGTCAATGAACGGCAAAACCATGGTCATCCAGCCCCAACCAAGATCTGGCACTGGAGAATTCAGACTTTCATACCAACTCCTGGGGAAAATATTGTGGGTATCGTGGTAGTTGTGCAGGGCCAGCCCGGCCTGCTTGAGGTTATTCTTGCACTGCGTTCGGCGGGCCGCCTCGCGCGCCTGCTGGACGGCCGGCAACAAGAGCGCGATCAAGACGGCGATGATGGCGATGACGACCAACAACTCGATCAACGTGAAGGCTCGCTTGCGACTCGACATCGGCGCTCTCCTTTCAAATCGGGACAACCACGAAGAACTTAAACGTGATAACTGCAGACTAACGTCTGCGAGAATGGCAGAGTGGCAAAACTGATCCGGCATGCCCTGCGCGGGTTTCCGTGAAAAGCCGGCCGCGAGGGAGCTCGACGATGGGCAGCCCTTCCCGGAGCGACCGCCCGATTGATGACACATCACCCCGTCCGTAACGTCTAACACCAAGTCCTCGAAGTTTGAATTGACTGTCTCTGCTCGCTGCTATCGGCGGCCACCGGGAAACTGAAAGCCGGGAATGCCTGCAAATGTCCTGAGCTCCACTCCGCGCAGCATGGCTCGTTCACTCGGGCAGGGTTCGACGCACCCAGCTCGCGCCGAAGTCAGCGCCTGATTTTCGGCTTCTTGGCCCGCACGTCCGTGTCCTCGGCGCGGGACTTCCGGAATGCAATGACGCCCTCCGGGGACACGTTGGTATCTGTCAGATCCAACTCCATCAATGCGGGCATGTTCGTTATTTCGGCGAGTCCTTTGTCCGAAATTTTCGTATGGCTCAGGTTCAACTTCAGTAATCCCCCCGACACTTCCTTGACATTTAATCTGGCAATCTGATCGTCAGCTATATCTGTGCCTGCCAAGTTTAGCTCAAGGACCACCACGCCATTCTGCATCTGCTTCAGAAGCGCAAATGTCTCGTCAGTGATGCTCTTCACACCGCTCAGATCCACCATAAACGCCTCGGTGCGAACCACCGGCATTCTTTGGGTGGCAATCTTTGCGCCCTGCGACGTAAGGGCGTCCTGAGCGCTTCCCCGGCTCTTGATAAGCGCGTCGTACCCGGCCTCTTCCGGATTCCCGCAGCCGCAGACTGCAACAAGCAGAACGACAACCACAATCCGAGGCTTCACGCGCCAAGGCATGGAAATCTGTGGGCCTGGTGCGTACGGCGCCAGAGTCGTTCCCGATTGTTGCAAATGCCCTTTCCGCATGCTTCACTCCCACAAGCGAAACTCAGTCCGGCGGCTCCGGCCGTCCGAGGCCGCCGGACTGAAAGAATACCGTCGCCGGTGAAGACGCAGCGCACCGAAGCTAAAAGTCGCCAATCGGAAACCCGTCGCTGCGATGCCCCAGCCGGTTATACGTACCCATGTTGGCAGGAGTGGCAGGGCCACTACCAAGCCCGAAGCTGATCAAGAAAGCGTCGAGAGCCGGATTTCCTGTCAAAGGAATTGGCGTGCACTTGAATTCAATGTTTTCGTTCACAAACCGGACCGCTCCGTCGCCCATTGTAAATTGAGCGCCGCCGACGTGGCGACTGCTGAAACACTGCTGCGGAACCGCAAAAACTACACCGAGAATAGAACACCCCGCGCCCACCGAGCCGTCCTGCATTCTCCACTCCACGCGCCCGGTTCCGAGGTCGAAGCCGTTGACATTATCGTTCTCGCTGTATCCCGGCCAAACCCCGGCGCGCGCCTGAATTGGAATCGTACCTGTGTTGATGTCGGTCTTTGGCAGGAGGTGCCCCCGTTCCCCGACCAAGAACGTATTACTCAGGCCGTCGGTGCAGTCTCGAATCCGGATCGGTCCCTCGCCACCCTCTACAATCATTCCGTTACTGGCGGCGACTACTGTATTGCCGGAGTTACCCAGATAGTTGGTCTTACCAAATACGAGACCCGTTCCGGGCGCCAGAAAATTCACGCTGACGGAGGTATTCGGTTGCGGCCCGATGTCCGTGGGACACTGCAGCACCGGAATGCTTGTCGCCAAGAGCGGGCCCACGGTCGTGGCCGCCTGCGGCAGACTTACCGGACCCGGGTTGATGTTATTGTACAACGGTGCCTGGTCGATAAACGGGAAGATCATCACCATCCAGCTCCAACTGGGAAATCGATTGGCCTCTCCCGCCCCCGGAGCAACTATTGGCGGAAACCAGCCCAGCGGAAATACATTGTGGGTGTCGTGATAATTGTGGAGTGCCAAGCCGATCTGCTTGAGGTTATTCTTGCACTGCGTTCGGCGGGCGGCTTCGCGCGCCTGTTGAACGGCCGGCAAGAGCAGGGCGATCAGGACAGCGATAATTGCAATGACGACCAACAATTCGATTAACGTGAACCCTCGTCTGTGACTCAACATGAGCACGTTCCTTTCTGGGAGAAGACAACAAAAGACCAAACTTGAGACTCGCAACCCGATGGCTGCGAGAAGACGTCATCAATCGGGCGGTCCCTCCGAAAAGGGCTCCCCGCCGTCGGGCTCTTTCACGGCCGGGTTGTCGAGGAAACCGAGGAACTGCTTGCCGGTCCGGTTGATCCACTCTGGCATCACCCAGTCCGTAACTTCTAATGCGGCGTCATCGAGTGTCGAATCGCGTGTGTTCCCTCGCTGTCTGCGGCCACCGGGACCCTGAAGGTCGGGGATGTGAAATAACTCCACTCCGCGCAGCTCGGGCGCAAGGTTCAAGGCTTGTGGGAGCGCGGACCCATTGAAAATGCGAAATATGCCCACCTGGACCGCGATCTGTTGCAGGCGCTGGTACTGCTGGGTCGAGATTGCGTCGCGCGTAAGTCGATCGTAATCCTGCGCGAGGCGGACAAACCGCAGGCGTGTGTCCCCGTCGTTTTTCTCATTCTGGTTCCGGGCCGTTCCGGCTGCTGCCCGCCAGTCGTCCCGCCAGCTCTGTCGCAGAATTGAGACACGGTCGTGCTGATCGCCCGACAGGCCGAGGTCTTCCAACACACCGGGACTCCACAACAAGACCATCAGTAATTGCTGCCCCAAGATGCTTGATTCCCCAAGCTTCGCTGCCAAGTCGCTCAACGTACGCTCGACGCGCATCTGAATCGTCGCGAAATCTGGTTGAGAGACGACGTCGCTGCCAAGATGGTCGGCGAAAGACTGATACTGGTCGAATGTCGCTGACAACACGTCACGAAGCCTCGGCAGCGCCACGGACATGTCATCATCGGTAATCCCCATCTCGGCGACTTGAATCAGGCCTTCGACAGTCTGGCGGGCCTGCCGAAGCTGTCCTGCGGCCTGGTCGGCCCGCAGTTTTTCGCCGGCGAGCGCCGCGGCGGTCTTCTGCTGCTCGCGCGAGATCAGCCGGTTGCTGATCAAAAGCGATACCGCAATTACCGAAAGCAGCAACACACCGGCGACGATCACCGACGGGTGCCGGCGCGACCACTTGCGGGCCCGATCGACCAACGATGGGCGCCGCGCTTTGATCGGCTGGTCGTCAAGGTACCGCTGCACGTCGGCCGCCAGTTCGGCCGCCGACGCATACCGCTCAGCCGGAGCCTTGCTGAGCGCTTTCAACACGATCGTTTCCAGCTCCGGCGGAATCGCGCGATTGAGCTGCCGGGGGGGGCGGGGCTCCTGGTGCAGAATCTGGTACATGAGCTCCTGCCGCGTTTCGCCGTCGAACACCGGCTCCAGGGTCAGCAGTTCGTAGAACGTGGCCCCCAGTGAATAGATGTCGGTGCGGTGGTCGAGCACCGCCCGCTGACCCGATGTCTGCTCAGGGCTCATGTACCGGAACGTGCCCAGGAGGTCGCCCGAGCGGGTCAGGCCCGTATCGGCGTGCAACTGCGCGAGGCCGAAGTCGGTCACCCACAACTTGCTGGCGGCGTCGACCAGCATGTTCGCCGGTTTGACGTCGCGATGCACGACCCCCAGTTGGTGAGCGTGATCAAGGGCCTCGGCGGCCTGCCACACCAACCGGGCGATCTTGCGGTAATGCTCGCGCGGTTGGCTGAGGGGCCGCGTGGATAAGGCGGCAATGACGGCCGTCGATCGAGTGTTCACAAGCGCCGCTCGAGAGGCGCTGGTTGCAGCCCGAGCGTCTTCCGGGGCGGCCGCGCTCGGTACTTCACCCTTCGGCTGCTCCTCGCGGCTGGGTTGCCGCTCACGCACCGATTCTTCGCCGCGGGCATCGCGAATCGTGTCGGCCAGCGTCCGGCCTTCGATATACTGCATCGCATAAAAGTGCATCCCGCGATCGGTGCCGACGGCATAGACCGGCACAATGTTCGGGTGATGCAGCCCGGCTGCGGCCCGGGCCTCGTTCTTGAACCGCTGCAAGTGCCGTTCATCGAGCACGCCCGTGAATGGCAGCACCTTCAACGCCACCCGCCGGTCGAGAGAAATCTGCTGGGCCTCGTAGACAACCCCCATTCCGCCGCGGCCAATCTCCCGCACGATCCGAAAGTCGCCTAGCGTGCCCCAGATCGCATCTGCGACGGCCGGCCGCGCTCCCGCGTCGAATGCGGCCCGCGCGGCGCTGGGCCCGACCTCAGCCAGCAGCTCCAGGGTCGGCAACACCTTTCGCAAGTCGTCGGCGTATTCGGGGTGCGCCGCCACGACGGCGTCGAGATCGATTCTCTCGCCTCGCTTGACCTGTTCGGTAAGCTCTTCGATCAGATTGCACATGGATGCGCACCAATCAATCGATGCGCGCGACTGCGATATGATCTTCATTTGCGTCACCTCTCAAGAGTCGGAATCGAGCAGTTCCCGCAGCCGCACCAGCGCCCGGAAGTGTCGCGACTTTACCGCCGATTCAGTGGTGTCGAGAATGGCGGCCACCTCGGCAACCGACAGGTCTTCCAGATGTCGCAAAACGAGAATCTCCCGGTGCGACGCCGACAGTCGCGCAATCGCCTGGCTCAGGCGTTGCGCCAGCTCCTGCCGCAGCACCCCGGCGCTGGCCGACCCTTCATCGGCCAGCAACTGATCGGCCATTTGCCAAGCCGACAGATTCGACAACGGGGCCTCCACCAATGGCACTTCCCGCGCCACGCTGCGCTGTGCCGCCAGCATGTGGCGGCGATGTAAATCGACCAGCCTGTTCCAGGCGATCTGACGCAGCCAGGGGTAGAAAGGGATCGGCTGCTCTCTCAGGTACATCGGCAACTTTTTGAGCGCTTCGACCAGCGTTTCCTGAACGACGTCCGACGGGTCGAATCGCGGCACCAGCCGGGGGTCCATCCTTACCGCGACAATCCGCCGCAGCCGCTCGCGATGACGCTCGAGAAACTGCGACGTGGCGGATGTGTCGCCCGCACGGGCCAACCGCATCAGATCGTCGGTTTCGCCCTGCTGAATCACAGACATCGATGCCCCCCTCTGTACCTGATCACGCACAATCGCACGGTGCGTTGCGGTTAAAGTCAACGGATTCTCAACTTGTGTTCGCTCCGTCGCGCCAGATGCAGGCATTATCATTCAAAACCGGCTATAAACGGCCGCAGAATCCGGAAGCGAGCTCGCGTCAGGGTTTGCGCCGCATTGATAAGCGATCTCCGGCACCCCGCAGACGCACGAACGACCGGGTTGCTCAGGATCCAATTGCCCGACGAATCCACCCGCCGCCCGCGCACCAGGCGCTATCGCCCACCAGGCCCTCTGCGACCACTTCCACCTCGGGTTTCGACTATGACTGATTCTCTCCCCTTATTCGTCTACGGCACGTTGCGGCGCGGCGAGGTCAACCATCATTTGCTGGCAGAAAGTTACGACCGCTCGCTTCCGGCGACGTTGCGCGGCTACCGGCGCAGCGTCGCGGCCCACGGTTTTCCCGTCATTCTGCCGGCAACAGGCCAGATGGTTGAGGGCGAGCTGTATTTCCCGCGCCCGCACGACTATTTGAGCACCCTCAGCCGGTGCGACGTTCTGGAAGGAATCCTGCCGGGGGGGCTCGCCGGCGAACATTACCGTCGCAAACAGGTGCTGGCGGAGTCAACCGAAGGCACATTCGCCGCGTGGGCGTACGTCGCTGCGGCGGCTGAATGAACCGGCGCGCTGTGAGGAAAGAAGTCAGAGGCAGAAGTCAGAAGACAGTGGGAAGAGGGTGAGTGTGTGATTTGACGCTGGAGACACCCTCATGATGCGACCGACAACGGACGCCCCGAGACCGGCTCAACCGCCCGGGCGCTCGGCAGTGAGCAGTGCCTGCAGCCGTTCGAGAAATGGCGCCTGATCAGGATGAATCAATTCACGGGCCCTCGCGAGCGGCACGAACTCGGCCCGATCAACCTCCCACGACGCGCAGCGAGGGTTTGTGTCAGAGGCGGCCGGTCCGCAGAAGCAGTGCACCTCTTTGTGGCTGCGGGTGTACTCGATCGAACCCAGCGGCTGCAATTCGCCGGCCGCGACGCCGGCCTCTTCGGCCGTTTCCCGCCGCGCGGCCGTCTCAAGGTCTTCGTTGTCGTCGGGCAACCCTTTGGGAATACTCCAGGGCTTTCCCCGGTTGTAGTTTCCCGAAGCGTGCACCAGAAGCACTTCGAGTCCACCGGGCCCCTCGCGGTACAATAGGGTGCCGGCCGATTGTTTTTTCATGGATTCACTGCCGGCCGCGCGGCATTCTATGGGTCGTTCGCGGGTTGACGCGCAAGTTCCGACGCCTGCCCCTCCCGCCGCCTCACTTGAATCTCGTCTCCCTCAACACGAACGTCGAACACCTCCTGCCGAAGCGTGGCGCGGGGGTTGTCGAGCCAGGCTCCCGTGGAAATGCAAAATCGCCAGGCGTGCCAGGGACAAGTGACGCCGCCGTCTTCCACGTAACCCGTCGCCAGAGACGCCCCCATGTGCGGGCAGGTGTCGGCAATCGCGGTGTATTTGCCGGCGACGCAAAAAACAGCGACCATTCGGCCATCGACCTGGTACGCCCGTCCCTCGCCTTCGGGAATGTCGCCGACGCGGGCGACGGTTTCAAAATCGGCCATGCTTGCGAATTGCCTCGGCGATGGGCTAACGTGGCGAGCGATTGACAGGCTGCAAGGATCATGAACGGCGATGCACGTGCCGATCTGCCCGGCACAGCCGGGCCCAGGCGCCCTGCCCTGAATTCATTTGTAGCATTCGCACTGCAACCATTGGAAGATTCCCCCCCCGAGCCCACGCATGAAACGCAACCCCGTCAAAGCTGCCCTCAAGTCTGGTAAGCCGCAGGTGGGTACCTGGCTGTCGCTGGGTAACCTGTTTGCCACGCGCGTCATGGCGCGGCTCGGCTTTCCGTGGCTGACTGTCGACATGGAGCACTCGCCGATCGACATCAGCCAGGCGGCGGCCCTGTTCGGCGCGATCGCCGATGCCGGTTGCGTTCCGCTGGCCCGCGTTCCGCGCGGGACACACGAAAACATCAAGCGGGTGCTTGATGCCGGCGCGCACGGAATCATCGTGCCGATGGTCAATACCGTTGCCGAGGCCAAGGTCGCGATAGCGGCAGCGAAGTACCCGCCGCAGGGAAACCGGTCGATCGGCGGCGGCCTGCATTCGTTGAATTATGACGCGACCGCCGGCGACTACTTCAAGCACGCCAATGACGAGATTCTGGTGATCTTGCAGACCGAATCGCCGGAAGGAGTCGAGAATGCCGAGGCGATCTACAGCCTGCCTGGGGTCGACGCCATCTTCGTCGGCCCCAACGATCTGACGTTTCAGATGCGCGGCCCCGACGGAATTGACCCGAGCCCTCAGCAACTCGAGGCGATGTTGCAGCGCATTCTGTCAGCGGGAAAGAAAACGGGCACGGCCGTCGGCCTGCACGTGTTGAACGTCGAAGACGTGCAGCGTCGCGCCAGCGAAGGGTGGCAGTTCATTGCGATCGGCAGCGAATTGCGATTTATGACCGGCGAAACGCAGCGCATCGCCGCCGCCCTGAATCTCAAGCGAGTCAGCGACGTGGCCCGCTACTAGGCGACGGCTTCCTCAACAAGCCGCTGCATCCGAGCGGCACTCTCGCGCGCAAATCGCGCTTGGAGGTTGCGCACCAGCGGATACCCCAGGCGGGCCAGCCAGTGCCGCGGACGCGAATACGCGAGAATGTCGTACCAGACGCTGTCGTCGCGACCGCACCACTCGATCAGAAACCGCTCTTCACCCGACTCGGCATGCCCGGGCAGCGTCCCGTACGCAAACCCGAATCGGCGCGTCTCGCCCGATTCGTCGATCACGAGCGTAATGCGGGCGGCGTTCAGCCACCACAGGCCGAGCGCCCGCACCACGACGGCCACCATCCCCCCGGTCTCGACCCGAACGTCAGCCGGCCACGCTTCGATCCAGCCCAGATCGAATTGCTTCCAACTCGCAAGCGCTACCCTCGCCGCCGCGAACGCGGCTTCACCCGACCCCAGCAGCACGCGAGTATGGTCTCGCTGGTAGCCGAGTCCCCCGTGCAACGCAGTCACTTCGGCCGGGTAGGTGAAGTCGCGGTTCGCCTGACTCGCCAGAAACCGGCGCAGCGCATCGGCCGTAGGCTTCAGAATCGACGGCATCGAGCGTTCGCGCGGGTTCGAGTTCAGCGGCCGCGTTCGAGAGAAAACACCGAGACCTTCCAGGGGGCGGCGTCGAGATACAGCCCGCGCGACTGCAAATCGTCTCCCGATCGATCGTACGCTTCCGACCCCAGCAGATCACAGAGCCGCCAGTCGCCATTCGCCAAGTCTGAAAACGGCAATTTCAGGTAACACTGGCTCTGGTGCGGGGCGTAATTGACGGCGACGATCAGTCTCTGGCCGTCAGTCGCCTGCCAGGCGAAGGCGACAAAGCAGTCGTTCGTCCAATTGCCGTCCCAGGCTGGGGCGCACTCCAGTAGCTGCCATTGTCCGTCGCGGACGATCGGTCGCCGCAGAACTTCAAGCAGCCGTTTATAAAACTGCGACAGCCTCGCGTCGACTGGTTCTACCGGAGCGCGGCCGAGATGGGGCGAGATGCGCTTCTTTCGCCCCTCGAATTGACCCTGGTGGAAGAACCGCAGCCCCGGCGACAGAAATGTGATTGCCGCCGCCGCTTCGTGAACTCCCTCAGGGAACGTCGCGGCCGCCCGGGGCTCGTCGTGGTTTTCGAGAAACCGGGCCAGCTTGTTCTGATAGTCGAGGCCCGCCAGAAAGTGTTCGCGAATCGGCCGCGCGTGCCCCTCGCGAAGACGGTCGTAAAGCCTTTTGTCGTAGGCGTAGTCGAACCCCTGCTGCTGCAAGGTCCATTCCAGGTCCCAATACACTTCGGCCATAAAGCAGAATCCCGCGACCTCCTGGCGTACGCGCCGCGTCGCTTTGGGCCAGAACGGTTCGGTGCGAATTCCCCAAGTACGTTCGAAGACTTCAGGCAGCACCAGCATCGCCATGTCGCACCGCACGCCATCGCATTGCCCGGCGATCTTTTCCAGAACGCCGCTCAAGGCGTCTTGTGCGGCCGGGTTGCCGTAGTTGAGCTGCAGCGTGTCGGGCCAGCCGGGAAAATACGGGTCGCGCCCATGCGCCAGAAGCAGGTCGCCCCGGGGGCGATTAACCCAGATGTAATTGCGCGGCTGGCGAGCCAGGTCGAGCTCGGTGCCCGAAACGTAATACTCGGGGTGCTCATTGACCCAGATATGGTCGAGCCCGGTGTGATTCGGAACGAAATCGAGCATCAGCCGCAGGCGCCGCTTCGCGAGCCTGTCGCGGAGCCGCGCGAGCGCGGCGTCTCCCCCGAGTGATTGGTGCACCGTATAGTCGGTGATGGCAAACCCTGAACCGGGTATGTCGTCATCCCGCAGGTCGGGCAGTGTCTCTTGAAATTCCCGCCGCCATTCCGGGTTGGTTCGCGAAATGCGCTGCCCCGCCGGGCCTGTCTGCCAGACGCTCAGAAACCAGATCCAGTCGAAGCCCCGCTCGGCGAAGCGGTCGAGCTCACGGTCGGAAATATCGTCGAGCGTCGCCGGCCGGCCGAGGCCGCGGCCAAGCTCCGTCAGCCACACGCGGGTATTGACCTGGTACAGAGAAGGGTAACCTGGTCGGGCCATGGTCTGGTTCAGTCAGGTAGAGTGGATGTGCGCGATCGAATGACGAAGGATATCGCTTCATTCGGCGATTCGTCATTCGTGCTTCGTCATTGATTCGACATTCTGATTTCGAAATTCGTCATTGTGTAGACTGCATTGTCATTGTCCGCTGCAAGTCGATCAATGGCTGCTGGCCGACCCGCAACAGCCCCTCGTGCGCCCGGTCGAGATCGACGATCAGAAACAAAACGCCCGCGAAGGCCAGGGCCAGCAGCAGCTCGGCAGGCGTCCGCTGCGTGCCCGACAAACCCGTCTGGTACCCCATCGCGGCCATTCCCAGAAGCGCCAGGCCGAACAGCGCGATCCAGATGGTGACGGGCAGGCGGCTCCGCAAACCCACCTGCACGCGCTTGGCGTGCAGGTCGATCACCTCGTTCAACGATTGCAGAAACAGCGCCGTCGTCATCGATCCTTTCGAGTTCTCGGCGGCCGCCACGGCCCGCGACCAGAGCTCTGCGTGCAGTTGCTCTGAACGCGCAATCCCCTCTGACGCCGTCCCTTCGCGCACGGTTTGCAATCGTACATCGACGTACTCTCGCAGCAAATCGGCGATTTCCGAGCGTTGCGGCTCGGGCAGAAGCCGCGCGCGCAGGAACGTGGTCCCCACGGCGTTCGACTCGTCGAGAACCCCCTGCCGGCGCGCCTCGAAGCGCGACGCCGCGAGATTGAACGTGAAGGCCAGCATGATCGCCAGCAGGCCGAGTATCGAACCCACCATTGCGCCGACGGGCGCCTCTTTCTCCTGAGCGGCCCGGGCCCGCCGCCAGCGCCCGACCCGGTACCCGCATTCGAGCCCCGCGATCGACGCCGCGACGGCCGCCAGAAAAAACGCCCACAGCGGAACGACGTCGAGCGGCCCGAAATACATTCCAACTTCCTCGTGCTGCGCGAATGAGTCGCGGTGCGAATCCGTTCGGTCGTAGAATCACCGAAAGTGTCAGCGGGAAAGGGGGCACCGGCCTAGCGACCGACCGGCACCGTCGCCTGCGCCTGCTTTTCGAAATACGCCGCCTTGCTGCTATCCAGCTCGTTCGCCTTCATCGTGGCGAACACGTGCATGCTGCGGGCGATGATTCCCGTCCAGCCCGTCTGGTGGCTGGCGCCCAGCCCCGCCCCGTTGTCTCCATGAAAATACTCATAGAACTGCAGGCAGTCGCGCCAGTCGGGATCGCGCTGAAACTTCTCGGAACCCCCGAATACCGGCCGCCGGCCGTCGGCCCCCCGCAAAAAGATGTTCGACAGCCGGCGCGAGATTTCTTCGGCCACCTGATAGAGCGTCATCCGGCGGCCCGACCCGGTCGGGCACTCAATCATGAAGTCGGAACCGTAATACACGTGGTAGTTCAACAGCGCGCGAATAATCAGCGCGTTCACCGGCAGCCAGATCGGGCCGCGCCAGTTCGAGTTGCCGCCGAACATGCCCGAATCCGATTCGGCCGGCAGATACGACACGCGATACTCCTGCCCCCCAGCCTGAATGACGTACGGGTGCTCGGCATGGTACCGCGAGAGCGAGCGGATGCCGTAGGGGCTCAAGAATTCGTTCTCGTCGAGCATTTTCGTCAACACGCGGCGGAGCTTGGTTTCGTCGAGAATCGAAGCGAGCCGGCGACCGCCGCGGCCCGGCTTTCGCGGGTCATGAATCGCCGCGCACAACTCCGGGCGCGTGCTCAGAAACCACCGCAGCCGCTCGGCAACCTCCGGGTACTTTTCCATCAACTTCCCCTCGAAGACCGTCGCCGCGCAGAGGGGAAGCAGGCCCACCATCGACCTGACTTTCAACCGCTGCGAGCCGCCGTCGGGCAGACGGAGCACGTCGTAGTAGAACCCGTCTTCTTCGTCCCACATGCCCGTGTCGCCTCCCAGGCGGCCCATCGCCGAGGCGATCCACATGAAGTGCTCGACGAACTTGAGGCTCATGTCGACATAGTCGGGGTCGGTCATGGCCAGCTCGCTGGCGATTTCGAGCATGTTCTGGCAGAACAAAGCCATCCAGGCGGTGCCGTCGGCCTGTTCGAGATGCCCGCCCGTCGGCAACGGCGCGCTGCGGTCGAACACGCCGATGTTGTCGAGCCCCAGAAACCCCCCTTCGAAAATGTTCTGCCCGTATCGGTCTTTGCGGTTGACCCACCAGGTGAAATTCAGCAGCAGCTTCTGAAAGCAACTTTTCAACCACTCGCGGTCTCCCTCCCCCTGCTGGGCCGCTTCGAGCCGGTAGGTAAAGATCGTGGCCCAGGCGTGAACGGGCGGGTTGACGTCGCCGAAGTTCCATTCGTATGCCGGAATCTGCCCGTTGGGGTGCATGTAGCGTTCGCGCAGCATCAGCTTGAGCTGCTGCTTGCCGAAGTCGGGGTCGACCAGCGTCAGGGCGATCACGTGAAAGGCCAGGTCCCAAGCCGCGTACCACGGATACTCCCACTTGTCGGGCATCGAAATCACGTCGCCGTTGTACATGTGGTGCCAGTGATCGTTGCGCGGGGCCGATTTCCGCTTCGCCTTGAACGGGTCGGAGCCGCGCTCCTCCAACCATTTGTCGACGTCGTAGTGATAAAACTGCTTCGACCACATCATGCCCCCCAGGGCCTGCCGCATGACGATCGCCGCATCAGCGCTCAGCGACTTCGGGGTGATCGCCCCATAGAACTCGTCAGCCTCGCTGCGGCGAGCCTGCATTGCGTCGTCGTACCGCTTGCCGAACGGTTCAGGCGCCCGCCCTCCCTCGATGCGCTCGGCCGCGGCACGCGACAGCCGCAGACGAACGTGCTGCGAACTGCCCGGCTTCACGCGCAGCCGAAAGGGCGCGGCGACCTTTGTTCCCCGCTTTTCGGGGTTCACGGCGTCCTTTTGGCCGTGAACGATGTAGTTGTTGATGCCGTCTTTGACATACGGAGTGCGATTGGCGACGCCGAAGATGCGCTGCATGTTCGTTTCGTTCTCGGTGAACAGTAGCTCGTCGCTCGCCTCCGCCGAGAAGGCGTAGGTGCCCAGAACGGGGTCGACCGCCTCGACGACGCGCCGCCCGGCGACGCTTGAGACTTCCCGCAGGCTGGGTCGCTCGGCATTTCCCATCCACGACCACTGGTTGCGGAACCAGAGGGTGGGCAGAAGATGCAGCTCGGCCGCGACCGGCCCCCGGTTGCAAACGTTGATCTGGATCAGAACGTCCTCTGGAGAGTCTTTGGCATACTCGACGAACACATCGAAGTAGCGATCGTCGTCGAAGGCGCCCGTGTCGAGCAGCTCGTACTCCATTTCGTTCCGCCCCCGCCGGCGGCTGGTTTCGACAAGATCGGCATACGGATAGGCCTCTTGCGGGTATTTGTACAGGTACTTCATGTACGAGTGGGTCGGCGTGCTGTCGAGATAGAAGTAGTACTCTTTGACGTCTTCGCCGTGGTTGCTTTCGCTGTTCGTCAGCCCGAACAGCCGCTCTTTCAGAATCGGGTCTTTCCCGTTCCACAAAGCCAGCGCAAAGCACAGCCGCTGCTGATCGTCAGAAAAGCCCGCCAGCCCGTCTTCGCCCCAGCGGTAGGCGCGCGACCGCGCCTGGTCATGCGTGAAATAGTTCCAGGCGTCGCCCCCCTCGCTATAATCTTCGCGCACCGTGCCCCATTGGCGCTCGCTGAGATATGGCCCCCACTTCTTCCACGGAGTGTTCTGCGATCGCGCCGCCTCCAGCCGCGTGTGCTCGGTGGTCATACGGTCCCCTGATTCCACGAAGAACGATTTAATACGGCAGGCCCAGCAGGTATTTGTAATGCCCCGGAACCGGTTCGAGCTCGGTTTCTTCGGTGGGGCTGAACGGCTGCCGCTGTTCCCATGAATCGTGCGCCCCAGGCACGATCCATAACACCCCGTCAGGATCCCGCACGATCCACTGCTGAGAGGCCCTGTCGACGTACAGCGCCAGCGAAAGCTTCCCTGTCATGACCATGATTCCCTCCTGCAAGAATCGAGAATTTCGGAGGCCCATCGGTCGAGTCGCACGAACGAAGCGTTTCTTTTGAGAGCGCGGCGGTTCCACCTGTTTCTGATTGTTTCTGAATACAGACAAGAAAAGCCACGAGCGCCGCTGGGGCACCCGTGGCAATCATCGCCAACAGTTGTCCCTCCCGCGGGGACGCCCAATAGCCTACACCGCGCGAATTGAACGATCAAGCCGCCCGTGAGCTGCTCAAAACTCGAACGTGTGCACGAATCAAGAGCCAATTGGCGTAGAGCGCCCCGGCCGCCTTTTAGCCCCCCGGGCACTCTGCCGTTCCAATTCACCTCAGCCACGCTGCGCCAGCCGAAGAACGGGTGGCTGGCTCGCCGAGGCCTGGGTTCAACGAGGCTATTTTTCACATCTCGACCCTCGAGCCTCGATCGCCAATTTTTTTCGCCCGTCTTTTCCAAATGCGCGCGACATTCGTCTGCTCGCCGGAAGTCGACCCTGATAAAATAATGGCGGCGCTGCGGCCGTGAGCGTGGGCGATGCGTTCGGGCACGACGCCGCAGAATAAAATCGTCGCCTCAGAAGGCCGGCACACTTGCCAGAATGGCCGATTTCGACGGATGACCGGTGCGACATCGCAGCGAGCGCCTTCGAGCGCCTTCGAGTGATTTCGGCGGTTTTTACGAAGGCGCTCGCGAGCGCCTTCGAGCACCTTCGAGCGCCTTCGAGAAATCCCGCGAAAAATGAACGACTCGAGGCTGGACTGACACCTCCAACTCAAGCCTCTTCCCTCGCGCCTCCAGTGTTTCCTCTGCCCGTACTTTGCCGCGATGCTTATAATGGGCCCGGGCAAGGTTTCCGCGTTTACGACTTCTCACGATGACCCGGCTGCGAAAACTGTGGTTATTGGGTTGCCTGACCGGGTTGGCGGCAAACCCCGCGCGCGCCGAGGAGCCGGCCGATAGACCGACGGGCGAAGTCGAATCGCCGGCACCCGAAGAGCCGGGCCCCGGCGAAGCAAAGCCGGCCCGGCGGCCGCCCCCGACGGCCGCCGAAATCCGCCACTGGATCGGCCAATTGGCCAGCGACAGCTTCGAAGCCCGCGATAGGGCGACCAAAGAGCTCGAATCGGCCGGTGCCGCGGCGATTGCCCCTCTGGCGGCGGCGGCCGAAACGGGCGAGCTGGAGGTCACGTATCGCGCCGTTCGCGCGCTCGAGACCATCGCGCATCGCGGTGCCGGTTCCGAGTTCGAGGAGGCGCAGGGAGTGCTCGAGCGTCTGGCCGAATCAAAACGCCGCTCGGTGGCCCGCCGGGCCGCAACGGCCCTTGCGGGGCTGACGGAAGTTCGCCATCGGCACGCGCTGGCGCGCGTGTTCGAGCTGGGGGCGCGGCGGCACGAATCGCCGCTGAGCAAGGTGCTCGTTGCCGTCGACGAGGGAGACGAGCCTGTCGAGCTGATTATCGATCGGCGGTGGAAAGGGGGCGACGAGGGCATTATCAACTTGCGCCGCATCGCCCGCCTCGATACGATCTACGTGATCGACGGCGCGCCGGTGACCGACGAAGTGCTGGCGCGGCTGCAGGCCGCCCTGCCGAGGCTGCAGGTACAGCGGCGCGGCGAAGCGATGCTGGGCGTCTCGTGCGATCACGCCACGTGCCAGATTCAGACAGTCGCCGACGGGTCGGCAGCGGCCCGGGCTGGGCTCGAGCGGGGAGACCGAATCGTCAAATACGACGGTGAAGACGTGGGGACCTTCAGCCGGCTGATTGAGATGACTCGTAAGTACCGCGCCGGCGACAAGATCAAACTCGAAGTCATTCGCGCAGGAATGCCCATGGCCATCGAAGTGGAACTGGGTGAATGGCGGTAGTCTGCCTCCAGCGCAGGCGCCTTGCAGACGGTCGCTCATGAAGCTTGCGGGAAAAACGGTGCTCATTACCGGCGGACGCAGGGTCGGCGCTCGCCTGGCGCTGCGGCTGGGCGAACGCGGCATGCACGTCGCGCTGAGCTATTTCAAGAGCCGCGAGCGGATCGAGGCCGTGGCTGCCGATGTACGCCGGTGCGGCGTGCAAAGCGAAGCGATTGCCGCCGACCTGCGCGGGCCGGCCCAGGCGCAGCGGCTTGTGGACCAGACGACGTCCACATTCGGCGCTGTGCACGTGCTGGTGAACATGGCGAGTGAGTTTGAAGAGACTCCGTTCGATTCGCTGACCGCCGCCCAATTCGACAATGCGATCGCGTCGAACCTCAAAGCGCCGTACCTGGCCGCCGTCGCCGCGGCGCGGGCCATGCGGCGTAACCCGGTCGAAGACGGCTTGCAGGGAAAGATCGTCAATTTCACCGACTGGGCCGTCGATCGGCCATACGCGGGGTTCCTGCCGTACCTCACCGCGAAGGGAGGGCTCGCCACGATGACGCGGGCGCTGGCGGTGGAACTGGCGCCGACGATCACCGTCAATGCCGTGGCCCCCGCCATGATCGATCCGCCCCCGGGTCTCGCGGAGCCCGAAATCGAGGCGATCCGGCAGGCCACGCCCTTGAAGCGCGTCGGCGTCGCCGACGATGCCGTCAACCTCGTCCTGTACCTCCTGGAAGGAACCGATTTCGCAACCGGCGCGATCTTTCGCGTCGACGGCGGGCGGTACCTGGGGGGCACCGCCCCCTAGCGCGCAACAAGACAGCCCGGCAGCATTTCTGCCGCCGGGCCGTCGCGCAACCGATCGCCGAATCCGCCACGAAACGTCGACCGGTGTCTATTGAAATCGGCCAGCCCTGCGGAGCGGTCGGAAGGTTCGAAATACGGTCGACCAGAATTCCGTCGGGCTGGACTGCCGAAAATGCCCGTCTCATTGTTCGTCGGCAAGTTGCCTCGCGAACGAAGGGGATTGGTGATGCAGGCCGCATGCCGAATCCGCGCCGAAACGGCTGAATCTGCCGGAAGTCTTTTCCCGAAGGAGGCTTCCTTCGGTGGCACACGGGCCGAGCGGACGACGCGAAATACAGCGTCGTTGCCGCCGCGGCGCAACACGTGTCATCGAACCGATGGCGCGGCGTGAAACCAGATCGAGCGGAAACGGGCGGCGCGGCAGGTGTCGTACACGCGGACCATTTCGCCGGCCAGGACCTCCGGCGCGATATCGAGAATGACGGGGTTTTCAGGCGCCGCTTCGCCCAGGTTCAAGAGCACCTGCTGGAGCGCATCGAACGAATCGTAGTCGGTGTTGTTGAGGCGCATCAACAGCCGGCCGGCGTCGTCGACTGACAGTCGAATCCAGACCTGGTCGCGAGGCAATTGCCGCTCTGTGGCCTGGGGTCGCTCGACGCTGGGGGTCGCTCCTTCGGCTGCCAGATCGGTGGGCAGGAGCAATTCGTAGGCGGCGCCGGCCGCGGCGCACACAAAAAAGATCAGCAGCAGGAACACGACGTCGATCATCGACGTCATCATGTTCTCGCTCATGTCGCCCCGCGCCTGATGAACCGGAACCCTCATACTCTTGATCTCAAATCGGATCTTTTTCTGGTCGTATCGAGTTGATGGCGGCCAATGTGTTGAAAGACCTCGGCGAGAAGCCGCTGCGCGACACACAAGGGCCCTCAGTTGACAACTTCCCCTCTGGGGAGGGAGCGTCCCTTTCCGTTTTCTAACTGCCAATCGCTGACAACTATTCCACCGACCCGCGTCAACGCTTGTGGCCGCAAACGAAGAAATAAACACTGGCTACAAAGAGGCTCAAAACGCACAAGTCCCGGCGCGCCGGGATTGCGACTTTTGTGCCTCTTTGCGGCTGATTTGTTCTCTTTGATCTCGTTCCCGCTGTGAATTCAAGGTGCGCCGGCCGGCTACGGCGCCGGCAACACCGCAAACGGCACTTTGGTGACTCCGGCGCGGGCGCAGGCCAGAAGCAAAGGCTCGATTTTCGAATACGGCACTCGACGGTCGGTGCGAATGCGGACTTCAAAATCGCGCCGCCGTTCTTCGCTCAGCTCGTTCCGCCCGGCAACGATCATCTGTTCGACCTGCGGGAGCGCGAATTCCTTGCCGCCGATATTGAGTGCGCCGTCGGGCAGCACCGTGACAATCAGCCGGCGGACAAATTCGGGTCCTTCGTTTCCCCCCGTGGAGGCCTCGGGCAGGCTCACATCGGCCGTGATTTCTGATCGGGCGAGGTGGCTGGCCGCGAGAAAGAAGATAATCAGATTGAAGACGACGTCGATCATCGGCGTGAGGTTGAACTTCAACCCGCCGCCGCGGCTGCGCGTGGGAAGCCTCATGCCGTCGCCTCGCGCGGGGCCTGAGAGGTCAGGTCGTCGGGCGGCGCCGGCTCAGCCCCGCCCCGGGCGCGGCGCTGTTCGTGCCGCCGCAAGGCCGCCGCCCGCTTGAACCCTGCAAACACGTGCTCTGCCAGAAGCGCCGCCTGAGCGACCAGCTCGTCGACGCGATTTCGCAGCACGGCGTATGCCCCCAGCGAAGGAATCGCGACGCACAATCCCTGCAGCGTCGTGACGAGCGCCTTGTAGATTCCGGGGGCGAGTTCTGCAACCTGCGGGTTGGCTTTCGCCTCGAACTCCATGAACGCCAGAATCATGCCCCACACCGTTCCCAAAAGGCCCAACATCGGGGCGATCGTGCCGATCACCGTGAAGTATTCCAGCTTGCGGAACAGCCGTGCTGCCTGCTGCTGGCTGGCGTCTTCCATCGCCTTTTCGACCGCGACATACCCCACCTGCGTTTCGGCCAGACCGGCCGAAAGCACGTACGCCAGAAAACTCGGACGCTGCTGGCACTCTTGCGCCGCCTGCCGGAAATTGCCCGCGGAAATCTGGCGATGGACTTCTTCCGCCAGCCCGGCGGGCATCAACACGCCGCGCCGCACCATCACCAGGTGCTGAATGACGAGCGCCACCATCCACAGGCTGAGCGCCATGATGATCCAGCCGATGGTCCCGCCAGCTTCCAGAAGGGCCCACACATCGAGCTCGCGCAATGCCGGGCCCGGCTGCTCCTGGGCGCGCAATACGGCGGGGGCCAGAGTCGTCGCCCCCCCCACCGCCACGCTCAGGCACGCGCGACGCGTCATGGGGCCTCCTTGCCGGGTGCGCGTTGCAAGAGCTCGGCGGCCTCATCAGCCGCGGGAGTGCCCGAAAAGCGCTTGGAGACTTCGCGGTAGAGCGTGTCGGCTTCCACCCGCTGGCCGATCTGCGCAAGGGCCATACCCGCTTCGAGACCGGCACGGGCCGAAAGCCTGCCGTTACGGTCGTCGGCGAGCGGCAGCCACAAAAGCGTCGCTGCCGCTAGTTCGAATTCGTGTCTTTGAGCGTAAGCCTGCCCCAGCAGGTACGAAGGGCCGGCGCGCAGGCCAACGGGTAACTCGTCGATGGCTTTTTGCCACTGGTCGAGCCGCCAGGGGCCCTCGGTGTCGGTCGCCGTTTCGCGTCGCCACGCCTGCATTGCCGCCAACTTTCGCACCCGCGCGTCGTCGCTGGCGGCCAGCTCGCGCAAAGCCTTCTGGGCCAGAGGGGCATCGCGCGGGTGATCCAACAGCAGGCTGGCGCCGATCAACCGGCCCGCGTCCGATTCGCCGCCAAGCCACGTGCGGGCGTCATCATGCACCGCCGGCGATACCGGCTCGGTCGCCCACACCAGCGGAATCAGGCCGAAGTGCGCGGTCGAGGGGTCGCTTTGCAGGAGCACCAGAAACCGCGCGCCTGCCGACGAATAGTCGCCGCGGCGCACCGCGCACCGCACCAATAGCGCCAGAATTTCGCGCCGCACCCACAAGCGCGGTTCGCGTTTCAGGGCCGTTTCGAGCTCGCGGATCGCCCCCTCGACCTGCCCTGTTTGGTAGAGGGTTTGCCCCTGCGTATGCGACTCGACGTAAGGCGTTTCGATCTCGATCACGCGGTCGGCCGGGTACTCGCGCGAGGCCCCCTGCCCTGCCCGAATGCGAATCGTCTTGCCCGTGTAGTCGTCGATCGTGCCTGTAATAACGACGCGGCCGCCTTGGCCGCTGCGCCGCAGCACGACCCGATCCTGGGCGGTGCCTGAACCGGCCCCGAGCGCCACGAGCGCGAGACAGAACCCGCAGCAATTCCAATGAGAAAACAACCTTCGCACTCCGGGTTTGCAGGTCGACGCACTGGCGATTCAGCGTTTGCCGAACTGCTGTACGTCGCGGTACACATACGCTCCGCCGTTCTCGCGCGCCAGCCGCTTGAGAAAATTCTCGGCCTTGAGCTGCGGGCCTTTGCCAAATTCAATGGCGTGAATCTGCGTGCGGCCGTTGTTGCGGCGCTTGATGCGATCGAGATCACCGGCTTCCAGCCGCGGCTCACCTGCATCGGTCAGAAAGTAGATGACGTCGGGCACGTAGTTCAGCGCTTCCAGCAGGGCGGTGAGGTGTCGGGTGCCGCCATCGGGGTTCACCCCATTGATAAACTGGCTCGCCAGGTTGCGATTGGCGTCGGTCCCCCGGAACAACTGCGACTTCCCCCCCGGCGCAACCATGGGAAAGTTTTTCTCGTTGTAAAACACAATCTGAAACTGCTGGTCGGAACCAAGCTGCGCGAGGCTCGCCAGCAACTCGGCCTTGGCGACGCGGATCGCGCCGTATTCCAGCATACTGCCTGAGGCGTCGAGCACATACACAAAGCGCTGCCCGCTGCCTCGGGCCCCGAAAAACGACGTTCCGCCGCCTCCGCCGCCTCCGCCACCCCCGCCTTCCCCGAGCCCGCTTCCGCCAGAGGCCCGAACGGTGGAAGACGCCGGGGCCGACGTGTCGCCCGTCATGGCAATGCCGGGGCCGATCCCCGCGGCGCGAACGGTGGGCAGCGCCAATTCGACCGGAGGACGCTTGTCGACCCGCAATTCGTCGTGCGCGTCTGCAATCGACCGTTCGGAGGACGCTACGACTTCTTCCGTCGCCGCGTCGCCGACGTAGCCCGCGTCGCCGCCTTCGCCGGGAAAATCGCTGTTCGCGTCGTTGGAACCGAAATAAATGCCCACTTCACGATCGAGACCCAAGGGGCTGCCAACCGGCGCGGCCCGGTGGAGCGTGACGGCGAGCATCGCCAACAGGCCGCCGTGCAGCACCAGCGACAACAACCAGCTCGGCGCGACCAGCCAGCCGCGTCGCTGCCAGTCGATCGTGCCGGCCGACGAGGTCGGGGCCTGTGACATCGTGAGTCGTCCTTCCCGCAGATGATCTCGCGGAGATTCTTCCGGCGTCGAGCCGCGCTTCCGAACGCAGGCCACGTTCCCCGTCGCAGCGCAACTCTATGCCGTCGCAGCAAATGAGTCAACGTGAGTGTCTCTGGCCGGCGGATTGTCACCCTGGCGACGCGACGACGCCCGGCCGTCGAACGGCGGACGGCAGTTCGGTCGCAGTCTCATCGGCAGGAGCGCTTTCGCCAGGCTCGTGCCGCTATCTCTCCATCGCGATACAAGCGCCGTTGTGCGGGAATATCGGCGCCGCTTCCGATACGGTCTCTGGCCTCCAATCGGGTCGGTGGCGTTCGCCGCAAGAGGCCCTAAAATGGCGGCGGCGCGCGTGCCGGTCGAAGGTTGTCTCTCGATCCATCGTGCCACAGCGCTCTCTCACCCCAGGATCACCCACTGTGCCTGTTGGTCTCAGCGATTTCGCGAAGAACCTCAATGTCGAAACGGCCTTCACCGTGCTGGCGGCGGCCCGAACGCTGAAGGCGCAGGGAAAAGACGTCGTTGAGCTCGAGATCGGCGACAGCCCCTTCGAAAGCACCGCGGCGGCCAAGGCGGCGGGGGTCGCGGCCATTCAGGAAAACCAGTCGCACTATTGCCCCTCGCCGGGGCTGCCCGCGTTTCGCGAAGAGGCCGCGCGGTTCGTGCGCGAAGAGTTCAATATTCCGGCCCGGGCCGAAAACGTCGTCGTAGGGCCGGGGGCCAAGATTTTCGAGCAGTTCTTCTGCGAAGCGTTTCTCAACCCGGGCGACGGCGTGCTGGTCTTCAGCCCGCACTTTCCGACATTCCCTCCCAATATCGAGCGGCGGCAGGCGCGAATGGTACTGGCGCCTCTGCGGCAGGAAAATCAGTTTCGTCCCGACGTGGCGCAGATCGAGAAGTTTCTGAAAACCGACCGCGCCCCCAAGGCCATCTTTCTCAATTCACCGCACAACCCCACCGGGGGCATCGCCACCGCCGACGACCTGCGAGACATCGCTGACCTTGTACGCGGCAAAGATGTCGCCGTGTTCAGTGACGAGCCATACTGCCACATGGTCTGGAAGGGCCGGCACCACTCGCTGCTCGAACAACCCGGGATGCTCGACCAGTGCGTCGCGGCGTACACGTTCAGCAAGTCGTACAGCATGAGCGGGTGGCGGCTGGGATTTGCCGTGTCGGCGGCGCCCATTGCCGAGGCCATCGGCAAATTGATCAATACCTGCCTCTCGTGCGTTCCTCCCATCGTGCAGCTCGCCGGGCTGGCGGGCCTCAAGCGTGATCGCGACGAGCGCGACCGCGTGATGCAACTGTTTCGCGAAAAGGTCGTGCTGCTGACGACCGGCCTGAACCGCATCGCGGGGTTCAAGACGCTTGACCCGACCGCCACGTTTTACGTCTTTCCCAACGTCGCCCCCGTCTGCAACCGCCTGGGTATCACCAGCCACGGGCTGGCCTTGTATCTGCTCGAAGCGGCTGACGACAAATTCGGCGTGGCGTGCCTGGGGGGCGAATGCTTTGGCGAGGCCGGCGCCGGGTTTCTGCGGTTCAGTTGTGCCGAGCCTAATGAAAGGCTGCAACAGGCGCTCGACTTTCTTCCGCAAGCCTTCGCGCGCACAGACCGCGTGCAAGTGTACCTCGAAAAGCACCCGAAATTCCGGCTGGCGGCGCCCTACGCGACGACTTGATGATTCATGTGATCGAAGGCGACTGCGCTGACATTCACCACCTGGTATTTACCGCGATAAGGACTCACGTTATGCGTTTTCACGCGATATGCTTCGCTCGCCCTGCCCTCTGCGCTTTGCTGGCTTTCACCGCGGCGTCGGCTGCAAGCCACAGCCATGCCGCCGATCTCCCGATCCCCATCATTCTCGACACCGACATTGGCACCGACGTTGACGACGCCTACGCCCTGGTGCTCTCGGCCCGCAGCCCACAGCTTGACCTGAAGGGGGTGACGACGGTCCATGGCAAAGTCGAAGAGCGATCGAAAATCGCCCGCAAGCTTCTCGACCTCGCCGGGCGACGCGACGTACCGGTCGCGACGGGGGTTACTGTCAGAAAGGCGTGGGGCGGGTTCGAAGGGCAGGGGCTGCTCGAACCGGACGAGAACGTCACCGGAATCTCCGACAAACCCGCCTACGAACTGATCCATGAAATCCTGTCGAAATCGCCCCAGAAAGTCGTGATTGCGCCGGTCGGCGGCGTGTCGAACGTCGCCCTACTGCTGCGGCACTACCCGCAAGACAAGGCGAAGATCGAGCGGCTGGTGATTATGGGGGGCCGGTTCCGCCCGTTCGTGATCGAAGGCAAGACGCTTCCCGACAAGCTCGAAACCAATCTCCACAACGACGTCAAGGCCGCGGTCGAGGTGCTGCAAAGCGGCCTGCCGATGACCTTCATGCCGGCGGAAGTGACTTTCATCACCAAACTGTACGAAAGCGATTACGACCGCATCAAGAAGACCAATACGCCGCTCGCTAAGGGCATGGCCGGCATGACCGACATTTGGTCGCCGAAAATCAAAGGGTTCATGGCGACCTTCGGCGTGGGCGACTTCTACAAAGACAACGTCGCCATGCTGCATGACCCTGCCGCCATCTTCATGCTCATCAACCCGTCGGCGGTGAAGGTCGAACGGATGAAGATGCGCGTGGAAGCCGACGAAAATTCGATTCGCACGGTGCTCGACCCGAACGGCCCGATCGAGGTCGACGTGGCGACCGAAGTCGATTTGCCCGCGCTGTCGAAAGCGTGCACCGACGCGATCTTGAAGTAAGCTGCATCGCGGGCGATGAAACCGTCGCTTGCCGCATTGAGGGAAGTTGAGTCAGCCTTCGGTTCGCGAGAATCAACTCATGCGCCGCATTCGGCTTTCGGTTCTGTCGCTGGTTTGTCGTGCGGGTGCCATGTTCGCACTCGGTATCAGCGTGACAGGTGCAAACCTCGCGGCCGATCGGCCGATCCCAATCATTCTCGACACCGACATCGGCACCGACGTCGACGACGCTTATGCCCTGGTGCTGGCGGCCCGCAGCCCGCAGCTCGATCTGCGAGCGGTCACCACGGTGCACGGCAAAGTCGACGTGCGTTCGAAAATCGCCCGCAAGCTGCTCGACCAGGTGGGGCGGCATGACGTGCCGGTCGCGACGGGGCTTTCCGTCGGGCAATTCTGGGGCGGTTGGGAAGGGCAGGGAGTGCTGGATCCCGATGAGCAGGTCCCCGCGATTTCGGAGAAGCCGGCCTTTGAATTGATGCACGACATTCTGACGAAATCTGCCGAGAAGGTTGTGATCGTGCCGGTGGGCGGCGTGTCGAACGTCGCCGAGCTGGTGCGGCGCTACCCCGAAGACAAATCCAGAATCGAGCGGCTCGTGATGATGGGGGGCTGCTTTCGGCCGCTCGTCATCAACGGCAAGGAGTTTCCCGAGCGGTCAGAGGTCAACCTGCACAACGACGTCGCGGCCGCGGCGTATGTATTGCGCGCGGGGCTGCCCATGACCTTCATGCCGGCGGAAGTCAGTTATCACACGAAGCTGTACGAAAGCGATTTCGACCGCATTCGTCAGGCCGGAACGCCGCTGGCGAAATCGATCACGGCGATGACCGACGCCTGGTCGCCCAAGATGAAAAAATTCCTCGAGCAACTGGGGACGGGCGACTACTACAAAGACAACGTCGCCATGCTGCACGACCCGGGGGCCGTGTTCATGCTGACCAATCCCTCGGCCGTGAAGGTTGAACGCATGCGCATTCGTGTCGAGTCTGACGACAAGTCGATTCGCACGGTGGTCGACCCAAATGGGCCGATCGAAGTCGATGTGGCAGTCGACGTCGACCGCGAGGCGCTGTCGAAAGCCTGCACCGACGCGGTGTTGAAGTGACGTGAACGTCGTGCGTTTCGACGACAACACGATGGCTTTCGCGTGGAATTCGCGTCATGCGGAGGAAGCTTTTGTCTCAATACGGGTTGCCTGCCGCCTTGATACTTCTGGGCGCAGCGCTGGTCGTCTGGCCAGTTGTTCGCACAACGAACGAAACAGCCAGGAGGCGTGACTGTCGCGCGCATCTCAAACAGATCGCGCTGGCGCTGCACACTTACCACGACCGCTACGACATGCTTCCCCCGGCGTATGTCCTTGGCCCAGACGGCCGGCGCTGGCATAGTTGGCGCGTTCTGCTGTTACCCGATTTGGGCCAGGATGTGCTCTATCGCGAGTATCGTTTCGACGAACCATGGAACGGCCCACATAACCGTTCGCTCGCGGAAAAAATGCCCGAAGTGTTCGGCTGTCCTGCCGCGAGGCGCCGCAAGCCGGGGTTGACGAACTATCTGGCGGTCGTCGGTCGTGCTACGGCTTGGCCCGAGCAGTACTCGGCGAGCTTCGGCGATTTTCGCGATGGCGCATCGAACACCATTGAACTCGTCGAATCGGCCGATTCCGACGTTCTCTGGCACGAACCGCGCGACCTGACCCACCGCCAGGCGCTCGCAATCGGAGCGCATGAAAATCCTCCTACCCCGGGATCGAACCATCCCACGAATAATGAGCTTGGGCAGAAGGGGATCGTCCACGTGGCGCTGGCTGACGGCGCGATCCGAGCCGTCGTGCTTCGAATCCACATCAAGACCTGGGCCGCCTTGCTGTCGATCAACGCCGGACGACCGCTCGCGGGGGTCGATTGGCCCGCCGAGGATGTTCCCCTGCCGGGTGAGCCTCCAGCGGCGCGCCCTGCCGCCGAACTCCCGCGCAGCGACGTGGTGCCGCATCCCAATGGAGAAATCCTGCCGAACCGCAATTACGTTTATTGCGCCACATTCGAGCTTGTCTGGGACGAACTGCGACAGACGGTGGCGGGCGACCCGATCCGGCTGGAAGGCGCCCCGCCGCTGGCTGACGCACTGAACGCCAGTCGGTTTGCAAAGGATAATCTGTCAGACGAAGCCTACGTGGCCGTCGCGGGGTCGGTCGAATCGGGCGTGATCGAGCGCATCGTTCGCGAAGTCGCCCGCAAGTTTCCATCGGCACGGCCGAGGCTTCCCCAGACAGCCGGGGAGTATCGAATACTGCTCTATGCCTACCTGCAGAAGTCGCTGCCGTTTCGGGCGAATTTTGATCGGCTGACTGATCCGCTGTCGTTCCATTCGGATTCCGAACAAATCTCTGTCGCCGCGTTTGGGTTGCGCGACGACGAGTTATACGGCGAGCGCGGCGATCAACTAAAGGCGCAGGTGACGGTCTGCGACTATGCCGGCGACGACGATTTTGTGCTGCGATCGACTACCGCAAACGGCGATGACGATATCATGCTGGCCAAGATGGCGCCCGGCAAAACGCTGGCCGAAACGATTGACCGCGCGCAGGCGCGAATCGCGGCCCCCGATCCACGACATGCCGAACCCCAGATTGTCGCGAAGGAGCCACTGGCCATTCCGGTGCTGGGGCTGGGGGTCGAGCGCACCTTCGACGAATTCGCCGGACGCAAATTCCTGAACGCGCAATGGATCAGATACCGCATTATCGATGCGCGGCAGATCATCCGCTTTCGCCTCGACGAAACCGGGGCGCAGCTCGTTTCCGAGGCAGCCGTCGTTGCCGACGACGTTGGCTTCTATTCGCCACCCGGCAAGCGCCGATTTATTTTTAACCAACCGTTCCTGCTGTATCTGATCCGCCGCGGCGCCACGCAGCCTTATTTCGCCGCCTGGATCGCCAACGCCGAATTCATGGAACCGGCCCGCTGATCTGCCCGGGGCGCGCCCCCGTATGAAGAGTGTCGCATTCTTCCCGAGGATTCGCGTCATGGTCGAATGAGAAGAACATCGTCTCACTTCGCCCGAGCTCCGGCTGAAGCCGGGACTACGAACGGGATTTGTTCCGCGTCAGCAGTGAGACGACGATCAGTACCACAAACCCCAGCGGGATCGTGACGATTCCCGGCTGGCTGAAAGGAACCGGGGCGCTCTCGGCCGGCAGCCCGTACACGTCTTTGAACGTGTCGCCCGACAGCAGGATCCAGGCCAGAGAGGAAAGCATCCCCACGGTCACGGCCGCCGTGATTCCCTGCCGCGTCGTCCCTTTCCAGAACAACAGCATCACGAGCGACGGCAGATTGGCCGAAGCGGCGATGCTGAAGGCCCAGCCGACCAGATAGCTGACGTTCATCTTCTCGAACAGAATCCCCAGCACGATCGCAATCACGCCCACAACCACCGACGCGATTTTCGCCACTCGGATTTTCTCGTGGTCGGTCATTTCGAGACGGAAGACGCTGCCGGCCAGGTCGTGCGCGACGGCGCCGCTGGCGGCGATGATCAGGCCGCTGACGGTCCCCAGCACGGTCGTAAAGGCGATGGCCGAGATCACGGCGAACAGCCATCCGCTGAAGCTGCGGGCCAACAAGGGCGCGGCCATGTTGCTGTTGGTGACGTCGAGGGCACCGGAGGTCATGGCTCCCAGGCCGATGTAGAGGGTGAGCACGTAGAAGAACCCGATGCTGGCGATCCCTACAACCGTACTCTTGCGGGCGCTGGCCTGATCTTTGACCGTGTAATAGCGGATGAGAATATGCGGCAACGACGCCGTCCCCCCGAACAGGGCCAGCATCAGCGACAAAAAATTCAGTTTGTCGGGCAATTTGTCGCTACGGATGCCTTTGAAAGCCGGCAGGTTTCCCGGGCGCAAGACTTCGCTCCCTTTCGTCGCTTTCGGATAGTAAACGGTCGTCGTCGAGCCATCGGATTCTTTGATTGTGTCGGAGCCCCACAAGATGACTTCGCTCTTTTGCAGCGTCTTGAGGTATTCGATCGGCCCCAGGGGGCCCGTCGCCGTCAGACCTCCCGGCAGTGCCGTCACGTGACCGACGGGCATTAGCCCTGAACTTTCCGGGTCGCGACCAGCCATTCCGCCGAAGACGGTTTTTCCATTCGGCAATCGGGTTACTGTTTGAACGGTGTCGAGATCAAGCTGGCTCGACAGTACGTTCGCTGCCTCAATCGGCCGCACAGTGACAATTTTGCCGCTTGCGGCTCGAAATCTGCGATAGGGTTTTCCAACCCAGCCCCCCTCCGCGGCAATCTCCTCACCAAAGACCGTCTCGAGCTGATGATCGAGAGACTCGTTCGGCTCAACCGCGTAGGTCCGGCGCAATCCCGGCACTTCATGCGCTCGATCGTTCGCGCGGACCGAATATAGCCCGCGGATGAGAATCATGACCGTCAGCACGGCGCTGAAAATCACCAACAGCGACCCTTTGAGAAACTGCACGTACGTCGTGCTCACCATCCCCGCCGTGACGACGATCAGAATCACCACCGCCCCGACCAGAATGACACCGACGGCGTGCGGGAACCCCAACAGCGGTTTCACGAGCGCGCCGGCCCCCACCATCTGCGGAATCAGATAGAAAATGCTGATCGCCAGCGTGCTGATCGCGGCTGAAAGTTTGATGCCGCGCGAGTTGAACCGGCTGTCGAGCGCATCGGCAAACGTGTAGCGGCCCATCCGCTTGAGAGGCTCGGCAATGACAAACAGTGCCACGACCCAGCCGGCGAGGTACCCGATCGAGTACAAAAACCCGTCGTACCCGTAAAAGGCGATCATCCCGCAGATGCCCAGAAACGAAGCGGCCGAGAGGTAATCTCCCGCGAAGGCAATGCCGTTGACGAACCAGTGAATCCCGCCGCCGGCCGCAAAATACCCCTTTGCCGATTTCGCCCGCGCCCCGAGAAAGAAGCTCAGCGCAAGCGTTACGGCGACGAACAGGGCGAAGATTCCGATCGCCAGCGGCGAAACGTCGTACGTCATGCGGCGTTGTGCTTTCGTCCGTCACTCCCCCCCCTTGCAAGGGCAGGGGGGGCGGGTGAAATGGCTCTGTCAGTCTCCGCCTTCTTCGTCTCCGCGGAGCGCGTCGTGCGCAGTGGCCTCCTCCGGCCACGGAGGCTGGCGACACAGCCACGCGTAGAACAACGCCGACACCAGCGCCGCCGCGATCAAACCGAAGCCGTACACGATCGCGAGGTTCAGGCCCCCCAGCGGGGTTGTCTCCATCAGGGACGGGTCGAACACGTTCAGCAGCATGAACCCGGCATAGAGCGCGAGGTACATGAGGAACAGAATCATTCCATAGCGCGCGCGGCGGGCCGCGGCATGCGGATTCTCGCGCTCAACCGGGGAACCTGGGTCATGAGCGAAATGGAGCATTTTTTTGTCCCGTCTCCCGAAATTCGGCTGAAGCCGGGACTATGAACCAAACAAGCTGGGCTGGATCTGCTCGGCGTTGAACCCGATGAACATGCGGTCCCCCACGCGGAGGGTCGGGGCCCTGAGGTTTCCCGACGGGCCGATGACCAGTTTCTTCAACTCGGCATCGCCCGGCGCATCTTTCCCCAGGTCGAATTGAACCACCTTTTTCCCCTTGGCGACAAACAGGTGCCGCGCGGTGCGCACGAGCTTCAGGGCTTCTTTCGGACCGATGCGATCTTTGCGGGCGTTGATGCGCTCGGCGACGCTGACCTTCGCCTTTTCGAGAAACTCGTCGGCCCGGCGACAGGTTGTGCAGCCGACGCGATGGTAGTACCAGTCGATCTGTTTGTTCGCCATTTCCTGTCCAGTCGAATGATCGTGTGGAAAAAACAGACGCACTTGCCCAGATACAGCCTTACGGTTTCGCAGGCGCCAGCCAGCGGTCGAACCATTCGACGTTCCGCTGGGCCGCGTCGAGCTGCAGTTTCGGTTCTTGCAATGAGTGCCCCTGCCGGGGGTAGACCACCATTTTCACGGGCGTCCCCTGACGCTTGAGTGCGTTGTACAGTTCGTATCCCTGCGAAATCGGCACGCGGGCGTCTTTCTCGCCATGCTGGATGAGCGTCGGGGTTTCGACGCCAGCGATGTGATAGATGGCCGACCGCGAGCGCCAGCGGTCGAAGTCGCTCCAGAACTCGCAACCGAGGTAGTCGGGAACGAAATCGGCGATGTCGGCCGTTCCGGTGAACGACACGAGGTCGGTGACGCCGGCCCCCACCGATGCGGCTTTGAACCGCTTCGTTTGCGTAATGATCCACGATGTCAGGTAACCGCCGTAGCTCCACCCCATGATGCCCAGCCGTTCGGGGTCGGCGACGCCGCGTTCAATCACGGCATCGACCCCCGCCATGATGTCGCGGAAATCGCCGCCGCCCCAATCTTGATCGTTCGCAAACCGGAACTCCCTGCCATATCCGCTGCTGCCCCGGACGTTGCAACGCAGCACGGCGTAACCGTGCGACGCGAACACGGCAATCGGGTAGGGCCCCCGCCAGGCGATGTAACCGCGCGTGAAGACCCCGGTCGGCCCGCCATGCACGATCACCAGAAGCGGCACGCGCGACCCCGGCTGATAGTCGGCCGGATAGGTCAGCAACCCTTCGATCTCACGGCCATCTGACGAGCGCCAGGTGATAATTTGAGTGTTTCCCAGTGGCGGCGACGGAGCGTCTTGCGTGCGGCTGACCTGTCTGAGGGAAAACGGGGCCAATGCTGAAATATGAACTTCCGGCGGCCGGTCGAATGATTCGGAAACAAAGGCCACGTGCGTTCGCCGCGCGTTGAGCGCCGGGTGCGACACCATCGTGTCGGCCGGAGACAGATCGACCGGCGGAGAACCGTCGGCGGGGACTGCGGTCAGGCACGAGACCGTCCGGCGGGTTTCGCTGACCAGCAAGTTTTTTCCGTCCGCAGACCACCCCACGATCGACGGTTTCAAGTCGAACGTCTCGGCCAGTGTTCGCCTGGCCTGACCGCGGCAACTCATCAAGGCGACGCGTGATGCGAACGCCCACCGTGGGGGAATCTCGCTGACGACAAAGGCGATTTGCGAGCCGTCGGGTGAAAAAGTCGGCTGCGTTTCAGCCGCGGCGGTCGATGCCAGCGGCGTGACCTGGCCGGTGACGACGTCAACGAGAGAAATGTCGGTCTTTCGCCAATCGTCGATCAGAGGTGTCGGCTGGTGCGTGAATGCGATCAACTTGCCGTCGGGCGACCAGTCGAAATTGCGGCCCCCCAAAAGCCCTCCCACGTGCAGGTCGCCGGCAGTCAGCCGCCTGATAGGGCGCTGCCCATCGGCGTTTGCCCCCACGGGCACGACATACAATCGCGACCGCTTGTAACTGTCGCCCACGACGTACGCATCGCGCTTTTCGCGGTCGGCGCGTTCTTCACCTTCCGACTTGGCGTCGGGCATGACAAAGGCGATCTGGTTGCCGTCGGGCGACCAGTCGAACGAAGTCAGCCCCCCTTTCTCGTCAGTCAACTGTTCGGCCTCTCCTCCGTCGACGCGAATCCGCCAGAGGTTGGATTTGGGTCCTGAGCGCGGCGACAAAAACGCGATCCATTGTCCGTCGGGACTGAACGCCGGTGCGGTCGCCGAGCGTTCGCCGCGGGTCAGTTGCAGCGGGTTCGAGCCGTCGGCGCGTACGAGATGCACGTGCGAAACCCATTCGCTGCGGTCGCCCTCCATCGCGGGCGCGGCAACCGTAAACGCCACGCGGCTGCCATCCGGAGAGGGCGAGGCGTCAGCCAGCACCTTGATCCGCAGCACCGCCTCGGGAGTCCAGCTTTCCGACTTCAGGTCGGCCCCATTCAACGGGGTCGTCAGGCACAGGGCGACCACCACCAGTGTGGCTGGGCGCGCCCAACTGGTAACTTTCATGTTCATCTGCAGGAGTGAGTCGAGGTGAGACCTGCGTTCAGCATACCCGAACGATGCCGCCGGGCACTACTCTCTCCGCCTCACTCATTCGGCCATCACCTCCGATTGCCGACGGTACTCCCGCACAACCAGCCGGCAGGCAAAGGAATAACCGAACGGTTCGTCAAACGCTTTCTCGCCAATCAAAATCCAGTCGACGGGGAGTTGGAAGGCGAGCCGTTCGAACCCCAACAACCCGTGCAGGTCGACTGTCCAGGCGCGTCGAACGGGGGGATTGAGATGACTTTCGAGGTTTTGATAGTCGGCCAGGCCGATGGCCGCCCCATCGAGCGGGTCATCGGCGGGCTCACCGGGATAAAAGACATAGACCCCTTCGGGGTGCGTCGCATACTTCTGCACGACGCACCAGAAAAATGGGGAGCCGACGAAAACCGGCTCGTCGGGCCGACGAAGCTCATTCAGGTAAGCCACGGCGCTGCGCGCGCCGGGTTTCTTCGCCAGTTCGTCGGTCAGTTGGGCGTACCGCCAGCACCAGTAGCCGTTGCAGGCGAGCAGGCCGGCGGCGACGAGAACGCGCACGCCGCGCCACGGAATTGAGGCCACCAGCAGGGCGACGGCCACCAGCAGATAGACTTGCGCGAAGATGAAGTAGTTCGCCTCAAACACCGTGGGCGCGACCAGGCTATGGATCACCGCGGCAATCAACGGCACCCCCGCACACAATGCCGCCAAACGGCCGCCTGCCCGACCAATGATAAGCAACACAATAACGATGATGAACCAGACGGCCAGCGCGGGCCACGGCCCGGCTGTGGTAGTCGGCACGAGTTGCCCGGCGGCCAGCCCCCGAAACGCGGAAATGAACAGGAATTGCCAGCTTGACGCGGCAGGCACAACGGCCGCCATCATCCGCGCTCGCTGATGAAAGAAGATCGGTTGCCAGAAGTACCACACGATGGCGAGCGCCGCGGTCGCCAGCGCCAACCCCACCACCATCCGCCTGACGGCCGGGGTCCATCCCATGCGGTCGAATTCAACGACAATGCCGGCCGCGGCAAAAGGAAACATCGCCGCCAGCGTAAACAGGCCGTAATAGTGGGTCAGCGACAGCAGAATGGCCGATACGGCAAACCCCACCCAGTCGCCGTAGCGCGCCGGCGCCCTCACGCCCCGTAGAAGAAAGGTGCCGGTCACCAGCGCGAGAAACGTTCCCAGGGCATAAGGTCGCGCCTGCATGTTCATTTCCACGTGCAGCACGCTGGTGGCCGTCAGGGCGGCGGCCAAGAGTGCGACGGCCCCCCGATCGGCCCGGCGCGAGGCAGAGCTTTCGTCGTCGGGCTCGATGAAGCGCGGGTCGAGCGTTGTCCAGACGAACCAGAACGCCACGACAGACGTGGCAAGCCCGAACAGCACGCTGCAGCCGCGCAGCACCAGAGGGCTGTCTCCCACCGTCATGCCCAGCAGTTTGAGCAGCGTGTGATAGACCGGGGGGTGCGAATCGCGCGCCAGCGTCTCGATCATCTCGCGGAGCGGAAACCGGCTGATCTTCCACGCATTGCACTCGTCGAACCACAGACTCAGGTCCGAGAGATGCCGGGTGCGCAGGTACCAGCCCACGGCGAGAACGACCGCCAGCGCGACTAGAACGCGGGGGCGCAACGGGGCTGCGTGGGGGGCGGTGTGTGAGTTTTCGGTCGGCCGTCGTTCGTGCGCGTCAGTCTCGATAGGAAGTTCCGGGGTGCTCATGCTCCAACTGGTCACCGCAATAATTCGACGACGCCCGCGATTGCCAACGAAGTTGAGTCTACAGCCCTCAGCCGCGGCCCTCAATCGACGGCTCTCGAACGACTGCCGACCGATGGCGTTGAACTTGACACGACTGCCGCCGCAGGCTTATTGTTCCGCGCGCAGGCCCGCAGCGACCTGAGCGCTTGAAAGCGACTCGACCGGTCGCCAACGCGGCCGGCTTATGAAACCGCAACATGCATTCCGCCGACAGCGTTACCGGCAGTCATTCAGAGCCCCTGCTGGGGCCGGTTGTCGCCACGGGGCTTCCTAACCGCCTGCGGCTGTTGTGCGTCGGGAGCGTTGAGCCCTCGTGGGTTAGCCTGACCTTGCAGCTTGATCGGCGCGGCTGCGTCGAGCCCGGTTTCAACTGGGTCTCAACGGCCAACGAAGCATTGACACTGTTGCGCGACGAGAGCTTCGATTGCCTGCTGATCCGCATCAACGGAGATTCGGGGAGTTCGGCAGACGACCCGCTGGCGCTCGCGCGCGCGATTCGCGCTGGCGGGTGCAGCGACCCGGTGGTGGTTGTGACGGTGGCGGCCGACGACGACGCCTGGAACGAGGCTCTGTCGTTGCACGTCGACCTGCTGGTCAGCACCAAAGGCTGGGAGTCTTCAGCGCTGGTTTCTTCCATCGAGCGGGCGGTGGAACGCGGTCGGATGTTGCACGAAATCGACCGGCTGGCCGCTTCCGACCGGCGCAGGCTGGCCCGCGAGCGCGAAGAGGCCGAATACCTGCTTTCTTCGCAGCACGACATTCTGGCGGCGCTTGACCGGCAATCGGCAGCGTCGACGGAAGGGAGAGCGTACACGAGACTGACTGCGGCGGGGCTGCCCGCGGAGTTCGACGATTACTATCAGGAACTTGTGAGAACGTACGTCATCATGGGTTCGGGGAGCCTGGTTTCCGAGATCGCGAAACTTGCCGAGCTGCTCTCGCAGGCAGGGCTGGCCCCGCGCGACGTGCTCGACTTTCATCTCGAGCGCGTCGGTCGAACCGTGCGGGGGCTGGGGAATCGCAGCACGCGCCACGTTATGGCCCGCGCCGACCTCCTGGCGCTCGAACTGATGGTGCATCTGGGCGAATGCTACCAGCGCCGCATGCAGGCGCTGGCCGAGACTTCGCCTCCCGCCGGGGCCTCAACCGCAATCGACGACGCCTGACGCGAGGAACGCCGATTGTCCGATGCGACCGAAACGTTGAGCGACCTGCGGCGGCTCGTGCAGCAGTTTGTCGACGAGCGCGATTGGGGGCAGTTTCACGCCCCCAAGAACCTGGCGATGGCGCTCGCGATCGAAGCCGCTGAGGTGATGGAACACTTCCAGTGGCTGGACGTCGCAGATTCTGCCGCGTACGCCCGCGACCCGGCGCAAAAGCAGCGGGTCGCTGAAGAACTGGCCGATGTCTGCTGCTACCTGCTGAGCCTCGTCAACGTTTTGGAACTCGATTTGAGCGATGCAGTGCGGGCGAAGCTGGCCAAAAACGCCCGAAAATACCCAGTCGAGCTGAGCCGCGGGCGTTTCGACGCACCGGCAGGCCGCCCCGCGACGTAGAATTCAGTCGATGGACCAACACAGTATGCCCCCGCCGGCGCCCCAGTCGCGGCCCGATCTGTCGGAAACCGAAGTACTCGCCTCGATGCAGTCGGTCGAGTTCGAGCCGGTACCGCCGGATGCCCTGGTAACCGAGATCAAAGAGACCGCTGACAAGCTGGTGCGCGACCAGGCCAGTCGCGGTGACCTGAAAATCATCAGCCGCGCCCTCAAAGAGCTGCGGTATTCGTTCAAGATCTTCAAGCCGTACCGGCTGCGCCGCAAAATCACCGTCTTCGGCTCGGCCCGCACGCCACCCGAAGCACGCACTTATCAGATGGCCTTGGAATTCGGGAGGCGGATGGCGCACGAAGGGTGGATGGTGGTCACCGGCGGCGGCCCTGGCATCATGGAGGCGGGGCACGCGGGCGCGGGTCGCGAGATGTCGTTCGGGCTGAATATCATTCTACCGTTCGAACAGGAGGCCAACCCCGTCATTCTGCGCGACGAAAAACTCATCAATCTCAAATACTTTTTCACCCGCAAACTCCTGTTTGTGAAAGAAGTGCATGCCATCGCGCTGTTTCCCGGAGGCTTCGGCACCCTCGATGAAGGTTTCGAGACCCTCACGCTCGTACAGACGGGCAAGCGCGACCTGATGCCCATTGTGTGTGTCGACGAGCCGGGCGACGGATATTGGCAGGCGTGGCGCGATTTCATCGAAAACCAACTGCTGGGGCGCGGCCTGATTTCTCCCGCCGACATGTCGCTGTTTCGCATCTGCGAAAGCGTCGATGACGCGGCTGCCGAGGTACTGCGGTTCTACAGCGTGTACCACAGCATGCGGTTCGTGCGGCGCAAACTTGTGCTGCGGCTGAACGTCGAGCTGTCTGATGAATTCGTCGACCGGCTGAACGTCGACTTCGCCGACATTCTTGAGTCAGGAAAGATCGCGAAATCGTCAGCGCTGCCCCTCGAATCAGACGATACGCATCTGATCGGCCTGCCGCGGCTGGTGTTCCATTTCAATCGCAAAGACATCGGCCGCCTGCGGCAGATGGTCGACGCGATCAATGGGTTCGTCGTCCCGCCTTCAAGCGGAACTATTGTGCGCGGTTAATTCCGGCTGAAGCCGGGACTACGAACTCACGCGAGAATCGGCAGCACACCTGACGCTGCGTGCTGGTATTCGCCGGTGACGATTGCGCCCAGAAGCGTCGTGGGGGTGCAATCGTAGATGTGCACCCGGGCCAGCGTGCCAACCAGCCGCGGGTTCCCTTCAAACGCAACGATGCGATCACAACGCGTGCGGCCGACAAGCTGAGGATGATCGGCCGCGGCAGGCCGGTCGCCGTTTTCGGCCGACGTACCCTCGCGGCCACCGGTACCGGTCTCCTTCAGCGACGCCTTGCTCAAGCCTTCAACCAGCACTTCAAAGTCGCTGCCGATCAGTTTGGCATTGTCTTCTTCGCTGATTGCGTTTTGCACGGCCAGCAACTCGATGTTGCGGCGACGCTTGACCTCTTCGGGCACGTCGTCGGCCAGCAGACTGTCGGCCTTGGTGCCCGGCCGCGGGCTGTACTTGAAAATAAAGCTGTTCTTGAACCGGCATTCGCGAACCAAGTCGACGCTCTTCTGAAATGAAAGGTCGGTCTCGCCGCAGAACCCCACGATGAAATCGCTCGACACGGCGCAGCCCGGCACAATCTCGCCGATGCGTGCGAACATCTCGCGATACTGCTCAACCGTGTACCCGCGCTTCATGCGCACCAGCACCTCGTTGCACCCCGACTGGGCCGGCACGTGCAGATACCGTGCGACTTTGGGCAGGTCGCGCACCGTCTGCAACAGGTCGTCGGTCATGTCGCGGGGAAAATTGGTGACAAACTTGATGCGTTCGAGCCCCGGGGTGTCGTGAATCGCCGCCAGCAGGTCTGAGAGACGCCAAAGGCGGCCGTCGGCGGAGTATTTGTAGCTGTTGACGGTCTGCCCCAGCAGCGTGATTTCTTTCACCCCTTCAGACGCCAGTTGACGGACTTCCTGCACGAGATGCTGCGGTGGCCGGCTTTGCTCGGGGCCTCGCGTCATGGGGACGACGCAGTACGTGCAGAACTTGTCGCAACCGATCATGATTCTGACGAACGCCTGAAACGGGCTGGGCCGCATTTCAGGGTCGCGCAACGGGTCGTAGCTGACGAAGCTGTCGCTGACTTCCTGCCGCGTCGCGTCGCGGCGGTCGAGGCTGACGGCCAGTCGCTGCGCGCGGTTTTCGCGAGAAGCTTCGATTAGGTCGGGGATTTGCGCCAACTGCCCGGTGCCCACCACCAGATCGACGAAGGGCGCGCGGCGGAAGATGAGCGACTGGTCTTTCTGGGCCATACAGCCCACGACGCCGATCACCTGATTCGGGCGCCGCGACTTGCTGTGTTTCAACCGGCCGAGGGCGCTGTAGATCTTGTGCTCGGCATGCTCGCGGACGCTGCACGTGTTGAACAATACCGTATCGGCACAATCCACGCTGTCGGTCAATGCGTACCCGCGTTTGCGCAGCGCCGCCACGACCAGTTCGCTGTCGAGCATGTTCATCTGACAGCCGACGGTCTCAATGTACAGCTTGCCGTTATGCGACGAGTGTGACATTCGTGTCGGCGGGCGTTGTACCGGCGGGCCAAGCAAGGTCGTGGACGGTGCGTTATTCTTTGACGCGCTCGACGTAATCGCCCGTGCGCGTGTCAATGCGCACCATGTCTCCCTGGTTGATGAACGCGGGCACCTGAATTTCGGCGCCCCCTTCGAGAGTCGCGGCCTTGGTGATGTTGCCCGAGCTGTTGCCGCGGACGGCCGGCTCGGTATAGGTCACCTTCAGGTTGACATGCGGCGGAGGCTCGACTTCGATCACCCGATCATTGTAATACAACAGCACGCAGACCATACCATCCTGCAGCCATCGGGTATTGTCTCCCATCACCGTCTGAGGGACCGAATACTGTTCGTACGAGGTCTGGTCCATGAACACCAGGTCGTCTTTGTCGCGATACAGAAACTGCCCTTCTCCCTTCCGCACGTCAGCCGCCTCGAGGCCGTCGCCGCTCTTGTAGGTGCGGTCGATAATGGTATTTTTCAAGAGGTTCCGCAGGCGGCACTTGTACAGCGCCTGCCCCTTTCCCGGCTTGACGAAATTGCATTCCAGCATGTCGTAAGGGTCGCCCTCAATGACGACTTTGATACCCTTACGGAACTCACCCGCGTTGATCTGTGGCATAACGGTAGAAACCGCGAACCGAACCTTGTGTATGTGGTCTTTCTTGAACGGCCCCGAGCATATCAGATGAGTTTTTATATGACCAGAGGCGGCCGAGACTCGGACGCCCCATTGCCCGATCCGGTCCGGCAGGTCACGCCCCTTTCGGCGCCTCTCCCCGGGCCGCCCCCTGCCCCTCCCCGCCGCCGCGCTCTCACCGCCGGCGATTGGCGCCGGGCGCTGGCCGACGCGATTCGCGAACCTGAAGAACTGCTCTCGCGGCTCTCGCTGCCCGCATCGTTTCTCGAACCGGCGCGCCGCGCCGCCCGGTTGTTTCCGCTTTTGGTCCCGCTCAGCTTCGTGGAACGCATGCGGCCGGGCAACCCTCAAGACCCGCTCCTGCGGCAGGTGCTGCCACTCGATCTGGAAGAGAACGATGTTCCCGGGTTCTCCGGCGACCCGGTCGACGATGCGGCAGCTCGGAGGGCACCGGGTCTGCTGCACAAGTACCAGGGCCGGGCGCTCATGGTCGCGACGGGGGCCTGCGCGGTTCACTGTCGCTACTGTTTTCGCCGGCACTACCCATACGGCGACGAGCCCCGTCGATTGGAAGATTGGCGCCCTGCCCTGGCAACGATTGCCGGCGACCCATCGCTGCACGAGGTGATCTTGAGCGGCGGCGACCCGCTGACATTGGGTGACGCGCGGCTGGGTGCGCTCGTCTCGCAAATCTCGGCGATCCCCCACGTCAGCCGCCTGCGGATTCACACCCGCCTACCGATCGTGCTTCCTCAGCGGGTCACTGGACCACTGCTCGACCTCTTCGCCCAGTCGCGCCCCACGGTACTCATGGTCGTCCACGCCAATCATCCACAGGAACTGCCAGGAGACTGTGGCCAGGCCCTGCGGGCGCTGGTTCGCTCGGGCGTTTCCACGCTCAACCAGGCAGTGCTCTTGCGAGGCGTCAACGACTCGGCCGACGTGCTCGCGGGACTGTGCGAACAATTGGTCGATCTGGGCGTGATGCCCTATTACCTGCACCAGCTTGACCGGGTCGCCGGCGCGGCGCATTTCGAGGTAGCGGAGGAAACCGGCGTCGCACTCATCGCCGAACTGCGCCGTCGCCTGCCGGGTTACGCGGTGCCGAGATACGTTCGCGAGGTAGCCGGCGCCACATCGAAAGTGGAGATCGCGTGACATTCGTCGAAAGCTGACAAATCTGGAACCAACGACCAGGCGTTTGCCTGCAACGAACCAGGCCAACGGAACGGAGGCGATGATGGCAGCCAAGGATTTTGGGCCCATTGAAGACGATTACGCCTTCTTCACCTCGCATTCGACCGAGCCCCAAAGCGACGCCGCCGAGTATGCACGTGAGCTCGCGCAGTTCGCCGACGGGAGGGCATCGATTCGGATGCTCGATTTCGGTTGTGGAACGGGCACCTTTACCCGGCGGTTCCTGGCGACCATGAACTGGCCGCCGAGCGCGCTTGAACTCACGCTCATCGAACCGGTGCGACATCAGCGAGAGGCCGCGGCGCGGCAATTGGTGCCGTTCAGCGATCACACGATCTCGAATGCCGAAAAACTACCGACGGGTCAGGCGCAATTCGACCTGATCCTGTCAAACCATGCCCTGTACTACGTCGAAGATCTCGATACGACGCTCCGCCAGCTTATCCATTCCGTACGGCCTGCCGGAACGCTGCAATTGGCGATCGCCGGCTGGGACAATCCGCTGGTCAACCTCTGGAAAACCGGCTTTGCGATTCTGGGCCGGCCCGTGCCCTACCACACGGCAGATGATGTCGACGCAGCCCTGTCGCGGCAGCGAGCCGCGTTTGGCAAGTCGCAGGCGCCCTATCAACTGAGATTTCCCGATTCGGTCGAAAACCGCACGAAAATTCTCCGGTTCCTGTTCGGCAACTACCTCGCCGAGATCACTCCCCGGCGACTGCTCGGCGAATTCGATCGTTATGTCCGGGCGGCGCACGTGGAAATGAACACGCACAGCTACCACTTCGCGATCGAGCCGGGGTGAGCGCTCACGACCGATTGAGGCTGCAAAATAAATGCGGAATTCGTCAGAATCTGTCGGGCTCGAGCCGGTTGTCGTCGGCACACGGTTCGACACGACTTGCAGACAGGAGAAGCCAGACCCATGCGACTTTGGATCGTCGGGAAGCCGGCCGCCAGCGACAACAGCCCCCGGAACGCCTGGGAGTTTCAGGGGGTGTTTGATACGCGGGCCCAGGCGATGCGCGCCTGCGTCGGGCCGGATCACTTTATGTTTCCCGCAACACTGAATGAGCGACTGTCGGAAGAAACGGTGGCATCGGCCGGCACCGTGTTTCCGAATCGGCCCGACGCGTCGCCGCTTTCACAGAAGAAGCCGCGTTAGGCCCCGCTTCGGGTGCGTTGCGTCTCACCCGTGCGCCTCGACCATGTGGCCCTGAATCGAGGATCGATCATGAGTAACAACATCCCCACTCAGGAAACTTTTGAGTCGATGTACCGCGGGAAGGCCCCCTGGGACATCGGCCGGCCGCAGAAGGTTTATGTCGATGTTGCGAATGAGGTGCGCGGCAGCGTTCTGGACGCTGGTTGCGGTACGGGGGAGAACGCCCTGTTCTTCGCAGAGCGCGGGCATGCCGTCGTGGGGATCGACTTTCTCGAAGACCCCTTGCAGGAAGCCCGCCGCAAGGCTCGCGAAAGGGGCCTGGCCGCCGAATTTCTGCGCCGCGACGCGCTGTCGCTGGCGACGTATGACCGCACGTTCGACAGCGTGATCGACTGCGGCCTGTTTCACGTCTTTTCCGACGCCGACCGCGTGCGGTACGTCGCGGGCCTGACCCACGTTACCAAGCCGGGCGGTCACGTCTATCTGACCTGCTTCAGCGACGAAGAACCGGCCGGCGAAGGTCCGCGGCGCATCTCGCAGGCCGAACTGCGGGGCGCCTTTGCGACTGGCTGGGCGATCGAGTCGATTCAACCTGTGCGTTTCGAGGTCATCCCTGATTCGAAGGAATTCACGTTCAGCCCGGGAGGGCCGAGGGCCTGGTTCGCGATCGCGCGACGGGGGGCCTGACGGTGGGCGATTCGCGCGGGATTCTGCCTCGCATACCCGGAATCTGCGGGATACTGCCCGAGCCGCATTGCGAGCCCGGCTTCACCTGCGCGGCGTGAGCAATACCTGCCGACGTTGCCATTTCGCATCGCAGGTTTCAACTACAGCCGCGCGGCAGAGCCTCGCGTACCATGAGAACCGTCCTTTCACCCGATTGCCAGGAAATGGCGCGATCGATCGCCGGTTCGTCCGCCGTCGCGACCGACAAATTGCATCTGCGCGGGTTCCATGTCGACTTCTTCGCCGCCGCCGCAGCCCGAGCCACCCTCCGAAATGCATTTTCGCGTCGTGGGGGTGCGTGCCGACGGAACACGCGAGGTGCTTGCCAGCCGGCTGACCTCGTTCGAGCATGCGCAGTGCGTGCGCGAGTTTCTGGGAGACATGCGCGAGTTTCTGACGACGATCATCGAGCGCGAGTAGGTTGCCGCGGCAGACGCTATGGCAGCGGGGTGAGCGGAGTCCTCGAATCGCCGCCGGTGACTTGCTACAGTGAACCGCGCTGCTTGGCCCTGCCGTCATTTGTGGAAAATGTTCCCATGAGCGAAATCGCGTCTCCAGTCAATTCAGCAGCGGTCTCGGCACTCGAAACCGCCGTTGCGGCCCGCCAGATTTCCGACACCGCCGCCGCCAACGTCAGACGCTGGCTGACCGAGTCGGGGTATGCTCCATTTGTCCCCCAGGTGTTGGCCCTCGTTGAAGCGCAGGGCTGGGACGAGCTCGATCGGCTGTTCTGGGAAATCATTCCGTTCGGCACTGGCGGCCGGCGGGGAGTGATGGCCGAGATCGGCTCGGCCACGATGAACGAGCGGACCGTGGCCGAATCGGCCAATGGCCTGGCCGTGTATCTGCAGCGCGTCAAGGGGCAGCCCGGCGGCAGGGCCGTCATTGCCTACGACACGCGCGACCGATCGCGTGAGTTTGCAGCGCTGTCGGCCCGCGTTCTGGCAGCGCATGGACTGCGGGTGTACCTCTTCGAGTCGTACCGCTCGACCCCCGAGCTGTCGTTTGCCGTCAGGCATTTACGGTGCGACGTGGGGTTGATGATTTCTGCGTCGCACAACCCGCCAACTGACAACGGCGTCAAGGCGTACTGGTCGACCGGGGCGCAGGTGCTGCCGCCGCACGATAAGGGCATCATCGGCTGCGTCTACGAAAGCAATGAGATACCGCTGGTGGATTTCGACCAGGCTTTGGCCGAACAGAAGATCGAACTGGTGGGCGAAGATATCGACAATGCCTACGCACGGGCGGTGCGCACTCTCAGCCTGTCGTCGGCCCGCGACCTGCCCGCAGTATATTCGCCGCTTCACGGCGTCGGCGAGACGTCGGTCTACCGCGTACTTGAAGAAGCCGGCTTCGACGGCGTGACGATCTTTGAGCAGCACCGCGCGCCCGACGGCGCCTTTCCCAACGTGCCCAATCATCTGCCCAACCCCGAGCTTCCCGCGGTTTTCGGGCCACCGATCGCCTTGGCGCGAGACTCGCAAGCGGCGCTGGTGCTGGCGAGCGACCCGGACGCCGATCGGCTGGGTGTCGCCGTCCGTGACTCCCGCGGAGACTACGTGCATTTGACGGGCAACCGCATCGGAGCAATTCTGGTCGACTACGTCTGCCGCAAGCGAAAGGCCGCAGGCACGCTCGGTCCGCAGCATTACGTGGTCGAAACGCTGGTGACGACACCGCTGATTTCGGCGATTGCCCGGGCGTACAGGATTCGGGCCATTGACGATCTTCTGGTCGGGTTCAAGTACATCGCGCAGACAATGGATCGCGAAGGTCCCGAGAGATTCGTGTTCGGCGCCGAAGAATCGCTGGGTTACCTTGCAGGTTCCTACGCCCGCGACAAAGACGCGGCGATTGCCGCATTGTATCTGTGCGAATGCGCGGCTGAGTTGCGCAAGCAGGGCAAGACACTCCTCGACCGGCTCGACGAGCTGTATCTCGAGCATGGCTATCACGTCGAATCGCAGAAGTCTGAGACGTGTGAGGGGCCGAAAGGGCGGGCACAGATCGGCCGCTTGATGGACGAGCTCGCCCGCAACCCGCCTGCCGCACTGGCTGACGTCTCGTTGGCACGCGTCCGCGATTACGAGCGACATGAAACACGGCGCCTGCCCGAAAACGAGCGCACCGGAGATCTCCCCCGACCGCAGGGGGACTTGTTGATTTTCGAATCGCAGCGCGGTGACTGCGAAATCAGCTTTGCGGCCAGGCCCTCGGGCACCGAACCCAAAATCAAGTTTTACTTCTTCGCCCGCGCATCCTGCCCGGCCCCCGAGGCACTGGCCGATGTGAAGGCACAGACCGACGCGAAGCTCCGCGAGTTTCAGACGGCGCTTTCGGCCTGGGCTCAACAGGTCTGGGCTGCCAATTGAACGCCAGATCGAGTTGGAAGCGCAGCAGCGGCCTATTCTACCTCTGCTTTCCCGCCCATTTGCTTGCCTGACCGCTACCCTCGCCCCTTTGCAGCCCCGCCTTTTCCCGTTCATGAAAATCAGCCGATTCGCGGATGACTCCGCTGGGTACCCGTGCAAAAATGGGAGGTGCAGCGTCCCGCCAGCGATGACCCCCCTATTCAGAGAACAATGTCTACACCCACGATTGGCATCTGGTTGATCGGAGCCCAGGGCGGCATCGGCACAACCCTCTGTGTCGGCCTGGCCGCGCTCCAGAAAAAGCTTTCCCAGCCAACGGGCCTCGTCAGTGCCCTGCCCCGCTTTGCCAACATCGGCCTGGCGGACTGGCCCGCCTTTACCATCGGGGGACACGAGATTCGCGAAGCGAGCTACGTTTCCGAGGCCCGGCAATTGCACGAGAAGTCGGGCGTCTTCGATCAGAAGATACTGCAGGCCGTGCAGCCCGCGCTCGAAGCGTTCGATAGAAACGTTCGCCCCGGTACGCTGATTAACGTCGGGCGGACGATCGAATGGCTGGCGGGTGAATCGGCGCTTAAGAAGCGCGGCGAGAAGCCGGCTGTCGCCATCGAGCGCGTTTCCGCCGATCTCGCCGAATTCAAGAAGAACCACGCGCTGGCCCACGTGATCGTCCTGAACGTTTCATCGACTGAGCCCCCCGTGACGAACGATGCCCGGCAACTGAGCTGGAACCTGCTGCGACAGAAGCTCGACCGCGAGACAGAGTCTCCCGTGCCCGCAAGCTCGATTTATGCCGTTGCCGCGATGCAGTCGGGCTGCGATTATGTGAACTTCACACCCTCGGTCGGCTCTGACCTGCCCGCCCTTTACGAACTGGCCCGCGAGCGCGGTGCGCTGCATATGGGGCGCGACGGCAAGACGGGCGAAACGCTGATGAAGAGCGTGCTGGCCCCCATGTTCGCCGCCCGGAACCTGCACGTGATGAGCTGGGTCGGCCACAACATCTTCGGCAACATGGATGGCAAAGTGCTCGACGACCCCGTGAACAAGGCCAACAAGGTCCGCTCGAAAGACCACCTGCTGACCGAAATCCTGGGCTACAAACCCAGCACGCTGGTGACGATCGAGTACATCGAAGACATGGCCGACTGGAAGACCGCCTGGGACCACATCCACTTCCAGGGGTTCCTCGACACGCGCATGACGCTGCAATTCACCTGGCAGGGTTGCGACTCGTTGCTGGCGGCCCCTCTCGCGCTCGACCTCGTGCGATTTACCGAGCGTGAGCACCGCCGGGGTGGTTCGGGCGTGATGGCGTTTCTGTCGAGCTTCTTCAAAAGCCCGATGGGTGCCGGCGTCCCGCCGGAATTTCACCGGCAGTACGGGCTGTTAGAGCAGTGGGCGGAAGCAGCGGCGCGCTAGCGGACGAACGTCATTAGAACTCGATGTTCCCGGGCTTCACGTCTGCCAGATAGATTCCCCACTGCCGGAATGCAGACATCACGCGCCTGACCTCAGCCCAGCGTTCACCGAACTGCTCGGCTTTCTCGGCGCGCCACGTTTCCATGACTTCCTCGGGATAATCGGGCGGTGTATCGAGGTAGGCTCCGGCGAAGTCGAGGACGAAGGGTGGCGAAACGATGGTCATTTCGATGATCCAAAGTTCCTCGTCGACCCGCATTAGGTGGGGGACCGCAAATCCGAGCACGGTTTGAACGCCGTTGTCACGCAGTCGCTCGTATACATTGCGCTCGCGCTCGAACAAGGACGCGAATCGCAGCGCCTTCAATGCGGATTGGCGGTCGGTCGAGAATACGATACCATCGTAGCCGAAGCCCAGTTCGCACCTGAGGCCGCAACCGTGCCGTTGCGAGTAGCGTTGCAACCGCTCCAGCAATTCATCCCGCCAATTGATCATGACCGGCGCAACTCGCGGCAACGGGTATTCGGCTACGGTCAAACTCGATCTCGAAGTCGGAGACCGATTGATCTCGCTGCACCAGATCGGTCCGGGCACAATCTGGTTGCGCGAACCGATCGACCTGCCCCCCTGCGATGCGATAGTCGTCATGCACATTGACGACCATGAACAGCGGTGGCCAGTCTACCTGCCCGACGGCCTCTCACGCGAGTCGTGCTCGGGACGAACTTTCGCCCGCGAACCAGTCGCTCCTTTCTCTTCAGTTAAGAGCAGTTCGAGGTGAAGTATCCGAGGAGCCGGGGTAGACCAAGCATATTAGATCGGCGTGCGGGAGGCCCCGATGACGCGAGACGGCAGGCTCGTGCGGAAACTTTTTGAAGAGGAATTGCGAGAACGGGGACTGACCTTCGAGATCGACGTTGCCACCGGCCGATACAAGTTGAACATCGGCGGCATGCCTTTGTGCGTCAGCCTCGACAACATTAAGCGCCAGTTGCACTCTGACGGCGACAGCACTCGGGTGACGACATTCGTCGATCAGATTGTCGCGTCTTGCTTCGTGCCTCGTGTCTGGTCTCCAGACCAGCTTCTCTGGTGCCTCGAGACCAGCGACTATTCCGTTGCAGCAGAGTATAGTGTGGGTGTGTCGTCTGGCGTGAATCGGGTGCTGATACACATTTCGGCCGACGGTGGACTCTTGACTTGGGTCACGGCCGCAATGCTCGACTCATTGGCGATGACTCCCGGTGCGGCGGCCGAACGAGCGTTCGCCAATCTCGCGCGCGAGCTGAAACGAACAACGATTGCGTATCAATTGATGGACGAGATCAAGTTGGGGTACTTCGATTGCGACATTCCGAGCAAGGCTTCGCTTCTGCTCGCACCAAATCTTCGAGAAGTCGCGGGTGCCGATCTCGGATGGCCGCTATTTGCGGTGGCACCCGACCGTGACTTTGTATATCTGTGGGACGCTCGACACGTGCAGTTCGTCGACCGAGTCGGCTTTGTTGTCGTCCGGGAGTTCAAGATTGCCCCCTATCCGCTTTCGACCGAAGTTTTCAGGATTGACGATGAGGGAATCCGCGCTATCGGGGCATTTGCGGTGGAACCTTGAGAGTCACTTTCGGATTACGAAGATGAGAAGGCTCGACCAAAATTCTTGTGCATCTTGAGCTTTCTCGCGGCGACTATTCAGCGACTGTCGCCGCGCAGCGGGTTCGAGAGCGCCGATTTGGAAACCTTGTCCTCAAAAGAACCCGGTCGCAGAGCGCCGCGAAATACGCCGAAGCCTTCGTAAAAATCGCTTCGCTGTGAGTAGAGCCCGTTAGATCAAACGCACCGCGGCTCTTCATCGGCAAACGGATGGAGCGCTCGCAACGTCTTCGGCCTGGGGAGTGCATCGAGTGCCGCTTCGGCCAGCCGATAATCTTCGTACGTGGTGATTTTGATGTTGAGGGCCGAGCCTTCCACCAGCGTCACCGGGGCGCCCATCTGCTCGACGAGCTGTGCTTCGTCTGTGGGCACAAGCGACGTCTGCTTCGCATAGGCATCGAGCAGCAGTTGCCGGCGAAAGACTTGGGGCGTCTGCGCCGCCCACAGGCCGCTGCGCGACACGGTCTCCTGAATTGTGCCGTCGGGCTTGCCGCGCTTCAGCGTGCTGGTAACGGGGACGGCGAGAATGGCCGCGCCCGTCTTTTCAGCGGCCCGAAACACGCGGTCGATCCATTCGGCGACAAGCAAGGGGCGCGCCGCGTCATGCACGGCCACAAACTCTGCCTCAGGCCGCACGCGGGCCAGCGCATTCCGAACCGAATCTGCCCGCTCGGCCCCCCCCGGCACAATCTCGACGTTCAGAAACGCCAGGTTCGGGGCGTACTTCTCCTTGAACCATTCGAGATCTTCGGGAGCGACCACCACCAGTGTCTGCACGACGTCATCGCGATTGATGAACAGCTCCGCCGCGCGCAGCCAAACAGCACGTCCCTTCAGGTCGACAAACGTCTTCTTGCGTTTCTGCTGCTGAAAGCGGCTGCTTTTTCCGGCAGCCGGCAGAATGACGGCGAATTTGGTCATAAAAGATTCGCAACAGCCGTGAGACCGCCCGCCGCGAATGATAAGCCGCCGGCGGCGGGCGAACAAGCCGCCTGCTGTGCCACGGGAGCCCGTGCGCCGGTCCTTCGGGCTGCGTCGCTCGCGAGACAAATTCCTCAAGGGCGACTCACGGGGGCACCCTTTGCATCTCAAATCTGAAATTCGAGATCTGAGTCCGGCCGTCAATTTGGCGCAGAGGTCTCGCCAGCGGCCGGCACGACTGCAGGCAATTCGGCCGGAGCCACTGCCTCAACTTCAGCCGCCGCGGAAGAAGAGGAAGAAGGAGGCGCGTCTTCGCTCTCTGCCGCAGACGCCTTCTTTCGCCGGTGCAGGTGCGGCAACAACTCGCTGCGATACGCCTTGACCGGGCGCACCAACGTCCGTTCGAGCACCGCGCGGCGCGCGGCCCACGCATCGGCTGCGATGCCTGCTTCGGGCGCCAACTTGTCCAGAAGGTCGAACGACGCCTCCGCCGTGAGGATCGTCGTATCAATGTCGTCGATTGCAGCCTTCACGTCGCGCGGGCGGATTCCCTGGCGGGCCTCCCAGCGCTGCTGCAGTGCCTGCAGGGCCGCGTTGAGCTGATCGAACCGGCGCAGCGCGTCGGGTTCGGCCTCGGGCCGCTCTCGCAACAGTTTCAGCGTCGCCACCACGTTGGGCAACGAAGCGTCGCGGGGAGATGAGAACCACGTACCGTGCAACCGGTGTCGCAGCTCTTGCGCCGCATCACGCTCGGCCGACCGGGCGTACAGTTCGCCCGCTTCGAGGTGTACAAAGTAGGTCACGAGCGGATCATAGGGCGCGGCGAAGCTTGCCAGTTGATCGATGTCGGCCGGCGCCTTGGTTTTTACCGCGCGCCCCAGCGCCTGGAAGTACTGAATGCGGCGTCTGTCTTCCGGGTGCGTCTCGCGCCGTTCCGACGTAGCCGCCACCTGCTGAATCTGCGATCTCGGCTTCTGCGTCAGTTGCGTCCGCAGAGACGCGCGATAGGCCCAGTACTGGTCGTTGCACTTGGCCAAGAGCTCCTGCTGACCGGTCACTTCAGCCAGCCGCCTAACCAGCACCGGAGATTCGCCGTCGGCGCCGATCCACGCCGCCAGCCGTCCGCTGTAAGGCGCAAGCTCGGCATGGAGTTCCTGCTGTTTGGGCCCCCACCGCATCACGTCGCGAGCAAAGGCGAACGGCAGGCGGCCGTCAAACGCTGAATTCGCCCGTTTGACAGCCCCGCAGAATTCGGTCAAGCCGTCGTGCCGACAGGCGGAGACGTTCAAAATCACCGACCAATCAACCCCCGACTGCGCCAGCACTTCACGCACGTGAGGTTTTTGCAGCCGGTCCATCAGTTTCGGGCGAAGCAGACCTTCCGGGGCATTGGTGGCGGCCAGCAGCAGCTCCCCGGGGCCGGCCTCGATCATCAGCACGTCGCCAAACACCGCCTGCAACGTGCGCACCACAGCGGAGACCGAACGGGGCCCGAGATCGACCGTCGACAACCGCTGGCAGAAGACCCCGTCGGCGGCAAGGCGCCGCGCGACGCGACGGTAGAATTCGAGGGTGAAGCTGGATTGCGCCCGCAGCAACGAGGCGTGACCCGGAAGCGACACAATCGCGTCGAACGACGACGGCTGGGCATCAAGCGCCAGCGCCGGGTCGCAGATGACCAGTCGCACGCGATCGTCTTCCAACGGGTCGATGCCGGTCTCGGGCGCGATAATTTCGCGCAGAGCCCTGACGCGTGCTGCATCGGCCTCCCAACACACGACTTCCGGAACGGGAAATGACAACACGGCCGAAAGCGCCTCTCCCGTCCCCAACCCCAGCAGCAGCAATGATCGCGGCGCTTCATGCAGCGCCAGCGGCAGCGCCGCCGGCAGCGTTTCTGAAAGGCTGCGCGGAAACACCTCGGGGTCGCAACTGACCAGCCCCTGCGGAACGCCGTTCTCCCGTAGTTGCAACTGGTTGCCCCCGAATTTCCAAACGCTCGTCAGGCTGCACGCGCCCTCTGCGGAACCCACCAGCCGGCCTTCATCAAGATAAGGCAGCAGCCGGGCGTCGAAGCCGGCTTGCCAGGCAACGAACGACGACGTGCTGAACAACACCCGCGCCGCGAGCGCGGGAGCAAGCCGGGCCCGCCAAACCGGAGCAGCCAATACGATCAACAGAACTGTCGCCGCGACCACGTGCTGAGACCAGCCGACCGATGCGTCGCGCGCCGCCAACCACTGCAGCACGCCGAACCCAACGACCCACCAGGCCGCGCCGATGACTGCGAGGTCGGCGGTCACGCCGCGTTCTGCCAGGGGCAGAATTACGAACACGCCAGGAATGAGGCAAACCAGCAGCGAGCGCAGGTCGGCCGCAGTTTCCGCACCGGTGCCGCAACGGGCGAGGCACAGCCCCAGTGCCGCCCCGGGGGGCAGCAGGAGCAATAGCGCCAGCGACCCACGGGCCAGAACCAACAGCGTCGGTGAGGCGATCGTTGCGTTTTGCCAGAGTGCTAGGTGAATGAGCCACGGAAACGCCGCCAGTACCGCCGCCGCGAACAGCCCCACCCCCAGGCAGGCCCACAGTCGAAGCCTGTGAACTGAGCCCGCGGCGCGAGTCAGGCGCGGCGCGAGGGCCAGGCCCAGCGCGACACCCGCCAGGACGCTCACTGCTTCCACGCAGGCAATAAAAACCGTGTCGGCCATCAACTGCTCGAGAACGCGTACGAGCGCCGCGAACAGGCCGCCGATACCTGCCGCAAGTGCGCATTCAAGCCCCAACGCCGCAAACCGGAAAAGCTCCGAGACGATTCCCCCGCCGCCGTGTGCACGAAGCGAAGATCTCAACGATTCAGCATCGTCGGCCGGCGGTTGAATACCTGCCGCCAGCACGGGCGGGCGAACGAGCCGCCAGACGAACGGCACAAGCCCCAGCAGCCCGGCGGCAACCCCGCACAGATACGGACCCGCGATCTGCGCGAGCCAGACCCCCCAGACCCCGATTCCGAGGGCCGCACCACTGAGCATCAGCGGAACGGTCGAAGCCGATCGCGCTCGGCGAACTGCCAGCGTGGCCAGTCGGGCTGTGAACCCTGCGGGTAGACCGAGGTAGACCAGAGCAATCACCAGCACCCACAGCGAATTCGCACCCGAATGTGCGGGGTTGAAGATCGCGCGGTCTCGCATGATCTGATCCAGTCTCTCCAACAACCAGGGTGAAGCGGCAACGCAGGTCACCAGCCCGAATCGCGAGACGCCTTCTGAAATCACGGCAGACGGAGGCGCAGACTTTGCGGCGCCGCAACCAGCCGCAAGGCCGATACCAAGTGCCGCACAGAGTGCCAGCGACACTGTCGGCGACGCGCCCCACAGCAATAAGAGTTGCAGGCCGAGGGTCGCCAGGCACATTCCGGCAGCCACGCCGGTCAGCCCCTCCCCGATTGCCGGACCCAGAACGAATCGCGCAACGCAAGCGAACCAGCGACGCATGGCGGCCTCCCTGCCACGGCTTAAGCGAACCGATGCCTTCACCGGCCACGGTTTTGCGCCGCGGCCAAGGCGGCAGTTTGTAGCCGAAATTGCGATTCGGCGACAAGCCCAGTCTATTGGGGCCCCCGTGCTGGGTCCATAACGGGCTTTGCGCGCCGGACGCGATGGGTTAGACCATCGGTGGACGAAGTCGAGCGACTTCGAGATCGCAAGCTCAAGGAGGAGCGTGAGATGGCCACGGGTGCTGTGCAGGACACAA
>JBQTIL010000065.1:0-62911 GCA_052388175.1 Planctomycetaceae bacterium | reverse complement strand
GGGGGGCGGGGGGGGGGGGGGGGGGCCCGCGAGCGTGATTTGGCCCGAAAAAGCACCCCCACCCCCGACCCCTCCCCCGTCCAGGGGGAGGGGAGAGATAGTTCCGTAGAGACCAATGCCTTGGGCGGTGGCGAAGACCGGTTGTTTAGCGCGAAATACGCCTGCACACACTGTGGCATCAGCTACGAGCCCCCCAGCCCGCAACTATTCAGCTTCAACAGTCCGCAGGGAATGTGCCCGGGCTGCAACGGGCTGGGGACGCGGCACGATTTCGACATGCAGCTTCTAATCCCCGACGACAGCCTGTCGCTTGCCAAAGGCGCCATCGCACTGATCGGCCGTCTGCGCGACATCGGCCGCTGGCGGCGACACATCATCGAGGGCATCGCCGTCGCTCTCGAACGCGACTTCGCAATGGAACCCGACACGTTGCTGGCGACTCCCTGGCGCGACCTGCCGCAGGGGGCGCGAGAGAGCCTGCTGTATGGGACCGCCGACAGGAACATCACTTTCGCCTGGAGATACCGCGGCGGCGTGTGGAAGCATGGCGGATCGTGGAGCGGCTTCATTCCCGAGCTGCTCGACAGCTTCCGCAAGGCGAAAAACCCCATGCGCCGTCGGCAGCTCGAAAAGTTCATGACGGTTGCTCGCTGCAAAACGTGCCGCGGGTCGCGCCTCAATCCCCAGGCCGCAAGCGTGCGACTCACGTCGCTGTCACTATCGTTTAGCCGCGGCGTTTACGCCGCGCGCCGCGCCCCTTCAGGTAGCGGCTCAAGTAACGTTCGCTCGCCGAAAAAAGACGCCGACCGAAGCCCGCTATCGCTCAGTCTGCCCGAAGTCTGTGCTCTGACCATCGCCGAGGCCGATCGGTTCTTCCAGCAGCTCGAGCTCGACGGCACGGCGCGGTTGATTGCCGCCGAAGCGCTCAAAGAGGTGCGCGGGCGGCTGGGGTTCCTGTTGCGCTGCGGCCTCGACTACCTCGCGCTCGACCGCGCCGCCCCCACGCTTTCGGGGGGCGAAAGCCAGCGCATTCGACTCGCGGGCCAGATCGGCTGCGGCCTGGTCGGCGTGGTTTACATTCTCGACGAACCCTCGATCGGACTGCACCCCCGCGACAACGACAAGCTGCTCGCGAGCCTCTTGCAACTGCGCGACCAGGGAAACACAGTCATCGTCGTCGAACACGACGAAGACACCATGCGAGCGGCAGACCACGTGATCGACTTCGGCCCCGGCGCCGGCGTGCGCGGCGGGCAGATCGTCGCCCAGGGAACCCTCGACGAAATCCGCCGCGTTCCGCAGAGCATCACGGGAAAATTCCTCGCCGGCGAGCTCCGAATCGAGACCCCCGCGACCCGGCGGACCACGGCGTCGAAAGAACTGGTCGTCGTCGGCGCGCAGCACAACAACCTGCGCGACATCGACGTGGCCGTGCCTTTGGAGCGGTTCGTGTGTGTGACCGGGGTCAGCGGCTCGGGCAAAAGCTCCCTGGTCAACGACATTCTCTGGGAGGCCCTGAACCGCGACTTGAACAAAGGCAACGGCACGCCGGGCGCGTTCAAAAAGCTCAAGGGGCTCGAGCACCTCGACAAGGCGATTGACATCGACCAGTCGCCCATCGGCCGCACCCCCCGCTCGAACCCGGCGACGTACGTGAAGCTGTTCGACCTGATCCGCGACCTGTACACGCAGTTGCCCGAGGCGAAGCTTCGCGGATACAAGCCGGGCCGGTTCAGCTTCAATGTTTCGGGCGGGCGCTGCGAAGCGTGCGAAGGGAACGGCTCGACCCGGCTGGAAATGGATTTTCTGGCCGACGTCTGGGTGACCTGCCCCGTCTGCAACGGGCATCGCTTCAACCACGAAACTCTGGAAGTGAAATTCAAGGGCGCGAGCATTGCCGACGTGCTCGAAATGGACGTGCAACAGGCGCTCGAGCACTTCGAGAACGTGCCGGCGATCCGCACGTTGCTGCAAACCCTGCACGACGTCGGGCTCGATTACCTGAAGCTGGGGCAACCGTCGCCCACGCTTTCAGGCGGCGAAGCGCAGCGCATCAAACTGGCTCGCGAGCTGGGCAAGCGGGCGACCGGCCGCACCATCTACCTCCTCGACGAACCCACCACCGGCCTGCACTTCGCCGACGTGAGGAAACTTCTCGAAGTGCTGCACGGCCTGGTCAACCTGGGAAACACCGTCCTGGTCGTCGAACACAACCTCGACGTGAACAAAACGGCCGACTGGATCATCGACCTCGGTCCCGAAGGAGGGGCCGACGGGGGCCAGATTGTGGCCGAGGGGACGCCCGAACAGGTCGCCGGCTGCGAGGCATCTTACACCGGTCAGGCGCTCCGTAAGGCTCTGCCGGGTTTCTCGGGTTCGCCGGCGGGGGCCAGGGCCGCTTCGCGCGCGAAGTCGGGCACTACCCTGCGCGACCGCCCACAACCCTCCCATTACAAAGGGGGGGAGAGTGGCAATGGCGCGGCTCAACCCATCGTGGCCCGCGGCGCGGCCCAGCACAACCTGCAGAACGTCGATATCGCCATACCGCGGTATTCGCTCAGCGTCTTCTGCGGGCCCAGCGGCAGCGGAAAAAGTTCGCTCGCGCTCGACACGCTCTACGCCGAGGGGCAGCGCCGCTACGTCGAGTCGCTTTCCGCCTATGCCCGCCAGTTTCTGGGGCAGATGCCCAAGCCCCGCATTGAGCACGTTTCGGGGCTTTCGCCGGCCATCGCCATCGAGCAGAAAACCGTGGGGAACACTCCCCGCTCGACCGTGGGGACCGTCACCGAGATCTACGATTACCTGCGGATTCTGTTCGCACGGCTCGGCGAAAGCTACTGCCCCGACTGCAACCTTCCCGTCGAATCGCAGACGAGCGACGAAGTCATCGACCGGGTGATGGCGGCGCCTGAAGGAGTGAAGCTCTACCTGCTCGCGCCGCAGCAGGTGGCGGTGGGCGATTCGCACGAACGCCTGTGGCGCCGCCTGCAAGGGGAAGGGTTTCGCCGCGTGCGGGTCGACGGCGTGACGTATTCGCTCGATGAAGTTCCCGAGGTCGACCGGCGCAGAAAACACGCGGTCGAGATCGTCGTCGATCGCGTGACGATCGCCCGCGGCGCCCGCGGCCGAATCGCTGATTCGATCGAACGGGCGCTCGATCTGGGGCGTGGCTGGCTCCACGTCGCCCGGGTCGTCGAGGGGCGCCCCGAACACGATTGGCCGCTCGACCGTTACAGCCTGCACAAGGCGTGCGGGCAGTGCCGGCGCAGCTTTGAAGACTTGTCGCCAAACCACTTTTCCTTCAACAGCTCTTTGGGCTGGTGCCCGGCGTGCGAAGGGCTGGGGACGCAGGAAGGGACCAACCTGGCCGCCCTTGTGGCCGACCCCAAGCGCTCTCTTGCCGACGGAGCGATCGCCGTCTGGCCCGATGTGTCGCAGAACGAACTGTTCCAGTGCATTCTGACGGCCCTGGCGCGCGACTTTCAGGTTCCGCTCGACTGCCCCTTCGAAAGGCTCGACCCTCGCCACCAGCGGCTGGTGCTCTACGGCACCGGTGACCGCTGGATTGACGTTCATTGCGGGCCCCGCGAGCAGGTGCGACTGCGGGCCGCAGCCCCGTCACGCACGGCTTCCAATCCGCAATCCGCAATCCGCAATTCGCCATCGATCGCTTCGTTTCGCGTGCAGTACAAAGGCCTGTACCCCGCGGTCGAAGAGGCGGGGCGCGTCTCATTCGCGTATCGAGTGCGTCTCGACCACCTGACCGGCGAGGTGGCCTGCTCGGTCTGCCGCGGCAGCCGCCTGCGCGACGACGCAGCCGCGGTGAAGTTTCACGAGCAGACGCTGCAGCAATTGTGCGATCTGCCCCTGGACCAATCGCTCGAATTTCTGAAGCAGGTGCGGCTCTCGCCCCGCGAGCGCAAGATCGCCGGCGACCTGCTGCGTGAAGCCACCGGCCGGCTGTCGTTTCTGGTCGACGTAGGGCTCCACTACCTCACGCTCGCGCGCACGATGCCGACCCTTTCGGGCGGAGAAAGCCAGCGGATTCGGCTGGCCGGCCAGGTGGGCCGGGCCCTCACCGGCGTGCTCTACGTGCTCGACGAGCCGACCATCGGCCTGCACCCCCGCGACAACGCCCGGCTGCTGAAAACGCTGCGGCAGTTGCGCGACCTGGGAAACACCGTGGTGCTGGTCGAGCACGATCGCGAAGTGCTGGAATCGTCTGATCGCCTCTACGATTTCGGCCCGGGCGCGGGCCGGTTCGGCGGCACGATTGTCGACGAAGGCCCTCCGCGCGAGCTGTCGCGCCGCGCGCGGTCGCTCACGGGAAAGTACCTCTCGGGCGCAGAAGAGATCGTCATTCCGACAACGCGGCGAATGCCCGCGCGCCGCCCCCCCTTAGGAAGGGGGGGCGGGGGGGGTCGGGATCATTTGGGATCTCGAATTGCGAATTGCGAATTGAAGAAATCCAAATCTGCAATCCGCAATCCAAAATCCGAAAGCATCCCCACCCATCTTCCTAAGGCGACGAGCGACCCATTGCCTCCCGGCGGCGGCTGGCTCGAAGTGCTGGGGGCCCGTCATCACAATTTGCGCGACGTCGACCTGCGCATTCCGCTGGGCACTCTCACCTGCATTACCGGGGTCTCAGGCTCAGGCAAAAGCTCGCTCGTCGAAGAAACGCTGGCCGTCGCCGTTGCCCGGCAGCTTCACGGCGGTCGCGACCTGCCCGGTGCGCACGAAGAACTGGCGGGGCTCGAGCAGATCAACAAGCTGATTGTCGTCGACCAGCAGCCTCTGGGCACCACGCCCGCTTCCAACCCCGCGACGTATACCGGCGTGTTTGATCACATTCGCGAATTGTTCGCCCGGTTGCCCGAAGCCAAGGTGCGGGGGTACCGTCCCGGCCGGTTCAGCTTCAACCGTGCAGGCGGTCGTTGCGAGGCGTGCGAAGGGAATGGGCAGAAGTGCATCGAGATGCACTTTCTGCCTGACGTGTGGGTGGAATGCGACGAGTGCCGCGGGCGGCGTTTCAACCAGGAAACTCTGGCCGTCAGATACAAAGGCCGCTCGATCGCCGACGTGCTCGAAATGTCGATCGGCCAGGCGCGCGAGTTGTTCGACAATATTCCCGCGGTGCGGGCCATTCTGGCGACGCTGTGCGCCGTCGGGCTCGACTATCTGACGCTGGGCCAGTCGGCCGCGACCCTCTCGGGGGGCGAGGCGCAAAGGGTGAAGCTGGCCGCCGAACTGGCGCGGCCGCAAACCGGCCGCACGCTCTACATTCTTGACGAACCCACCACGGGGCTGCATTTCGACGACATTCGCAAGTTGCTGAAAGTACTGCACAGCCTGGTGGCGCTGGGGAATACGGTGGTCGTCATCGAACACAATCTCGACGTGATCAAGACGGCCGACTGGGTCGTCGATCTGGGGCCTGAAGCCGGCGAGGCCGGAGGGTTGATCGTCGCCGCGGGCACGCCCGAAGACGTCGCCGCGTGTGCCGGTGGTCGCGGCTCACCCCGCACCTATACGGGTGAGCTTTTGGCGCCGATTCTCAAACGCGGGGTTCGCGGCGAACTCGAACTGTTCGACGCGCAGCACGAGGCCCGCAAGCGCGCCGGCGATCTCGACTTGCGACAGGTGGGGCGCGACACGCAGATGCCCTGGCAGGTCGACGGACCCCGCTGGCATTGCGCCGATCGCGTCGGGCACAATGGCCGCCCCTGCCGCTGGGAAGGTTCGGCCCTCGCGCTCGTCGTCGAGCGGCTCGAGTCGGAAACAGGGTTCGCCGCCACCAACTGGAACGATCGCAGCGTCGTCGAGGTGACTGGCGCCGGCGCCCCAGCGACCTGGTTCCTGCACGCCCTCACCGGCGACGAATGGCTGCTGACGCTGAGGTTCCGCGTGAAACGCAACACGTTTCACGAAGACCGGCTCGCCGCGGCCCTCGACCTGAAGCCCCTCGACGACCTCGACGAACTGCCCGTGTATGGGCGCGGGCCGCGCGTCCGTGTGAAAAACCTCAAAGGGCCCTGGCAGGAGGTGACGGTCACGGTCCACTGGCGCCGCGAGATCGACACCCCCGCCTTCAGGCAGTTTCTCGGTTCTGCGCTCCGCTCGTATCTCGACCAGACCCGTGCGGCGCCTCTCAATCTCAACGACCTCACTCCCTGGAAGGTGCTGGGAAAAAAATGGCACCTGTCGCGTAAGGGGTTTCCCAGCGGCAAGCGGGTCAGGTGGGAGCCCGACGTGCTCGACCGTCTGTTGGCCCTGCTGGAAACGTCGCTGCCACACGCCTCGGCCGACTGGTCAAACAAGCAGGTCGTACATTTTCGCCAGCGGAATGGCGAACAGGTGCTGGCCACGGTCTACACCAAGCGTCGCGGCGGCGTCGATCTGACGTTGCGCGTCGCGGCCGGCCGCGTGGCGCTGGGCCGCATCGCGCAGCTCGGCCGCGAACGAGAGATCATGCAGGTGCCCAACGGCCGCGACGAAATACAGATTCGGTTCGATGCCTGCCAGCAGGTCGAAGGCGCCCCATTGCAGGATTTCTTGCGAGACATGATAACGGACTGATCGCGCCGGCGAGTCGCTCGGCTCGTGCCGCCCAACACTTTGGTGAGGGTGAACAACAAATGCATTTCGCACATCGCCGGCTCGGTGGCAGGGTGCTCTTCTGGGTGACAGGCATGCTGCTGTCTGTTGGCCAGGCCTTCGCCCTCACCCCCGATGAAATTGCCATCATCGCCGTCAAAGACAGCGACCAGTCGCGCGAGCTCGCAGAGTATTACGCGCGGGCGCGGGGCGTCCCCAGAACTCAAATCTGCCTGCTCGACGTGAAAACGGGCGAAGAGCTGCCGCGCGTCATCTGGGAATCGAAAACGCGCCCCGCGGTGCGCCGCTGGCTCGAACAGAACGGTTTTGCCGGCAGGATCCGCTGCTTCGTGACCGTCTGGGACGTGCCCCTCAAAATCGGTCCCCTCGAACCCAACAAACCGACGGTCGCCGACCTGCGGAACAACCTCGAGATTCAGCGCAAACTGCGGCAGGAACGACTCGTCAAGCTGGCGCAGGCCATGGATCGGGTGCAGGCCGAGGGCAAGCCCCGCGAACGCCAGCCTCCGGCCGGCGACGCGTCGTCCAAAGAGTACGCGGATTATCTCGAGCAGGCGATCAGCGAAGCCCAGGCGCGCTTGAACCGGGTGGCAGATCGCTCGTCGAACGAATGGCGCTCGGCCGCGGTTTCGCTCGAGCGGCTGTATAACCAGGGGGGCGGGCTGCGGGCCATCGTCAGCGCTTTGAGACAGCAGCTCAAGACAGCCACGAACCCGCCGCCCGAGCTGCTGCGCATCTATGAGTTCCGTCGCGGGCAGCTTGCGGGGCTGCGCAACGCCATTCAGGGCCTCAATGGCGTTGGTGACACGGTCGAACGCGATCTGCAGATTCTGTCGATCCTGCAGTATTCCGACGGTCTGCTGGGGGCCCTCAAGTGGATCGAGCAGAGTCAGGAGCTGTGGAAGAAGAACGAAAGCTATTCCAGCTTCGATAACGAGCTGGCCCTGGTCTTGTGGCCCGGTTACCCGCTGTTGCGCTGGCGCAGCAACCCGCTGAACTACGCCACCGACGATTTTCTACGAGAAGCGCTGCCCCAGACGTTGATGGTCTCGCGCCTCGAAGCCCCCACGTTCGCCCAATCGAAACGGCTGATCGACGCCGCCATCGAAACCGAAAAAAAGGGGCTCACGGGCAAGGTGTATCTCGACGGTCGCGGCATCGTCGAAGATAAGCCCAGCCCGGGGAGCTACGCCGACTACGATCGGTCGTTGCGCGAGCTGGCGCAGTTCCTGAAGGCCCACACCCGGCTGGAAGTGGTGTTCGACGACCGCCCCGAGCTTTTCCAGCCGGGAGACTGCCCCGACGCGGCCGTCTACTGCGGCTGGTACTCGCTGGCGAAATACGTCGACGCCTTCGACTGGCGCCCGGGGGCCGTCGCCTATCACATGGCCAGCGGCGAAGCGCAAACGTTGCGTCGCGCCGGCAGCGAGGTGTGGTGCAAGCGGCTATTGGAAGATGGCGTCGCCGCCACCGTCGGGCCGACTTACGAACCGTATCTCGCGGCCTTCCCCAGACCGCTCGATTTTTTTCCGCTGTTGCTCTCGGGCAAATACCCCCTGGCGGAGGTTTACGCCCGCACGTGCCCGCACACCTCATGGGTGATGGTGCTGGTCGGCGACCCGCTGTACAACCCGTTCAAGAACAACCCGCAGTTCGACGAGCAGAATCTTCCGCCGCTCTTGCGGCGATTGACCGACCCGGCACGTACGCCTGATGAAATGGAGAGCGACCCCGATTGATGGCCGGAATTTTCATCACCCAGGTCTACGGGTCATCAGCGTCGAACTGAAAGGTGAATCGTCCACGGAACGCACGGAATGAGCCGGAAAGGGACCGACGTGGTTACCGACTGATGTGAGCTTTTCGGTCGTGGCGTGGCAGGCATCGATCGAAGCAGGGGCATCCGAAAAGTGCGTTCCCAGGCGGGAGCTTGGGAACGAGATTTTCTACAGAACACACAGAAATAATTACACTCGTTTGGTTCCGTGTTTTCGGTGTATTCCGTGGTTCAGTTTTCTCCGTTTCTCGTCTACGGGCGCGCTGCAACGGAATCATGAGCGACGCGACCCCTGTCACGTTCCACGCACGCCGCTACGATACTGGCACGCCCGTCGAAATTGCGCTCGCCGGCAACCGCATTCGGTCGATCGGTTCACTTGACCTGCCGGCCACTCCCGTCGATTGGCCCTACGTCGCTCCGGGTCTGGTTGACGTGCAGATCAATGGCTACGGCGGGGTCTGGTTTGCCGACCGCGAGTTGACGCCCGAGGGAGTCGAGCGGGTGCTCGACGCCTTTCTCGCGCGCGGCGTCGTACGGATCTGCCCCACACTCATCACCAGTTCGTTCGAGACGCTCGCCGCAGGCTTCGAGAGTTTGCGGCAAGCCTGCGAGCAGAGTGCGCGGATCGAACGCATGGCCGGGCAATTCCATCTCGAAGGGCCATATCTGTCGGCCGAAGACGGCCCGCGCGGGGCGCATCTCCGTGAATTCATCCGGCCGGCTGATTGGGACGAGTTTTCAGATTTGCAGCGGGTTTCGGGGAACCGCATCAGGCTTGTGACCGTCGCCCCCGAAGTGCCGCATGCGCTGGAGTTCATTCGCCGCGCTGTCTCGAGCGGGGTGGTGATTGCGCTCGGGCACACCGCGGCGACGACCGAAGAGATCGTGGCCGCGGTTGATGCCGGCGCGCGACTCAGCACGCACCTGGGAAACGGCGCCCACCGGTACATACGCCGGCACCCGAACTGTATCTGGGACCAGTTGGGCGAACCGCGGCTGTCGGCCAGCCTGATCACCGACGGGCACCATTTGCCCGACAGCGTGATTCGGTCGATGGTGTGGGCCAAGTCACCCGCGAGGTGCGTGCTCATCAGCGACGCCTCGGGCTGGGCCGGATGTGCGCCGGGTGCCTATGAAAATGAGCTGGGCCGCGCCCAGGTGCTGGCCGACGGCCGCATCGTCGTCGCCGGGCAAGAGACGTTCCTGGCCGGTTCCGGCAGCACGACCGAGCAGTGCGTCGCGCATGCCGTGCGGGCGGGCGCCTGTTCGTGGCGCGAAGCGCTCGACATGGCGGGCCGCAACCCCGGGCGGCTTTTGCGTCTCGATCACACGTCATTGCAGGCCGGCGACCCGGCCGATCTGTTTGTGTATCGCATCGCCGACAAAACGCAGGCGATCGAAGTTCTGGCGACGGTGGAGGCCGGCGAGGTGCGCTTCGGGGCCTTGCCTGGTGTCAAATGAGGTCCAATACCGCCAAGCTCATATTGCGAGGAAAATCGAAGCACCGAGCACACAGTGATCACAACGCGGCCTGGCCGCAGTTAAGGATAGGAAGAACCACGGAACACACAGAAATAAGACAGGAGGAGATGAATCATTCTCCAAGTTCGTTTCCGTGTGTTCTGTGTGGTCCGTGGTCAGATCTTGCAGCCCGATTGGATTCAGCAGAATTCCGGCCGAAAGTCTCGGCGCTTCTCGCGTGAACTCAGCGGTTTCGAATTCAAAGGGGGGGATATTCCCGCCAGCGTTGTTCACTATTTCCCATACCAGGCGACGAGCCTCGGGATTTCTCCCAGGTGCGCGAGCAGGCGGACGCGAGTGCGAAAGCCGGGCTGGCCGAACTTCGGCGCGTACCCGTGGTGATGATCGGCAATCGCCAGCGCCCGTGCCACGTCGTCGGTTGAGAGCGACCGGCGGCCGTCGCCCACCGCCAGCCAGCGGGCAATCCAGAGAACCACCGGCACGACGAGCGTCAGCGCCTGAAAGCCTTCCACCAGCGGTTCGTCGGCGTGCGCCCGGCCGCAAAAATGCATTCCCCGGACCTTGACCAGCAGGTATCTCGTCAAGATCTCATCGGCCTCGGAAGAGAGCGGGCCGAACGCCGGTTCGAGCTCGGCGAACGGCACCGACTTGAACGCGCCTTGCAGGGCGGGAACAGAACCCTTCCCCCGCGCGAAGCGTAACCCGGCCCGGAACAGCTTCCAGCGGTTGGAGAGCCCCAATTGCCGCTCGGCGAACGTGTCTCTGCGGGCGTATTGCGCTGCCAGCAGCCGGAACTGAGTCCGCCCGATCGCCTTCGGCTCGGCATACTGCGACAAGTCGGCGGAGACTTCGGCGGACGCGGCCGCCTGCAAGATTTCGAGAAACTCGCTGAGCCGCGCTTCACGGACCTTGTCAAATCGCGCCGCCCCAACCAGCTCGACAAACCGCAGCCCGCGCAACAGTCTCACGACTACGGGCGCGTCGCCCGGCGCGAGCAGCGTGTCGAGTACGTCGACGAATTTCAACGTGTCGGGCCAGTCGAGCCGCTGGCCGGCAGACACTTCGGGGGGCGACGTCCGTTCGGCCCCTTCGGGAACCACCAGTCGCTCGAACGATTTCAACTCGTCGCGCTGCAGGACGACCGGCCGCCCTTTGTTGGCCACGACCGACGGGCAACTGAACCGCAGACTGACGGTGATCTTCCGGCCGGCTGGATGGAACGCATAGGGGTAAATGCGGCATGCCAGCGGCTTGGCCGCCTCGCCGAATTTGGCGTGGATGCGGCACAGCCCGCGGTCGTCGAGAAACACACAGCCACCGTCGGCCTGGTTCCCCAGCCGATAGCGATTGCCCCACGGAAGAACCCCCAGCCTGACGAACAACGGCCGCCCGGTCGGAATGCCGTCGGCGACGGTCCAGTTCTGGGCCGTGATGCGGGCCCGTTCTTCCGGGGTGATTTCGATGGAATGCTGCCGGCAGCAGCCGCCGCAGTTATGGCAGCTCCAGTTCTGAATCGTCGGCAGTTCGAGAGGCGGGGGCATGTCGTGCAGGGCGGCGGCCGGGGCGTCGTCCGGCCGGTCGTTTCAAATCACGCCGGTTTGCCAAGCGCCAGTATCTCACACCCGCGCCGCGGCCTCCACAGACCGAAGGTTCCCTTCACGATGCCGACGTTTTGTTGTCACGACAAAGTGGCGGCCAGCGCCATCCGAGCCTGAGCTCGTCACCTGTTTTTGGAATCCACAGATTTCGCTGATTCAAGGGATTTAGAGCGGAAACGGTAGCACCGTCAAATCCCTTGAATCTGAGAAATCTGTGGATTTGACGTTACCGTCGTGAGCACTGACCGCCGCGCGGCTGCCAGAGCGGATTTCCGCTTTCGGGTTTCACGCCCCCCCGCGAAGTTGTCCAGCGATGCTAAGAAGCCTCCGATCTCCCAATATGCTTGCGACTGCGCACTTCAGGCCCCAGCCGAAACCCGCTTCCAATGCGCGACACTGTCGATCTGCGGCAGACATGAAAACGCCTCTCCGGCCGCACCTTGCGTGGTGACAGGCGGCTCAATAGCATCGCGACATGAACGCACGCGGCACCATCGCATTCTTGACCGGCGCCGGTGTGACGTTCGCCTTCGCGTTGCTCGGGTCGGGCCGCCTTTCGGCGCAAGGAAAGCCCCCGGCATCCGGCCACACTCACGGGCACACGGCCGCAACCGCATCCCCTGCGGCGCTGCCGGCCGAGTACGACGCGCGGCTCGTCGCGCTATTGATCGACGCGGCCAATGGTGAGGGAGACGCACAGCGCGGCGCGCAGGTGTTTCGCGAGGCGCGGTTCGCGTGCCTGTCGTGCCATCAGGTCGGTGCGCAGGGGGGCGCGGTGGGCCCGGCGCTCAACGACGTGGGCAAGCGGTTGAAGCCGGCCGAGATTGCCGAGGCCGTGTTGTGGCCCCGGCGCACGGTCAAGGCGGAATACGTCGCGTGGTCGCTGGTGCTGGCGAACGGCCAGACGCGGCAGGGCTATAAGCTGGCGGAATCGAACGAAGCGATCGAGCTCTTCGACCCGACGACGCAGCGGAGCGCCTCGATTCCGAAGTCAGAAATCGACGAGCAACACGAAACGGGAACGCTGATGCCCGATGGAATCGCCGCGGCCATGTCGGCCGCGCAGCGCCGCGACCTGTTGCGGTTCTTGCTGGAACTTGGCCGCACCCCGGGGCTCGAAGACGCGATCGGCGCCCCGCACGTGCCCGCCACGTTCGCCTACGATCGCGCGCCGCTCGACCCCGCGGCCTGGCCTCTGTGGCAGCACCCGGTGAACGACGAACGTCTGTACGATTTTTACCTCAAAGAGGCCCTGTACTTCCGCGCCGAAAAGAACCGACCACATCTATTGCCGGCGTTTCCCGGGCTTGACGGCGGCGCGTTCGGCCACTGGGGGAAGGATCAGGGTGAAAAACGCTGGATGGACGACCGGTGGAGTGCCTCGAATTTCGGCAGCATGCAGGCCGGCGTTTTCCACGGGGCGGGCGACCTCGCCGTTCCCAAGGGAATCTGCGTGCGCCTGGGCGACAAGGGAGAGCTCGCCTGCTGCTTCAACCCCGAAACGCTGACCTATGATGCCCTTTGGAGCGGCGGCTTTCTGACGCTTTCTCCGATTCGCCACGGTTTTATGGATGGCCTGCGCCCCGGCGGAACGCTCTTGCCCCGGCCCGAAGGCGTCAGGCCCGACGAGCCTTTTATCTTTCGCGGCCTCTACCGCTATGGCCCCCGCGTCGTCTTTGCCTACCGCATCGGGAATACAGACCTGCTCGATGCTCCCTGGGTCCGCGATGGAAAGTTCGAGCGAGTCGTCTCGCCGGCCGACTCGCACCCGCTGCGCGCCGCCCTGCAAGGGGGGCCCCGCCAGTGGCCGCAAGAGTTGACGACCGTTGGGGAACTCGGGCCCGACCGGCCCTACACCATCGACACGATCAGATTGCCGTTCGACAACCCCTGGAAGGCGCTTTTGTTCGCCAGCGATCACGATTTTCTTCCCGACGGGACGGCGTTCGTGGCGACGATGGCCGGCGACGTGTGGCGCGTCACGGGGCTCGACGAAAGCCTGAAAGAAGTGCGCTGGCGCCGCTTCGCCACGGGCCTCAATCAGCCGCTGGGGGTGACCGTCTTCAAAGGCCAGGTCTACACGCTCGGCCGCGACCAGCTCACCCGCCTGCACGACCTGAACGGCGACGGCGAAGCTGATTTCTACGAGTGCGTGTCGAATGCGTACACCACTTCACCCGCAGGGCACGATTTCATCTGTGGCGCGGCCCACGACGATCAGGGGCGGTTCATTACCGCCTCGGGCAATCAGGGACTGATTCGCATCACGCCCGGTCGAGCCGACGTCGAAGTTCTCGCGACAGGATTGCGTAACCCCGATGGAGTCTGCCGATTGCCCGATGGGGCGATCACGGCGCCCTGCAGCGAAGGAGAGTGGACCCCCGCTTCGATGATCTGTCTGGTCAAACCCAACCAGCGGCCCGCCCCGCACTTCGGCTACGGCGGGCCGGTCGACGGAATACCACCTGCGCTCCCGATGGTCTATCTGCCCCGGGGAATCGACAACAGCAGCGGCGGTCAGGCGGTCGTCACCGACCCGCGGTTCGGGCCATTGGCGAATCAGATCATGCACCTCTCGTTCGGGCAGTCGAGTCACGTTCTGGTATTGCGCGACGAAGTCGATGGGCAGCCGCAGGGGGCCGTTGTGCCGCTGGCCGGGGGCGAGTTTCGTTCGGGCGTGCATCGGGCGAAGGCCAATCCGCGCGACGGGCAGCTTTACGTTTCGGGCCTCACCGGCTGGGTGAATTTCTCGCCCGATGACGGCTGTTTCCACCGCGTGCGCTACACGAAAAAGCGCGTTCAGCTTCCCCAATCGCTGCACCTGCACGAAAACGGAGTGCGCCTGACGTTTGTCGAACCGGTCGATCGCGGGGTGTCGTCGAAGCCCGAGAATCACTTTGCCCAGGTCTGGAACTACCGCTACGGCCCAGGCTATGGTTCCGCCGATCTCGCGCCGAGTCACCCCGGAGTCGTCGGGCACGAAGTGCTCGAGATCACCGGCGCTCAAGTCATCGACGAGCGGACGCTGTTTATTGAGATGCCGCAGTTGCAGCCGGTGAACCAGTTGCACCTGGTTGTACAGATTGAGCCCGGCCGCCCGCAGGAACTGTTCATCACGGCACACAAGCTCGACCGGCCGTTCACGCAGTTTCCCGGGTACCAGTCCGCGACGAAGATCATCGCGGCGCACCCGCAGTCGGTCGATCTCGCCGCGCTGGGCAAGTCGATTCCCAACCCGTGGCGGTACCCGACGTCACCCGATACCCCCGCGCGGCTCGAGTTGCAGGCGGAAAAGAACCTGACCTATTCGACACGCCGGCTGAAAGCCAAAGCCAGCGCCTTCATTGAATTGACGTTCACGAACCCCGACGTCGTTCCCCACAACTGGGTTCTGGTTCGCCCCGGGTCGCTCGCGAAGGTGGGTGACCTCGCGAACAAGCTGATTGCCGACCCGGAAGCCGTGTTACGGCAGTACGTACCCCAGACCGACGACGTGCTGGTATACACCGATATTGTTCCCGCGCGGCAGTCGTTCACGATTTACTTTCAGGCGCCGGCCGAAAAAGGGGTGTACCCGTACCTGTGCACCTTTCCCGGCCACTGGATGGTGATGAACGGCGAGTTGGTGGTGGAGTGACGCCGTCGATTCACGGCGGACGTTCGACCACTGCTCGCCAGTAGCCTGGGCTGGGTGCTCTCGGGTATGCTCAGGGAGCGCTTCCGTTCTCACAGGGGCCGGGCATGGGCGACGTCACCTGCATTCTGTCTGCCATTGAGCGAGGCGACCCCCGGGCGGCCGAGCAGCTTTTGCCGCTGGTCTACGACGAACTGCGGAGGCTGGCGGCCCAGAGAATGGCCCAGGAGTCGCCCGGTCAGACTCTGCAAGCCACGGCCCTGGTGCACGAGGCGTATCTGCGGCTGGTCGATTCCGACGGGAAATCGGAGTGGAACAGCCGGGGGCACTTTTTCGCCGCCGCGGCGGAAGCCATGCGGCGGATTCTGATCATGAACGCTCGCCGCCGATCCGCCGAAAAACGGGGCGGTGGACGCGAGCGGATCCAGCTCGATCCCGAGTTGCTGCCGGCTGCCGACCCCGACTTGCGACTGCTGATGCTTGACGAGGCTCTGACCCGGCTGGAACAACGGCACCCCGAGCAGTCTCGGCTTGTGAAGCTGCGCTTCTTCGCGGGGCTGACCAACGCCGAGGCCGCCGCCGCAATGGGCGTTTCCGATACAACGGCCGACCGCCATTGGGCTTTCGCCCGGGCGTGGCTCAAGCGCGAAATGGCTGCTGACGGCGAATCTGTGCCGGGCTGACGTTTTGGCCCGTTTTTCCACGCAATTCCTGGGGCAATCCCGGCCTCAATTGCACACTGTATGTTGAGGCGGGGCGCGGGTGAATCGACCTCGTTCGCAAACGCCACCGCCGCGTCTTGTCGCCTTTCGCTCGTGAGGCCTGCCATGGGCACCCTGACCGAAGAAGAACTCTTTGCGGCGGCAATCCAGAAGCCCCTCCCGGAACGGGGGGAGTTTCTCGACCGGGCGTGCGGTGCCGATGCCGCATTGCGTGCCCAGGTTGAATTGCTGCTGGCTGCGCACCATCGCCCCGACAGCCTGCTGGACGAGGAGCGGATCAATGTGCGACTGGGGGTTGCGATCGAGTCAGCCGCGACGACAGCGATCGACCAACCGACCCCCGAAGCCCCCGGTACGCAGATCGGCCCCTACAAGCTCCTGGAGCAGATCGGCTCGGGGGGCATGGGGACCGTCTATGTCGCCGAGCAGAAGACGCCCGTCCGCCGCACGGTGGCGCTTAAGCTCATCAAGCCGGGCATGGACACCCGCGAGGTGATCGCCCGGTTCGAGGCCGAGCGGCAGGCGCTGGCGATGATGAACCACCCCCACATCGCCAAGGTGCTGGACGCGGGTGAGACCGCCGCCGGTCGCCCCTATTTCGTGATGGAGCTGGTCAAAGGGACGCCCGTCACCGATTTCTGCGATCAACAGAAGCTCGCTACGCGCGAACGGCTGAAATTGTTCATCACGTTCTGCCAGGCGGTCCAGCACGCCCATCAGAAAGGCCTGATCCACCGCGACATCAAGCCCAGCAACCTGCTGGTCGAAGTGCACGACGTGACGCCCGTCCCCAAAGTGATCGACTTCGGCGTGGCCAAGGCGATCGGCCAGCAACTGACCGACAAGACGCTCTACACCGGCTTCAATCACATGGTCGGGACGCCTTTGTACATGAGCCCTGAGCAGGCCGGCCAGAGCAGCCTCGACGTCGATACGCGCAGCGACGTCTATTCGCTGGGGGTGCTGCTGTACGAACTGCTCACCGGCCACACTCCCTTCGCACGCGACACGCTGCAGAAGGCCGGCCTGGACGAAATGCGCCGCCTGATTCGCGAAGTCGATCCGCCGCTCCCCAGTGCGCGGGTCGGTACGCTCAAGGCGCATGACCTGTCGACAGTCTGCGACCGCCGCCAGGTCGAGCCGAAGAAGCTCAGCCAGCAGCTTCGAGGGGAGCTGGACTGGATCGTGATGAAGGCGCTGGAGAAGGACCGCAAGCGGCGTTACGAATCGGCCAGCGCCCTGGCGGCCGACGTGCAGCGGTATCTTAATGACGAGCCGGTGGAGGCCTGCCCGCCGTCGGTAGGCTACCGGCTGCGCAAGCTGACCCGGCGGCACAAAGCGGCGCTCGTTACGACAGCCATCGTGGCTGTGGCGATGCTGGTCGGTACGGCCGTCAGTGTCTGGCAGGCGGTGGAGGCGAAGGGCGCCCGCAAGGTGGCGGATACAGAGCGCCGGGACGCGGTGGCGCAGCGCCAGGAGGCCCAGACGCAACGCGATGAAGCCAATCGGCAGCGGCAGACTGCCGACGAGCAGCGCCAACTTGCGGAGGACAGTTTGAAAAACGCCTTGGCGGCCGTCGATCAGATGCTGACGCGCGTCAGCGACGAGAGGCTGGCTCGCATCCCCGGCACCGAGGCGGTGCGCAAACAGTTACTGGAAGATGCGCTCAAATTCTACGAGGAATTCCTCCGCCAGCGCAGCGACGATCCCAGGCTGCGTGTCGAGGTGGCCGAAGCCTGGCTCCGAGTGCACAACATTAACTCTCGTATGCACAATTTTACAGGAGCCACTGCCGCTGCCGAACAAGTGGTCGCCATCGCGGAAAGCCTGCTGCAGGAGCACCCCGACGACCTCAATTATCTCGAACTCCTGTTCCGCGGGATGATGCCGATGGTCATCCACGGCTGGAAGGTGCCCGGGGGGGGCAGCCGCGCGGAAGAAGGCCTGAAGCGTGGACTCGCCTTGTGCCGCCGTTTTCAGGAGATGTTTCCAAACGACTACAGATATCAACTCATGGAGCAGACTCTCAAACATGACCTCTCAAACTACTTCAAGATGGCCGGTCGACGAGCGGAGGCCCTCAACCTCGCCCGCGAGGTCACTGCATCACTGCGCGAATTGCAACCGAAACTTCCCAACAATCAGAGCGAACGTGTGCTTCTCGTTTGGAGCCTGCACCATTTGGGGCTGTTGGAAGGAGAAACGAACTTTGAAGAGGGGGAGAAGCTGCTCCTGGAAGCGGAGTCCCTGGCGGAAGCCCAGATCGCGGCCTACGCCGACGATCTGCCCGAATTGTCTGGGGTGGATGCCGCCTTTGCGCTCCCTTGCGTGCTGCAATGTCGGGCTGATATTCGCCGAGATCCGGCTCAAATCGCGGAGCGAGAGAGCCTGCTGCGTCGCGCGATCGCCCTGCTTGATGCGTATACCGCGAGTCGTCCCGATTTGGGATTGCCGCGCAACATTTTGGAAAAGGCGCAACTCGCACTGGCAAAAATCCTCGCTTCTAGCGGACGAGACGACGAGGCCGAGCAGTCAATTAGACAAGCGTGGAACGCAACGAAGAGTTGCGCAAGCAGCAATTTCGGGAATTCAGGCGGCCTGAAGACCATCTATGATGCCTTGCATTCTGTGCTTACCCGCCTGGGGCGGGCCGAGCAAGCGAACGCACTCCGCGAGGAGATGAGCGCCAAGCTTGAACGGTGCCTTCAGCGCGATCCAAGCAATCTCGACAACTTGAGGTTGCTTGTGGAGTTCCAGTGCAAGCTCGGGCGATTCGATGCGGCCTTGGCCGCGGTCGGTGCGGCGCTGGAACGAAATCCTGACGACGTCCGCCCCTTGGGATTGATTACGCACACGGTCGCCGCGTGTCCCGATGAAGGTTTTCGCGCGGAAATCATGCTGCTGGCCGACAAGACGATTGAGCGGACGAACGGCAGCGCCGACGCCCATCTCGCTCGCGGGGCGCTGCATCTCGCAATGGGAAATCTTGAGGCGGCGCAGAGCGACTTCGGTGAACTCCGCTCACCAGAGAGTCGCAACGAGAGCGAGCGGGCGTCCTTCGCGCGTAGGGTCTTTGCGATCGCCGATGCGGAATACCACGGCGGGCGATTTACACAGGCGCTTCCCCTGCTCGACCTCTCGATTCAATGGAATCCCGCGGATTCGGAAGTGCTCAACCACCGCGGCGACGTTTTGCTGTCTCGTGGGGAACTCGACAAGGCCATCGCCGATTTCGACGAGTCGATTCGCCGCGGCGCCTGGAACGGCGCGGACACGTACCGGAAACGCGCGCTAGCGCACTTCCGCCTGGCGGAGTTTTCGCGAGCGCTGGCCGATCTCGGCCATGCGGTCAAGTTGCAGCCTCAAAATGCATCGACTATCAGAGTGATTCCGCCCACCGACGTTGTCGCGTGTCCCGATGCGAGCATCCGCACCGGCATTCTTGCACTCGCCGATGAAATGGTCCGTCAGAGCGCCGGCAACCCGGAATCGCTGACCGCCCGTGCGGCGCTGCACATTGCGATGGCTCGCCGCGGCCCGAAGCGACCTTGATGCCGGCACGGCCACGCCGACGACGGGGTACTATCCCCGGTATCAGCACGCACTCTTGTGCCTGGCGTTGCATGATGAGGCAGCCTATCGCGCCGATTGCGCCGCGATGCTGCGGCAGTTCCACGACAGCCGGAACCACTACGAGTTGCACTTTACGGCCTGGACTTGTGCGTTGGCTCCGAACGCCATCGCCGACATCGAGGAAGCAATCAGCCTCGCGCGGCGGGCCGTCGAAATTGCGGGCGCGAACCAGCGGATGCAGGCCTGGCAGGGTCTCGGCGCGGCGCTGTTTCGCGCCGGTCGATTCGACGAGGCGCTGGCCGCGCTCGAACGGTGCGAATCCGCCGAGGCAACCGACAACACCGCACCCGCGTACGCCTGGTATTTTCGCGCCATGACCTGTTTCAAACTGGGGCAGCTCGACGAGGCGCGCCGGTGGTACGACAAGGCGGTTGACTCCACAGAGCAGATTCTCGGCGACGGAAAAGCAACCGGCGCCGAGCCGGGCGGTTGGAATCGCCGGCTCACGCTGGAGCTGCTGCGGGACGAGGCGGCGGCGCTCCTGGGCGTGACCGCGAATCGCGACCGCGAAGCCGACGCCCGTCCTGCTCCCGTCCCGCGACCCGAGGAAACCGACAGACCATGATCGCACCGATTCCAATGGCCGCACAAACCGCGACGCGCTGCCACCCCTCCGGGGTGGGCGCGATTCGATTCATCGACCACCGGGGGTGTCGTCCCGGCACGCCGGGACTCAACCCCCGGCTAATGGCTGGCACGCCTCCGGCGTGCGAGGAGATCGGCCGTAGCACGGATTCTCAATATTCTCAATCCGTGCGCCACGTAAGGGACCTGAAAACAATACGGACGGATTGAGTCCTACGCAAAAACCCAACAACGATACGAGTCGACGGATACAACAAGCGGCCGGTGAGCGACAGGTTGGCACCAGTGAGCTCACCGGCCGGGACGTCCCGCGAGCGCAGAGGGCCTGCGCGCCGCGGTTGCCGTTTTCATTGTATGCAGGCCGCCAGGAGCCTTCCATGCTCGCTGCGACCACGGTCCTGTCACGGTTTGCCCATCGTCTGTTAGGAAGAGGCGCGCCGCGGAGACGGCGCAGGCGCTGCGACCTGCGCCGCCGCGGCTTTGCGCCTGTCTATCGCGCAGCGGAGGTTCTGGAAGAGCGGTCCCTACTCTCGGCTTCGTTCGGGAGCGTCGTGGGGATCGACGCCAGCACCGTGGACGTTGCCACCGACCAGGCCGGGAACTCGATCATGGTCGGCAGCTTTTCAGGAACAGTCGACTTCGACCCGGGCGCCACCCACGCGGGGGATACCGATATCCTCACCGCCAACCGCAGCAGCGCCTACGTGGCCAAGTACGACGCCGACGGTTCCCTGCTGTGGGCCAGCCCGGGAGTCATGGTTGATGCGCCGGGCTCGACGAGCAGAGCCGCGAGCGTGACGACCGACGCGAGCGGAAACGTCTATATCGGCGGGTCTTTCAGCGGAACCGTCAGTTTCGGCGCCTACACTCTGACGAGCGGCGGGTCCTACGACGGGTTCGTCGTGAAGCTTGGCTCGGATGGGACCGTGCAGTGGGCGACGCGCTGGGGCGGTGCCGACAGTGAATCGGCCAATGGAGTCGCTGTCGACGGTGCCGGCAACGTCCTCGCGGCCGGATCCACGACCCGCCGCAACGCGGACGGATCGGTGGCCTTCACCAACATCCAGGTCGAGAAGTTCAACGCCAGCGGCTCCCTCGTCTGGGGCAAACAGATCGGCAACACCAGCGGGGGAAATGAAGTCGCCAATGGCATCGGAGCGGACGCCGCGGGGAACGTCTACGTGGGCGGGACCTTCAAGGGGACGGTCGACTTCGACCCCGGCAACGGCAAGAAGAACGTCACCGGCGGGGCGAACGACAGCGGCTACGTCCTGAAGCTGACGAGCGCCGGGAACTTCGGCTGGGTCAGCCCGTTCGTCAACAAGACTTCCGTCTCCTACAACAGGTGTTACGACCTCGCGGTGGACGGCAGCGGCAACATCGTCGTCGGCGGGAGCTACGTCGGAGCGGTCGATTTCGATCCGGGAAAGGGGACCCGCACGCTCCCCTTTGACGTGTACTCCGGTGCCACCTTCGGGGGCGGGTTCATCAGCAAGCTCAACTCGTCCGGCTCGCTGATCTGGGCGCAACCGGTCGGGGAAGGGTTCGCGGCCGTGAAGAGCCTGACTCTGGACTCCGCCGGGAACGTCTACGCCACGGGCGTGTTCCAGGGGGCCGACACAGGAGTCACGGCGCCATCAGACTTCGACCCCGGCGCCGGAACCAACATCCTGACGTGTAACGGGTGGCTCGACGTATTCGTGACCCGGTTCAACGCCAACGGCACTTACCAGTGGGCCGTAGCGGTCGGTGGAACCAGCTTCGACTTTGGCACTGGCATCGCGGTGGACGGCGCCGGGAATGTGTACGTCGTCGGATCCTACATGGACACGGTCGATTTCGACCCGGACCCGGTTTCCACGTACACGCTGACCGATGGCGGCGGCTTCCGCCTCAAGCTCGTGCAGGTGTAGTGCCGCCCTCGACCGGTGCCTCACTGGCCGCCGGGGACAGCGAAACCCCGGCGGGCAAAGTTCTGGCAGCCAGGTCGAATTCCTTCTTGCAACACAATGGGGGCCGGCGATGTCACTTTTGTACGAGCTCGCGAGAGCGCTCGCCGTGGCGGGCGTCATCCTGGCCGGCGTGTGCTGGTTTGTGACCCAATACCCGACGGCTGATAACCTCTTCGACGTGCCGCAAACGTGTGTGGTCGATCTCGATTGGTCGGCCGACGGCCGCACGTTGCTCTCGCGGACGCGAGGAGGCGAGAACTGCGACGGCCGGCTGTGGCTGCATGCTATCGGGAATGGGCCGGCCGCGCAATCCCTGCCGACGGGGGGCGTGCACCTGGTGCACGCCGTCTTGCTGCCGGATGGTTCTGCCGCACTGGTCGTGGGCGATTCTGGCGGACTGTGGCGAATCGACCTGCATTCGCAGGCAGAAACTCACCTGCTCGAAATTCCCGCGCGCTATGAGGTCAGCGCGCTGGCCGTTTCGTCGGATGGAGCGGTGTTTGCGGTCGCGGTGAAGTTTGACGTCCTGCTGTGTGACTCCCGTTCAGGGGGCGAACTGCTGAGGCTGCCCCCCCATGCCCTGTTCGTGAGCGACGTGAGTTTTTCTGACGACGGCCGGCTGATCGCGACTGCGGCGGAGGACGGCGTCATTCGTCTCTGGAATCGCCGCAGCGGCGAATGCGAGCGTGTGCTGTCGGGGCCGATCGCGCCCGTCGTAAAAGTTGCGTTCGTCAAGGGACAGCAGCGTCTGACATCGGTTACCGCAGCGCCCGATGCCGCGCTCTACCTGTGGGACACAGCCACCGGCGAACTGCTGAAGCGGGTGGTCGTTGATCGATTTGGTCTTTCGGCCTTGGCGGTCTCTCCTGACGGGAAGCTCGCGGCGACCGGCGGGTTTGACCGCGAGATCATCCTGTGGGACTTGCCTGAGCAGGTCCGCAGCGGAAGCCTCTCGGCACACACCGCGCCGATCCGGGCGCTGTGCTTTTCTCCAGACGGAACCCGATTGGCTTCGGCCGCCGAAGACGGCACAATCCGTTTCTGGGACCTCACAACCGGAGGGATGGTCGACACGATCGACGTCGGCAAGCTGGAAGTGAAGGTGCGTTGATCGCCTTCAGGTCACCGCCAGAAACCGCCCCAGAAGCTGCGCGGGAATCAAGAGCAGCACGACGCAGATGGCGTACAGGCGGTTTTCATTGGCGAAATAAACGAGCGCCGCGTCGAGCATCACCAGCGACATCAACAGTGTGCGCACGCCCGCCTGCACGCGCGCGGGAACAGGGTCGAACAGCGCTTTCGTCACGCGCCGGTTGAGCACCACGCCGATTGCCGCCAGCAACAGCGCCGCGTTCCAACTGCGGGGGATCATCTCAGGGTCGTGCCAGTTCAGCACGAAGGCAATCAGCAGAATCAACCCGAGATTGATCACGCCGATCGCGCCGGCCAGTTGCAGCCGGCTGCTGACCTGCGCTTCGCGCCGCGCAAACCACGTCACCCCGGCGATGTATGTGCCAAGCCCGACGGCGACAAACAATTGCGGCAACGACCAGACCGCCGCGGCCGTCGGCTGGCCCAGGTGCGGTTCGACCGCCGTGCTGGCCCCCAGCATGACATTGAGAAACCGGCAGGTTCCCATGGCGAGCGGCCCCACAGGCGTTCGCTTCAACAGTCCGTTGTAGAGGAAGATACACCACACCAAGAGCAGGGCGACGACGGCGCTCGGCCACCCCACGGCAATGGCCGCGCCCACTCCGCTTGCCATCAAGATGCCTGCGAAGCTGATCGCATAGCCGACGGGTACCCGGCCCGAGGGAATCGGTCGCTCGGGCCGCTCCTGGGCGTCGACCGCATGGTCGAACACGTCGTTAAAGGCCATTCCCGACAGGTACAACCCCGCGGTCGCGACGAGCAGCATTGCGAAATCGGGCCAGGGGGACAGATCGGGCCGCGTCAGCAGATACCCGACGAAAATGTCGGCCAGGGCCGTGAACACGGCGGGGAAGCGACACAGTTGCAGATAGGCCGGCAGGTTGTGCATGGCGGCATGATAACAAGGTGCTGGGCAGCGCTCCCCGTCCATCGAGACGAAGGTCCGACATAACTCTGGTCAATTCGCAGTCACCTTGCCCGGTCGCAGGACAGCCGGAAGTCATCCTCGTCTGCGGACTCTTCGCGGTTTGCCATAAAATCGAAACCTGTTCGCGGTTACTGGCGATTTTGTCCGAATTGGAATGGCGCGTGCTTTATCACAATCTCCGCAACGGGTCGCCCTGAGGACCGACACGGGCCGTTTCGATTCGCCGCTTAGCGCCACAGAGCGCACCGGCGCGGAGCTGGTTCCGTACCTCGACGGCCCGTTTTTATCATAGAGAGACTTCCCCGCGATCCGGCGCTTGTCCGCCCCACGGCGCACGCCGGATCGCGCGGGAATTCTGGGCGCCTCAAGAGTTGCCCGCGTGCACCCACCGGGATTGACGAGGAGAAGCCGCCATGACGACGAACAATGCTGCCTGCGTGCTGCTGATGATCGTCCTCGCTTTGCTGGCCGGGCTGGCAAGAACCGCTTGGGCCGACAAAACATTCGATGGAACGGTCGTTTCCACAAAAGAGCCGGTCGGCAAAGGCTCCGGAGAGCTTGTCACAACGGATGGGAAAAACGACCGGACGTTCGTCATCGGCGAGTCGGTGATGATCACGCTCAACAAGAAGTCGGCCAGACTGGGTGACCTTCGGAAGGGGGACGCGGTCACCGTGACCACCGACGACGAGCAAACGGTCAAAACGATCGCTGCCACGCGCGAGAAGTGAGTTACGCGCCGTTTCAGGTTGGTCCCACCGTCGGTTTGATTCATGCGGCGCGTTGCGCGAAGCGACCGCCCTTTTAACGCATGCCGACGGCATTTCCCGCAGGCCAGGCCCCTCGGATCGCGGACGCCCACCCCATGAAAAACCCGAGGACTGGGACGGTGGAAAACGTCCGACTGTGGGCCGCGGGGTTCTCTCCGCCCAGTCCCCAGGCAAGTCACATCGCTGATTTCGCTGATTGCTGCGAGGTGGCCAATGGTCTTCAGCGCAAAATCGCAGCGTTTGTGCCAGGCTGGCAGCTTATTTTTCTTTGGCGCGCGTAACTGATTGTGTAGAAAATGGTTGCGATTCATGGCTGTCGCCCAGTTGCCAGCCGTCGCTGCACCCGCAACGTCGTCGTTTGCGCCACAACCTGCCATCGTTCCGACGACAATATTGACCGCGCGGGAACCCCGGCCATAGAATTACTTGACTGACCAGTCCGTCACAAAAATATGGCCGGAGAGGGCTGATGCCCGCCACACACGTCAAAAAGCGGGGCCGACCCCCGAATCCTGCGCTCTTGGAGCGGCGAACCGAGGAGATTCTCTCGGCAGCCGCGAAGCTGTTTGCCGAGCGCGGGTATGCTGACGCCGACACACAAGAGCTGGCCGATCGGGTGGGGGTTGGCAAAGGGACGCTGTACCGGTATTTCGCCAGCAAGCGAGAACTTTTTCTGGCGGCGGCCGACCTGGGAATGCGCAGGCTGACCGAGAGAGTTGACGCGACGTTGTCTCCGGCGGTCGATCCGCTCGAGTCGATGTCGCAGGCGATCGAGGCCTATCTGGCGTTTTTCGACGAGCACCCCGAGTTCGTTGAGTTGCTCATTCAGGAACGGGCCCAGTTCAAAGATCGCAAACAACCGACGTATTTCGAGCAGCGCGAGAAGAATTCGGCGCGGTGGGAACAGACGTTTCGCGATCTGATGGCCGCGGGACGCGTTCGCGAAGGTCCCGTCGAACGCCTGCTCGACGTACTGGGCGACCTCGTGTATGGCACGATGTTCACGAACTACTTTGTGGGCCGCCGGCAGGCGTATCGTGCGCAGGCGGAAGGCATTCTCGACGTGGTGTTTCACGGAATTCTGACCGAGGGCGAGCGCCGGCGCCGCGCCTCGCCCGAACGGTAAGTCGGCGAAGATTCGACATCCCATGAACGCTTTCAAGCGGATCACGCGCTGGACGCTGGTTCTGGCCATTCTGGCTGGCGGCGCGGCAGCGTTTCTGGCCTGGCAGCGGAAGTCGCCGGCAGCCGGCGATAAGCCGGGCGCTGCCGCCCCCCGGTTGCAGCCCGCCGTGGCCGTCACGGTGGCGCCGGTCGTTCCTCGTCCGGTGCAGCGCTCGGTAAAGGTCGTCGGGACGCTCTACGGATTTGAAGAAGTCGAGATCGCCCCGAAAGTCGACGGGCGCGTGGCCCGCATCGCGCACGACGTCGGTGACATTGTTCGCCCCGGCGACGTGCTTCTGGAACTCGACGACACCGACTACCGCTTGCTGGCGACCGAAGCGCAGCGGGCCCTGGAACTGGAAATGGCGCGGCTGGGAGTCAAAGACCCGCCGGAAGAGAGTTTCGACGTGCATCGCCTGCCGGCCGTCGAACGGGCCGAGTTACTGGAAAAGAACACCCGCAGCAAGCTCGAACGCAGCCGCGCTCTGTATCGTCGGCAGGCGACGTCGAAAGAAGACTTTGATCAGGCCGAAACCGAGCACGAGGTCGCGCAGGCGAACACGCGGCAGGCGGTGCTCGAGGTCCAGACGTCGCTGGCAGCCGTCAGGCAGCGCGAGGCGCTGTTGGAAACGGCCCGGCAGAAGCTGCGCGACACGCGCGTGATGGTGCCTTTGCCGTCGGTCGCGCAGGCGACAGGCCCGGTGGTGCAGGCCGCGGCCGGCCATCCGCCGCAGGCCCGTTTCGAGGGAGATTACGTCGTTGCCGCGCGGCTGGTTTCGGAAGGAGAAATGGTGCATGCGAATTCGCGCAGCAACCTCTTTCAGCTTGTCGTCGATCGGCCGCTGAAATTGATGGCCCGCGTTCCTGAGCGGCACGTGGGAGACATTCGCGTCGGACAGTCGGCGCGGCTCGCGGTCGAAGCGTACCCTGGCGAGACGTTTGTCGGGCAGGTGGTGCGCGTCAACCCGACCGTCGATCGGGTCAGCCGCACGTTCGAGGTCGAGGTGCAGGTCGCCAATGACGACCGCCGCCTGCGGGCCGGCAGCTTCTCGAAGGCATCGATTCTGACGAATGAAGAACAGAGCGTGCGCACGATCCCTGAAGCGTCGCTGGTGAAATTCGCCGGTGTCGTCAAGGTGTTTGTGGTGCGCGATGGCATGTCGCACGCAGTGCCGGTCGAACCCGGCGCCCGGCTCGAAGTCGAACATGAGGGGCACACGCAGGTCTGGGTCGAAGCCACAGGCGACCTGCACCCGGGAGACGAAGTGGTGACCACCGGCCATTCGCAACTCGCCGAAGGAACCGCGGTGCGCGTGCGTGAGGCGGTTGCCGCTTCGAGCCAGAAATGAAGCAATCTGCTGCGACCGCCAGCGACGCATTTCGACATTCGGATTTCGTCATTCGACATTAATACTCGCATGACTCTCTGGGACATCTGCATTCGCCGGCCGATTTTCACGGCCATGCTTGTGGCGGCCCCGTTGGTGCTGGGGCTGGCATCGCTGCCGCGCCTCGGGGTCGATCTGTACCCCAACGTCGACCTGCCGATCGTCACGGTAACCACCACGTTGCGCGGCGCCAGCGTCGAAGAGATGGAAACGGGCGTCACGAAGCCGATTGAAGAGATCGTCAACACGGTCTCGGGCATTGACGAGCTGCGTTCGACGACGAAGGAAGGCCTGTCGCAGGTCACGATTCAATTCGTACTCGAAAAAGACGGCGCGGTCGCCGCGCAAGAGATCGACGGAAAGATCCGCACGATACTCAGCCAGCTCCCCGAAGGGGTCGATTCGCCAATCATCGACCGCTTCGACATCGACGCCTCGCCCGTAACGACCATCGCCGTCTCGGGCCGTCGCGACCTGCGGGAAGTGACCGAGATCACCCGCAAGCAAATCAAAGAAGACCTCGAGACGCTCGCCGGGGTCGGCGCGGTCACGCTCGTGGGCGGCCGGACCAGGGCGATCAACGTGTTTATCGACCCCGACCGGCTGCTTAAATACGACGACCTGTCGATTGCCGACGTGCGCGAGGCGCTCGTGCGCGAAAACCAGGAACAGCCCGGCGGCCGCGTCGATCAAGGGCAGGGCGAGCTGGTGCTGCGCACCATGGGCCGCATGCGCGACGCGGCCGACTTCCGCCAGTTGATCGTGGCCAACAAAGGGGGCCAGCCGGTGCGCATCGAAGACATCGGCCGCGTCGAAGATTCGTACGAAGAACCGCGGGGCTTGAGCCGGCTGTGGGGCAAAGACCGCTCGGGCGACGACCAGGAGGGCGCGGCTGACAACGCCGTCAGCCTGATCGTGCAGAAACAGTCGGGCACGAACACGGTGCAGGTGGTCGACCGCGTACAGGCACGGCTGGCCGAAATCGCCAGCATTCTGCCGGGCGACATCGCCGTCGAGGTCATTCGCGACCAGTCGCGGTTCATCCGCAATTCGATTCACGAAGTGCAGGTGCATTTGCTGCTGGCGGCAGTGCTTGTGAGCCTGACGATCGCGCTGTTCATCCGCGACTGGCGCACTACCGTCATCGCCACTCTGGCCATTCCCACTTCGATGGTGGCGACGTTCGCCTTCATGTACGGCATGGGTTTCACCCTCAACAACATCACCATGCTGGGGCTGATTCTGGCTGTGGGCATCGTCGTCGACGATGCGGTCGTAGTGCACGAGAATATCTTTCGGCACATGGAAGAATACGGTGCGAGCGCCCGCGACGCGGCCGGTTCGGCCACGCGCGAAATCGCGCTGGCCGTCGTCGCCACCACGCTCTCGCTGTTGGTGATTTTTATTCCGGTGGCCTTCATGGGGGGCCGCGTCGGGCGGTTCTTCTCGAGCTTCGGCTACGTCGTCGGGTTTTCGATTCTGATGAGCATGTTCATCTCGTTCACGATGACCCCGATGCTCTGCGCGCGGTTTCTGAAGCTCGAAGGGGGGGGCCACTCGGGCAGCAAGGAAGGCTGGGTCTGGCGGCTGATCGACCGCGGCTACGGCTCGATTCTCGCCTGGTCGCTCAAGCATCGCTGGGCCGTGGTGCTGGCGACCGCCGCTACGCTGGCGACCACGCCCGCCCTGAACAAGCTGGTAGGTCTCGATTTCATCCCGCGTGACGATCAGAGCGAGTTCGAGATTTCGATCACGCTGCCCGAAGGCTATACGCTGGCCCGCGCCGACCAGGTGACTTCGGAAATCGAGCATCGGTTGCGGGGTTTGCGCGGCGTGACCCATACGTTCACCACCATCGGAGACACAACCGGCCGCGTGGCGAAAGGGCAGGGCGAAGTCACGACCGCAAAAATCTATGCCCGCCTGGTCGACCTGCGCGAGCGCGACTACTCGCAGTTCGACGTGATGGCCGCGGCGCGCGACATCATGCTCGACTACCCCGACCTGCGGGCCGCCGTGCAGGACGTGCAGGCCTTTCAGGGGACCGGCTTCCGGCAGGTGATGGTCGATCTGAACCTGCGCGGGCCCGATATGGAGCGGTTGCAGCTCTATTCCGACCAGATCGTCGGCTGGATGCGCGAGCGCTCGCACTACGTCGACGTCGACACCAGCCTGTCGCTGCGCAAGCCCGAGCTGCGGGTGCTGCCCGACCGTGAACGGGCCAGCGAGCTGGGGGTCTCGATCGGGGCCGTTTCGGCGACCGTCAACGTGCTGGTGGGAGGAGAGCCGGTCAGCAAGTACAAAGAGAACGATGAGCAATACGACGTCTGGTTGCGGGCCGAACGGGGCGCGCGCGACGACCCCGAAGCCATTGCGCGGCTGACGGTTCCCTCGTCGAAAGACGAAGTGGGCGTGGTGAAGATCGGCAACGTGGCCCGTTTCGAACATGCCCAGGGCCCCAGCACGATCGAGCGTTTTTCGCGGCAGCGGCAGGTGGTGATTTCAGCAAACCTCGAGGGGATTGCTCTCGGAGAGGGTGTGCAGCAACTGGCCGACTACGTGAAATCGCTCGACCTGCCGGCCGACTATCGCTGGGAATTCATCGGGCAGGCCAAGACGATGGGCGAATCGATGAACAATTTCTTCATCGCCTTCGGGCTGAGTTTTCTGTTCATGTACATGATTCTGGCGGCGCAGTTCGAGAGCCTGGTGCACCCCATCACCATTCTGCTGGCGCTGCCCCTGACGGTTCCCTTCGCGATACTGTCACTCATCATGCTGCGGACGAACCTCGATATTTACGCCATGTTCGGCCTGTTCATGCTGTTCGGGATCGTCAAGAAAAACGGCATCCTGCAGGTCGATTACACCAACGTGCTGCGAGCCCGAGGCATTCCCCGAGACGAAGCGATTCTCGAAGCCAACCACACGCGGCTGCGGCCGATCTTGATGACGACCGTGATGCTGGTGGCGGCGATGGTGCCCATGGCACTGGGGCGGGGCCCCGGCGCCGGCGCCCGGGCCGGCATGGCGAAAGTGATCGTCGGGGGGCAGACGCTGTCGCTTCTGCTGACGCTTTTGGTGACGCCCATCGCCTATTCCTTGTGGGACGACCTGACGGGGTGGTGGCGGCGGGTGATGCGCCGCGCCGTCGGGGTGCCGTCGTCGGACCTTGCGCCGGCGGAAGTGTCGGCGGCCGAACCCGCGCTGGCTGAGTGAGCGGCGTTCGATACCATTGCCGGCATCACTATTTTCGACCAGCCCGTCACCGTGTACATTCGGGGCCGCCGGGGGTCGCCTGCGACGCGATTGCCCCTGCAATAGTTTGTGCGCCGGGGCGCGTGCGTCCGGCAGAATGGCAACGGCTGAGGCCACTTCAAGAACCTGACGAATGACCGCTGTTTCAACCGAGCTCCGACCGCAACCCGCACCGCGAGGGGCGTTGCTCGAAGTGCGCGACCTGACGAAGTACTTTCCTATCCGCGGCGGGCTGTTCTCGCGCGTGCGGCAACACGTCAAGGCGGTCGACGGCGTCTCGTTCTCGTTGGGGGCCGGCCGAACACTGGGACTTGTAGGGGAAAGCGGCTGCGGCAAGACGACTGTCGGGCGGGCGCTCTTGCGGCTGATACCCGCCTCGTCGGGCTACGTCGGCTTCGAAGGGCGCGATATTCTCTCACTACCGCGCCGTGAGCTGCGTCCTTTGCGGCAACGCATGCAGATTATCTTTCAGGACCCCTACGGCTCTCTCAACCCGCGAATGACCGTGCAGCAGATTGTGGGAGAGTCGCTGGCGGTGCACGGGTTGGCCCGCGGTGGGGCGCTGCGCGACGAGGTCGCCGCGCTACTGGCGCAGGTCGGGCTGCGCAAGGAAGCCCTCGATCGCTACCCGCACGAGTTTTCAGGGGGGCAGCGGCAGCGCATCGGGGTGGCCCGGGCATTGGCCCTCAAGCCCGCATTTATCGTCTGCGACGAACCCACCAGCGCCCTCGACGTCAGCATTCGCGCCCAGATCATCAACCTGCTGATGGACCTGCAGCAGGCGCGGGGCCTGAGTTATCTGATGATCAGCCACGACCTGGGGGTCGTGCGGCACATCAGCGACGCGGTCGCCGTGATGTACCTGGGAAAAATCGTCGAGCAGGCGCCGACCGAAGAGTTGTATGAGCGCCCGCGGCACCCGTACACCCAGGTGCTATTGGCGGCAATTCCCGCGCCTAAGCCGCATTTGAAGGCCGAGCGGGCCCGCCGACTGGCGACGCTCGACACCGACGATTCAGTTCCGTCGCCCATCAACGTGCCCACAGGCTGCGCGTTCCATCCGCGGTGCCCGTTGTATGCGGCGAAAGGGAAGCCGGCCGAATGCCGAACTCAATTGCCCGAGCTCAAGCCGCTTGCGGCCAGAGCCGAGCATTTCGTACGGTGCCACTTCGCCGAAGAGTCCGCGAGTCTTCCGGCCTGAAAAGGGGCGCAAAGAAGGCACTGCGCGACAGCCGCGGGCCAACTGGAACGATGAACAGACAATCGCCGATTGTTTCATCTTCGGGCACAGAATCCTCCACAAAAACTCCCGAGGAATCCGGCGCACACACCACTGCTTCGAGCTCGAGCGATCGCTATGATGAGCTGATGCCCGAACCAGCCTACTATGCCGTGATTTTCACATCGATTCGCAGCGCCGAAGACTCTGCCGGATATGCTGCGATGTCTGAACGGATGGCGGAACTCGCTGCCGCGCAACCAGGCTTTTTGGGCGTCGAAAGCGCCCGCGGCTCTGACGGACTGGGAATTACCGTCTCTTACTGGCAATCCCTCGACGCAATCAGGCGTTGGCGCGAGAACGTAGAACATCGCGTGGCCCAGTCGCAAGGCAGAGAACTGTGGTACCGTCGGTACCGCTTGCGCGTGTGTCGCGTCGAACGCGATATGGAGTTCGAATCAGGCCTCAAGCAGCGCACACCTCCTTGCAACGCATTCTGACGATCGACGTCGGCAACAGCCGGGCGAAGTTCGGTTTGTTCGAACTGGCAGACGTCGGGCGCCCCGGCGACGATCTGCCGCGCTGCCAACGGCTGCTGGCCGCCCCGCATGATGAACTGCTCCCCTGGGCCGAACTCGCCACGTGGCTGTCGACCGAACAGTGGCCGCACGTCACGTCGATCATGGCCGGAGTGAAACCGGCGCGCATGGAGCGTTTGCGGAACGAGTGGCCACAGGGCTGGCCGTCGCCCCGCATCATTCGTGAAGCGCGGCAACTGCCTGTAGAGGTGCGGCTCGAGGCGCCCGACAAAGTCGGGATCGACCGACTGCTGAAAGCGGTGGCCGTCAACGTCATACGACCGGCGGCAACGCCCGCGATCGTCATTGATTCCGGCACCGCGACCACCGTCGATCGGCTCTCGTCAGACGGGGCTTTTGAAGGAGGCGCCATTCTACCGGGTCTGGAGCTGTGTGCCCGCAGCCTCAACGAGCACACCGCGTTTCTCCCTCTGGTTCCGGTGCGCGAGCTTTGGGAACCGAACCTTCCTGCCCTGGGGCGAAATACCCCGGCCGCACTTCGCAGCGGGCTGCTCTATGGACAGGTCGGCGCCGTCAGGGAGTTGATCTTGCGACTCTCAGCCGGGCTGCCGACCGCGCCGCTGGTGGTCGTGACCGGCGGGGGCGGGGGGCTGCTCGCGGCGCGATTGGCGAGCGACGTGCGCCTCGAACACGATCTCACGTTGCAGGGCCTGGCGCTGGCCGTCACGCCTTGCGAATGAAATTCGCGGCGTAGCTGCGAACCTGCTTGCCATTGAGCACGTGGACCAGCCGCAACTGCTGTATTGTTTCCTGGCTGAAGTGATTGAGCGGAACGTGCACGATCTTTCTGCCGAATCGTCGGGCGAGCTTTCGCCAGCCGGCCCCCGGCGGGGAATAACTCAACAGCGCGACGTGTCGATGGCGGCTGTGCAGGCAGCCGGCGGCCAGCAGGCGTTCTTCGAGCGTGTCGGTGAAATCGAGCCGGCGGTCGCTCCAGACGTCGGGAATTCGCCGCGGCGGGAACAGGAACAGGGCGCCGCCGTACGTCGCCAGCCCGATGCCCGGCCCGACCATCTCACTGTGAAAATCGGTGGCGAACAGGGCGAGGGTCGATTCATCGTGATGTTCAGCCATCCAGGTGGTTCGCCAGGGATAGTCGCGCGGGTCGGCGGGCGAGTCGAACAGCATCACGACGCAATCGAGGCTGCCCCGCGTGGGAGGTTGCACCTTGACGTACAAGTCGCCGGTGTGCCAGTTGCGGAGCGTTTCGCGAATGTCGAGGCCGTCTTGCAGACTGGTGGTGAACTTCTCGCTGCGGGCGAGGTCCATCCCCATGATGGCCCGCGCCTTATCCTTGACGTGCGTCCGGAATTTTTCGATCGCCACGTCTTCAGGGGGCCAGCTACAGTGCGAGAACGGGTTCCAGCGCATCTGCCACTCGAACTGCTGCGATCGGTCGGGCTTCGCCGTGAGCTGGCACGTGCGCCACAGCAGCGGAGGGCCGGGCAGCCGGCTTTTGAGAACCACGACGCTGCCATCGGGCAATCGCGCTTTCTGAATCCCTGCCGACAATTCAGGATACGGAGGCGACGCGATATCGAGATATTCCCGCGCGGTTTCCGCAAGCGCTCTGGCGAACTGATCGCCGGCGATCTGCTGGGCCGCCGTCACCAGCGTATACAGGTCGGGCGTCATTCGCCGCTCGATGAGCGACAGGTTTCTGACATACTTGAGATACACCGAAAACAGGTGCGGGGTCAGCTGGCGGCCGCGGTTTTTCAGTTCACTTCGGAACCGTTCACGCGAAGCCAGCAACAATTCCTTGACCCCGTCGATCGACAGGTTCTCGTCGTCGGCAAGGTCCGACCGGGCCCGTTCGTAGAGGGCCGTCGTGAAGGGGAGTTCACCCAGCACGAACAGCAGCGTTTGCGGTTTGACCGAGAAGACGCTCGGCTCTTCGACCGCGTCGTCATCGGCCATCGCCTCGGTATTTGACGAATACGCATCTTTGATCCAAGGCCAGTCGAGCAGCGAGCAGACGAACAGAATGGAAGAATGGCGGCGCTCCAGCTCGCGCAGCCGGCGGGCCATCGCCGCGACGCGCTCTCGCGGTTGCCCTTTCGGCAATCTCGGCAGCGACGGCAGCACAGCGGCGGCGAACTTCTCGACCGAAACCTGTTTCAAGGCGTACGGGTCAGGCAGGCCGCGTGTCACCGGCTGAAAGACGGCTGTTTCAAGGTCAACGAAGGCGCGCGGAATGCGTTCTTGCAGGGCGATTCGCAGCGCGGCAATCACCGGCTGACAAGGGTCGATCGGAACATAGCTGTGTGCCGCTTCTTCACCTTCGTCGCGCGACTCGTCGTCATCGCTGTCACCCGTCCATGGGGCCCCGTCAAATCGGGGCGATTCAGCCTGCGTCACCAATGAAATTCCGGGCAGGCACCCGATCGCCTGTTCGACTTCAGCCTGAAACGAGCGCGGCAGAGGGATAGCCAGGCAGTCGAGCGGGCGCGAAAGCATCGCCCGCCTTACTTCGAGCGCACAATCACCGCTTCCGTGAATCACCGGAAGAATGCTGATGCGGGGGCTGAGGCTGAGGAAGGGCGCGGGCATAGACTTGTGAGTCTTTTGTGGATGCTGTGGATGCTTCCGAAGGATCGAAGGTAGAGGGTCGAGGATCGATGTTGTCGGGATACGACTTCTCTACGATTTACGATCTTCTATCTTCTATCCTCCATCCTCGTCCTTCTATCCACCCTCCTCCTCGTCGTCTTCCTCCTCCGGCCGGTAATCGGGATGCAGGGGGTCGTCGGGAGAGAAGAAAAAATCGCCCAGGCCCATGGGAACCGAAGCGCCGCCCAACGTTCGCGCGCGGCGATCGGCGAGCGCTTTCAAATCAAGCGCTTCTTCGCCCAGGCAATGGAACAGGGACTCGCGCCAGGCCTGGTCTTTGCCCAGCGGGTGCTGCCGATCCTGCGAAAGCCGTTTGAGGGCGTAGCGCAGAACGTTGATGCCGTCGCGGGTCGAAAAATCGAGCTTCAGCTCGTGCGAGGCCTGCAGGAACTCGACGGTGAGATTGAGCATCTCCTCCTCGGCAAACGGCAGGTGGTATTTCAGGATCGCCAACTCGTCCTGCCGCGAGGGATGACCGACGGCGAGCGTCGGCTGAAGCCGGCTGAGGATGTAGTCAGGCACTTCGAATGTCGATTCATCTTCGTTCATCGTGACGGCGCAGCGGAAATCGGGGTGGGCCCGAATCGTCACGCCCGCCACCATCGATTCGACGTAGCGGCGGTGATCGAGCAGGGGGGCCAGGCTGGCCCATGACTTTTCGTTCATCCGGTTGCCTTCGTCGAGAACGCAGACGCCGCCGCGCAGCATGGCCGTCACCAGCGGCGACGCATGGTAGATAATCTGCGAGTCTTCCCCCAGCACCGGGGTCACCAGCAGGTCTTCAGGCCGCGTGTCAGACGTACACTGGTAAATGTACAACTCCTGTTTTCGCGCCCGCGCAGCGGCCATGCCCAGGGTAGTCTTGCCGATGCCCGGCATACCGGTGAGCCGGGGAGACAACGGCAAGTCGACCTGATCGACGACCAGCCAGCACGCCAGCAACTGCTTGAGAATCTCGGTCTGACCGATCCATTCGCCCGGCGACTGGTCGGGATGGCTCAGGTGCAATCGTACGCCGTCGATCTCGATGAATTCGGGCATGCCGTATCCAACGCCGCAGAGAAGGGGCCAGTTCGCGACACCGCGCTCGCTCGTCACACAGAGCGCAGGCGACTACCCTGATAGGTCGTCATTCTATCAGCCGTTCATTCGCCCTCCCAGCCCCCGATTCGCCATGTCTGATGTGGTGCAACGCGTCGTCGAAGAGCGCAGCGTTCCCGGGTACAAACGCGTCTGGCTCGACGATGACCGTCGGCTGCTCGAAGGGCCGCGACCCCGTCTTGCCGAGCTGATGCGGCTGATGCGCATTCTGCGCGAGTTTCTGCGGGGCTTTCGGACGTTGCATTTTCTGGGGCCCTGCGTGAGCGTGTTCGGGTCGGCCCGGTTCCAGGAAGATCATCGCTATTATCACCTGGCCCGGCAGGTCGGCGGGCTGATCGCCCGGATGGGCTTCACAACGATCACGGGCGGCGGGCCGGGCATCATGGAAGCCGCCAACCGCGGCGCCCGCGAAGCCGGCGGGGCATCGATCGGCTGCAACATCATCCTTCCCAAGGAACAGCAGCCCAACCCCTACGTCGATAAGTCGCTCTTGTTTCGCTACTTCTTCGTTCGCAAGGTGATGCTCGTCAAATACTCACAGGCGTTCGTCATTCTGCCGGGAGGATTCGGCACGATGGACGAAGCGTTCGAGGCGGCCACGCTGATTCAGACGCGAAAAATTTTCGACTTTCCGGTGGTCTTCATGGGGACAGACTACTGGCAGCCGCTGTTCGAGTTCCTGCGCGGCGAGATGACGGTCGAGCGGACGATCGACCCGCTCGACATCGAACGCCTGACCCTGACCGATTCTCTCGACTTATTGCAGCAGACGCTGATGCAATGCCCGTTCAAGGTGTTTGAAAAGAAGCCGTTGCCCAAACGGCGGTGGTGGCTGGGAGAATGATTCGCAAACCATGAACAAGGCCTTTACCAAAGAACCCGACGCGCTCGACGCCCGCTGCCCCAAATGCGGCTCGACGGGGGCGGCGGTCTACCGCGAAACGCTCGAATCGCATCTCGCGCCCGAAACTCTGGCGCAATTCACCGACTCGGCCTTTTTCTGCCCGTTTGCGCGGTGCGCCGTCGTCTATTTCGACCTGTTCGACCGCGTGATCGAGGAAAGCGCGGTGACGACCCCGGTGTACCCCAAGAACCCTCAGGCGCCCTTGTGCGCCTGCTTCGGTCTGACCTGCGACGACGTTGACCGCGATCTCGCCGAGGGAACGGTCGCGCGGACTCGCGCGTGCGTCGAAAGGGCCAAGTCGCCCGCAGCGCGCTGCGCGGTCGCCTCTCCCAGCGGCCAGAGCTGCGTCGCCGAGGTGCAGCGGTATTACATGAAGCGCCGCGACGACGTTTCACCGTCGTGACGTGGGGCAGTCAGGCGGCGCGCTTCGTCACGACCTCGAGAATCTTCTGTTCGCGGGCCTGCAGAAGGTCGCCCTGCCAGTTCAACACGAAGCGGTAGATCACGATGATCGCCGCGCATTCGACCGTGGCCAGCAGCAGGCAAACTGGTGCGCCGGCAGTCCAGCCCAGCCACTCGCAGAGCAACTCGACGGCCAAAGGCACAATCGCCGGCGCCTGTGTCAGCGGAAACAGAAAGGTGAACGCCGCCATTTGCAGAACCATCGAAGCCAGCTTCGGGCTTGCGGGCTTCAGCGACCCTGCGGCGATCGCCATGGGCGCATAGATCGAAATCAGGTTCGTGAGCAGGCAGAAGAGCAAAAACATCGAGACGAGTTGAGGAACCATTGCCAGAAGGTGATCGAGCCGCAGCGGACAAGCCACCTGCACGCAGGCCAGGATGATCGCCGCGGCCGCCAGCGCCAGCGGGGCGAACGAGAGGTTCTTGCCCAACAGAATGTCGCGCCGGGTTGCTGCGGACAGCACATAGGCGCAAAACCCGTCGCGGTCGAAACCAAACTGATTGGCCATGACCTGCAGCAGAACCAGCAGCACGAAGGCCAGGGCCCCGATGGCGACAAACGGCCGGGCGGGCACGGGAATCAGATGGGCCTGCCTTAGTATCGCGGAGACAAAGACAGCCGCCATCAGAAAGGTGCCCACAGTCATCATTTTGGCCTCGGGCGCGCGGAGCAGTGAGCGCAGGCTGGCGAGCGCCACAGCCGCAGCGGGTTCCGAAAGCCCGGGCACGCGCCTCGCGAGCAGGGTGTCACCCGGTTTGCGAACCGTCTTTGTGACCGCGCGTCGGGGCGCCTGTTGAATCGTGCCCGAGGTGTACTGCCCCTGATAGAGTCCCAGGGTCGTGCGGTAGGCGCGCCTGAGGCTGGCGGCACCGATCAGCGTCATCCCCAGAGTTCCCAGGGCCGCGGGCGCCATATTTCCTTCGGCCGCGGCCATCACGCCCAGCGGCAACCAACCGATGGGCAGAATGAGATTCGCGAGGCGGAATGCGCGTTCGAGGCGTTGCGCGCCCTCTGATTCTGCCTGCTGCCGCGCCAACCGACGCCTTTCGACGAGCTCGTTTGCGCGGCGGGTGTATTCCGGGGGGGTGATTTCTCGCGATTGCACGCGGCGCTCCAATTCCGTCAGCTCGTCTGTTATCGCAGCCGATTCGTCGGGCCCGACGTGCAGGTTCCAGACACCGAAGACGTTCAACAGGTTCGGCAATTGAAAGATCAGCACGAAGACCGTCATCGTTCCCGCAACGACCGCACGCCGACGACGCGGATTGCTCAACAGCGATGCCAACCACCCCTGAAACTGATAGGTCAGCGCCGTGACCATAAACAGAAACGCCGCAATCGCAAAGATCACGGTCGTCAACCGCAGGCCTTTTGTATAAATCAGAGCCAGGCCGAGACCGAGCATTACGGGCAGAAAGAGGATCAGGCTGAGGCTCAGAAGCGACCCCAGGTAGTTGATCAGAAACGCGCCCTTGATCGACACGGGCAGGTGCAGAAACCTCGACAGCGACAGCGCTTCGCTTCTCTGCAGGTCGGTCATCAGGCCGATCGTCCAGAAGAATAGAAAGCCGACGATGACGCCGTCCCAAATGTAGAGCAGTTGCGCCGCGGGGGCCTCGGGAAACGCGTAGATTCCGATGACAAAGCACGCGATGCTCGACGGCACCGCCACAAGCAGGGCGCCGGCGGTGACGATTGTGACCAGTATAGAATTGATGGCGCCGGCGCGGCGCGCCTGATTGACCAGCAGTCGCCACCGCAGCCAGAGAAAGGCCTGCAGGTGCTGCCAGTTCATGTGGCGGCCCCTTCCAGCCAGTTGAGCTTGCGGGTGGTGTCGGAATGGGCCCCTGCGTGGTGCAGAAAGCGATCTTCGAGCGACCCCTCGCGGCGAATCGTTTCCAACGACGCCTGTTCGACGAGCTGGCCTTTGACGATGATTCCCACGTGCGTGCAGAGTCGTTCGACGATTTCCAGTACGTGCGAAGTCAGAAAGACCGTCGAGCCGCGAGCGACGTATCCCGCCAGCAGGTCGCGAATGACGCGCGACGTCACGGCGTCGACCCCTTCGAACGGCTCATCCAGAAACAGGAGGTCGGGGTTGGGAAGCAACGCCGCGGCCATCGCCAGCTTTTTCTTCATGCCGTGGGAGTATTCCAGGGCGAGCTTTTTTTCCTCTTCGTGAAGGCCCAAAAGCGACAAGAGTTCGTCGGCGCGGCTGCGAATCGTCTCACGGGGCATGAGCTGAATGCGGCCCACAAAGGTGAGATATTCGCGCGCGGTCAGATTGTCGAACAGGGCCAGGTCTTCCGGAATGACCCCCACGCGGCTCTTGGCCTCGAGCGATTCGCGCGGGTCGAGCATGTTCTTACCCAGGACCGTGATTTTGCCGCTGGTTGGCGCCAGTAGCCCCGTGAGCATTTTGATCGTTGTCGACTTCCCCGCGCCATTGGGCCCCAGGAACCCGTAAAACGTCCCGCGCTCGACGGCCAGGTCGATGCCGTTTACGGCGCATGCTCCATTAAAAAACCGCGTCAACTGATGCGTTTCGATCGCCAGCTTCATGAAATCCCCTGTAGTGGCAACCGGGCGACACTCAGCCTGTCGATCGGGCGTGCTGCACCTGCACTTCAGTGTGCATCTTCATCAACCAACGACGCGGCCCGCGGGGACGAAATACAGGAGTTGGAGGAACAGCGGCAAGCGCTATTTCGCCGCGGTCGCAGCCGGGCCCGTATAGCCGGGGGCCGCGACAAACGTCAGTTGCCCTTCGCCGCCGTCGGCAGACCAGATTCGAATCTCTCCGTCCCAGCTTCCGGTGGCCAGACGCTTCGTGGCGGGGTGAAATGCGAGGCTGTAGATCCAGTCGCTGTGGCCCGAAAACTTCTTGACCTCGCCGCCGTCGGCCAGCTTATGCTCGCGTGCCTGGTGATCGGAACTGCAACTGAACACGTGGCCCTCAGAGGTGACCAGCAGCCGATAAATTTCCCCTTCGCTGCCGCCGATCTCGCGGACCTGCCGGGCATCGGCCGGGTTCCACACCCTGATTCGCTTGTCGCGCCCGGCGGAAAGGGCCTGCTGACCGTCGGGTGCGAACGCCACGGCGAAAACGACCTCGTTATGGGCGGAGAACGTCACGAGCGATTCGCCGTTGATCGCATCGAACAGCTTCGCCGTCTTGTCGCGACTGGCCGTCGCCAGCTTTGTCCCGTCGGGCGACCAGACGACGTCCATCACCCAGTCGGCGTGATCTTCGATCAGCAATTCTTGAGCTCCCGACTCGACGTTGAACACACGAACTGTGCGGTCGGCGCCGCAGACCGCCAGTCGCTTGCCGTCAGGGCTGAACGTCACACCCAGCATCGCGTCGACCGTCGTCACCTGATCGCGGACGAGTGCGCCTTGGGCAGGGTTGAACAGCTTCACTTCGCCTTGCTGAGCCGGCGTGCCCGCGGCGACGGCCAACAGGTTTCCATCGGGGCTGAACTCAATATCGTAGGTGCGCTCGGCGACATTGGAGATTCGCCTCAGCAGCGCCCCGTCGGCCGCGTTCCAGAGCATGACTTCGTGATAACCCGAACTGGCAAGCACGTGCCCATCGGGGCTGAAGGCGAGGGCCGTGATCGGAATGGGCAGCCGATATTTTTCCGGCGGAGGCGGCTGCGGGAGCTTCGGAATGATCGTGATGAGCAGCGATTCGGGCTTAAGCCCTGCATCGAGCCGTGCGCCGTTGGCGATCCACTGCCGGATCAGGGCGATTTCTTCGGGGGTGAGAGGGTCGGCGTCTTTGGGCATGCTGCCGTCTTCGACCATCGCCAGCAGGTTCGAGGCATCGGCGTCTTTGGGAACGATCGTGTCTCCCTGCTCGCCTCCCTTCATGACACCGTGGTAGGTGTCCATGTTGTAGCGCCCCTTGGCCGATTGCGCGTTGTGGCAGGCCAGGCAGCGCCGCGCGAAAATGGGGGCCACCTGCTTCGAAAAGGAAACGAATCGGCCGGCCGCCGCCAGGCTCTCTTCCGCCGCCTTCAGGGCCACGGTCGCTTCCTGCGCGACGACACCGAGCTCGGCCTGAACTTTCTGTGCCGCCTCTTTCGCGACGACCACTTGTGCTTCCGCGGCCCGGGCGGCCTCTTGCAAGCTCGGCAGTTTCTCTTTCAGCGCGGCAACGGCGGCAGGGGCCGACGCCGCGACCGCCTCGGCCTCGGCCGCCGCTTTGCGTCCCGCGGCGAGTTTTTCGGAGGCAACCTTCGCGTCCGCTTCGGCATCGGAAATCGGTTTCGTCGCGTCAGCCGCCTTGGCCGCCAGGTCTTTCGCTGATTCGGCCGTGTCGGCGGCGACTGCGTCCGCCAGCGATTTCAGCAGCGAAACGCCCTTGTCGTCGGGGGCTTTTTCAGCAGCGACCTTGGCGGCAGCCGCCGTGTCAGCCGCCGCCTTGGCGGCCTCGGCCGCGCGAAGGGCGCGCTTTTCGGCGGCGCCCCGGGCATTCCTGGCCGACTTGATGGCGGCCGTCGCGGCAGCGACCGCTTTCTCTAAAGACTGCAATTCTTCAGCGGCCTTTGTCGCGGCCAGCGCCTTTTCCTGGATCGCCTTCTCGGCGGCGGTGACATCCGCATTGAGTTTCACTTCATCGGCCCGGGCGCGGGCAAACGCCTGCGCGGCCGACTTGACCCTGGCCTGGGCATCGGCGGCAACCTTTTCCGCGGCGCCCCGCTTTGCAAGGGCTTCGGCGGCGCGCCGCTCGGCAGCCGCACCTTGCGCCGCCGCATCGTCAGCGGCCGCCAGGCAAGGGCCGGCCAACGCCCATGCGGCCAGGAGGGCCAACGGAAGAACCCAACGCGATGGTTTCTGAATCATGGCGCGGCGAATCTCGGGGTTTCACAGTCGACTTTCAGGTTGCGCTCGCTTCGCATGCGAAAGTGGCCTGAATTTTACCAGCCCTTCATGCTAACGCGCACTATCGGCAATACGCCAGAGTTGAGGGCGTCTGGCGGAGATGCGCGAGGCCTTCAAATATAACATCCCCCGCCCCGGGGGCAGAGAATTCTCAGGGAGAGTGGCGGAGGTTTTTCGGTCTGCGATAGAATCGACCGCCACGAGCCGCGGGTGCCCCGGTGCCACTCGCAAGCCAATGTGTCATTGTTCGCTTCGACGATCGCCTGAAGTTCGTTTGCCGCCACGAGAATTCACCATGCGCCCTCACTGCCTGGTTCTGCTCGCTGGTCAACTGCTGTTTGCCGCGATCTCTGTGAGCGCAGCGCCGCCCGGCTTCAAGGCATTGGCCATTGGCGATCAGGCGCCCGATTTCGACCTGCCGGGGGTCGACGACCGCCGCTATGCGCTCAAGGATTTTTCCGAGGCGAAGCTGTTGCTGGTCGTTTTCACCTGCAACCACTGCCCGACCGCCCAGGCGTACGAAGGCCGAATCAAGCAGCTTCACGCCGACTACAAAGACCGCGGGGTGGCGCTGGTGGCCATCTCGCCGAACGATCCGGAAGCAGTGCGCCTCGACGAACTGGCGTATTCCGACCTGGGAGACTCGTTCGACGACATGAAAATTCGAGCGAAGGCACAGGGCTTTGCCTTTCCGTACCTCTACGACGGTGAGACGCAGAAAACGTCGCTCGCCTATGGCGTCACGGCAACCCCTCACGTCTTTCTATTCGATCGCGATCGGAAGCTGCGTTACGTGGGGAGAATCGACGATGCCGAGGTGAAAACCGTCACCAGCCACGATACCCGCAATGCGATCGAAGCGCTTTTGAACGGTCGGCCCGTGCCGGTCGAAAAGACGCGCGTGTTCGGCTGCTCGACAAAATGGTCTGAGAAGCGCGCCGACGCGCGGGCATCGCTCGACAAATGGAACCGGGAGCCCGTCGAGTTGAAATCGCTGGATGAGGCGCAGTTGAAGAAACTGGTGGCCAACGACACCGAGCGATTTCTGCTGATCAACGTGTGGGCGAGCTGGTGCGGGTCGTGCGTTGCCGAACTACCCGATCTGCTGGCGATGCATCGGATGTATCGACAGCGGAACTTTCAATTGGCGACCATCACCATCGACGAAAAAGAGCACGAGGCGCAGGCGCTGAAAGTGCTCGAACGCACGCACATGGCCACCACCAACTATCTTTCGGCCATTTCCGACCGCGACCGATTCGCCGACTTGCTCGACAAAGAATGGGGGGGGCCCGTTCCCTACACGGCGCTGATCGCCCCCGGGGGCAAGGTGATCTATCGCAAGGATGGGCCGATCGAGGCGCTCGAGCTGCGGCAAGCGATTGTTGACGCGCTGGGGCGCACGTTCAAACCGGCCAAGCCCTGATTCGGGCGCGCCCACCGCACGAACACGCCGAAATTCCACCTGCGAGAGCCGTGGGCCTTCCCAATGGCACTCAGCCGGGAGACGGCCGCGCGCAGCCCGGCAGCGTCGGGTGGCGGCCGATCAGCCCTTGCGATGACGGATGCGAGCCCGCATGCGGCGCTTTTTGCGACCCAACTTGCGGCGACCCTTACCCGTTTTCTTCACACCCATGAATTCTGCTCCTGCCCCGGTTCGCGGCGCGCGAACAATCTGCGGCTGCTCTCTATCGTATAATACGCGGTAACTCTATTGCCGGGCTGCCGCGAGTTCAAGCGCAAGGGAGGCGCCCGGGGCCCGGCGCAGATCATCTTGCCCGAATCGGCGATTCGCATAGAATACGGCCCCGCTGCAAATGTCGAATGACGAATGTCGAACGTCCAATCAATGATGAAGCAAGAATGACGAAGTGCGCGTATCCCATTCTGACGTTGTCGGCTGCGCTCGCAGGCACCGTTCTGGGCTGCAATTCGGCGCCGATTCACCCGGGTCAGGCGGCCGTTCCGGCAGGTGGCGCGGCTGCCGAGCGGGTCGCTGGTGACGGGAACACAGAGCGGGCCACGGGTCAATTAATGGTCGACGGGGCTTCCGAAGACAAGCAGGCGCTGTATCACGAAGTGCGCGCGGGAGAGAAGTTGCCCGACATCGCCGCCATCTACGGCCTGACGGCGCAGCGCCTGTTGCTGGTCAATGGACTCGATGCGGCCACCGGGATAAAACCGGGGCAGTTGCTTTACATTCCGCGGTCTCGGTAATTGTCATGGATCGCCCGGCTTCGCATGTGCATGACACGCTGTGGGCGCCGTGGCGCCTGTCGTACATTGTCACGACGAAAGACGAGTCGGATTCCGAAAAGTGCTTTCTTTGCCGATATGCGGCCGACGCGGCGCGCGACCCTGAGAACCTGGTGGTGTTTCGAGGCCGCAGCACGCTGGCCGTGCTCAACCGGTATCCCTACACGAACGGGCACCTGCTGATCGCGCCTTTCGCGCACAAAGCGCGGCTGAGCGACCTCACAGACGATGAATCACTGGAATGCCAGCAGTCTCTGGCGCGCTTTGCCGAGCAGATCGCACGGGTGATGTCGGCCGACGGGTTCAATGTCGGGTTGAATCTGGGAAAGGCGGCCGGGGCCGGCGTTCCCGGACACCTGCACTGGCACCTCGTTCCCCGCTGGAACGGCGATACGAATTTCATGCCCGTTCTGTCGAACGTGAACGTCATTCCGCAGTCGCTCGAAGCCTTGTTCCGACTGCTGGTTGACGCCATGCGCGCCACATCCGGCGCCCGCAACTGACTTGATTCCGCAACACGATCTCTCGACAATGCATCTGTGCCGATATCGTTTGCAGGGTCTTTTTCCTGGGACTCGTGGGGGCGACCCCGGCGCCAGTTCGTTCGCCCTTGTGGGGGTTCGGCGCCTGCTCGACGGCGGGGCTGAGAGAGATTCACCCCGCCAATTGAAGCGGCGATCGATCGCCTCTCGCGAGTGTCCGTAACTTCAGTTGGTCACCCATGCTTCTTCTCGTCATCAGAATTCTGTTCGCGGTTGTCTCGGCCGGGGCGATCGCCGCGTTTGTGAGCGCCGAATCTCCTCCGCCGCCGATGATTGTTCAGGAGCACCGGTTTTTCAGCTTTCTGGTGCTGCTGGCGATAACCCAGTTCGTCACATTCATCGACATTATCATTCCGCGCAAGCGGATCGAAATCGTGTCGGCGGTTTACTTCGGGCTGCTGGTCGGGTTTCTTCTGAGCTATTTTACGAACCTGGCCCTGGGGCCGGTCATCACGCCCGGGTTCGAAGGCACGGTGCGGTTGATCACCAACCTCATCTTTCCGTACCTGTGCGTGACCCTGCTTTTGCAGACCAAAGACAAGTTCCGCTTCATCATTCCGTACATCGAGTTCGCCAAGGAGGTACGGGGGGGGCGGCCCTACGTTCTCGATACCAGCTCGATCATCGACGGGCGCATCGCCGACGTCATCGATACGAAGATCATCGATTCGCCGCTGATCGTCCCCTCGTTCGTGCTGCAGGAGCTTCAAGATATCGCCGACAGCAGCGACAAGCTGCGGCGCAATCGCGGCCGGCGCGGCCTTGACGTACTGAGCAAGTTGCAGTCGAACCCGCACATCGACGTCAAGCTGCACGAGGTGCGGCCCGAAGAGGGGAAGGGAATGACGGTCGACCAGCGGCTGGTCGAGCTGGCCAAGAGCATGGGGGGCTGCGTCGTCACCAACGACTTCAACCTCAACAAGGTAGCCAGCGTTCAGGGAGTCGACGTCATCAACCTGAACGACCTCGCCAACTCGCTGAAACCACGCTACCTGCCGGGGGAACGTCTCAGCATCAAGATCATCAAGCCGGGCGAAGCTCCGGGGCAGGGGGTCGGCTATCTCGACGACGGAACGATGGTCGTCTGCGAAGACGGCGGCGGGATGATCGGTCGCGAAGCCGAGATCGTCGTCCGCAGCGTGCTGCAATCGAGCGCCGGCCGCATGATCTTCGGGCGGCTGCCGGTCAGCAGCGATCGCTGAGTGGCAACTGTCGAATGGCGAAATCCAAATCCCGGCGCGCCGGGAATGACGAAGCCCGAAAATGCCATTCGTCATTCAGCATTCGTCATTCGACATTGATTCGTCATTCGGATTTCGACATTCGTCATTTTCGCTGCCGGGGGTCATTTGTCGGCCAGTTCGCCGGTCGCGCCAGGCCCACCATTGGGCCAGGAGCGTCGCGGTCACCATGCTGCCGAAGGTGAAGATGGCCGGCGGAATCGCCGCCGCCGGGTGCTCCGGAAAGAGCCTCGTCGCCAGCGCCACCCCCAGCCCGGCATTCTGCATGCCAATCTCGATCGTCAGCGCCCTGCGCACCCCCTCGGGGAACCGCAAGAGCGCGCCGCCGTAGTAACCGGTCAGATACCCGACCAGATTGATGCCGGCCAGCGCCCCGAACACGGCCCCGACGCCTTGCGTCAGTCGCAACCGGTTGTCGGCAACGACGACCGCAATGATCCACAGAATGGTCGCTGGCGCGAGCAGCGGCGCGAGGCGCTGCATGAAGCGCTCGATGCGCGGCACGAAGTGACACATCACCCGGCCGGCCAGCACCGGCCCCACGACGATCAGCAACAGCTCGCGTGCGGTGCCCCACAGGTCGACCGGGTACTCTTTGCGCAGGCAGATGAACATCGCGGCTGGCGTGACCAGGGGCGAGATCAATGTGGAACAAGTTGTCAGGCTGACCGAATAGCTGACGTTGCCCCGCGCGATGAGCGTCAGCACGTTCGAGGCCATCGCACCCGGAACGCAACCCACCAGAATCACGCCCAGAAGGTACGCCTCGTCGAGCTGAAACAGCCGGCCGAAAAACCAGGCCAGCAGGGGGGTCGCGGTGTACTGAATGATCGTGCCCGCCATGACGCTGGGCCAGTCGCGCGCGACCTCGCGGAACTCGTCGCGCCGCATCAGGCAGCCGACTGAAAACATCGTCAGCGCGATCAACCGCGGCAGCACCGGTTTGGTCGCCACGAACGGGTCGGCGATTGCCGGCGCGAGCTGCGGCCAATAGAAGGCGCAAAAGGTCAGCGCGACCAGCCACACGATCAGGTACCGTTCGAGCATTTCAGTCTTGCGCTTTGAGCCGCTCGATGCGGCCTTTCGTGGCAGCCAGCTCTTGTTCCAGGCGGGCGACTTCCTCTGGGTCGTCCATCTGCTTTTTGGCCCCGGCCAACCGTTGCTGCAACTGCGCGAGCTTCTTCTGCTCCAGATCGAGTTGCTTCTTCTGTTTCTTGTTGAGCGACATGGCGAGCCTTTCTTTCACCCCAGCGGCAGTATGCTCGCGGCGGCGCACCGCATACTATAGCGCAATTCACCAATCGTCACACTGTGAAGCCTGCCCGTGGTCGAATCTGCTCAGGAATTGATTGCCGCGGCGTTCGCCCAGAATCGTTGCCTGAAGCTCGTTCTGAGCGATCGTCGCCGTGAGGCACCCGAGGCCGTTTCGAAAGTCACAGTCCGCCCGGTTCGCGTCGCCGGCCGGTCGGTATGGCAGTTCACGTCGCACTTCCGAGACCGCGTCACGCACGCCAACGTCGATGCGGTTGCAGCCGCCCGCCGCGTCGAACGCTTGCTGCACGAAACGTTTCAACAGGCGGCGCTGTTCACGGCAGAGGCCGATTTGGCGCTGCGCGTGGGCGACGACGGCCACATCAGCGTCGCGCGCTCGCCGGCCACAATGCTCGCGGCCGACACCCTGCACGACCGCAGCAAGACATATCTCATTCCCGAAGGGAAACCCTGCGCCTTTCTGGCCGAGATCGGCGTGATGACGCCCGCCGGGTCGGTCAGACGGGCCATGTACCATAAATTCCGGCAGATCAATCGCTATCTGGAACTGGTTCAGGATGTCGTTCCGGCGCTACCCACCGATCGAGAGCTGCACGTCGTCGATTACGGCTGCGGCAAAAGCTACCTGACCTTCGCCCTGCACCACCTGCTGACGGTCGTTCATCAAAGGTCGGTGCGACTCGTGGGCCTGGACCTCAAAGCCGACGTCATTCGCCGCTGCCGCGACCTCGCGCAGAGGCTCGATTGCCGCGGGCTCGAGTTTCGCGAAGGAGACCTGGCCTTGTATGCCGACCAGACGCCGATCGACCTGTCGGTCTCGCTGCACGCCTGCGACACGGCGACCGATCTGGCGCTGGCGCAGGCGATCCGCCGGAACGCGACCGTGATCCTCGCGGTTCCCTGCTGCCAGCACGAGCTGGCGTCCCGAATCTGCAACGCCGAACTCGGGCCTTTGAGCCGGCACGGCATATTGCACGACCGACTTGCGGCGCTGGCCACCGACGCGCTGCGGGCGCTGGTGCTCGAGACGTACGGTTATGCGACGCAGGTGGTCGAATTCATCGACCTCGAACACACGGCCAAGAACGTGTTGCTACGGGCCGTGCGGCGCACTCGTATCGACCCCGAATTGCGTGAGACGTATCGCCGCGAGTTGCAGGCGTTTCAGAAGCTGCTCGGGATCGATGGCTTTTGCCTCGAAGGCGAACTGGCCGGCTCGTAGTCCCGGCGTCAACCTTTGGCCGGGTGACGAGCCGTGATCGCTCGATCGGGCCGCGTGCAGCCGGAACGACTAACGGCTATTTCTTTCCGAGGGCCCTCTGCCGGCCGAAAAAATCCCTCAGCAGACCGCCGCATTCTTCGCGCAAGACGCCCCCCAGCACAACCGCTTGATGGTTCAGCCGCGCGTCGTTCGTGATTCGATACAACGTCTCGCATGCCCCGGCCTTGGGGTCGGCGGCGCCATAGACGACGGTCGGCAAGCGCGCCTGAACAATGGCGCCTGCGCACATGGGGCACGGCTCGAGCGTGACGTACAACGCGCAATCGAGCAGCCGCCATGATTGCAGCGCGCAGGCCGCCTGCGTAATCGCAATCATCTCGGCATGCGCCGTAGGGTCATTCAGCGTCTCGCGCTGATTGTGCGCCGCGGCAATGACGCGGCCGTCGTGCACAACGACAGCACCGATCGGAACCTCTCCTTCGTCGAAGGCGGCCTGCGCTTCGGCCAGCGCCAGACGCATCCACGGATCATGAGGCGCGAGAGGATTGGGGATCATGGATGGTGCGGCTCGTGAATGATGGTGGCTCCCCGGAAGTGTGCGCAATCGCCTGACGCCCGTCGAGGGCGCCCGAAATGATGATAAGCCCGCGTCTCGAGGCGACCAAGGGCACGGGCGATCACAGGCGCCCTCTTTCTGGCCAGCCCGACTTGACGCCCTTTCTCGCAGGCGCGAAGGTACGGTCGCGCGGGCGGAGAAGTTGCCAGGGGGCCGACGCCGCCCGGACCGTCTCGGAGGGTTTTGATGTCTCGCTCTTATCCGTTGTTCGTGCGCCGGGATCTCGACGGCTTCTTCGGACTTTTGATCGACAATCTGGTGCAGTTGCTGTTGATTCCTTCGCTGTGCGGGGCGGCGTGCGGAATGACGGGCGACGACGCGCAGTTCATCTACCGCTACATGCTCCCCGGTGCCGCCGTCAGCATTCTATTGGGAAACGTGTTCTACGCCTGGCAGGCGCATCGTCTCGCGGCCCGCACCGGACGCAGCGACGTCACCGCATTGCCCTATGGATTGAACACACCGTCGCTGCTGGTCTACATCTTTTTCGTGATGGCCCCCACGTACGCACAAACGCAATCGGCAGAGCGGGCATGGCAGATGGGACTGCTGGCGTGCCTGGGCAGCGGCGTGATCGAGCTGCTGGGGGCCTTCGTGGCCGGCTGGCTGCGTCGCCGCACGCCCCGCGCCGCACTGCTCTCGACGTTGGCGGGAATTTCCATCGGGTTCATCTCGATGACTTTTGCGCTGCAGATCTTTCATCACCCGCTCGTGTCGCTCGCGCCTCTGGCGGTGATTCTGATCGCGCTGTTCTCGCGCACCCCGTTTCCTCTCGGTCTGCCCGGAGGCCTGGTCGCCATTCTGCTGGGAACTCTGGCGGGATGGTTGCTGCCCGAGAGCGCTTCGGGCGTGCACCTGAGCCTGCAGCAAGTCGCGCACGCAATCGCCCGGCGCGACTTCTATCTGCCGCAGTTTTGCGGCGATGCGATTGCCGCGGCCTTTCGCCTGCCGCCGCAAGAGTGGCTGGGATACCTGTCGGTGATCGTTCCGATGGGGTTATTCAACGTGATCGGCAGCCTGCAGAACATCGAATCGGCCGAGGCCGCCGGTGATGAATATGGAACCTTCTCGTCTTTGGCGATCAACGGGCTGGGAACAATCGCGGCTGCGCTGTTTGGAAGCTGCTTTCCCACGACGATCTACATCGGGCACCCGGGCTGGAAGGCGCTCGGCGCCCGCGCAGGCTATTCGACCCTCAACGGCCTGGTCATCACGGCCATCTGTCTGCTGGGCAGCGTTTCGCTCGTCAACGCGCTGGTGCCGATCGAAGCAGGAATCGCGATCGTGTTGTGGGTCGGAATCATCATCACGGCGCAGGCGTTTCAGGCGACGCCGCGCGAACACGCGCCGGCCGTCGCCCTGGGGCTGTTTCCCGCGATCTGCGCCTGGGGCGAAACGGTTGTGGAAGGCGCATTTCGTGTGTCAGGAGGGTTGACGATCGAACAGGCGCTCTCGACCGTCGACCCTGCGCGGCAATTGCTGGCGAGCGACACGCAGGTCAATGGCTTTCTGCTCAGCGGGCTCGTGGCGATCGAACGAGGTTACATCTTCACCTGCATGATCCTCGCGGCGATCGCTGCGTTTCTGATCGACCGCAAGTTCTTTAGCGCCGGCGTGTGGGCCGTCGCGGCCGCGGCGCTGGCGGCGCTCGGGCTGATGCACGCTTATCAGATCCGAGGCAACAGCATCGACTACCTGCTCAGCATCGACATGGTTCTCAATGCTCTGGGTTATCGCGAGCTGGCGGTTGCGGCAGCGCCTGCAGCCGAGGCGTTGCAGCATCGCGCGCTTTTTGAGGCCGCCGGTTACCTGATGATGGCCGCTGTTTTTCTCGCATTCGGCATGTACCGCCGGAAAAACCGCGAACTTGAGACGACGGGTCACTGAGCGGGCCCTTGCACGGCGGCACAAAGCGGCCCCGGAGCGCATCGGAAAGCGGCGCGCAACCCACGTTGTGGGCTGCCCCGTCTCTCACAGTCGCCCAGTTTGGCGCGCAATGACGCATGGTCACCCGAAAATTTCGGAAAAAAGTCTCAAAGTCGCAAGAAAAAGCGGCTGAAAGGTATTGACCCGTCACGGCAGTATCAAGTATCTACCCCGCCCTTCACTCTCTCTCCCTACCAACATCACTCACCACGTCTCCGTACGTCACATCCTAAGTGACTCGCGCAGACTCTGTCTCGTCGCCGCAGGGCTTGTAGCCCGGCGCGGAGCGGGCGGTCTGTTCCTATCTTCCCAAATGCCTCTCGACCCGAAAAAAGGACACAGTATGTTTCGGTCGGCAGATCGGATCACTCCGCATTCCGTGCCTCGACGTCTCAATCGCAGTCAGAAGGAGGAAGCGACCTTGCGCAGGTTCATTGGATTCGTCGCCTGTACCAGTCTGTTGACCGCCACTCTGTGGTGGGTCAACCTGGGTGAAACCGCCGAACCGGCACGGAACGCCGCGCCGCGCACCGCTCGCGAATGGTTGAGCGCCGGCAAGGAACACTACCTCAATGGGCGCATCGCCGAGGCGACCCAGGCTTTCGAGGCGGCCCAGGCCGTCGAGGGAGACCTGAACGAGGCTGAACGCAATCAGCTTCGCAAATACCTCGATCGGGCCCATGCCCGCCGCGATGCAGCCCCCGCCAGCGAGCCGGTGGTGGCCCGCGGGCAATCGGCCGATCTGAAGTCTGCCGATGCGGCGGCAACCGATCTGCGAGACCGCGGTGCTGAAGGCGCTTCCAACGCGAAGCGCACCGAGGCTGCAAAGAAGCTGATGAGCGAAGCCCGCCTCAAATTCAACACCGGACGCATCGCCGATGCCGAACGCCTGTGCCGCGACTGCCAGTCTCTGGGCATCCGCTGGAAGCTCTTCGGAGACAGCCCCGAGAAACTGCTCGAAGAAATTCAGGAACACAAAGAAGCGGAAACCGCCTGGAAGAAGGATAGCTTGTCGGACCGCGCCAAGCGCAACCGCTCGAACTACCTGCTGAAGCGCGCTCGCCAGTTGTCGGAAGAAGGAGATCTGGGCGGCGCCGAGCGGCTGGTGCGAGACGCCGAGGCGATCAAGGTTCAAAGGACGCTCACCGACTCGAAACCTGAACACATTCGGCAGATGCTGGCTCGCCGCGCGCCGTCGCTCGCGCCCGAATCGGGTGTCGTCCAGGCTGACGCCACGATGCCCGCGGGCAGCAAGTCGAACAAGGTGCGGCATGCCGGCGCCCAGGAAAACGACTCATTCGATGCGGCCCTCGGCGACGCGCCGGCCGTTCCGGCCGAGAAACCCGTCGCCCGGGCGGGCCGCAAGCAGCCCAAGGGCGCTCGCAGCGAAGCGGGCGCTTCGAAACAGGAACAGGCGGCCAAGCTGACGGAACAGGCCCAGTCGGCGCTGGAGGACGGCCGGCTGGATGAAGCCCGCGAGCTGGCGCAGCGCGCCGAAGCGCTCGACGTCGTGTGGGAAGACGCGCTGGCGGTAACCCCCGAGTTCCTGCTGGCGCAGGTTGATCGCGCCCAGCGGACCGGCATGCTCGCCAAGAAGAAGCAGGCGGCCGAGAAGCCCGCCGTCGCGGCGAAGCGCAAGGCCGCTTCGACCCTGACGAGCGAAGCCAAGGCCGAGCTCGAAGCCGGGCGGCTGGAAGAGGCCCAGTTGAAAGCATCGCAGGCGCAAGATCTCGACGTCGCCTTCGACCTGATGGATTCGACGCCCGAAGACGTAACCGACGAGATCAACCGCGAGCAGGAACGTCGTCTGGTCGCGAAATCGCAGGGCGCTTCAGAGCCCGCGACCGACAACGTAGATTCTGACGTTCCCGCGATGCCGGCCGCCGACGAATTGGCGCAGGCCGACGCGGCTGCGGCTGAGCCCATGCAGGAATTCGAAGACCTGAACGTGGTCCGGCCGTCGGGGCTTTCGGCGCAGGAACTGTACCAGCGGGGCAAGCAGGCCATTCGCGCCGGCAATCGCCACATGGCCTACCAGTTCTATCTCGAAGCGTACCAGTCGGGCGAGCGGCTCGACGATCGCAAGATGCAGGAAATTCGCGAGTTTCTCGCGACACACGCGCCGGGTCCGGCGAAGAAGAGAATTCAACTGGCTGGCACGCGCCCGGCCGGTGGGCTGGCGGCCGACGGTCAATCTGACGCTGATTCGCCGAGGCGCCTCGACCAGGTCGATGAGCACCGCCAGGTGGCGCTCGAAAAGCTGCGAACAGAAGTGCGAAACGCCGTCTTCCGCGCCGAGCGGGTCTCTGAGACCAACCCCAAAGGGGCTTTGGAATTGATCGACAAGGCCCAGGCGAGCGTCGAAGGGGCGCAATTCGACCAGCAGGCGCTCGGGCCCATGCTGCGAGCTCTGGCCAAGTCGCGCGAGACGATTGAGTACAACGCGAAGCTGAGCGCGCCCAAGCTCGAAATGGCTCAGCGCGAACTTGAAGTGAAGAGCGCCATCAAGAACGAGCAGGAAACCAAGCTCCGCATCGAGCAGGAGCTGGCCGACATGTCGCAGAAGTTCAACGAGCTTCTGGCCGAGAAACGCTATCACGAGGCCGAAGTCTTGTCGAAGAAGGCCAAGCAGATGGACCCCGAAAACCCGGTCACCGAACTGATGGTGATGAAGGCCAAGTTCGCGCGGCAGGAGGATTTCTGGAAAGAGAACCGCGAGAAGAAGGCCGATGCGTTCACCTTCTATCTCAACGACGTCGACGAGGCTGCGGCGACATACGTCACCGACTTCAGTCACGGCGATGCCAAGAAATGGAAAGAGTTGACGAAGCGCCGCGAAAAATACGGGCGGCCCGACAACCGTCAGCCCACCAAGGAAGAGCTGCGGATCGAGAAGAGCCTGGCCCGCGAAGTGTCGTTGCACTTCAATGACGCGCCCCTCTCGAACGTAATCGAACACCTCGCCGCATTGGCCGAGGTCAATATCATGCTCGACCCTGCCGGCCTCGAAGATGAAGCCGTGCGAACCGACACGCCGGTGACGATCAACGTCGACGGCATCCGAATGAAAAGTGCGCTCAATCTGCTTCTGGAACCGCTGCGCCTGGGCTACGGGGTGCGCGACGAGGTGTTGAAGATCACCAGCCGCGTCAAGCAGCAGGGTGAGCTGTCGACGACGACGTACCCGGTCGCCGACCTGGTCGTACCGATTCAGAGTTTCACCGGTGCGGGCACGTTTCTGCCGCACGGGCCGACGATACCGGCCGTCAATCGCACAGGCGTGGGCGGCGGCCAGATGAACGTCAGTTCGCGCAGCGGCATGCCGCGCGTCGCCGGTCAGGCGTTCGCCCAGATTGCCGACGATCGTGAAGGATACATGCAGCCGCCGTTCGGGTCGCCGGGGCTGCAACCGCCCGGAGAGTACGGCGGGGGCGGCACGACGGCCAACTTCGGACCGCTGATTCAGTTGATTACCGACACGGTTGAGCCCGACAGTTGGCAGGACGTGGGCGGCCAGGGAACGATCAATCAATTCGCCACGACGCTGAGTCTGGTCATCCGCCAGACCCAGGACGTGCACGATAAGATCGCCGATCTGCTCAAACAGCTTCGACGCCTGCAAGACCTGCAGGTGACGATCGAGGTGCGGTTTATCACAGTCAGCGATCGGTTCTTCGAGCGCATCGGTATCGACTTCGACTTCCGATTGCCCAGCACCATCGGCGACGGCCTGATGGGTGACACGTTCGGCCAACCGGTGCCGCCGTTTGGCCCGGGAACCATCTTCGGCCAGACCACGCAGACCGGAACGGCGGGAACCGGAGGCGCAGCGGGTGCGGCTGGCGGCGCAGCGGGTGCGGCCGGCGGCGCAGCGGGTGCGGCCGGCGGCGCGGCCGGTGCCGCTGGAGGAACTGCCGGGACGGCGGGAACAGCGGGAACCGCAGGCACAACCGGCACCAGCGGCGTGGCCCCCTTCCAGCCCGGGCCGCAGCGCGACCTGGCCAACCGCAATGGCGGGTTCGGTCGCTACGGACAGGTGGTGGGGCTCTTGCCTGACAACTCGTTCCCCGGCGATTTGCGTGTTCCGTTCCAGCAGGGGTCGTTCCCGATCGGTGTGCCGAAGTTTGGCGGCTTCCAGCCTGACGCCGGCTTGCAGGTCGGGTTGGCGATCTTGAGCGACATTGAAACCTTCTTCCTGATCAACGCCGCCCAGGGTGACGAACGCAATAACCTGCTGTTCGCTCCCAAGGTGACGCTGTTCAACGGACAGACGGCGTTCATGACCGACAGCGTGGTGCGGCCGTTCGTGATCAGCGTCACTCCCACGGTCGGGTTCTTCTCGGTCGGGTTCCAGCCTGAAATCGCCTTCGTGCCCGAAGGCGTGCAATTGACGGTGACGGCCGTGATCTCTGCCGACCGGCGGTACGTGCGACTGAGCGTCTTGCCCTCGTTCACCGCGATCACCGACGTACAGACGTTCTCATTCGTCAACGGCGGTGGCGGCGGTGCCGGTGGCGCCGCGGGTGCGGGAGGTGGTGCGGCCGGTGCTGCCGGTGGTGCCGCGGGTGGGGCCGGAGGCGGCGGGTTGGGCGGCTTCGGTGGTGGGTTTGGCGGCGGTGGTGTGGGTATCGGCGGTATCGGCGGTATCGGCGGGGCCGCGGGCGCAGCAGGCGCCGGCGGGGCCGCGGGCGCCGCAGGAGCTGGCGGGGCGGCGGGTGCAGCCGGGGCCGCAGGGGCTGCCGGCGCGGCGGGTGCAGCCGGTGGCGGAGCGGCCGTCCCCAATATCACCGTGCAACAGCCGGTGGTTGAGCGCGTGGTTGTGGGTACGACCGTCAGCGTGCCGGATGGCGGCACCGTCCTTCTGGGCGGGGTCAAGCGGCTGCGTGAAGGACGTACGATGGCCGGTGTACCGATTCTCAACAAGATTCCGTACATCAGCCGCTTGTTCAAAAACACCGGTATCGGGCGCGAGACCGAAAGCCTGATGCTGATGGTTACGCCGCGCATCATCATCCAGGAAGAAGAAGAAGAAAACCTGGGGGTGGTGCGGGAATAGTCGTCGGGCCGAAGCCTGACACAGCGAGAAAATCGGATTTTCATGCCGCCGGTAACCTGCTAGGTTACCGGCGGTTTTGCAATTTGAGCCTCCGGAAAAGAACCGGCAAATCCCGATCGCGTGCTGGTAGAGCTGCGGTCAATCTTCGGTCGGAAAAGGATTTCACACGAGCAAACAGAGACAACAGAGAAAAATTCCCCAACTCTGTTACCTCTGTTTGCTCCTGTTCGGATTTCTCACCTTCGGCTGCGGCTTCGCCGCGCTGGCCTATCGGTGGACGTTTTCTGAAGTGTTCCCTGGTCGACGAACTAGTTCAAATGTTTAGCCCGTCAGAAGTTCCGCTGATTTCGATCTGCATTCCGCACTGGCAGGTGCGCGAGATGATGTCGATCTGCCTGCGGTCGATCCGCCGGCACTCGGCCAGCTACGATCTCGAGGTGCTGGTAATCGACAACGGCTCGCGCGACGACAGCCTTGGCTGGCTGCGATCGCTCTCGTGGATTCGCCTGATCGAGCGACCCGAGGAATCTTGTGCCAACTGGCCCGCCAACGTGTTCACCGCGTGGGACGCAGGGGCCCGCGCGGCCCGCGGCAAGTACTTTGTGACCATGCATTCCGACGTCTTCGTGCGGCGCGACGGCTGGCTCGACGAGCTGTTGCGCGCAATGGCCGACGACGCCCGGGTCGCCGCCGCCGGCGCCTGGAAGCTGAATCTCGAGGCCCCCTGGTACGCGTGGCAGAAACGGGTCTTGGGGTCGGCAGTCGCTTTGGCCAAGCGGCTTCTGGGACGAAGCACCCGGGGCGCCTGGCGACAAGGCCATTACCCGCGAGATTACTGCGCGATGTACCTGCGCGAGCCGCTCGTACAGCACGACCTCACGTTTTGCCCGCAACCGGGAGAAATTACCGGGGGGCACGCCATCGCCCGCCAGCTCTGGGAGCAAGGGTACGAGACCCGCATGATACCGGTCTGGCGGATGGCGCAGAACGTGGTACACGTCGCGCATGGCACGGCAGCCGTGACTTCCGCCAAACCACTCGGGCACCGTACCGCCCAGCGCAAGGCCGAAAACCGGGCGCGGGCCTTGCTGGCCGCCCCCTGGGTGCGGTCGTTGCGCGACGATACGCGGCTCGATGCGGCGTAAAAACTTGCGTCGCCGACCGGCGATCGACGTGAAACGCCGCCGCCCGGGTCTCAGCCGAGACTCCGTCGGCCGCCGTGTGGTAGAATCGGGCAACTGCCGAGGTTTTTGCAATGCCCGAGCGCCTGATGCCTGCCGGACGCCTGATTGTTCTTTTGGGTTTCGCGTCGGCGGCCGGGGTGGCAGCGGCCGACGACAATTCCGCTGCGGAAAAGCTCTCGCACGCGATCGAACGGGGGGCGCGCGTCGTCATGCAGGCGGCAAAGAACTACCCCACGCATCGCAAGTGCTTCGCCTGCCACCATCAGACTTTGCCTCTGTTGGCGCTCACCTCGGCCCATAGCGCCGGCCTGGCGATTGACGACGAGGTACCACGAGGCATTCTCGAATTCACGACGAAGTCATTCTCCGGCAAGCTCGATGAATTGCGCTCGGGCGAAGGCGTGGGCGGCCGCGGCCTGACCGTGGGCTACGGCCTCTGGACCCTGCGCCTGAGCGCCTTCGAGCCCGACGAATTGACCGCGGCGATGGTCGCCTACCTGCTCAAGATTCAGGAAGCTGACGGCCATTGGGGCCTGCACTCGATTCGGCCGCCGGCCGAAGAGTCGCTGGTCATGTGCACGGCGCTGGCCGCCATGGGAATCAACCGATTTGCATCGTCGGAACAGGGCCCTGCCGCGCGGACGGCCATCGACAAGTCGCGCGCCTGGATCGCCGCGGTCAACGCTGATTTTCATGAAGACCGCGTTGGAAAGCTGTGGGGCCTCTATGGGCTGGGCGCCTCGGCCGACGACGTCGCGGCCGCACGCAAGGAACTTCTGGCGACCCAGCGCCCGGATGGCGGCTGGGCCCAATTGCCCGAGCTCGATAGCGACGCCTATGCGACCGGTACCGCGCTCTATGTGCTGTTCGACACGGCGCGCCCCCTGACAAAGGCAGCCGAGCAACGCGTCGATTGCAGGTCGGACGAAGATTCAAACGGGCCCGCCGCCCAACCGGAAGCTCCGAGTGAGTCGGCCGCTGAAACAGTCGAGGGCCTGCCGGCGATTGCGAATGCGGTCGCGTTCTTGCTGAAAACCCAGCTCGAAGACGGGTCGTGGCGCGTGTCGACCCGGGCAAAACCCGTGCAGGTCTTTTTCGACAATGGCGACCCCCACGGAAAAGACCAGTTCATTTCGATCGCCGCAACCGGCTGGGCCACGGCCGCTCTGGCCCGCACCGTGCCGCGGAAATAGTCGGAGCATCGGGGACAGGCACCTTCGTGAACTGCCCTATTCAGGCGATTTCACCAATCCCCGGGGCCAGTCTCCGGTTTTTGGTCATGGCGCGAATGCCGAGCGAATGGCTTCGATTCGGCGGCGATTCGTTCCCAGGTCGGAATGGCCGATGCGCGAGGCGCTGCGGCAGTGAATGGTGCTCGCCTGTGGGTCGATCAAAAACTCGACGTCGTCGATGTAGCCCATCCAGGGGGTCGTGAACTCATAGTGCAGATAGTTGTCGCTGTCTGTCACCAGCCGCGCGCCCGAAAGCGCCGCGACCGCCTTTTTCAACCGCTCGCGCGCAGCGGCGGGTTCGTTTGTAAACGCGAAGGGGGCGATCTGATGCCCGGCATCAGTGGCCTGTGAGCAGACGCAGTTGGGGGAGGCAGGGCAGTCGCGCAGGCGAGCGTCAGAAATGCCAAGGTCGACCGCCCGGGGCGAATTGGCGCGAATCAGCAGACGAACGACCAGCCAGGCCACAATGATCGCGGCGAGCGTCCACAGGAAGGCTCTCATCGCTGCACCAACCAGGTCGGCCTGCAGAAGGCGCTGTGCGGCCGCAATTGCCCAAACCACCTTCAGGGGGCTGACGCCCCCCGCTCGCCAACTCGAACGCTTCTGCGTATCAAGTTAAGAACGCGTTTGAATCCCGGGCAGGGCATGCCCCGCGCGATCATACCGTGCGGTTGCAGGTGGCCCAATGGACGGCTCGACGGAATCGTCGGGCCTCACCGCGCGCGTTGTCTGTTTCAGCCGGCGCTAGCTATTTGCCGGCACTGCGGGTTGCCTGCGCCACGCTGCGCTGCGCGACGTCAGGGCCGCAATCGGAGAATGCCGGCCCACCGGGTGCAGTTTTTCGCCGGCGGATTCGTCGCTTGGGTTCACAGGGCGTCGGGGGGGCGCTCAAGAGCGGCTCGGCGGGCCCTTCGAGCGGCTCGCCGGCGCTCACGCTCGCCAGCCGCGCCAAGCCGCGCTTCACGTACTCTTTCGAGATATCGAACCCCACGTAGCGTCGGCCCAGCTTCCTGGCCACGACCAGCGTCGTGGCGCTGCCTGAAAACGGGTCGAGAACCAGGTCGGGCGGGTCTCCCGCGTTCGAACAGGCGCGAATGATGCGCCCCAGAAGCTGCTCGGGCATCTGGCAGCCGTGAAACCCCGCCCGCTCTTTGAACGTTCCCGCGACGCGCGCGAAGTACCAAGTGTCGCCGTCGGCGCGAAACCCGTGGGGCAGGTCTTGCGGCCGCAGAATCCAGGTGTCGTCGGGCAGCCGGCCGCGGGGGTTGGCCCTTCCATCGGCGTACACAAGCTGCCTGGCCGAGGGAACGCGAATGGCGGGGTCGTCGGAGTTGAATGTGAACTTCTCGCGGTCTTTCACGAAATGGAACAGATGCGCGTGCGACCGGCTGAACTTGCGCTTGCAGTTGACGCCAAACGTGTAGTACCAGATCACCCAGCTCCGGCAATGAAAGCCGATCTGCTGAGCCATGAGTTTCAGCTCGGCCGCGTATTCGTCGCCGATGGCCAGCCAGAATGTTCCGGTCGGGGCCAACGCGCGATGCACACCGGCGATCCATTGGCGCGACCATTCGAGGTAGGCTTCGTATTCCTGCCGGTCGTCGTAGACGTCGTACTCGTAGCCGATATTGAACGGCGGATCGGCGAAGACGAGGTCGACCGAATCGGGTTCGAGCCGTTCCAGGCCGCGCCGGCAATCGACGTCGTGAATGCTATCCAACCGCAACGGCGGCATTGAAGTCCTCCTCCGAGGAACATGTCGCGGAACATTGCATCAGGCCCGCGGCGATGGCGCAAGTATACAGGCTTACAGATCGCCTTCAACAGTGGTCGGCCGTCAGACCGAGTGGCGCGTCAGCCCTGGTCGTCGCGCAGACGCACAGAGGTGTGTCGAGGTTTCGAGCGCGTGGCGCAGGGGGCGCGCATTCTTCTGTCTCGCGCGACGCGCGAGTTTCGGCTTCGCGGCACGGCAGTCGGTCGACCGCCGTTTCGCGTGCGGCGTCGATGATCAGCGTGGCGCGGCGGTTGACGCGAATCGTCGCCGGCCCGCCGATTGAGAGTCGTTCGCCACGGCGACAGGTCACGCGGCGTTCAGCCATTGTCGGCCTCGACATTCGCCACGACAGCAACCGACGGACGTCGCGTGCGGGCCGACTCACGACAGCCGGGAACCGGACAATACCGGTATTGCACTTCACTGACGGTTCTGCCGGCCCGCAGCCGCGTGTCGTGAATCGGACAGCGGGGGCACTCGGCCGGGAGGTACTTGAAACGCCTTGAACCGGTTGACCTGCGTCGAGTCGTTGGCTTACCAGTCAGCACGATGATATTTCCTCGGGCAAGGGCTTTGGTGAACAGGGCGACGCATGTTTCGCGCGCGGCGCTTTCGATTAGCAAGGGAGCGTCGCGTTCCGTTTTTCAACTGCCTGCTTAGACGCGAGCCCGGCGGCAGGCTTCGACGTGTCGCCATACGGCCTCTTCGATTTCGGGCGCGTAGCGGTCGAGGCACCAGCGACCCATTGGCCGCGACACCAGATCATGGCGCAGGGCGCCGGGAAGAGCGGCCAGCAGGCGCAACGTTCCACACGTGACGACAAGCCGCGTACAGCGCGCGGCGTGCAACTCGACGGTGGCCGATTCGCCCGAGTCGCCGCCGTCGCGCCACCCCAGTCGCGCCCGAGCCGCCGGACGAAGCGTAAAATCGACCGTCAAAGTGAACTCGAGCCAGCGATCAGGATCGCAAAACGTCACTGTGGCACGCATCCGAAAGTAGGCCCCTGCTCTGAATACGCACATTTTATCATATAGTATACATTTGTTCAATATCAGACGGGATCGGGAATTCTCATCGCCGACCGCCGCTATGTGATGACAAGCGGCAGAACCGCGTCTTCGACTGATCGTTCGTTGGTGAGCGACTGTGCCACGACGTCACATCGCTTGCGCGAATTCCACATCGACGTCGACAATCGCCGGGCTGCGCCGCCGTTGTTCGAGGGTTCGCAGCGCCATTTCGAGCGCATCGGGCCCGTCGTCGTGGGCTCGCTGGTGGTATTCTCGCAACTGCTCGACAAGTAGATGGACGTCGGGCGTATTGCGAAATCGGAGCAGTCGGGGAAACAGATAGAACCCCAGCCTGCCGATGCGCCGTTCTTTCGGTACCGAGTTCCAGATCGGGCTGACGTCGCCCGGCAGGCAGCCTTGGACATGGCACTGACGAGCGAACTCGACCCCCAGCAGGTCCTGGAAATGGTTATTCTCGATGGCAACGATGCGCGGCTTGAGTGATCGGGTCATCGCGAGAGCATCGACCACGATCTGTTCAGGCGGCCGGCGGCGTATCGAGGCATCGATCCAGTACAGGCCGCCGCTGGCGCCCGCGAAGACCAGCGCCGAGAAATCTCCGCCGCCCCTGCCCAACGACGGATCGATCGACAGCACCGAATCTTCAAACGAATCGGGCCAGCGGGCAGCCCAGATATGGGGCCCGAAATAGTCGGCCGGCCAGGTCGCCCGCGGGTCGTTTCCAGGAAGCTGCTGAAAGAGCGCCAGCCACCAGGCGGATTCGAGTCGGCGGCGGCGTTCGTCGAGCCGCGCCAGGGGCCAGCGTTCGGGCCAGAGAGGCGCGCCGCTGGGGCGGCCCAGCAAATCTTGCTCTTCGGCGAGGGCCGGCAGGCGCAGCCTGCGCACGCCGCCCGCATCAACCTCGCGGATCAACCGCCCCGACAGATCGTCGACGTGCCAGCGGGTGGCAATAACGACGGCGCAGCCTCCCGGTTCGATGCGCGTGCTGGCGGTCGTTTGCCACCAGTCCCAATGCGATTCACGGATGTGTTCGCTGCACGCCTGCATCGAATTCTTGACCGGATCGTCGATGATCAGGAGATCGGCGCCGCGGCCCGTCAGCGGGC
>JBQTIL010000064.1:0-3842 GCA_052388175.1 Planctomycetaceae bacterium | reverse complement strand
GCTCGCTGGCTTGTGGGCGCTGCTGTCGATGCTGGCGCTGCTCGAACATTACGACATTGATGACCTGAAACGGCTTGCCGCCAGCATCCCCTACCGCGACACGGCATAAAACTGTAGATACCAATGCCCTCTGGGAGAGGGCCAGGGTGAGGGCTGTACGCGGCTGATCGAACCGGTGTGCGTCAGGGTTCTACCGCAGCAACTGGGTCACGTAATCCAGCACGCCGTGCGCGTCAGCCTGGACCACGACGCTGGTTCGCGGCACGACTTTCACGTGCGGTCGCCGGTCGACCACGCTCATCCCGCGCGTCAGCTCTCCCTGAACTTCGATATCGACCGGCATCGGTTGCAGGCGAAACAACCCCGGCCGCGCCGCAACGGCGAGCGCCACCACTTCGCGCAGGCGAATACTTTCCATTCCGAGGTACTGGTGATGTGCTCGGAACGAATAGGGTAGCAGCTTTTGCAGAAAGGCGGCCGCGGGAGTCGACCCTGACGAGACGCGCGTGAACTGCTCGAGCGACAGCGTCCACTGATTCGCCACGTCAAGCGGCACCAGCGTCTTGGCCTCGGGCGTCGAAAACACGATGCGGGCCGAATCGGGGTCGAGATAGAAATTGGTCTCGGCGGCGGCCGTCATGTCGCCCCCGGCAGCCACCGACCCACCGAGGCACACCAGGCCCCCCAGCAGCTCGAGAAAATCGGGCGCCCGTTCGCAGGCGGCCACCACATTCGTCAGCGGGCCCAAAGTCAAGAGCGTCACCTGGTGCGGATGGTCGCGAACCACCTCGATCATCACCCGCGACGATTCGTGGCGATGATGCAACTCGGGTACGACCACCTCCAAGTCGCCCAGGCCGGTCGGGCCGTTCAGCGTTTCGATCAGCGACCCGCACGCGGCCCGATCTGCGTTGGTCACCAGCGCCGGGCCGCGTGCCGTGCCGATGCGGGGCCAGCGTTGCGGGTCGAGATGGGCCACAACCGCCTGAACGTTTCGGGTGGCGATCGCGCCCGAGACCCCTCCGGCTGTCGCCGTCAGCGCCAACACGTCGAGTTCCGGGTCGACCAGCGCCAGCGCGGTCGCGACGGCGTCTCCCACGCCGGGATCCAGATCAATGATGAGCTTCTTCACGCGACGGCCGTTTTCATCTAGAAGCGGGTTTGCCGCCCGGCGATGGGTCCATTGCCCGGCAGAACGCAACTGCCGGCATCCTAAGCGGATGCGATTCAAACGTCAAACGGCCGGCCGGCCGATCAGCAGGCCCCGTCGCGACGGCCTGAGGCCCTCGCTGCCCGCGAATTTCGAAAAACCTCTCAAGATTCGCGGCCCATGAACGAAGAGCTCGCGGCAGAGACCCGGGTCTACCCTACTTCCTACCGAGGAGCTTCGATCATGATCAAGAAACTGGTCATCGGCACTGCGTCTGTGGTTGTGTTGAGTTCGCTCGTCTTCGGGCGCGACGTGTTCAGCTATGTGAAAACCTTCGGTTGCTCGGCCCGCAATGCGATCAAGGCCGAAGTGCCGATCGAGTTCGAGATTCAGCGGGCCCGCGATCTGGTCGAGAATCTGGTGCCCGAGATTCGCAAATGCATGCACGTGATCGCCGAAGAGGAAGTCAGCGTCGAGCATCTCCAGCGCGACATCGCGGCGGCGCACGCCGGTTTGAGCCGGCAGAAAGAAGAAATTCTCGCGCTGCGCCGCGACCTGGGCCGGGGACAGCAAACGTACCAGTACGCCAGCCGCGTCTACACCGCCGGCGACGTGCGCCGTGACCTGGCGACGCGCTTCGAGCGCTACAAGGTCGCCGACGAGACTCTGGCCACCAAGCAGCAGATGCTTACGGCACGAGAAAAATCGGTCGCGGCCGCCCGATCGCAGCTCGAAAACTACCTCGGCACGAAACGCGACCTCGAAGTGCAGATTGAAAACCTCGAAGCCCGCTTCAAGATCGTACAAGCGGCCCAGAGCGCCTCGCACGTGCAGGTCGACAATTCGCAACTGGCGCGCGCCAAGAAGCTGATCAGCGACCTCAACAAACAGCTCGACGTGGCGCAAAGGGTGCTTGACGCCGAGGGCAAGTTCACCGGCCTGATCCCGGTCGACGCCGTCTCGCAGGTTCCCGAAGACCTCGCGAACCAGATCGATGAATACTTCGGAAAGGAGAGGCCCACAGAGGAGGACAACTCAGTCGCAGGCCGGGGTTGAATGAATTGATGATCGTCGAAATCCGAATGACGAAGCACCAATGACGAAATGCGAATGGAATCCTTGCATAGCACCCCGTTTCGTAGTTCGGGCTGCGTCATTAGACATTCGTCGTTCCTTGCGATCGGATATACTGAATAACGCCATGAACGCCCTGGCCATGTCGGATTACGTGCTTGGTTCATCGTCGGCACAATTATCGGCGCCCCGATTGATCCTCTGGATCGATTCCGTCGGGGCGTACCTCGTGTGTCTCGGAAGCGATTTGACGATCGGCGGGCCGGGTACTGACGGGCGGGCCGCCGATTTGCCGCTATTGGCGAATCTGTCGCGCCTTCACGTGACGTTGCGCCGCAGCGGCGAACGCTACGTTCTCTACGCTCATTCTCCCACCTGCGTCGCCGGCAGACCCGTGCACGACGTGGCCGATCTCAGCGACGGTTACGAGCTGCTGCTGGGTGACAGCGTCCGCCTGAGATTCAGGCTCCCTAACGTCCTGAGCGGCTCGGTGAGGGTCGAGTTTTTGAGCGATCACCGGCCGGCGCGGGCCGCCGACGGCGTCGTGCTGCTCGACGACACCTGTCTCTTGGGCCCGGCGGCCGACAACCATATCCGGTGCCCCGGCTGGCCGCAGACGGTCTTGCTGTTCCGCCGCGACGGCCGGCTGCACTGCAAGGCCCGTGACGACCTGTTCATCGACGGCCGGCACTGCCCGACGGGGGGGGAACTCGCGCCCGGCTCTGTCGTCACCGGTTCAGAAATTCGTTTTCGAGTGGAAGCCTGGGAGTGAACCGTAGACCGCCGAAATACGTTCCAATTGGTCGCTGAGTCTCGACGTCATCATCGCCAACGGCAAGTCCTGCTGCTTGCGAAGTGGTACTCTGTGACTTTGCGACTCTGAGACTCCGAGACTTTTTTCCCGAGGTCGCGGCCATGAAGTTCACGTTCGCCCCTGAAGCCACGCCCCTGCCCGGCTACACCATCAAACGCGCCATCGACCGGGGCGGGTTTGGCGAGGTGTACTACGGCCTGAGCGATTCGGGCAAGGAAGTGGCGCTCAAACTGTTGCAGCAGAATCAGCAGATTGAATTGCGAGGAGTAACGCAGTGCCTGAACCTCAAACACCCCAATCTGGTCACCATTTTCGACATTCGCACCGATGCCGACGGCGACCACTGGGTAGTCATGGAATTCATTGCCGGCAAGAGCCTCGAGCAGGTGCTCTTAGAACACCCGAATGGGCTGCCGCCGGCCGAAGTCGAGCGCTGGCTGTCGGGCATGGCCGAGGGAATCGGGTTCCTGCACGACCGGGGGATCGTCCACCGCGATCTTAAGCCGGCTAATATCTTTCGCGAGAACGGCGTCGTGAAAATCGGCGACGTCGGGCTGTCGAAATTCATCACTCCCAGCCGCCGCAGCGTGCAGACCGAAAGCGTCGGAACCGTCTACTACATGGCTCCTGAGGTGGCACGGGGAAAATACGGCAGCGAACTCGACGTGTACAGCCTGGGCGTGATGACGTACGAGATGCTGACGGGCAAGGTCCCTTTCGACGGCGAGTCGACCGGCGAGATTCTGATGAAGCATCTCACCGAGGCCCCTGATCTGTCGAAGGTCGATGCCGGGTTTCGCCCCG
>JBQTIL010000063.1:0-56143 GCA_052388175.1 Planctomycetaceae bacterium | reverse complement strand
CGCGCGGGATGTGAGACCACCAAAAAAATCCCAAAGCGGCGAGAACTCGCCGCACTCCAGAGCGCGCCACCAAAGAAATTGCAGCAGGCGCCGGGTGCTGGGCACCGTGGGCATTGTTCCGGCCAGGCGCGAGGTGCCGGAGGCTTCGCTTCTCTGTTCCCTCAGTTGACTCCTGTCAGGCTTTCGGCATTTGAGACATTTGGCCTGCCAACAGGAATGTCACAGAAGCCAACGAAGGAAACGAAGACGCGATCGGGTGGCACATTCTGCATGAGGAATGAACGGCGTGGCAATTCGGCAGCCGCGCGGGATGTGAGACCACCAAAAAAATCCCAAAGCGGCGAGAACTCGCCGCACTCCAGAGCGCCACGAATGAAACTGCGGGGACGCAGAGAGGCCCAGCGCGGCGTCGTGTCAACCAACCAGCCGTGGGCCCGCGAAATCAAAAAAACCACAAAGGCCACAGCGAGCACAGAGGTTAGGTACGTCAGCCGTGCGAGGGCGCGAAAGCCTCAGAACTCCGCGTGCTTCGGTGTCCGCGGGAAAGGGATCACGTCGCGAATGTTGGCCATGCCGGTCAACAGCAGCATCACCCGCTCGACCCCCAGGCCGAACCCGGCGTGGGGCACCGTGCCGTAGCGCCTGAGGTCGGCGTACCACCAGTAGTCGTCGGGGTTAAGTCCGCATTCCTGCATTCGCGCGAGCAGTACGTCGAGCCGCTCTTCGCGCTGGCTGCCGCCGATGATCTCGCCGGCGCGAGGCACCAGCACGTCCATCGCCCGCACCGTGCGCCCATCGTCGTTGCAGCGCATGTAGAAGGGCTTCAGCGACCTCGGGTAGTCGAAGACGATCAAAGGCTTGTTGAAGGTCTGCTCGGTCAGGTACCGTTCGTGCTCGGTCTGGAGGTCGTTCCCCCACGTCACGGGGTACTCGAACGCCTGCCCCGATTTCTGCAGGATGTCGATCGCTTCGGTGTATGAGAGCCGGGCGAAATCGTGCTTCACGATGTTCTCGAGCGTCTCGAGAATCGTCTTGTCGATCCGCTCGTTAAAGAACTGCATGTCGTCGGGGCACTGCGCGAGCACTTCGCTGATGATCGTGCGGATGAAATCCTCGGCCAGCCGCATGTCGTCGTCGAGCTCGCAGAAAGGCATCTCGGGCTCGACCATCCAGAACTCGGCCAGGTGCCTGGGCGTGTTCGAGTTTTCGGCCCGAAACGTGGGGCCGAACGTGTACACGTCGCCCACCGCGCATGCGAAGGTCTCGGCCTCAAGCTGCCCGCTGACCGTCAGCGACGCCCGCTTGCCGAAGAAATCGTGGGCGTAGTCGATCGTGGTTGGCTTCTGGGCAAGCAGCGCGAGGTCGAGCGTCGTGACCTGAAACATCTGCCCGGCCCCTTCGCAGTCGCTCGTCGTGACGATCGGCGTGTGGATGTACAGGAAGCCGCGCGACTGAAAGAAATTGTGAGCCGCCGCGCACAGGGCGTTCCGTACGCGAGCGATTGCGCCGAACGTGTTCGTGCGGGGCCGCAGGTGCGCGATCTCGCGCAGGAATTCAAAGCTGTGCCCCTTTTTCTGCAACGGGTACTGCTCGGCGTCGGCCGATCCGTAGACCGAGAGTTCGCGGGCATGGATCTCGACCGCCTGCCCCTTCGCCGGCGAGGCCTTGACCTCGCCCAGCACGCGCACGCTGGAACCGGTTGTGAGCCGCTTCAGAAACTCGACATACCCCGGCACGTTCTGGTCGACAACAACCTGCACGTTTTTCAGGCAACTGCCGTCGTTCACCTCGACGAAGGCAAACCCCTGTTTCGACTCGCGTCTGGTGCGCACCCAGCCGCGCAGGTCGACAGAGCGCCCGACGGGCTGGTCCTTCAGGATGGCGGAAATCTTAAGGCGCTGCATGGCGAATCGTTTTTCAGAAGAATGACGAATCCCGGCGCGCCGGGATTCTGAATTCGACATTCGTCATTTTTGCAGCTACTTCGGAAACTCGGTCGGCGCCTTGATGTTCTGCCAGCCTTCGCCGCTCAGGGCCTTCAGAAACGCGACCAGGTCTTGCTGGTCTTGAGCCGAGAGATTCAGGGGCTTGATGCGCTCGTCGAGCCAGGGGTTCTTCGTGCCCCCCTTGTTGTAGTGCGCGACGACTTCTTCCAGGGTTTTCAGGCTGCCGTCGTGCATGTAGGGGGCGGTGTGCTCGATATCGCGCAAGGTCGGGGTCTTGAACCCCCCTTTTTCTTCGTCGCGGTTGCTGATTTCGTAGCGCCCCAGGTCGGGCATCGGTTTGTCCATGCCGATGCCGACGTTCTCGTACGAACCGTCGGTGAAATTGAACCCGATGTGGCAACTGTCGCAGGCCAGCTTGTTGAAAAAGAGGTTCATTCCCCGCGCCTGCGATTCGCTGAGGGCCTGCTTGTCGCCCGCGATGTAGCGGTCGTAGGGGGCATTGCCCGAATAGACCAGCCGCTCGAACGTGGCGATGGCTTTGGCGACGTCGTCGATCGTGAAGTCTTTCCTGCCGAAGACCCTCTCGAACCGCTGCACATACCCGGCGATCGCCCGCAATCGCTTGACCGTTGCGGCGTGCGCCTCGTCGGCCGTCTTGTCTGACGTCATTTCGATGGGGTTGGCGATCGGCCCCTTGGCCTGGTCTTCGAGCGAGCCGGCGCGACCGTCCCAGAACTGAAGCGTGCTGTAGGCGCGGTTGATCACGGTGGGCGCGCTGCGGCCTCCGGTCTGGCCGCTGATTCCCTTCGAAACCGCCATGCCGTCGGTAAACGCTTTTTCGGGCGCGTGGCATGAGGCGCACGACACGGTATTGTCGCTCGACACCCGCTTGTCGAAGTACAAGAGCCTCCCCAGCTCGGCCTTCTCGGCCGAGTAGGGGTTGTCAGTCGGCCACTGCACGGGGGGCAAGCCCCGTGGCGGCTGCGGCGGCTTGTCACTGACAGACTGGTCGCTCACACTGTCGGCCGAACCGGCCGGAAACGACCACGAGAGCGCCACGGCCAGCGCAGCGAGAGGCGGCCCGGCGAACGTGAGCGTGCGTTTCATCATCGATCAAACTCCTCCCACTGATTGCCCCTCCCACTGATTGCCTGAGTGCCCCGGCCGTTGGCATGCAACCGGCCGCGACACTGCGCGACAAACCGTTCGTCTTCAGCAGGTGTAGGGTGACAAGCGCAGCGCAGTCACGCCGTGCGACTCGCCGTCACCCGGAACGGTGCGACCGCGCTGCGCTTGTCGGCACCCTACTCGCTATTCGCATCAGTGTGATCAGTTCGTCTTCGGCTTGGCCGACCCCTGAACGTACAACGCCTTGAGGCCGTCAATTTCGGTCAGCGTCCCGTGCACCTTCACGACGTACGCCATGTTCTCGATGGCCTGCTTGCGGAACTCCGTGTCGCCGTCGCGGCGAGGATGGTGCTCTTCATCGATCAGCATGTAGACGCTGCCGTCTTCGGTGAGCAGCCCCACCGGCTGCCCGTTCTTCACGCACTTCTGCCCGCAGTCGCGATGCTTGTCACCGTGCTTGCCCACCTGCAGATAGCACGACAGGTCGATGATCTCACCGACGACGGTTGTGGTCTTGCCGGGTATCGGCTGCCCCATGATCGCCGCCTCGACGGTCGTGACGCTCCAGGGAAAGTCGGCCGAGGGTTTCTTGCCAACTTCGCCGGCCGGCTCTTTGTACGTTCCCTTGGTCGGCTGCGAAAAGTCGGGGAACAAGATGCCCTGGCTCTTGGCGGCCGCCAGCCCTATGACCAGCAGCGAAACTCCGGCAACCCCGGCCGTCGCCCGGAAAACACGTCCTCTCGGTTGTCGCGCCATGTCGAACTCCTCTGTGAAGGCGGATGAATTCGTGCTGATTCCTCCCGGATACCGACTCGCAGTCAGCGACCCGATGCTAGCCCTGCGGGAAATTGATTTCAAGGAAGCGCCGCCGCGGCTTCAGTCGCAGGGGGCGCATCCCTTGATCGGGAGCATCAACGCGGTTGACCAGAAGAAAAATTTCATCCCGCAGGGATGCCAGCGATTAGCCGGTTCGTGCCCACCCCAAAGGGGTGGCAGCCGTCGGCCTGGCACGTCGAAGCATCTGCCAGACCGCCCTCGTCAAAGAATAGGGGTGTACCCAGTTGCACGTGGTCACCGTTTCTGTTCGACTGCCACTCATCCGTCTGCGAAACTCAGTCCGCGGTCGACGAGTCGGCGCGCGGCGTCATCGAATCTGCAAACAGTATCGCGCGTTCTCTGCAAACCCCGCGACGACAATGCAGGCTCTGGCAGCCGCCGGCAACTTCGCCCATAATGGTTCCCTCGGGCACTCACCCCGGGTTTGATTGTCACGGCGATCGTTCGCTCCCGTTCCTATGAATCCGTTGTTGTCTCGTCGCGATCTGCTGGCAGGGGCGAGCGCCGCTGCAACCGGGCTGGCCGGCGGGCTGGTTGCGACGGCTCAAGCTGCCGAGCCGCCCGACGCGCGCTCTGTTCGCTACTGCCTCAACGCCAGCACGATCCGCGGGCAGAACCTTGGTGTCGTCCGCGAGTTCGAAATTGCGGCCCAGGCGGGGTACGACAGCATCGAGCCGTGGATGGACCCTTTGCACAAATACGTTCAGGGGGGCGGTTCGGTCGCCGACCTTGCGAAACGAATTCGCGACCTCGGGCTTTCGGTCGAGAGCGCCATTGGCTTTGCCGCGTGGATTGTCGACGACGACGAGGCTCGCCGCAAAGGTCTTGAGCAGGCGAAGCGCGACATGGATCTTTTGGCGCAGATCGGCGGCAAACGCCTCGCTGCGCCCCCGGTCGGCGCGCACGACAAACCCGGGCCTGATCTGACGACCGCCGCGGCGCGCTACCGGGTGCTTTTGGAACTCGGCGACCAGATGGGGGTCGTACCACAGGTGGAAGTCTGGGGTTTCTCCAAAACGATGAGCCGGCTGGCGGAGACGGTCTACGTCGCCGTCGAAAGCGGGCACCCGCGAGCCTGCGTGCTGCCCGATGTGTATCACCTGTACAAAGGAGGTTCGGGGTTCGAGTCGCTGATGTTGCTCTCGGGCGCCGCCGTACAGGTCTTTCATATCAACGACTACCCGGCCGACCCGCCGCGTGAGTCGATCGGCGATGCGAACCGAGTCTACCCCGGCGATGGCGTCGCGCCGCTAACGGCCATCTTGGAAAATCTGCGAACCGCGGGGTTTCGCGGCACACTCTCGCTGGAATTGTTCAACCGCGATTACTGGAAGCAAGATGCTCTGGAGGTGGCGAAGACGGGCCTCGAGAAAATGCGGGCGGCAGCCCGTGCGGCAGGCTTTCGGGCCTGATGGGCCGGTCATGGGGCGTGCTTCCACCGTTCGGTCAGCCTCGGACCAACTGACGCATCAGGCATGTCGAACGTTTGCCAACTCGCCTCGTTCGCGCGGCTCACTCGAACGGCAGCCGTCGTGATTATCTTGCTGGCCGGGGTTTTCGCGTGGTACGCGCGCCTGCCACTGGCGCATACCGATCTCTGGGGCCATCTCTGCTACGGCCGACTGATTTGCCAGACCGGTTCGTTACCGGCGCGCGAGCCCTTTCTGCCTCTGGCCGTCGATACTCCTTTAGTCGATACCGCGTGGCTGTCGCAGGTATGGCTGTACCAGGTGGCCCGGAGCGCGGGGTTGCCCGGCTTGCAGGCGTGGCACGCCGGACTGATCGTGCTCTGTGCGGCCCTTCTGGTCGCGTTAATCGGGCGCAACAGGTCGCCTCACCGGGCGTTCGTCGGCGCACTCACCGCGATGGGGGTGTTCGTGGGGGTCGAGTGGTTTCAGTTGGCCATCGCTCGGCCGCAGACCGCGGGGCTCGTCTGTTTCGTCGGGCTGATTGCCTTCGTGCCGACGTGTGGGGGGAACCGCGGCCGTTTTTGGATCGTTCCCGCGCGCTTCGCGCTGTGGGCCCATCTGCCCGGCTCGTTTGTGACGGGGCTGGCCTGGCTGGTCGCGTTGGCGCTCGGGCGGGCGCTCGACGTCGCCTCTCGTGCCGGCCGTGGGAGCGCGATTTTGATTGATCGGCGCACGCAAGGCCTCGTCGCGCTCGTCGTGCTGGGCGGAATTGCGACGCTTCTGAATCCGTACCGGATCAGGTTGTGGATCGAAGTGCTCTCGTTTCCGCGACAGCCGAATCTTGCCGACCTCACCGAATGGCAGCCGCTCGACTTGCGCACGACGCAGGCGAGTTTGTTCATTGCCAGTGTCGTCGCGGCGGGTATTGCCGGCGCGATCGGCCGCCGCAGGTTGGCTTGGGCCGAACTGCTGCCCATGCTGCTGTTCGGCACTTCGACAATCGTCTCGGCTCGCATGGTGGTCTGGTGGGGGCCGGTCGTGGCACAGTTCATCGCTCGGCGGGTCGCGCTCAGGAGCCTCGGTTCCGATGACCAGTCGACTACGAATGCGTCGCGCTCATGGCTCTGGTCGACGCTGGTGCTGGTCGCCTGTGCGGCAGCCTGGGGTTCCTCGCCGCTCGGAAGGCAGATGCTGGGGCTGCCTGCCGGCCAATCGACCCGCCGGTACTCGGAACGAGCTCCGCTCGAGGCGGCAGCTTACCTGCGCGCACATCCTCCCGACGGATTGGTATTCAGCCGCTCGGAATGGGGGGGCTACCTGATCTGGGCGGGGCCGCCCGACTTGTGCGTGTTCGCCACGTCGCACGTCGAGCGCCTGCCCGTTGCGGTCTGGCAAGATTACCGCGCGATTTCGGCAGGCGCGCCCGAGAGTGTGGCGCGGCTGGCGAACTACGATGTCGCGATGGTCGTGCTGGAAGCCGGTTTGCAGGGGCGCCTGGTGCGCGAGCTGTCCGGCGGCGGTTGGCGGCGGGTGCAGGCCGACGGCCTCACCGAAATCTACGCGCGCCCCGACGTGCCCGGCTGGTGAAACAACGAAGCCGTCCGTTCCGATCGAGCGCGGAACGGACGGCGGTGCTGCGGAAAGCGGTGGGCTTCGCCATCAACTACCGAAGCGGAGGATGGAAGAAGCAGTCAGGGCCTTTGGTCGTGTAGTACGGGTACTGCACGATGGCAGGCAGGTCGCCCGGCGGCGGGTAGACGAGATCGTTCGGGATGCAGTACGGCCGGCAATAGCAGCAGCCACCGCCTTTGCAGTGCCGGCAGCGGTGGCGCCGCTTGTGGCAATCGTCATCGTCATCGTCGTCGTCGTCGCAGTCGTCGGGGTAGCAGATGGCCCCGTCGACCATGTACCCCTCGGGAGCCTGGCCGCGAACGACCTGCGACGTCTGGCTGCAACCGATGGCCAGCGGCAGAGAGACGGTCGCCGCCAGCAGCAGGAACAATTGAGTGCGCATGGAATCCTTCCCCCCGGAAAGCTAACGGAACCCGATCAGCGGTTTGCTGTGGTGGCCAGCCGGCGGCAGGCGTTCTGGGTTGAGGTCACGCCGTCGCTCGAACGAGCCACAGACTGTATCGGCGGAACCACCGGTGTTTCGTGCAGAATCCACACACGAAGCACGACCGTCAGGCCAGGCTGGACCCGTGAACCTTGCAGATTCGGCATAATCGGGATAAATTCACACGTCGCGACGCCGGATCGCGGTCTGGCGCTCGGCACAGAGCTGCGACCTATTGCAACTTGTTATGCAGTAGCGGGTTGCAGTGCGTGCTGAGCCGGTGTCCTTGTGTCCGGCAGGCCGCCCCGAGAGGTGGGGGCCACCCTTGCGAAGGCAGGGGGAATCGCGCGAAATGGTTCTGGAGCGTGCCCTGTGTTCGTCGCTGCTTCCACCCGGTGCTTTTCCGATAAGCCGTTCGTCGAGGCGGCTTTTTTGCTCGACGATCTCGAATACGACAAGCTGGAGCTGTGGCTGGACGAGGGGAGCAGCCATTTGAAGCCTTCCGAGGTCGTGGCCGACCCCGAGGGGTTCTGCACCCGCTATCGGGAATGGACTCGATTGAGCCCCGTGGCCATCTGCCTTGAGAGCGAAGTCGATCCGGCCTGGTTTGCGCTGCTGACGCGCGCCGCCAAGCAATTGCGGGTGGCGCAAATCACGATTTCTGCGGCCCGCCTGGGAACACCGTTCAATTCCGAAATCGATCGACTGCGCGAGCTTTTGAAAATCGCCAGTGAAGACGGCGTGCTGCTGTCGATCAAGACGAAAACGGGCCATCTGACCGAAGACCCGCACACCGCGGTTGAATTGTGTCAGGCCGCGCCGGGCCTGGGAATCACGCTCGACCCCAGTTATTTGTTGTGCGGCCCGCATCGCGGTGGAAATTACGATCAGGTTTTTCCGTACGTCCAGCACGTACACTTGCGCGATTCGACGCCCGACCAGGTGCAGGTTCCGGTGGGCCTGGGTCAGATCGATTACAGCCGGCTGATCAGCCAGTTGGAACGGGTGAAGTACAATCGGGCCCTGTCGGTCGAGGTTTTGCCCGAGCTGGGTGACGATCAGTCGCGCCCGATCGAGCTCCGCAAGATACGCCTGTTGCTGGAAAGCCTGCTGTAGCGACCCGCGCCGCGACCATCAACTCAGAATACAACAGCATGGCCAAGTCGTCCCGCGGACCTCGTTCAGGCTCGAAGTCGCGCGACAAGTCAGCAGGTGGCCCCTCGCAGCCGGCGAAACGAGGCGGCCGGGCGCGGGCCGAGCGACGTCCGAAGCCCGCTCGATCGGCGCTCGAACAGGCCCATGCGATCCTCGAGCGGGGGTTCAAGTCGGCCGACTACGACAAGCTGTACCGCGCTGCGCAAAAAGCGCTCGAGGTTTCTGTCGATTGTTCGGAGGCGTGGCTGGTTCTTGCCGAACAGGCTGACGATCGGCGCGAGGGCCTGGCATTGTGCCGGCAGGCGGTCGCCGCCGCCGAGCGCGGTCTCGGTGCCGACGCCTTAGAAACCGCCGGCGGCGCGTTTTGGGAACTTCCGGAGACTCGCTCTTACCTGCGAGCCCGTGCCGCACTGGCCGACCGCTACTGGTCGCTGGGCGAGCGCAACACGGCCATCGAACACATGCAGGAACTGTTGCGGCTCGACGTGCAAGATCATCAGGGGCTGCGGTATCTGCTGGCGACGCGGCTGACGGAGGCCGGGCGCGACGACGAGCTGGCAGAAGTGCTGTCGCAGTACGATGAAGAATCGACGTTCTGGGATTTTTCCAATGCCCTGGCTGCGTTTCGGCGCGAAGGCGATACTGCGGCGTCGCGCCAACTTCTCAATCGCGCCTGTCGGTCGAATCGACACGTGGCCGAACTGCTGTTAAGCCACGACAAAGACCTGCCGGAACTTCCCATCGCGTTTGCTCCCGGCTCGCGGCCCGAGGCGGCGGCGTACGTGCGCGAGTTCGCCGGCGGCTGGGTGCAGTCGCCCGGCGCCATCACCTGGTTTCGCGAGACGCTGGTTGCAGACCGCCTCGCGGGCGCAGCCGCCTTGCCCGTCGGCCCGACCGCTGAAATCAAGGGCCAACTGCGCGAATTGCCCCAGGCCTACGGGCTGATCTGGCAGGCGGCGGTGCATCGGGTCGCCGCGTTTCTCGAAGAGGCGGGGCAGCCGATTCGCCCATGGTCGGTGCTGGTCGTCAGCGAAACCGAGCGGCTGATTCGGGCCCAGCAACTGGCAATGGCCGCTCCCACGGCCGCGGCCGTATTTGACGAGGTGGCCCGCGCGATGCTGGACCCCCTGGCCGGGGGGCAAAAGCGCCCCAGCGAGATTCAGGTGCGCGAGGCGCCTCTCTGGGAGGAGCTGCGGCCTCATCTGGAAGAGATCGGCGTCGACGTCATCTATCGAACAGAACTCGAAGAGGCTGATTTCGCGGTCCGCGACCTGACCGGCGTTTTCGCGAAAGATCATTCGCAGGGCTCGCTCGTGACGCTGCCGGGCGCCACAGATTCGGCCGTGGGCGAATTGTACTCTGCGGCTGCCGAGTTCTATCGCCGGGCTCCGTGGCAGCGCTTGCCGGTCGACGCGCTGATCGGCATCGAGAGCCGCGCGTTCAGCCCCCGGCGACCGACGTCGTGGCATGCGGTGGTGATGGGGCAGTCTAACGTGACGCTGGGACTGGCGATCTACGATTCGGGCGCGCCGATCGCCGCGGTTTGCGTGAAACCGGGCGCGGCTTCGGAATCGGCCCGGTGCGTCTCGTTGATGTTTTCGGAAGGGTTCGAGATCGGCTCGCTCGATCTGGCGGCATGCGTCCGCAACGCCTGGGAACTGGGCGGCCCCGAGGCCTATCCGCTGGTGATCGAGGTCGCTGACGATCGCCAGGCCGGCCCCCCGGCGCTGTGGCGGCTCGAACTTTTGACCGCGTGCCTGCGCGCCATTCCGCCATTTGTCGAGCGCTGCGCGTCGTTCGACGAACGGGTGTCTAAAGAGCTCGTTGTTTCCGTCGCGGGTCGCGAGGTCGAGTTGACGCTCTCGGTCGACCCCGACCTGCACGTCGGCTGTGGCGACGCCTGCGACTGCTCGTAGCCTACCAGGGAACCGGAATTTTCATCTGCGCGGCCAGCTCGGTCAGCACCCGAACGTGGTCGCGGTGCAATGGCACCCCTTCGATGCGCTGCCGCTCGGCCAGCTCCCACTCCAATTGCCCCGGCAGCGCCACGCGGTCAAAGCCCGTCGCCGGCGCAAGCCCGCGGATATCGGCCATCGTCTGTTCGAGCTCGTCGTAGAACTTGTCGAAGTCGCCCATCTGGCTCACGTCGATGCAGTAGAAGAAATGCTCTGAACCCGCCGCTTCGGGGTTGTCGCCCTTGTGCAATGGCATCTTGCCCCCGGCCAGGGGGCCGGCGAGTATCGAGCACTGAAACGCCAGCCCGTACCCGCGAGGCCCGGCGGCTGGCAACAGCGTCTTTGCCGCCTTCGCGTCGGTTGTGGGCTGGCCCTCTGCATCAAGCGCCCAGCCGGATGGAATGCTCTGGCCGTACATTCCCAGACTCTCGACCTTGCCCCACGACGACACGGCGCACGCCATATCGAGGCAAAACGGCGCCCCGCGCCGCGCCGGCGCTGCCCAGGCGAAGCAATTGTTGGCGGTCGCCGCCGCGCGGCTGCCATACGCGGCGACTGACGCCCGCCCCGTGCTGGTCGTGCAGTAGCCGATCATTCCCGCGCGGGCGGCCATCAGCACATAGCACGCTGCCGCGCCGAAGTGCTGGCTGTTCCGAACGGCCACGGTTCCCGTCCCGGCGCTTTTGGCCATTTCGATCGCCATCTGCATCGCCTTGGTCGAGGCGACGTGCCCCATGCCGCGCCCGCCGTCGAGCAGCGCCAGGGCCGGCGTCTGCTGCACGACCAGCGTCTGTCCGCGAGCGTCGATGTGGCCTGAATCCATGGCCCGCACGTAACGCGGAGTCGCCCGGCTGCCATGCGATTGAATGCCCCGCAGATCGGCCTCGATCTGGCGGTCGGCGACGATCTCGGCCTCGGCCTGAAACATTCCCTGCCGGACGTACATCTTCACCAGCAGGTCGCGCAGGTCGGACATCTGAACAACGATTTCCTGCCGCCGATCACTGGGATACGCGGGTGTTGCAGACATGAGCGCGGCGTATTGCGAATGAAGGTTTGAAAATTTGCCCGTTGTGAGTATTAAGGACCGCCGGCCCGCCCGCAAGCGACCTTGGCATTTCAATGTCGCCTCCTGCGGGGCGAGAACGGGGCTTGCCGTCAGTCAGCCTCGGTCACCTTGGCGCCTCTCTGCGGAACCGCCGACATGCTTCAGCCTTGGGCGTCAGCCACAAACCATTCACGCGCTGCGGACGCACTCACTCGGTCTTGATCGGAAGATCATAGTCAGCATGGGAACCGATCCAGAACCAGACCCTGTCTGCCCCGGCTTCGACTGCGAGCGCCCGGTAGTGCAGACCCACGCGAACAGACCAGAACCGCTCGAGCTTATTCAACGCAGGCGACGGGTGGCGCGAGTCACTGCGGTAGTCCGCAAAACAGCGATCCGCCAGTTGCTGAACTTCGGTCGGCAGCCGCCGATAACTGTCCCAGAATCTCGGGGTCGCCAGGTGTTTCACAGATCGGTACAGCGGCCATCGCGCACGTCGCCTAGCGCTTCGTCAGCCAACTTGTCGAGCCGGCCGGCGGCAATATCTGCGGCCAGTTGCTGATCCCAGGCTTCGGCGTCGAATTCGGCGAACCAGGTGCGGAAGCGCGCGAGATCGGCGTCTGGCAGTTCGCTCACGGCACGCGCAATTTCCTTCAGACTGTTCATGAATTCAGAATAAGCCACCCGCACTCGGGCATCAATCGCAGTTCCCAGGGGGGGTGACGAAAGACGCGGCGTCTCTCGAAGCAAGCCCGGCGCCCGCAGGTGCCCCCGCGACGCCCGGCGACCTGAGGGCTGATTGTGCACCTCCCGGCGGGGCGCCTGAAGCGATCTCACTAATTCTGCCGATAAAGTAAGCGTGCGAATTCCGGCAGTCTGCCGGGCCACGGACGGTCGAAGTTGTGCGCTTGAGGGTGGGGCCGGCGGCCCGCGGCTTTGCCTGTCAGGTGAAACCTGACTGAGCAGAAACGATTTGCGGACGCGGCCAGGCGCCTCGGCCGATATTGCGCAGGGAACGCAGGATGTCGTCTCCGGCACCTCAGAAGGACTTTCGATGGACCGCGCAATCAACGTCGTCGCGCTGGTTAAGGACCAGGAACGGTACATTTTCCTGTACGACCAGGAAAGCGCCCCCACGCTGATGCAGACGCTGGGGCGGTTCGCCGGAAATCCTGAGTTGAGTTTCTCGTGGTACGACGCGGCCGTGCTCAGCCAGCGCGTCAGGCGGCTCAGCCGCGAGACTGCCGCTGAAGAACGCCCGGCAGCCGCGCTCGGCGTGCGCCGCACGCCGCGGTGACGATTGCCGAATGATGAAATCCGAAACCCGGCGTGCCGGGAATGACGAATGACAACGCCCGAATGACGAAAGGGCACCACCTCATTCGTCATTCGGCCTTTGTTGTAAGATGCACTCTGCCGTCCACGCGTTCCTGAACTACCTGCGCATCGAGCGGAACTGTTCGCCGCTGACGATCAAGTCGTACCAGGAAGACCTCGAAAGCCTGTTCGAGTACTTTCGCGAACGGGTCGGGGCGATTCCGGCGCCGACCGAGACGACCGTCGCGATGCTGCGAGGGTACGTCACGTACCTGCATGAGTGTCAGTATGCGCGCAGCACGATGGCCCGGCGCCTCGCCTGTCTGCGAAGCCTGTTCCGGTTCTGCTGCCGCGAAGGTTACGCCCAAACCAACCCCGCCAAGGCGCTGCGGACACCCCGCGCCGGCAGGCGGCTGCCGCACTTCCTGTCGACTGAACAGGCGGCGAAGCTTCTCGAGGCCCCGCCGGCCAATACACCGGCCGGCTTGCGCGATCGCGCGATTCTCGAGACGCTCTACTCGGCCGGCCTGCGCGTGGCCGAGCTCGCCTCGCTCAACATCGACAATTGGGACCAGGACGCTGGTGTGCTGCGCGTCGTCGGCAAGGGGCGTAAAGAACGATTCGCCCCCATCGGCCGGTATGCGGCCCTGGCCCTCGCGCGCTGGCTGGAAGTGCGCGAGCCCGACCCGCAGGCGCCGGCGGCCCAGCAGGGGGCGATATTCCTCAACCAACGCGGCCGCCGGCTGACCACCCGCAGCGTCGGCCGCCTGCTCGAAAAATACATTCGCGAAACGGGGCTCGACAAGCTGACGACTCCCCACACCTTGCGTCACAGTTTCGCGACCCATCTGCTCGACGGAGGCGCCGACCTGCGCAGCGTGCAGGAACTGTTGGGGCACAAAAGCCTCACCACGACGCAAATCTACACGCACGTCAGCACCCAGCGGCTGCGGGCGACCTACGATCAGGCGCACCCCCACGCCGCCGGCCGGGCACGCGCCGCAAAATCGGCCAAGCGGAATTGACGTGCGACCGGGCGAGAACGCGGCCCGCGCAGGCCCGGGCGACGAATGCCGTCTGAACCCGCTGTCATTTCGGGCGTTCCGTCCGCGTGACCGCTCTGGGCCGACAAACTCCCATTGCCGCGAACGGCAGGCTCGGCTACATTTCGCCGCTTTTGCCGCAGGCTGATTCCCGCACGAAGCCTGCCGCGAAGCCGCCGTTCGGATGACGCCGAATGGCTGATACCAGACCCAGCCGCCCTCTGTTTCCGTTGCTGCCGGCCTTTCCAGCGGTCACCGGAGATGCGAGACAACGGCGCGACAGCCGACAGGAATTCATCCCATGCCAGCGTCCGGCAGCGGACCGCTTGGGGCGCTTCTGATTCTGGTCCCCTTGGCGGCGATCCCTATTGTCGCCGTGGTAGGGGTGCCTCACTTCGCGCCGCTGGTCGCCTCGCCGGCCGACGAAGAGGAAATTGCAGACCTGGCGCCCTCTCCTCCCGCCATTCGCCCCGCGCCGGCTCCTGCGATCCGCCATGCCGACGATCTTTTCGCGCCTCTGCCAGGTGCAGCCCCCACTCGAGAGAGAGATCGGCAGCGCGGCATGGCAGAAACGGGCGGGTCGCAGCCGCCGTTTGGCGGCGATCGCCCGGCCCGCCCCTGGGTCCCGCCCCCCGAAGCGCTCGACGACTGGCAGGTCACCGACGACGAATCGTCTCATGGCGCGCGGCGGAAGCGCGAAGTCGTCTCGATCGACGAATTCGACGGCGGGCTGTTGATGCCCGCCGCGGGCGACCGAGCTGTTCGCGGACGCGAGATCAATTCCCCATCTGACCCCAGAGGCGCGGCCGCACGGGGTCGCAACCCGGCCGGCCTGCAGTCGCGGGCATCGGTCGACAACGAAGCATTGGCGCAGCTGCAGCTCGGGGCGCTGCCGGCCGCCGCCCTTCCGCCCGGCTGGCCGGCGGCGGCACGGCGGCTGAAAGAACTGGGGATCCGGCAGTATCGGCTGGAAGCCAAAATCGAAGAGCAACGGTTCTCGTTTCGTTGTGTCTTTGCAGTTGGCGGCACAGCAGATACGACCCGGATCTTCGAGGCTGACGCCGACGATCCGCTTGACGCCGTCCTCGAAGTGCTGGAACAGGTCGACGCCTGGCAGGGAGAGCTGGCGACGGCCGAGCCCGAGACGGATCAGTCTCCCTGACGGTCTCGACATCAGGCATGCGACAGCACGCGACGACGACCGGTCAGCCCCTTGGCGGCGACGACCGCAGCCTGCCGATGCAGCGCAACCAAGGGCCCGGGCATTGGACCGGCACGTTCGCCGAGTCTGAGCGCAAGCGCGCCTGGCGGAGACGCGCAGGCCCCGCGCGGTCGGTCGAAAACGGTCCCGCGGGCGCCACAACCCGCAGGACGGCCAAGCTGGCGCGGCTCGAGGCGGTGCTGCTCGTCGCCGATGCCCCCCTTTCCCCCCGGAAGCTCGCGCAACTTGCCGTTCTGGCAGACGCGACCGAAGCCCGCACGCTGATCGGGCGATTGAACTCCCTCTATGAAGCCGCCGGAACGCCGTTTCGGGTGGAACAGGTGGCGGCCGGCTATCGGCTGCTGACGTTGCCGCAATATGCGCTGTGGCTGGGGAAGCTGCATCACCGCGAGGCCGACCTCAAGTTGTCTCCCCCGGCCATGGAAACGCTGACCGTCATTGCCTACCGCCAGCCGATCACGCGGGCCGACGTCGAAGCGATCCGCGGCGTGCAATGTTCCGAGCTGATCAAGCAATTGATGGACCGGGGCCTCGTCCGCCTCGGAGGACACGATGATTCGCTGGGGCGACCGTTTCTGTACGAGACGACGCGGCTGTTCCTGGAAATCTTCGGCTTCAAAGATCTCGCCGAGCTGCCGCTGGCGAATAAGTTGCGACACCCGGCCGCGATTTCCGCCGACGCAACGCCGGCCGCCGCAGTGATTCCGCCCGACCCGCCGCTGGAACGGGCCGGCTAGTTGGCGATACAATAACGCAATGTGATGACCTCAAGTCGGACGCGGCACCGCAACCCGAAAGGGTTGCAAGTGTTTAGCCGGGGGTTGTCGCGCAGCGACCACCCCCGGAAAGCGGACACGCGAACGAGCGCACCCCGGGCGGGGTGCCAGCACGGTGACAGGCGCAGCGCGCGAATCGAACTCCGCACGCTCGCTAATAAATATGGTTTCGCACGCCGCAACCATCAACGCGCAAACACAACCTCACGCGCTGCCACCCCTTTGGGGTGGGAGGGACTTCTATCACCGGTTTCCGGGGGTGTCGTCCCGGCGCGCCGGGACTCGACCCCCGGCTAATGGCTGGCACGCCTCTGGCGTGCGGAATTCAACGGGGGTTCCGATGAGGGGGTGCGAATGACGGATTCTCGACAACGCCAAGACGGTCAATCAAAAATAGAGACATGCCTGGTGGACCGACAGGCCTGGATTGACAGGGCCAAATCGGCGACTGGCCAGTTGTGGGTACGGAAGCTCCGATGATTGCAAATTTCATCGCTCAGCTTTCAAAACTATCCGCGTACCCCGCGCCCGTTGACGCAGTCGACGTCCTCCAGACGCACATCTCGGTCGTCTTTCTCGCCGGAGATTTCGCCTACAAGCTCAAGAAACCGGTTCGCCTCAGCTTTCTCGATTTCAGCACGCCCGAGCTGCGCCGGCACTATTGCGAAGAAGAAGTGCGGCTCAACCGGCGGCTGGCCCCCGACGTCTACCTCGGGGTGGTGCCCGTCGTTCGTGACGGCGAACGCCTGCGGTTCGAAGCCGCCGGCGAACCGATCGACTGGGCGGTCAAGATGCGAAGGCTGCCCGATCGGGCGACCCTCGAGTCGCGCGTCGCGCACGGCGAAATCGACGCGCGTCACGTCGTGTCGCTGGCAGGGCGGCTGGCCGAGTTTCACCGCAGGGCCGCGTCGAACGAACAGATCGCTTCGTTCGGCCGGTTCGACGCCGTGGCGCGCAATCTGCGCGACAATTTCACTGTCGCCGCGCCGCACGTCGGCCGCACCGTCAGCCCCGCCGTGTTCGCCCGCACGCGGGCCCTGACCGACCAGGCGCTTGAGGTGCTCAAGCCCTTGATCGAGGCGCGGGCGGCGCGCGGCGTTCCGCGTGATACGCATGGCGACCTGCACCTCGACCATGTGTACCTCTTCCCCGAGCGACCGCCCCCTGAAGATCTGATCGCCGTTGATTGCATCGAGTTCAACGAGCGGTTCCGCTACACCGACCCCATCGCCGACATGGCCTTTCTCGCGATGGACCTGCAGTTTCACGGCCGTTGGGACCTGGCACAGAGTTTTTCCGAGGCGTATTTCGCCGCCAGCGGAGATACCGACGGCCGGCGGCTGTTGCCCTTGTATCTTTCATACCGCGCGGCCGTACGCGGCAAAGTCGATGGCCTGCAGCTCGATGAGCCCGAGATTCCCGCGGCCGCGAAAGAGAAGGCGCTTGTTCGCGGTCGCGGACATTGGCTTCTGGCCCTCGGCAACCTCGCGCCCCCCACCGAACGCCCCTGTCTCGTTCTTGTCGGGGGATTGCCGGGAACGGGCAAGTCGACCCTCGCGCGGCAACTGGCAGAGCAGGGGGGCTTTGAGGTAATCCGTTCCGACGTCGTTCGCAAAGAGCTGGCCGGCGTCGCGCCCGGCAATTCTGCGGCGACGGTTCCCGGTGGGGGGCTGTACACGGCCGAGTGGAACGACCGCACGTATGCCGAGTGCCGGCGGCGGGCCGAGGAATTGTTGTTTGCCGGCCGGCGGGTGATCGTGGATGCGACGTTCATTGACGAGTCACGGCGACAGGCGTTTGTCGAAACGGCCATCCGCTGGGGGGCGCCGGCGTTGTTTCTCGTGTGCGAGGCCGACCCGGAAACGATCAAGTCGCGGCTGGCGGCCCGCCGCGGCGACGCGTCGGATGCCGATTGGAAGGTGTACGAGCACGCGGCCGCGCGCTGGGAAGAACCCTCGGGGGCGGTGGCGCGCGTCTGCCGGCGGGTGTCGACGAACGCCGCCGATACCGCGAGCGAGAAGTCATTGCAGCACCTGCGCGCGGCGGGTCTGGTGGGGTAGGGCCAGCAGCCTGTTGAGAAACGGGAAGCGACGCTCCCCCCCGTTGGGGGAGGGCGCCCTCGTTCCCAAACTCCTGTTTGGGAACGCCTTTCTCCGAAGCTCCGCTTCGCCAGAGCTGCTCTTCCCAGTGCGGAGACCCGGCGTCGCATCGCACGGCTTCGCACGCCCCTCGGCTGCAGGAGCACCGTGCCGGAGCGCCGCGCCCGACGCAATCACCGAAATCTGGAAGCAGGAGCTTCCGCACGCAAGCGTGCTCAAGCGGGAGCTTGGGCACGAGGATAAACAGCCGAATTCGTGAAAAGTCGGCACTATCGGTCGACGCAAAACGGAATAACTGCGGCCGCCATGAGGCGTTGCTGCCGGCAATCCAATTACGATAAGATCGTGGTATGGAAACTGTTGTTCGCAATGTCGGCGACATCGATGCTCGCGACCGCCAGACCTGCAAACTGGCCCACTCGTTCACCGGCCGCCCCACGGGCGAAAAAGGTGCTGCCGTCGTCGCGCGCTGACAACCAGGCGATCGTGAGCGGCGGACACGCGGCCATCAGCCCGAGGGCCGCGCACGCCACGACGTACCGCGCCTGCGGCGAGGCGTGGCGCAAGAGTCGCAGCGCGGCGACCAGTATCAGGGCCAGGCCGGCCCCCTGCCACACGAAATGCACAAGTCCCCAGCCGAGCAGTTCCATGGCGCGGGGATCGAGGATTCTGGCAAGCATGGCCATCGCGCGCACCTCAGCATGCGGGGTCAGCAGGGTGTTGAAAAAGGTGTCTGGAACTTTGTGAACATTCAGATTCCGAGGGGTTTTCGCGGGTGCGGAGAGTTCCAGACACCTTTTTCAACGTCCAGAATTTTCCTTGCAGGACTCATTTGGCCTTCTTTTCCAGGTCGTCGATCAGCCGCCGAATTTCGGCCAGCTCGGCCTTGCTCGACTTCTTCGCCGACAGCGCGTGCAAAACGAGCTGCTGAGCCGACCCGGCGAACGCCTTGTCGAGCAGTTCGCGAACAAGCTGCCGCTGCGTCTGGCCGGCGGGCAGCGTCGCCTCGTAAATGTGGGTGCGGGTCGACTCGTCGCGGCGGACCAGCCCCTTTTCGGTCATGATCTGCAGGAATTTGAGGGCCGTCGTATAGCCGGTGCCCCGTTCCGGCCGCATGGCCTCGGTCACCTCGCGGACGGTGCTGGGCCCGCGCTCCCACAGCACACGCAGGATGGCCAGTTCGGCGGGGGTCGGCCTGGGAAGCTCGCTTGCGGCCATGTTTGTGATCGAATGAGGGAGTCGTCAGCAAGCCCCGTGGACGTGATGTTACACGAAACCATTCGTAATGTCAACGAAATGGTTCGTAGAATCACGCGAAAGCCGTGCGCTCGTCGCCAACGGCAGTGAACGCGCTTTCGATTCTGAGCCGGGGCTGCTGTGCGGCAGGTTGCGATTGTCTACGCCGGGTGCGCCCTCGGCCGCGCGCCGCTCACAGCACGGCGTAAGCCTCCGTGCCGCGCTCAACCGCCCGGTAGGTGGTGCGGGCCAGTCGAAAGCCGATCGAGCGGTACAGGGCGACCGCCGCGAGATTGCGGGCGGTCACTTCCAGATAGACGCGCGAAACGCCGGCGCGGCGAAAGCCGTCGAGCGCTTTGAGCACGAGGGCGCGCCCCAGCCCCAGCCCGCGAAAATGGGGCGGCACGCCCACATTTTGCACCGCGCCCCAGTGGCCCCCCTGGACGACACCCTGAATCGTTCCACAATCTTCGTGGCGGCCGTCACCTGTCCACGAGATCAACCAGGTGGCCTGCGGCACAAAGGTCGCCCGCTGGACGATTTCACTCATCAAGTGCCGGCACCCCGACAGGTCTCCCAGGCAGGGAAACACGTCAGAATCGAGCTCGGCGCGAAAGCTCTCGAACTTCGCCTCGGCATGCCGTTCGAGCAACACCGCATTCCACGCGACAAACTCATACTCGGGCGGCAATTCTGCGGCTGGAAGCCGCGACCGGCTCAGGTCGATCTCCATCCGGAAGCGCTTGTAGTAGGTCACTCCCATACCAGCAGTCTACCCCGCCAGAAAGTCGTGTCAACGCGTTGCAGCCGGCTACGCTGGCGTTTGTAAGTGCCAGCTTGCGCATTGCTTGCGGCGACCGATGATTCTTGTCGGTTGAATCGGCAGATGGTTATCATGGGGAGCACAATCCGACTGCCGATCGGGCCGGTCAGCAGGGCGTTGAAAAACGAAAGGCGAAGCTCCCTCCCCCACTGGGGGAGGGCGGGGGTGGGGGCAAATTGCTGGAGTATGCTCCAAATGGCCCTCACCCTAACCCTCTCCCAGGGGGAGAGGGGAGTTTTTCAACGAGCTGTTCGTCCGGCGGTGATCGGCGCCGGGGAGGGGTGGGTTCTGCGCGGCTCGGCCTTCGGCCGATTGAGGCAAACCTATGGAAGTCAAGCTGCTTGTTGTCAACGAGAAAGCCAGCGTCAAGGAACTGGTGCTGGGGCCTGAGACGTTTATCGGTCGCAGCCCCGAGTGCCAGTTGCGAATCGCATCGACCCGCGTCAGCCGCAAGCATTGCGTGATTGTGGTAACCGAAAAAGAAGTAACGGTGCGCGACCTCAATAGTGCGAACGGCACGGTCCTGGACGGCCTGACCGTTGCAGCAGGTGTTGATGCGAGGGTTCGCCCCGGCAGCAAACTGATTGTGGGGCCGATGAAATTCGTCTTCGACTTCGAGCCGCCCGAGACGGTTGACCCGGCGGAGGGATACGTGTCGCCGACCGACGTGTTGGCCCTGGCGGGCGACCCGGGAGACGAAGACGACACGAAAGACTACGTGCCGCCCAAGGCGCGTCGCGCCCCGGCCGCGCCCCCCGACAAGCCGGCGGGCGCCGAACCGAAGGGCGAGAAGGCTGGTTTGGAGGTGAGATCGGGTTTGCCGCGGGCCAGCGGCCCTGTGAATCAACCGGCGCCCGCCCCGCCCCCGTTGAACCCCGATGACACGATTTTCGACCCGGGCCTGGCGGACCATGCCCGCGAGGCGGCTCGCCGGGCGCGAGACGATTCGGCGTCGATTTTTTCTGACTCGGGCACGGACCTGCTGAATGACGAAGCGACGCCGGTGGGCGATCTGGCCCAGACCCGTGAAAGTTCGGCCGATGACGTGGCCGAGGACGCGGCGCTGAAGAAGTTCTTCCAACAATTCGATTCGTGATCGCGCAGAGTTCCCCCCGGGGGGCGTCACGCGCGACCAGCCACACAGATCCATTCACTCATGTCTGACACCCACGAGCTCTTGACACTCAATCAGAACCTTCTGAACGCCATCGCACAGGGCGACTGGCAGGCCTATTGCGATCTGTGCGACCCCACGCTGACGGCATTCGAGCCTGAAGCGCTGGGGCACCTTGTCGAGGGGCTCGATTTTCACGCCTTTTACTTTCGCCTCAACAGCGGGCCTCACAAGCCGCAGAACACGATGTGCGCGCCCCACGTTCGCGTCATGGGAGACGTCGCCGTGGTCGCCTACTACCGCTTGACCCAATACGTCGACGCTGACGGCAACGCAGGCGAACGTGGGACCGAAGAAACGCGCGTCTGGCAGCGCAAGAACGGCCGCTGGAAGCACGTCCATTTTCACAGGTCGCCCGCCGGGAAGTGAATTTGAACCGCTGGGTCAGGCCGCCCCGGGCCTTGAATCGCTCAAGCCCTGCCGAGTCGCGTTGCAAGGAACCGCGCACCGCTTTTTTGCGGCAGATCTTTTCCGTAGACTGTTGCTTCCCATCGCGTGCGCCAGCTCTGGTATCCCACAAGAAAGGCAGCATTCCATGTCGCGCTTGTTTCGGTACATCTCTCTGGTGGTCGTTGCAGTCGTCGTCGGCTCGTTGGCCGGAGGGAACGATCAGCAGGAAACGCCTGCCGGCCCCAAGTGGTGGCCATCGCCGTGGGGGCCTGAAGATCAGCGCGGCGCCGCGAACCGCATCACGCCCCAGAAAGTGCTCGAGGCGGTACAGCTCATCAAAACCGGCCGCATGTACCAGTTGGGTCACGTGTACGAAGCCGGCATGCCCCTGTTCGGGTCGCGACACTACAGCCTGACGATCCCCGGCGCTCCGACGTATCCACCGATGGGAAAGAACGGCGTCGTGGGGTTTGACGAACTGTTCAGCGGCGAAATCGGGCAGGTGGGCACCCAGTTTGACGGGCTGGGGCACATCGGCGTGCGTATCGGCGACGACGATTACTTCTACAACGGCTTTCGGCGTTCGCAGTTTGCCACGCCCTACGGATTGCAGAAGCTGGGCATCGAAAACGTCGGGCCGATTTTCACGCGCGGCCTGCTGCTCGACGTCGCCGCACAGCGCAAAACACCGCGCTTGCCGGGCGGTTACGTGATTACGCCGGGCGACCTGCAGGCGTGCCTCGAATCAGCGAAGCTCGCGATTCGTCCCGGAGACGCCGTATTGATTCACACGGGTCACGGCAGCCTGTGGATGAAAGACAACGCCGCATATGGCGGCGCGGCGCCGGGCATCGGCATCGAAGCCGCCCGCTGGCTCAGCGAACAGCAGATCGTACTGGTCGGAGCCGACACCTCGGGCATCGAAGTCAACCCTCCTGAAGATCCCGAGCGGCCGATTCCCGTACACATCTGGAACATCACGCGCAACGGCATCTACAATCACGAAAACCTCGACCTCACAGAACTGGCGGCCGACAAGGTCTACGAATTCGCGTACATCTTTTCGCCATTGCGTTTGAAAGGGGCCACCGGCTCGCCCGGCAACCCGATCGCGGTCAAGTGATCGGGCGGAGCAGGCGATGGGGCCTAAAACAGGTACTCGAGCCCTGCCAGGTCGCCCAGCCGCTGGTAAATGGCGATGACCTCCCAGGCGTTTCGTACCTGGGGTTCGACCGTGACGGCGATGTGTCGCCCGGCGGCGGTCGCGCGCACCTGGTACGGCGGGTCACTGGCGCTTCCCAGCTCGTCGCGCACGGCTGCCACGGCCCGTGCCACGAAACCCCGATCCGACCGGCCGATGACCTTGAAAACGTAGGGGCCGGGGAAAGCGTGCGTGTTCTCGAGCAGTTCGACAGAGGGAAGATGGTCCACGGAACCTCCGCCAGTTTGTAAGATGTGCTGCCGCGATTATACGCCGGCACACTGCGGCCGGCGAGTATTGATTTCGGTTCCCCGCTCCGCCACGGAAAGGCAGAACCTGATGTCTGCGCGATGGATCACGCTCGCCAGCGGCTCGGCCGGCAATGCCAGCTACCTCGAATGCGCCGGTCGCGGCGTGCTGATCGACATCGGTTTAGGGCCGCGGCAATTGACCAAACGCCTGCATTCGGTCGAGGTGGGCTGGGAGCAGGTCTCGGCGGTCGTGCTGACACACACCCACGGCGATCACTGGGACACAAAGACCCTGGCGTTGCTTCGCGAGCTGCAGTTGCCTCTGTACTGTCACACGAGCCACCGCCGCGAACTTCAGTTGCGGGCCGCCGAGGCGTTTCAGGAGCTGCAGTTTGCTCAGCTCGTCACGGGCTACGACGCCGGAAGCGTGTTTTCGCCCCTGGCGGGCCTCGCGTTTCGGCCTCTGAGGCTGTCTCATGACGGCGGCCCGACTTTCGGGTTCCGAATCGATGGCGCGGTGGCCCCGCAGGAAAAGACCTGGTCGGTGGGCTACGTCGCCGATCTGGGCTGCTGGGACAGCGCCCTTGTCGGGGCGCTAACCGACGTCGACCTGCTGGCGCTCGAGTTCAATCACGACGTCGATCTGCAGCGGGCCAGCCGCAGGCCCCATTGGCTGAAGGCCCGCGTGCTGGGAGACTTCGGCCATCTGTCAAACGTGCAGGCCGCACATCTGTTGCGGGCCTGCCTGAAGCAATCTTCGGGCGCACGGTTGCGGCACGTTGTGCAACTGCACCTGAGCCGCGACTGCAATCGACCCGAACTGGCCGCCGCCGCCGCCTCTGAGGTGCTCGCCCAGTGCGGTCATACGGTCTCTCTGCAGACCGCCCAGCAGGGTTGTGCCGGAGACGCGATCTGGCTGTCTGATGTTGTGGCGACGGCGTCAGCCTGAAGCCCGGCCGGGCTCTGACGGCACGAACGACAGAACCGATCGCGGTTCTGAGTCGATGGCGCCCGGCTTGAGCGCCAGATAGTGATACTCGCCGCGGAGCCACGGCTCGATCTGATCGTCGTAATGCGGGCTGCCAGGATTTCCCGATTCGCTTCCCGCGTCAACGGCCCACAAACCGGCCTGCGGGTCAGCCAGATCGGCAATGAACTGATAGCCGGCGCCCGACGGCGCGGTGAAATCGGGCGCCTGGCCCGTATTGCCCACGGTCACATAGTCGCCGCCAACCGCCATGCTGCCGCGGTCGAGCAATTTCCCCAGGTCGCCCCGGCCCGACAAGACGTGCGGCTGTTGCAAAGCGTGCAGGCGGCCCCACGCCCAGGCCTTGTGGTCGGGCCCGAGCCGCTCTGTCAGATGGCCCAGGGCTGCGAGCAGCGTTTCCGTGATGGCCGATTCGCGGGCTGAAGGTGCGTGGGACAGCGCATCAGCGTCACGGTCGCTTTCCGGGGCCGAGACGCTTTCGGCAAACCACCCGACTTCATCCTCAGCCAGCAAATCGCTGGCGAGTGCGCCGATGGTGGCGGCGACAAGCGTGGCGGCCGGCCGGCTGAATCGCTCGTCGGCCACGCGCTGACACCAAAGCGCGAAGAAAACGTTGAAGATGGCGGCGGCGACCGAATCCGGCTCGACGTGACGATCCCAGGCGGTCAAGATCTCGAAGGCCGTTCTCAGGCGCGCCTGTTCGGCAGCCCCCTCGCCGCAAACGCCCGGCGTGTGTTGCAGCGCCGCACACATTCGGGGAACGCATTCGACTGCGCGCAGCGACAGCGTGTCGTGTTGCATCCGCCGGAAGTCGTGCAGAGTGAACCGAGCCTGGCCCGCCAGCAATTGCCGGATGCGCACTGCGCGATAGTTGCACAGCGAGGTGCCGGCCAGGGGATAGGGAAAATCGTCAGCCGCGACGCGGTTGTTGGCGGTGGCGATCCAGCCGCGCGGCGGATCGGCCCAGCGCGGCATTCCCTCGAACGGAATGAGCCCCGTCCATTGATGTTTCGGGTCCCAGCCGGGGCGAACCCCTCGTTCACGAATCTCGCGCACCGGGATCCGCCCGGTGCACTGATACCCGACATGTCCCTCGACGTCGGCGTATACGACGCAGAACGTCGGCACCAGCCACGGTTCGGTCGCTTGGCGCAGTTCATCAGCGGTGCGGGCTCGATTCATGCCCGACAGCGCCTCGAGCCAGCCGCAGCGAGACGCACCGAGCCATTTGAGCGACACTGGGCCGGCGCCGCGCGCCTCGGGCGGCAGGAGATGATCGATGATCGGACCGTTTCGAGAACAGCGAATCGTCGTGTTCAGCGGTATTTCGCCCCGCACGTGAATGACTTCTTCCCTTTCAAGTGCCGGCTCCCACCGGCCGTCGAAGAGAAAGCAGCCTGGGTGTTGCGGGTCGGTTTGCTCCTGATACAGGTCGCGCTGCGAACAGATGTTGTTGGTGATTCCCCAGGCCACGCGTTCGTTGCGTCCGATCACAATGGCCGGCACGCCGGCATACGCGGTTCCGGCGACGTTGAACGACCCGCCGCACAGATGCGCTTCGTGCCAGCACGACACGGCGGCGAAGGCGATATGCGGGTCACTCGCCAGCAAGGGCTTTCCGGAGGCCGACTTTGATGCCGAGATCACCCAGTTGTTGCTACCGGTCTGCCCGTCGAGAGCGGGCGGGGTTTTGGAATGGTGGGTCTGCGCTTTTGAATGCGACCCGATTTCTTCGCCGGCGCGTGGTTCAGAGGAATTTGTAGTGGCCCAACCCTCGCCCGAGGGAACGGGCGACAGGCCGCACCGCGACAAGGGGTAGGCGCCCGCCGGCAGAATCGCCTCAGAATCGGCTTCGGCGCGCAACACCGCCTGGTACAGCGGCCCGTCGCCCAGCACACGTTTGGCCAATTCAGGAATGGCGATGACGCCGATGCGGCCCGTCAGGTACCAGCGGAATTCGCCGGCGATCGCCAGACAGTCTTGCGGCCGCCAGGGCTCAGGGGTATAGCTCAGAAGGTCGAATTCAAGGGGCAGCCGGCCGCGGCAATCGTCGAGAAAAGCGTTGATGCCTCGAGAATACGCTGCGACCAGCCGCCGGGTTTCATCAGGCAAACTTTCCCACTCGGCCTGAGCGATGCGGTGCAGCCCGACGGTGCGGGCGACGAGGTCTGGTTCCAAACCTTCCTTCCCCAGAACTTCGGCCAGCCGGCCGAGGGCCCGGCGACGCAGGTAGTCGAGCTGAAACAGGCGATCTTGCGCCGTCGCATACCCGAAGCCGAAGAACAAGTCGTCGTCGACCGTCGCATGGATATGCGGAATGCCGCAGCGGTCGCGCTCGATGCGCAGGGGCCCGGCGAGGGGGGCGTGCCTGATGCCTGTTGCCGGGGGAACGCGTACCGCACATTCGTTCCGCCACCAGGCGTCGAATTCCTCTCGCGTCAGCCCGGTGGTAGCGCAGACCGACGCGATCGGTTCACCGGCGCCCAGACGAGCCAGAAGTGGGTCGGCGGCCACGGCCATGAATCAGGCCCCGCTGAGGCGTTCGGTTGGGGTCGAAACGCAGAGCTACGGCAGTTTATCGAGCAATTCGCTCGAATTCGCCTGTTCCTGACGGGTGTCGATGGTCAACGTCATTCCACCGGCGTCGACCGTGAGCTGGCCGACCATACTCAAGTTGCTTTTCTTGGAAAGAATGCGCCCGGCTTCAGGGTCGAATTGCACCGAACCCGACGACCCGGTGGTCGACATGGTGCCCGTCACTTTCGCCTCAGGCTGGTTGATATCGAGGTTCAAGGTCAGTTCGCTGGTCGCGTTGATGCGTGCCGTCTTCCGGGTTCCTACCATGTCGTACGCCTCGAACTTGTACGAGTTCTTGCCCCGGAATTTTCCCAGCTTCGGAACTTCGAACTCGTAGGGCACTTCCCAGGTATCTCCCGGCTTGACGGGCTTTTCGGGAAGAATCAGGTAGGCCTCCTGTTCTGAAAGCATCGCCGATTCATCGCTTCCCTGCGCCCCGAATTGCGCTGCCAGAGGGTTGTCTTTGATGATGTCGGCGACCAGTTCGGCATAGCCTTTGGTTGACAGCACGTTTCCCAGCTTGTTGACCACGATCTCCAACTCGGCGCCGCTGAGCTTCTCGTAGAGAGGGGTCAGGGCACCCCCCAACATGCTGGCCGTATCGCGTTCGGTCGATTGCGAATCGAACTCGAATTTGCCCACTCCCGTGATTTCGGCCGTCATTTTCAGGCGAACGGGCTTATTCTTGATCGTCGCTTTGCCCTCGGCCGACACCTCGGTCACCGTTCTGGTGGCAATCGTGTCGCCCGACATCGCCGTTTCGATTTTGACTTCAGGGGAAAACGTCTGGCTCTGCTTCAATTCCTGCGTCGACCGGTAATGCTGGCTGTCTCCCTTCGTGAACTTGTAGCGCAGCAACACTGCGTCGTCGGCCCGAGCCAGCGGCGAAGCCAACACGCAACAGCCGATCAAGAGCCCGGCGGCAATTCGATGGAGACACATAAGGCAGCTCCTGTGAGGGGCGGATGGGTGACCGAAAATCTGGCGAAACGTTTGGTTAACGTGGGGGCCAGCCGCCCGGTTCACTGAAAAACAAACCCCAGCCTGATAAATCGAGGGCACAAGCCTGCGACCGTTCAGCGTACCCGTGACGGCGTACGCCGGTTGCAGATGATACCTCGTTGCGGGGAGAATGGGCAGCGTTCCATTCGACCGGCATCGCGCCGCGTGCCGCGCCCCGCCGCTCGACAGCCTCAGCCGCCGGGCTGATTGAAGCCGCGGGGGTCGAACGGATCAGCGGCGTGTGCTGAGGGCTGCGATGGGCCTTTGGCCCGGGCAGGTTCGGCCGGCGACGCATCTCGCCGATCACGTGTGTCACGCAGCCCGAAGGGATCTTTAGCCGGCCCGGAAAACGCGCGTTCCGATTCAGTCGACGCCTGCACGACCGATTGCCGCGACGCCGGGCGCTGGCCCGGGCGGGCTCGCCTGGCCTCGCTCTGCGCCACCTGCTGCACCCAGTGCCGCAACTCGGCGTACTGCTCGTCTCCTCGCGGGCCGGCGAACGTCGCGCGGCCCCGGCGGCCGTGGTTTTCGCGCGTGACCGTCAACAGCGCGCTTTTTCGCGGCGCGTCGAAATCGACCTTCTGCAGCACCTCGGCCAGGTTGCGCTCGCTGGCATTTCGATTGGAATCGCTGCCCGTCACCACCCGCTCAAGGCGAAAGCCGGTTTCCGATTCAGCGCCGTGGCAGCCTGAAACGGCACAGTTGTTCATCAGAATGGGCTGAATCCGCCGCGTAAACTGTCGCGCCTGTTCTCGGCTCAGCCCGTTCAACGATTCGCCGCGCGACGTGTTCGAAACGGGTGGCAGGCTAACCGGCGCCGGTTGTTTCTTTTCCGCCGGCCGCTGTCGCGAAGCGGGCCTTCCCAAATCGTCGAGCTTTCTCAAGAGGTCGCGGGCTTCTTCACGATCGGGTTCGAGCTGCAGTGCGCCTTGCAGTTCGCTCCGCGCTTCGTTCAGCAACTGATTGGTAATGCACCAGCGAGCCAGTGCCACGCGAGAGGCCGCAGATTCACGCTCCTGCACGCGTTCGCTCAGCTTGCGATATACCTCGGGCAACGTGGGCGCATGGAGCCGTACCAGCGATTCCGGCACGACCATACTGCCGCCTGCCTGTTCCACGCGAAACACGTCGCCGCAATCGACGATTCTGCCGCGCACGATGCCGCCGTTGCGCAGCAACAGCACCCCTTCGTCTGCCGACTTCCCGCTGACCTCCTCGGCTTGAACCGTCGGCCAGGCCACGGCGATGATGGCCAGTGCCATCACCGCGGGACCGGCTGCCGTCAAACCGGGTCGTCTGAAAATCATGGTACAGCGCCTGTCGGAGAGACCTGGCAGGACCGCACGGCGAATTGCAATTCCGGGAAAATCGAGAGGGGCGGGAAACTATCGGACCGCCGTGAACAGGTCAAGATGGGATTTTTCGGCAGATTCCGGCGGGGACTGCCAGAATTCGTTCGACCGGCCCGAGTCACGCGCGGGACAAACCGCACGGGGCTCAGCCAGGGGGGTTGAAAAAGGTGTCTGGAACTCTCCGCACCCGCGAAAACCCCTCGGAATCTGCACGTCACAAAGTTCCAGACACCTTATTCAAGGTGTGTCGCCACTAAATCTTGCGCACCGGCTCGCTGGCCTGACCGGCTACCGGAAAGACAAGCTTCGGGCGGAGCCAGTCGTGATTTTCCGCAGCTTCGCCGATGGCAGCCAGTTCGCCTTGGGCAGTGAGCATTGCGACTCGATCGGTCGCCGAACCCGGTTGCGCTGGCCTGCGAGAAATCGGTCGGCCGCAGGCAATTTCCTGCAATTCATCGGCTGAGCAGACCCGTTCCTGCAAATGGTCAACCGCGACGCGCGGGCTGACGAGGTGGCGGGCGATGTTCTCGGAAGTCAACTCGTCCGGGCGAACCGCATCGTCGAGGCGAAACGGGCCGATGGCTTCGCGCACAAGCGATTTCATCACCGCGCCGCAACCTAAAGCCGCGCCGAGATCTCGCCCCAAAGCGCGAATGTAAGTTCCCGAACCGCACTCGATGGTCAGCCCAAGCCGCGGGTGCTCGTACGCCGCCAGTTCCGCGCGGTAGACATGAACAGTGCGCGGCGTAAGAAGCACCTCATCGCCGCGCCGGGCGCGGTGGTACGCGCGCTCACCCGCGACGTGCACGGCCGAGTATGCCGGCGGCACCTGGGAGATCTCCCCGAGGAACCTGGGCAATACGGCGTCAATCTGCGCGCGCGTGGGGACCGGGGCGTGGGCGATCTCTTCCACAGCGCCGGTGACGTCGTCGGTGTCGCTGCGCCGCCCCAACAGGAATAGGGCGCGATACGTTTTCGGGCGCTCCTGAATATAGGAGACCAGGCGCGTCGCCCAGCCGAGGCCTATCACGAGCACCCCCTCTGCCAGGGGGTCGAGCGTGCCGGCGTGCCCCGCGTGCTTCGTCCTGGCGACGCGGGCGACGATATCGACCGCCCGGCGGGAGGTCATGCCCGAGGGCTTGTGAACGTTGAGGATGCCGTTGATTGCCATTGGGTGATCTGCGGGCCGTAGAGAAGCTGGATCATGCACGCCAGAAGACGCGTCTCTGTTTTCTCTGTTACCTTCTGTCCCATCTTACGTCGCGCGCTGGCGGAGAAAAACAAACAGAAGGAAACGGAGAGAACAAAGGTCTGTGGTCGACTCGATTGCTCAGGTGGCTCTGCCGGCTGAGAGATGCCCGGTTGTCGCCCGCTGCCGGGGCGCCAAACGGTGCGTTGTCGCAATCGAAAGCGGTCCTCCGTTGCCTTCTGTTCCATCGTACGTCGCGCGCGCTGGCGGAGAAAAACAAACAGACGGAAACGGAGAGAACAAAGGTCTGTGGTCGACGCCGTTTCTCGGTTGCTGCCACCCGGCGTAAGAAACTCGCTCGTCATGCGCGCGCTTCAAACAAGGCGCTCCACAAACGTTACGTTCCACAGCGGGAGCTGGGGCACGAGGTGTCAAACACACCGCCGGGATCAACCCGGCCGCTCGCTGGCGCCCGGGACTCGGCGAGAGGCGAGGTTACAGCGTCATCTGCAGCCGCTGCTGATGGTGGGCGAGCGCCGCTTCAATGAAGCCCGAAAACAGCGGGTGGGCGCGATTTGGTTTCGATTTGAACTCAGGGTGAAACTGTACCGCCAAAAACCAGGGGTGCTCGGCGAGCTCGACGATTTCCGCGAGGTTTCCGTCGGGGCTCGTTCCCGTGATGCGCATGCCCGCGTCGACGAACTGCGCCTTGTATTCGGGGTTGAACTCGTAGCGGTGCCGGTGGCGTTCGGCAACGCGCTCGGCGTCGTAGCACTGGGCGGCATGCGACCCCGGTTCCAGCAGGCAGGCCTGGGCGCCGAGCCGCATGGTGGCCCCCTTGTCGGTGATTTTTTTCTGTTCGTTCAACAGGCAGATGACCGGGTGGGGGGTGTCGGCGGCGAATTCAGTGCTGTTGGCCCCGTCGAGCGCCAGCACGTCGCGCGCAAACTCGATCACGGCGCATTGCATTCCCAGACAGATGCCGAAAAACGGCACTTCGCACTGCCGCGCGTAACGGATTGCGTCGATCTTGCCCGCGATGCCGCGCATCCCGAACCCGCCGGGAACCAGAATACCGTCGACGCCGCTGAGCGCCGCTTCGGGCCCCTGCCGCTCGAGTTCTTCGGCCTCAATCCGCTTGACCAGCACGCGGGCGGAATGTGCAATGCCGGCGTGGTCGAGCGCCTCGTAGATCGACTTGTACGCATCTTTGTGCTGAATGTATTTTCCGACGACGGCGATCGTCACTTCATGTTCGGGGTTCCGCACCTTGTGCAAGAGATGCTGCCATTCGCTCATGTCGATCGGAGCGGCCTGCAGCCCCAGCTTGTCGACGATGAGCTGGTCGAGCCCGTTCTCAACGAGCCCCAGCGGAACCTCGTAGATCGAGAACTCCTTGTCGGGCTCTTCGATCACGGCGTTCTTTTCGACGTTGCAGAACAGCGCGATCTTTTCGGCATTGTCGCGCCCCAGCTCGCGCTCGGTGCGCACGATTAAGATGTCGGGCTGAATACCGATCTGCCGCAACTGCCCCACACTGTGCTGCGTCGGCTTGGTCTTGGCCTCGCCGGCCGCTTTCAGAAACGGCACGAGCGTCAGGTGAATGAACAGGCAATTCTGGCGGCCGATGTCGAGCGGAACCTGGCGGATCGCCTCGAGAAAGGGCAGCCCCTCGATATCTCCCACCGTGCCCCCCAGCTCGGTGATCGCCACGTCGACGTCAGGCGCAGCCAGCTTGCGGACGGCGTTTTTGATTTCGTTGGTGATATGCGGCACGACCTGCACGGTGTTCCCGAGGTATTCGCCGCGCCGCTCTTTGTTAATGACGCTCAGATAAATTCGCCCCGTGGTGTAGTTCGAATCGCGCGACAGCAGGCTGTTGGTGAAACGCTCGTAGTGCCCTAAGTCGAGGTCGGTCTCGGCGCCGTCGTCCAGCACGTACACTTCGCCGTGCTGATACGGGCTCATCGTGCCGGGGTCGACGTTGATATACGGGTCGAGCTTCTGCATCCGCACCCGCAACCCGCGGCGTTCGAGCAACAGGCCGATCGACGCGGCGGTCAGCCCTTTTCCCAGCGAGCTGACGACGCCCCCCGTGACGAAAATGTGCTTGGTCATTGAACAGAGGTCAGAGGTCAGAGGTTGGGTTCTTTGCGCGCATCCGGTCCACAAACCGAGCATAATCTTCAGGCGTGTCGATGCCAACGGCGTGATGGCGCACGACGGCCACCTGAAGATGGGCGCCGGCTTCGAGCGCGCGCAATTGTTCGAGTTTTTCCAATTCTTCCAGCCGTGAAACCGGCAGTTGAGTCAATTTCAGCAGGTACTCGCGGCGATAGGCATACAGGCCCAGGTGCAAGAGCCAGGGAGCAGGCTGGGCGAACCCGGCCAGATCACCCGCCGTTGCGGCATTCGAACCTCTGTCGGCTGACCCCTGGCCGCCATCGCGCACGTGCGGAATGACGCTGCGGCTGAAATACAGGGCCCGGCCGTCGGCCGCGCAGACGACCTTCACGCACGACGGGCTGTCGCGGACTTCGCGACGGGTGATAGGGGTCGCCAGCGTCGACATCTGCGCTTCAGGATGCGAACGCAGCGTTTCGACCAGCAGGTCGATTTGCGCCGGGTCAAGCTCGGGTTCGTCTCCCTGCACGTTGACCACGATCTCGGCCGAATGGAACGAGCGCCGCACGACTTCGGCAATGCGGTCGGTTCCGCTGGCATGGTCGCCGGTCAGCTCGCAACGCCCGCCAAACCCGCGGACGGCGGCGGCAATCTCAGGGCTGTCGGTGGCGACGACCACGTCGGCCAGCGACTTTGCCCGCGTCGCCGATTGCCAGGTGTATTGAATAAGCGGCCGCCCGGTGTCAGCGAGAAGCAGCTTGCGCGGCAGGCGGACCGAGTGCAATCGGGCCGGAATCAAGCCGACCACCTCCTGCGTCACGTTTCGTCCTCCGTGACGGGCATTGCAGGATGAACGTCGGGCGCCCGGTGGGTCGCCCGCGCCCTGACGCAAAACCGTCGCACCCTCTTTTATCATCGCCGCTGCGGCAGTGGAAGCGAGCGGTCGAGAAGAGTGCCGAGCCGGCGCTTGCCGACCCGAACCGCCTGTCGGTGATTTGAAAAACGAGCGACAGGCACCGTCGCGAAACTCGCTATTTGCGAAATCTCAGCAGTGACCGGGAGCCAGTCTCCGTTGATCAACGGCCTGCCAGGATTGCAGCCGCGGCTGCCGCCAACCGCGTGAAAACCTTGCCGACGTGGCACAACCGTCACAGGCGGACCTTGCGCCGCGGGTGGCATATTGACCCTGGCCGAAAACCGCCGATATACTGAAGGCTCCAGGGAAGACCCCGTCCGCGAGGAAATGCGCCTTCACGTCCGTTTCCGGGAAGCGAAACTCAGATGCCTCGCTTGAATCGCAGACAATTTCTGGAGACTTCGTGCCTCGCGGCGGGGGCCTGCGTCGCGGGCGGTTCGTTCGCGTTCGGGGCCATTGCCCCGGGGGTTGAAACAGTCGCGGCCCCGATGATCACGGGCGAAGAACAGAACACCCAGCGCGACATCTGGGCGCTCGAGGTCAACTACAAGCCGGTTCGGATGATTCATGTCGACCTGACCGATCCCAAAACGGGGAAATCCGCCAAGCGGCTGGTGTGGTACCTGGCGTACCGGGCTGTCGTCCGCCCGACGTCGAACCTTGCGGACGACACCGTGGGCGCTTCCGACCGGCCGATCTTTGTGCCTGAACTGACGCTGGTATCTGAAATCGCCGGTCGACAACTGCCGTACCCTGATCGCGTGATTCCAGAGGTGCAGGCGGCGATCAACAAGCGCGAGCGGCACAACTACAAGAACTCGGTCGAGATCGTGGGCCCCTTGCCTCCGATCACGCCTGAGCGGGCGAAGGTCTGGAAATCGCTCGACGGCATCGCCACCTGGACGGGCGTTAATCCTGATACCGACAATTTCACGGTCTACATGACCGGTTTCTCGAACGGCTATCAGGTGAACCAGGGCCCGAACGGAGAACAGATCGTATTGCGGCGCACCTTGGCGCAGAAATTCTGGCGGCCCAGCGATCGCTTCGACCAGAGCGAAGACGAAATTCGCCTCAAAGACGACCCGAAGTGGATCTACCGGTAGCGCGCCCGCGCAGAATCGAGGGTGGGCGAGCGGGCGCCCTCAGCCCCCTGAGGTTCGAGGTCAGGCCAGAGACGCAGTTTCTCAAGGCTTGGGACGAACGATGGGAAAGTCCTGAGTCGTTCACCACGCCCTTCATTCGTACCTCATTCAGGGCGTGCCACCCGATCCGCGCGGGCCCCCCGTGAGCTATCGTTCTACCTTCGGTCCATTCCTGAACGGACTCTGTACGTTGGGGTTTGCTTGCTGGCTCCTCCTGAAGCGTTGAATCGCTTCGCGGGAGATCTTTGTCCCCTTGAGCCCCAACTTGTCGAGGCAGTAGAAATTTTTCAACATCTCCAGCGATTTATCGGTAATTTCGGTGTGATTGAGATTCAAGACCATCACGGTCCGCCCGACTTTTGCATCGTCAAGTTTGAGCAACTGGGCGTCGGTAATCGTGGATTCGCTGAGATCAAGCTCGGCAACATACGGCGTTATTGAATTCAATGGCAGCGCGCAAATCAGGTCGATGATGCGATCATCGATTTTCGCGCCGTGCAGATCGATCAACCACGCGTCTCCTTCCTTTCCGTACAATCGAAAGAACTTCTTTTTCGCGTGTCCTCCTGCAGCATCCACTGAAGCGATAAACGTCTGCTCTCTATTCAACACCGTTTCATGCTCGCTGACGGCCGTCCCGCCACAGCCACCGAATAGAGGCACCGCTGCCGTCAATGACAGCCATGCGATGATCGAGCAACTGCTTCGCGATCGACGACCGCCGACCATGGAGTACGCCTCAAATTGGGGTTCTTACTCGTTCCGAAGGGGCCCGCGGCCTGTCGCCGATGCGAGAAGCTACTGGTGCAACAACCATCAGGTTGCTGCACCAGTAAAAATCCTCGGCCAATTCCTGGCGCGGTGGCGTTAGAACTCGCCAAGCGGCAAACCGTCGGAGATGCTACCGAGCTTGTTCCACGGGGCGTTTCGGGTAGTGCAATCTCGACCGATCGACTCGCTGATAAACCGGGCCGACCCGTCGCACAACAGGAACTGGGCCCCGCCAGTGTGCAGGCTGCTATATGCCGTTCTTGGCGTAGGAGCATTTGTTCCACAAGGATCTGAGGTGTTCATTCGGTAGTCGGTACTGGCGACGAGGCACCACGGATTCGTGATTCCATCGCCGATGGTTTCGCATCCGGGCCACACGGCAGCCCAATGTCCTTGCGTCGGATCCGGGTTCCGTGGATCTGGTGGGGAGTGTCGCTCGCCCACCATCATCGAATTGGAGAGACCATCCGTGATGTCACGAAAACGGACGACAGCACGGCCGCCGGCGATTCCGCTTCCATTAATGAAGACGCCGTCATTATCCTGATCGCCGTTTGAGCCCGGATAGTTCGACTTCCCGACAGCATAGTCCTGCGGCAGCCCGGTGATCCCATTGTTGGTCCCTGTTCGATTTCCTCTGAACGGACGGTTGGTGTTGACCCCCGGCCCGATGTCGGTCGGACACAGAAACACAGGCAGTGGCGTCAATAGCAGCGGCACAGTCGCAGGATCGAGCAGGTCATCTTTGAACCGCTTGGGGCCTGGATTCAACCGATTATAAAGCGCCGCCTGGTCGACAAACGGGAGAATCATGGTCGACCACCCCCAACTCGATTCGTATCCGTCCCCCCCTTGGGCCAGCGAAATCCTGTCAAGGATATTGCCCTGAGGGAGGACACTGTGCGTTTCGTGGTAGTTGTGCAGCGCCAGGCCGAGCTGCTTGAGATTGTTCTTGCATTGCGAGCGGCGAGCGGCCTCGCGCGCCTGCTGCACCGCGGGAAGCAGCAATGCAATGAGAACAGCGATAATTGCGATGACCACGAGTAACTCGATCAAAGTGAATCCGGTGCGGTTTCTGGTCTGCATGCGCATCGCGCAACTCCCATTGAAGAAAATGTGACCGAGAACGGGCTTGCCAGAGCGCGGCGCTCCCTGCAAGCCAACACGGGCAACTACGACAGAAACTCTTAATTGCAATCTTCGTGCCGACGCCCAGAACCGCCCCCGGAAATGGGCCAATGTGAAAAGAAATGCGTGCTTTTCAGTCAAGCAGCGGCAAGCAGCCTGGTTCATCAGGCGCGATTTCGCGCTTACGTGGTAAACATGTTCTATGGGTCATTGAAGCGCTGGAGCCGATTCGCCACGCGCGTCGCACGACTGGCAACCTGAAGAAAAACGGATCGTGTCAACCGGCGAAAAGGACGTGCCGCGACAAAATGCGAGCGACCGATTTCTTAGGGAACGAGTCGCCGGGACAGGGCGGCGTCAGGTGCATGGCCTGGCGCAGGAACGTCACCGGAGATGGGAGTGCTTCACCGGATCGGACAAACCGCGGCTTCATCCGCGGCTGGCCCGGAACGCGCCTTCGTGCGTCATCGCGGGCTGATTTTTCCGACGTCGATCGTTCGCATGAGCGACCGAGAACGGACGTTCCAGAACCGGATCGCGCCGTCTTCGGCGGCTGAAACAAGAGTCGTTCCGTCCGGACTGAAGTGCAGCGACCGGAGAGTGCCAGCGTGGCCTGCGAGCGAGCCGACGCAGGCGCGTTTGTTCAGGTCCCAGAGGTTGATTTTCCGGTCAAAGCCGCCGGTCGCCGCCAAGGTGCCATCGGGGGTGACCGCCAGAGCCAGTGCGCCGAGGCGGTCGTCCGAGACTTGCCACAACGGCTCGAAGGTCTGGTCATCCCAGAGGCAGATCGAACCGGGGTTTCCCCATCCGAGGGCAATATTTGTCGTCACGAGCTTTCGACCGCCGTCGACAAACCGCACTCGCATGAACCGGACCTTCGGAGTCGACAACACCCGCCGGCACTCGCCGCTGAGGCTGTTCCAAATCCGCACGGTGCCGTCGTCGCTGGCCGACGCGATGACCGTACCGTCATCAGAAAACACCATGTCGTTGATCGTCGACGTGTGGCCGTTCAATCGCAATTGAACGGCCCCGGTGAGCGCGTCGCGCAGAGTGATTTCTGTCGATGTCGCCAGGGCGGCCGTCAGGCCGTCGGTCGAAACCGCCAACAGCTTCACGTCGAACGCCACAGGGATTTGACACAGTTGCCGACTCTCCAATGACCTCAGGTCGATTCGTTGCAAGCCGCCCGAGTCGCCGAGCACCAAGGCCGCCGACGCGTCCCCCGGCAGGGCCGCGTCGACCAGTTGGGTTTCGCCCGTCCAGAGCGCCCGAGCGGGCGGCTCTCGATTCAAAAAGTGCAGGACCAGCGGGCTGCAGTCGTCGGGCTGCCCTTTGGATCGCGACAACAGCGTTGTGCCGTCGCGGGAACAGTCGAGATCGACGATGCATACGCGCAGATCGTCAAACGGATTCGAGGTTGCCGGGTATTGTGCCTGCAGCCAGCAGAAGCCCCCGACAACAGTGCACACGATCAAAAGAGCTCGCAGCAGTTCGCGCAGCATTGTCGGCCCCTTTTGGCGCCAGACGCGCTCGGTTGATCACGAGCGGATAAGGCTCGGTCCACAGACTGCCGTCGAATTCGGAAGGCTGCAATAAACGCTCTCGCCGTCCCCGCCTTTATCACCCGGAGAGTCCGGACGACGGCGCGGCGGCGGCGGCGCACGGACCCACGCCTGCCACAGAAGAGCCTATCGGCGTCGCACGCGCCAAAGGCTGGGGGGTTGCATAGTAGCGTCCTCGCTCGCGCGATTCAAGGCCGCACTCTTATCTGGACGGTCGTCGATCGTGTAGCTTTTGGGGCGTGACCGGGGGCAGGATCTTGCCTCCCATGCCGGCGTTCAACGGCACGTCGGTGGTATCGGCGATGTTGATCCAGATGTGGACGTGCGGGTGCCCACGGAAGTACCAAACGAAGGACGGGCCCTCTAAACGCCAGTTGTCCCATTCGTCGGGCCCAAGGTTTGGCTCCTTGTAAAATGCAAGGTGGCACTTATCGAGGCCCCCCATCTTGGCGAGACACCGGCTCACCTCATCGACGTCCTCTTTGCGATAGGGAGCCAGGAGCGACCTAAGAACATCTTCGACTGCGAACTTCTGATCCTTGGTCATTTCCGAGCAGGGGAGACCGGGAATCTCGACCTTTGCGTCAGCGTCATCCAGGGATCGCACTCGCTGGACGGCTCTCGAATGGCGGTCGCCATCGAATGTTGCATTGTCGATCTCCGTCTGCAGGCTGCGAAAACCGACCGCTGCTTCGAAAGGTTGCTCCGATTGCAGGGCGATCTTCTGCTGCTTGCCATCCAGGATCTTGTACACCTGATTCGCCAAAATGGCCTGATGCCAAAAGACGTTGCCCGGATGGTGGACAGTCTCCGTGTCGTCGGTGGCGTCGTGACCGTTGCAAATCGGACCGCCGAAAGCAACATGATCTGTGCAACCGCCGTCGGCGCGGCAGGTGAGATGCCGACCAGTCATCACAAACATGAATTTTTCCCGGTCGCCGGGATGGCCGAAGATCGCAATTGTCTGCGCGGCCCCCCACGGCGCACCGTAGGAGTCATCGCTCAATTGCTTATCGATGCGCTCGACCCAGTCGGGGTTGAAGATCCCTTTGTAGACTTCCCGAATGAGCGCCTGTTGGTCCTTTGAATAGAAATCGCTCGCAATTGTCGGCCTGGTGATTCTCCAGTTATTCGAAATATGCGTGCGGAGCAGGCCTCGCTGGGGATGCACGTAATCCCAGTCGAAGCACATCAGTTCTTTTTGACCGGGAGTCAACATCTCGTAGAGGGCCTTGACGGTGGTCTCCGCCGCACTCGTAGGCGTGGGCCTGGCGACGGCCATGTGAGTGTTGAACAGCATGCCGCCGGCTGCCGCGGTCATTGCCGTGGCGCCCTTCAAGAAATCTCTGCGTCCGAGGGCGACGTCGCCTTGCATGCAATCGAAACAAGGCCTGCAACCGTTCGCCTGGTTCATTGTGAATCCTCCAGAGAAGGAAGGTTAGTTTGTCGATTTTCGACGACCACGGTCGTGCAAACCATCGGGCACGCCGCCTCTGCGATGTCGGACACACCACCGACTTCGTAGGATAGCGGCACAATCGCGATGAATCTTGGCCGTGTGCGACGCACATTATGCGAAATGCGACATCCCGAACGAGCCATTCAACGATCCGAAAACCGGCTGGAAAGGCGCAATTGTTGAGGGAACGGCAGGCCTGGCTGAATCAGATTTCACCCGGCAGCCACTTTCACTGTCTCTTCGACTTGCTCGACGACGTTTGCTTTTTCGCCAAAAACCGGCATGGACAAACGATGCTGGCGAGCCGCGGCATTCTGGCTCGGTACGGGATGCAAGACGAAATCGAAATCCTTGGAACTACGGATTTCGACCGCAACCCACGGCAGATGGCACGCTCCTATGTCGATGACGATGCGCGGATCCTGGAAACCGGGGAACCGATCTTCAACCGTGTCGAACTCTGGTTCGATTCCCAGGGTTCCCCGGACTGGTACGTGACCCACAAGCTGCCCATTTGCTCGCAGCGCGGCGAGATAATCGGAATCATGGGCATCTTGCAAAGCTATGGCATGCGCGAAGGGCTGGATCAACCGTTCCGCGAAATTGCTGCGCAGATCGATTTTATTCGGAAATCCATGCACTTGAATTTGCGTGTCGAACGGCTCGCACAGATGGCAGGAATCACGGTGCGGCAACTCGAACGACGTTTCAAGGCAGCGCTAGGCGTCGGCCCACAGGAGCACATCATGCGGACGCGGATCCTGGCGGCCAGCCGCGCGTTGCGCGAGACCGATCATTCTCTGGCGAAAATTGCCACGGATTGCGGCTTCTACGATCAGAGCGCTTTCACTCGGCATTTCAAGAAGCGAGTCGGCCAAACACCGACGCAGTTTCGCCGGTCCACGGCGAGAGCCCTCAAATGAACCTGCGACGGGTTTCCGGTGTGAAGCGGTAACCGTTCACAGGCCGGGGACTGGCTCGATTTTCCCGCGTTGTCTCGAGCGACATTCATTGGCAACCATGACACCTCCAGCCAGATTCCGGGAAAACCGTGCCTGTCCCCCTGCATTGGGCGTGAACGGTTACTGCAAAGCGGCACACGCATGACGGGACTTGTGTCGGGTGAACTGTGGAAACGGGATCGAACCTCTGCTGCCGCCGACGTCAATCCGGTGAGTTTTCTGATCTGCGCGGGCATCGCGCGGCTGCGATCGAGCAGTGCGGCCCGGAATTCGATTTCGCCAGATGTTCGAGGCCTTTGATGTTTCATCGCAGAGTAACTGCAATCAGCCGCGACGAAATGCAATCGCCATGCCGGCGGCAGAATCCTGGCTCCGGATTTAGGGGTATTCAAAGGAATTGCGTGCTCTCGAACGTTGCCGCGGGTGGCGGTTTGATTTCATCGGGCCGTCATTTGGCGCTTCCGCGGTAAACACACCGGATGGGTCATTTGAAGCGCTGGAGCCGATTCGCCACGCGCGTCGCCCGGGACGTGACCGGAAGAAAACCCGACCTTGTCTACCGGCGCAATTGACGCGCTCGGCGCAGTTGGAGCAGAGAGACTTGTGCCTGAAGATACGAACCGGCGGGCAACGTAGAGTCGATCTTGCTCAGCCGTGAGGTGAGGACACGCGCAGTGGGACAAGAGCGTCACTGGAATGGGATGGGCACGGCGTTTGAGGCGCCTGTTGGCACCAGGAATTGCCGCATGTATACTTGCCAACGTTTCATGGTGAGTCGCTGTTTTCCCGGATGAACGGCATGGGACAATTGCGGCGATTGATCGCGAAAGCCCAGGCGGGGCGCAAATGGCTTATCGCGGTGAGTGCCGCGTCGGGCCAGTCGGCGCGCTGCGCGGCCGAAGCGGGCGCCGATTTTCTGTTCGCATCGACCGATGCGCACTATCGGTCGCAAGGTGTTGCTTCGCAGGGGGCCTGCCTGCCCTTCGCGAACGCCAATGACCAGGTTGAAGACCTGCTTCGCAGGCACGTGATGCCGATGGTGGGCGGGGTGCCGGTTGTTGCCGCCGTGCTGGCGAGCGATCCGACCGTCGAGTTGGCCGTGCGGCTGGAGCGTTTGCGAAACCTCGGCGTGGCCGGGGTCGTGAACTTTCCGACGATCAGCATGTTCGACGGGGCGTACCGAAGGGCGCTGGAAGAGGCCGGAATGGGGCTCGACAGCGAACTGGCGCTGTTGCAGCAGGCCCGAAATTCCGGATTTGTCACGTTTGCCGGGGCCTTCACGGCTGACGATGCCCAGCGGTTTGCGGCCGCGGGCGTCGATGCCGTCGTTCTGAATATCGGATTGACCCGGCAGATCGACGACATTCATGAGCGTCGCGAGCGGCTGCAGCACATGGTCGTGCGGCTGAATGCGATGCTGGCCTCTGTGGCCCAGGCCGGGCGGACCAAGGTGTGCCTGATGCACGGGGGCCCGATCACGGCCCCCGAAGACCTCGAAGAGGTCTTTCGCCACAGCTCGATTCGGGGTTTCGCCGGTGGGCCCGTCTTCGATCGGCTGCCGGTCGAAAGCATAATCACGTCGACGGTTCGCCGCTTCAAAGGAATTGCGGCCGGGCATGGCAAGGCGTCAGACGAGGTGGGGCTGGAACAGATTGTCGGTCGCAGCGCCGTCATGCGCGACGTCTTTCGCCGCGTGCGCCGCATCGCCCCGTACGACGTGAATGTTTGCCTGCACGGAGAGTCGGGAACGGGCAAGGAACTTGTGGCCACGCAGATCCACAGATTGAGCCATCGAGCCCGGCACGCGTTTGTGACGCTCAACTGCGGCGCTATCCCTGAATCGCTGCTGGAGAGCGAACTGTTCGGCCACGAAAAAGGCGCCTTTACGGGGGCTGACCGGCGGCGGCTTGGCAAATTCGAACTGGCACATCAGGGAACACTGTTTCTTGACGAAATCGCCGACCTCAGCCCGCGCGGGCAGGTGGCGCTGTTGCGGGCGATTCAGCAGCGCGAGATCGACCGGGTGGGGGGCGAAACTCCGGTACCTGCCGACGTTCGCATCGTTTCGGCTTCCAGCCGCAACCTCGCCGATCTGGTTCGGGCCAATCAGTTTCGGGCCGACCTTTTTTATCGGCTCAGCAATGTCACGATATCGATTCCGCCATTGCGTGACCGGCAGGATGATATTCCGTTGCTGGTGGAGACGTTGCTCACGCAATTGCAGAGTCAGCTCGACCGAAAGCTCGTCGCGATTTCGCCGAAATTCCACGAAAAGCTGCAGCGCCACGGCTGGCCCGGCAACGTGCGTGAGCTGCAGCACGTCGTTCTTCAAGCCGCGCTGCTCGAAGACGGCCCGGTACTCAAAGGCGAGCATTTCATACCGACGGTGCAGTCCGACGCCCTGTCTTTGTCTCAGACGCCTGCCGCCGTCGAATCGCCGCGGAAAATCGCCAGTCGTCAGGCCGTGATCGCCGCCGGTGGGAACAAAAGCCTGGCCGCGAAATCGCTGGGAATCACGCGGAAGACGCTCTATTTGTGGCTGAATGATTCCAACTAGCGCGACGGCCTGCGCTGCATTGGGTCCCGCCCCGGGCCCCTCGCTCAGTCAGCTCATCCGGTGCGTTTGCTGAGATTTCGTGGCCGTGTGAAGAAAACGGATCGATTCACTTTCCTTCTCCCGGCGGTTGCATTAAATTCTACCGAACGGACGGTAACTATCGGGGGTCTCATGATATTCCGCTGTTTCGCGCGACCCGCGCGGCCGTTTCGATCAGGGGCGAGTCAATGAACGCCGGGAATTCGACGCCACGCTCCGCCTGGATTCTGCTGGCCTTCCTGACGCTTTTGAACATCGTCAACTTCGTTGATCGGCAGTTGGTCACGAGTCTTCAGATTCCCCTGCGAGAAGACCCGACCCTGCAACTGACGAACGTGCAGAACCAGTTGCTGGCCGGGTATGCGTTTTCGGTGGTGTATTCAGTGGCCGGTCTGCTGTTGGGTTCCCTGGCCGATCGCCGCCATCGCCCGAGATTGATCGCCGGCGGGCTGTTCATCTGGAGCATCATGACGGCCGCGAGCGGCATGGCCATGAACTTCTGGCAAATGGCGCTGGCCCGGGTTTTTGTCGCGATCGGCGAGGCCACGTTGACGCCGGCGGCGATCGCGATGCTGGCGGACGTGTTTCGCCCGCAACAGCGTGCCTTGGCGACCGGGCTGTATTACCTGGGTATCCCGTTCGGGGCCGGGCTCAGTTTAATCGTCGCCAATCTCTTGTGGCCCATTCCGTGGATCGGTTGGCGGGGGTGTTTCCTGGCATTGGGCCTGGTGGGAATCGTCCTGGTGGCGGCGCTCTTGTGGCTCCACGCCCCGCCGCGCGGCGGCTTCGAGCGGCAACTCAACCCGATTCTGCATCTGGATGAGGTCGGGTCGTCGCCGCGCGATCTCATGATTCAGGTCGCGAACGTGTTCCGCAATTCTCCCTCGCTTCTGATGACGATGGCCGGCGCGGTGCTGGTCAATATCGGCGTCGGCGCGACGTGGCTCGATTCGTCATGGCTCCATGCCGAACGGGGCTTTACCCGGCACGGCGCTCCGATTTTTCTGGGGTCGATTCTGCTGTTTGGCGGTTCGCTGGGAAATCTGCTGGGGGGCTGGCTGGGAGATCATTTCAATCAGTACCGCGCGGGCGGCCGGCTTTTGGCGCTGGTGGTGCTGCAACTCGCCGTCTCTCCCATGGCGATCGCCTTTCGGTTTCTGCCGGGCGATCGCAGAGTGCTCCTGGCGCTTTGCTGCTTTTTCGGCTCGATCCTCGTGACGTTCATGTACGGGCCGGTGCTGGCGACCGTTCAGGAGCTGACACCCCTGCGGCTGCGGGCCACGCTGGTCGCGATTCTGCTGATCGGCCTGAACATTCTGGGAGCGTCGCTGGGGGCGGTCATTGCCGCGTGGCTGGCCGGTCGCCTCGAGAGCTACACGTGGGGCATTTTCATTACGGGCCAGGCCGGCCTGCTTTCGATTCCCTTGTTTTTGCTGGCGCTGCGGCGCTACCCCGCCGACGTGGTTCGGCTGCGCGGGGCCAAAGAGGAGACGTGAGTATGAGAGAAGCTGTGGTGGTAGCGAGTTCGCGCACGCCGCTGGCCAAAGCGGTGCGAGGTTCGTTGAACCTGACGCGGCCGGATGATCTGGCAGCCCATTGCATCAGCGACGTTCTGCGGAAGACGCCGCAGCTCGATCCGGCCGAGATCGGTGACGTCATTCTGGGTTGCGGACAGCCGCACGGAGCTCAGGGGCAGAATGTCGCGCGCGTCGCTGCGATGCGCGCCGGCCTGCCGGTGACCGTACCCGGCGTCACGGTGAATCGGTTCTGTTCGTCGGGCTTGCAGGCGGTCGCGATGGCGGCCCATGAGATCGTGCAGGAAGGGGCATCGGCCGTCATCGGTGGAGGGGTCGAAAGCCTGACGTCACTGAGGCAGGTCGCCATCGACCCCAAAATCACGGTCAACCCGCAGGTTTACATCCGCGCACCCGGCATTTACATGGTGATGGGCGACACGGCCGAAGTCGTGGCGCGGCGCTACAAGATCAGCCGGCAAGCGCAGGACGAATACGCCCTGGCCAGCCAGCAGCGTACGGCTCGCGCGCAGCAAGAGGGGTTGTTCAACGACGAGCTGGCGCCCCTCGAGGTGACCCGCGGCCTGCTCGATAAGCAGTCTGGCGAAGTGGCGAGGCAGGAGCGACATTTTTTCGACAAAGACGAATGCAATCGTCCTGACACCACGCTCGAAGGGCTGCTCTCTCTCAAGCCTCACTTTGACCCGCACAGCGGTCAGGGAACGGTGACGGCGGGCAATGCATCGCAGATGTCTGACGGGGCCTCAGCAACGTTGGTGATGGAGCGGAAGCGCGCCGAGGCCCTGGGAATCAAACCGCAGATCGCTTTTCGCGGCTTTGCCGTCGCGGCGTGCGAGCCCGATGAAATGGGTATCGGGCCCGTGTTTGCCGTTCCGAAGCTGCTGCATCGCTTCGGGCTCACGGTTGACGACATCGACCTGTGGGAACTGAACGAGGCGTTTGCCGTGCAGGTTATCTATTGCCGCGATCGACTCGGCATCGACCCTTCGAAGCTGAACGTCAACGGCGGCGCCATCGCGCTGGGCCACCCGTTTGGAATGACCGGTTCGCGCCTGGTGGGCACCATTGCCAACGAAATGAACCGCCGGAAGGCGCGGTACGGCGTGGTGACCATGTGCGTGGGCGGAGGTCAGGGAGCGGCGGGGCTGTTCGAACGGTGCGCATAGCCGGCGAAATCAACTGTGGCTGGAGGAATTTTATGAGCGAGCTCGTTTCGCTGACAAAGCACGGAGACATTGGCGTCATCACCGTCAACAACCCGCCGGTGAATGCACTCAGCCCCGGCGTGCCTGAGGGGATCGGGGAGACGTTGACGACGCTTCAGGCTGACCCCGCCGTGAAGGCCATTGTGCTGATGGGGGGTGGGCGAACATTTATCGCGGGCGCCGACATCAAAGAGTTCGGAAAGATGACTTCGGGCCAAAAGCGCCGCAATGCGGGGCTGCACCCGCTGCTTGAAGCTCTCGAAGATTGTCCGAAGCCTGTGGTGGCTGCCATTCACGGTACGGCGCTTGGCGGGGGAATGGAGGTGGCCCTGGCATGCCACTACCGCGTCGCCGTTCCGGCGGCCCAGGTCGGCCAACCGGAAGTGAAGCTGGGGCTCATTCCCGGTGCGGGTGGCACCCAGCGGCTGCCGCTGCTGGCGGGAGTGGCGCTGGCAGCCCAGATGTGCGCCGGGGGCGAACCGATCAAGGCTCAAGAGGCCTTGCGCGCCGGAATTCTCGACCGGATCATTGAGGGCGATTTGCTTGAAGGAGCGATCGGCTTTGCGCGCGAGGTTGCGGCGGCCGGCAAGCCACCGCGCAGAACGCGCGAGCAAACGGCCAAACTCGCCGACGCACAGGCCAATGCGGCGGCCCTGCAGGCCGTGCGCGCGGCGATTCAGAAAAAAACTCGGGGCCTGCTGGCGCCCTCGAGCGCGCTCGACGCGATCGAAGCCGCCTGGACGCTGCCGTTCGATGAGGGTTGCCGGCGCGAAGCCGAGCTTTTTGAGCAATGTCTCTATTCGAAGCAGTCGCAGGCCCTGATCCACGTCTTCTTCAGCGAACGCGGCGCCGCGAAAGTTCCGGGCATCTCGCCCGATCTGCCGAAGATTCCCATACGCCGCGCGGCCGTGGTCGGCGCCGGAACGATGGGTGGCGGCATCGCCATGACCTACGCGAACGCAGGAATACCCGTACTGCTGAAAGAAATCGATCAGGAATCACTTGATCGGGGCATGGCAGTGATTCGCAGAAACTATGGCGCTTCGTTGAAAAGAGGGCGATTGACGCAAGAGCAGCATGATCAGCGACTGGCGCTGATTGAACCCACGGTGACCTTTGAACGCTTTCGCGAAGTCGACATTGTGGTCGAGGCGGTGTTCGAAGGAATGGAGCTTAAGCGGCAGGTTTTTACCGAACTCGACAGGGTCACCCGCGAAGACGCCATTCTGGCGTCGAACACATCGACCCTCGATATCGATGCCATCGCGTCGGCCACGTCGCGCCCGCAACAGGTGATCGGCCATCACTTCTTCAGCCCGGCCAATGTGATGCGGCTGCTGGAGATCGTGCGGGGCCAACGGACCGGTTCCGAGGTGATCGCGACATCGCTGGCCCTGGCGAAAACGTTGGGGAAGGTCGGGGTGCTTGTCGGCAATTGTCGGGGCTTTGTGGGAAATCGAATGTTCGGCCCGTACCAGCGCGAGTCGCAGTTTCTGCTGGAAGAGGGCGCGCGAGTCGACGAGGTCGACTCGGCATTGGTCGGGTTTGGAATGGCGATGGGGCCGCTGACGGTCGGCGACCTGGCCGGCCTCGACGTGGGGTGGCGCATTCGGAAGGAGTACCGGCACCTGACGCCGCAGGGTGTGCGCGTGCCCCTGGCGGCAGACCGTCTGTGTGAAATGGGGCGGTTTGGCCAGAAGACCGGCGCGGGCTGGTACCGGTATTCCGACCGCGTTCCATCGCCCGACCCTGACGTGGAGCGCTTGATCGAAGAGTGCGCCCGTACGGCCGGGATCGCGCGCCGGAAGATTCCCGGCGACGAAATCGTCGAACGAACGGTTTACGCCCTCATTAACGAAGGGGCCCGAATTCTCGATGAGGGTTTCGCGCTGCGGGCTGCCGACATCGACATCATCTACATCCACGGCTACGGATTTCCCGCGTTTCGCGGCGGGCCGATGTGGCATGCCGACCAGGTGGGATTGCCAAAGATACTTGATCGAATCAGGCAGTTTGAGCGGCAGCATGGCAGCTTGTGGGCCCCCGCGGCGCTACTCAGCCGGCTGGCAGAGGCAGGCAAGTCTTTCACCGACTTCGACAAAGAGAAGGCCGGCGCGTGATGAGCGGCTTCGAGCAGGAATACCGATCCAAGCGGGTCACGCACCAAGAGTTGATCGCCCGGATCAAGCCGGGCAGCTCTCTGGCTTTCGGCACCTGGATGGGGCAGCCGCACGGCATGATGCGGGCGCTAACGAAGTACGCCCGGAACATCGACCCGCTGTACGTCTCGACGGCTCCCGCTTCGGCCGCAGGCGAGTTTCTGCAGTTTCCGAACGTCCATTGCACGAGCGGCTTTCTCGGGCCCTACGAGCGCGCCGCTTTGCGTGAACGGCACAATGTTTCTTATACGCCGACGCAATTCACCGACGCCTATCGCGCGGTGCGCACGAACCGTCCGGCCGACTACTACATCATTCGTGTGGCGCCCCTCGACGAGCGTGGTCGATTCAACCTGTCGCTGTCGAGCAGTTGGTTCCATGATGCGATCGGGTGGCTCGTTCGGCATGCGCCCGAATCGCAGATCGTTGTGGAGGTGAATCGGCATGCGCCGCGGGTCTGCGGGTTGCCGCAATTCGGCGACAATGAGATCAGCATTGGCGACGTCGATTGGGTTCTGGAAGACGACGCCCCGCTGCACGACTACCAAACGCCCGAAGCGACTTCGAGCGACCGCGCCATCGCCGCCAACGTGGCAGCGCTGGTCGAAGATCGGGCCACGATACAATTCGGTTTCGGCACCATTCCGATGGTGATCGGCAGACTTCTGGCGCAGCGACGGGATCTGGGAATTCATTCCGAGATGTTCTGCCAATCGCACCTTGACCTGATCGAATCGGGCTCGGTCAGCAACGCGTACAAGGGCCTCTACAATGGCGTCTCGGTGGCGACGTTTGCACTCGGCGACGATCGCCTCTATCGCTGGTTGGCCGACAACCGGGCATATGCGATGCTGCCTGTCGAGCAGGTGAACCCTGTCACCGTGCTGGCGCAGATCGAACGCATGACCAGCATCAACAGCGCCCTGACAATCGACTTGAGCGGCCAGGCTTGCGCACACTGCCTCGGGCCCCACACCTACAGCGGCGTGGGCGGCGCGTTCGAATTCGCCTATGGCGCGCAGCTTTCTCCTGGCGGGAAGAGCATTCTGTGCCTGGCCTCGCGAACGACCCTCCGCAACGGAAGAGTCGTATCGAACATCGTGGCTCGCCATCCGCACGGCACGCGCATTACCATTCCTGAGCATTCGGTCGAGTGGGTCGTGACCGAGTTCGGGGCCGTGCGTCTCAAGTTTCTGAGTCTGGAATGGCGCGCGGCGGCCCTCATCGAACTGGCCCATCCCAACGATCGCGAAACGCTGTACCACGAGGCCCAGGCAAACGGCCTGGGGTTAAATCGGCTTGCGCGACACCGCCGACCGCCAGCAGAATTCTTCTCAAACGCGGTATGACAGGAACGGAATGATGGAACCGGTTTCAGATACGGCGTCGCTGCCTGTCACTCACCAGACGGTCATTCCGGACGACTACCGCGACGGGATGGGGCACATGAACGTGATGTGGTACACGCATCTCTTTGGGCGCGCCATGGGCGGCGTGTTTCGTTTGGTCGGCCTCGATCGCGACTATTTCGAACAGAACCAGGCTGGCGTTTTCGCACTGAAGCAACTCTTCTCGTACCGGGTCGAAGTGCACGCCGGCGACGAGATTACCATTCGAAGCCGCCTGCTGGGGCGCAGCGAGCGGCGGATGCACATCATGCAGTTCATGTTCAAGGCCGACAACGTGCTGGCTGCCACGGCCGAGACCGTCTCTGCCCACATCGACATGCGCATTCGACGCACGTCACCCTTCCCGCCGCAAATCGCCGAGGCGATTGACCGCCTGGTGGCCCTGCATTCCGCCCCGGGCGCCGACCCTGGCGTCTCGGGCCTGTTGAATCCGTAAAGACCGTTTTGCGCGTTGGCGGCTGACGTTTTCACCGATAGTGCCGGACGATGCAGTCTGCGACCAGCACCGGCTTGTCGGCTCCGTCGCGCTCGACGATTACGTGCCAGGTAATCTGAACCCCTCCGGGAATCTCTTCGACCTGCTGCGGACTGAAGCGCCCGCGAAGGCGCGCCCCCGCGGGTGCCGGGGCGGGAAAGCGAACGCGGTTCACCCCGTAGTTGATGGCTCGGGCGAAATCGCCTCGAACCGATACGGCCTGCCGCATGAAATGGCTGATTAGCGAAAGTGTGAGATACCCGTGGGCGACGGTCGTGCCGTATGGTGATTCGGCCGTCGCGCGTGCCGGGTCGCAATGGATCCACTGGCGGTCTCGCGTGATTTCTGCGAACGCATCAATCAACGGTTGGTCCATCACCAGCCAGTCGCTGACGCCGACTTCCTGCCCGATGAGTCGCCGGAGCTCCGGCAACCCGTCAATAACACGCGGATTGACCGCGGCCGCGTCAGAATCGACCTCGTTCATGACCTCACTCCTTCGCGGGCAAGATCGCTTCGACGATTCGGCGCAACAGGTCGGAAGAAACGGCCTCTCCTTTGGCCGGACCGGGTGAATCGCCCGTGCGAACGACGACCAGATCGAGACTCGGCACGATCATGATGCATTGTCCGAAGGCGCCCAGTGCGGCGATCGTATCGTTGGGCGAGCCGGAAAAGCGGAACCCCGTCTGCGGCGCGGGTGCTGTCGACGCGCGCTGGCCGTTCCCTTCTGCAGATTCCTCGGGCGTGTTGAGCGTCCACAGGAAACCGTAGTTGCGGTTCAGGTTCTGCGACGGGGTGGTCGCCAGTCGCAGGAATTCCCGGCTGACAAGCTGCTTGCCGTCCCATTCGCCGCCGCGGAGCGCGAATAACCCGAATCGGCCCATGTCACGGGTCGAACAGCGCAACCGATAGTAGTTTGTGACTTCGCCGACCTGCCTTTTCTCCCAGGCCGTGTGCTCCATTCCCAAAGGGCCGAAGAGCTTCGTCCGGGAGTACTCCTCCAGGGGAACGCCGGTCGCCTTTTCGAGCAATCGGAAGTGCAGATGGTACGCCTGGGTATTGTATTCCCAGCGCGTGCCCGGAGCGGCTTTCAGCGGCATTCGCAGGTTGATCTCAAACTGATCGCCTTCCGTCGTGTCGAGGGGGAATCCGCGATTGTCGAGGCCGCTGGTCATCGACAGCAGATGGCGCAAGAGGATGCCCTCTTTGGGCGTGCCCTTCAGTTGCCCGGCGAAGTCTGCGATCGGCTGATCAAGGCCCTTGAATTTTCCCTCGTCGAGAGCGATGCCGACCAGAATTGCCGTGACACTCTTTGTCGCCGAAAAGATGTTGTGGCTTTGGTCGCGATCCCAGTCGGCGGCATAAAGCTCTGTGACAACTCGGCCCGACCGCAGAACCAGCAATCCTTTGGTGTTTAGTCGCAGGGCGTCGACGAGCGCCGCGTTGAGCGCGGCCGCGTCGAAGCCCGCTGCTTGAGGATCGAGGGAGTCCCAATCGGCCCCGCGGGGCCAATCGCCGTCCGCACAGGCTGCCTGGCACAATCCCGCAAAGTAAATCGCAATCAAGATTATCGCTGCGCAGCGTCGCATGGTTGCACCGTGTGAATGATCTGCAATTCAAAGGCTCGCATCGGCTTCCACAACCGTTTTCACGCTCTCGCCGGTCAACTCGCGGCGCAATTCGCGCTTCAGAATCTTTCCGACCGAGCTTTTTGGAAGCTCGCGGCGAAAAACGATCCTCGCAGGGACCTTGAATCGGCTGACGTAGCGGGCGACGTGATTTTGCAGGTCGGCTTCAGAAACAGCGGCGCCGGCCCTTAAGGCGACTACGGCCCAGAGTTCCTCTCCAAACGTCGAATCGGGCACCCCCACAACGGCCGCCTCGGCCACCGCCGGATGGTCGTACAGCGCCTCTTCGATCGATCGGGGAGCAATGTTCTCCCCACCTTTTATGACCACGTCCTTCTTCCGCCCGGTGATGAACAGATACCCTTCCGCGTCGACCCGACCGATATCACCCGTGTGCAGCCAGCCGTCGCGCAGCGCCTCATCGGTCGCGGCTCGATCTTTCCAGTAGCCGCGCATCATTTGCCGCCCCCGCACACAAAGCTCTCCCTCTTGGCCGGCGGGCAGCGACCGGTCGTCTTCATCGACGACGATCAGCTCGACCCCCGCGATCGGCCGCCCGACTGAGCCGGCGCGGTGCGGTTCGTTGTCGCGATAGGAACTGATGCAACAGGTCGCCTCAGAGCAGCCGTAGCCGTCTTTGATCCGACAGCCGAACTCGCGCTCGAACTGCAGCCGCACCTGTTCCGGCAAGGCGGCCCCTCCCGAGCTGACCAGGTGCAGGCTCGAGCAATCGTAGCGGCGTCGATCGGGAAAATTGAGCATGTACGAGAGCATCGTGGGGACTGCCGAGAACCGCTGCACGCGAAATCGCTCGATCGCTTCCAACACGGCGCGCGTCTCGAACTGCGCGAGAATCACGCCACAGCAGCCGTAGATGGCGCCGAGATTCATGCACAACACGCCAAACACGTGGCTCAGGGGCAGCACCTGCATCGTCATGGTTTTGAACGGCAATGCCGACATTGGCGCCACCGCCTGCGCGCAGACCAGCAAGTTGCGATGTGATTGCACGACGCCCTTCGGCCGATCGGTCGTTCCCGAGGTGTAGATCAGCAGGGCCGGGTCGTCGGCCGCAACCGGGTGAACCGTGCGAACCGGTTCGGCGGCATCGATTTCGCGGTCGACGCTGTCGTCGCCGGCCGAAGCGGTCTCGCCGAAAACGAGCAGGCGGCGGCAATCGGGCGCCTCAGCCCGGGCTTCGCGCACCCGTTCGGCCAGGCTGGCGCTGGTCAGCACCGCTTTGGCCCCGGAGTGTGCCAGAATATACGAGACCTCGCGTGCCAGAAGCTGCGGCGTGACGGGTACAATCACGGCGCCGATTCGCCAGATCGCATGAAAGCTGGCCGTAACGTCTGGGCCATTGGGCATGACCACCGCCACGCGGTCACCCGGCCGAATGCCTCGCCCGTGCAAGAGGGTGGCGAGGCGTTCTGAATACAGCATGCGCTCGCAGTTGGTGTAACTTTTTCCCTCGAAGTAGGTCGAGGTGTATTCACCAAATCGTTCGATGCTGTCGAGCGCCAGCCGCGCGATGTTCATGGCTCGTTTTTCGCCGGCTGGTGTTGCAACCGTGGGTCGCCCGAGACGTCGAACAGCCAATCCAGATTTCGTTCATGGGGGGGCATCGAACCCCATAGCGGTTGCACGAGTTGATCGTTCCAGCACTGCAGTTCGGCCTCGAGTTCCTTTACGCGATCGGGCAGTCGCTGAGCCAGATCGGTCGTCTCGCCGATATCCGAGCGCAGATCATACAGTTGCGCGGGGTAGTCGTCGGTTTTGTGAAGTTTCCAGGGGCCATGGCGCAGGGCCAGGCTCTGGCCATAGCGCCAGAATAACGTAACGTGCGGCGGATCGCCCCGCTGACCGGTCAAGTACGGGATGAGGTTGACGCCGTCATAAACTCGATCAGTGGGCAACGCTCCGCCGGCGACTGCCATCGCAGTTGCGAAGATGTCGAGCGATACGACGGGATGCTCATACACGGCGCCCGCCGGAAGCTTTCCTTTCCATTGCACCAAAAAAGGAACCCGAATTCCTCCTTCCAGCAATTCTCCCTTCTTGCCGCTCAGGGGGCCATTGTCGGTGGTGTTGTACGGTTGCGGCGAACCGCCGTTGTCGCTGAGAAAGAAAACGAGCGTGTTCTCAAAAAGCTGACGCTCGCGCAACTTGCCCAGCACCGCCCCAACGCCGTCATCAAGAGCGGTCAGCATTGCGGCGTACAGTTTTCGACGGGGAGGACCGACCCCTGCGACACGGTCGCGGTACTTGGCGGGCGCTTCCAGCGGGCTGTGTACTGCGTTGTAAGGAAGGTACAGAAAGAACGGCTGCGATGCGTTGCGATCGATGAACGCCAGCGCCTCGCGGGTGAAGGCGTCGGTCAGATAATCTTTCTCGTCGACCGCCTGCAGCCCTCGCAAGACGCCGCTGACGTAACTTGTGAGCGATTTGTCTCGGAACTCAGCTTCGTCCTGCGGTCGCAGGTAATGGTGGGCGCCTTGAAGAAAGCCGAAGTACTCGTCGAACCCCCGCTCGGGGGGCCTCAACCCGCGGCCTCCTCCGAGGTGCCATTTCCCCACCATTCCGGTGTGATAGCCTTGTTTCTTCAGGGCTTCGGCAAGCGTCAGTTCGGAAAGGGGCAAGCCCAGGTCGCTCGCAGGGCCGCTGGGCTGCGGGTTGAACTCCAGCCCAAATCGCTGCTGGTAGCGCCCGGTCAGCAAACCCGCGCGGGTCGGGGCGCAAACCGGCCCGGTCACGTAGGCATTGCTGCAACGAACGCCGTTGAGCGCCAACGAGTCGATGTGGGGGGTCTTGACCAGCGTTCCCCCGTGGGCCCCGATGTCTTTGTAACCCAGGTCGTCAGCCAGTATGACGATGATATTGGGGGGGCGCGCTTTCGTCGGCTGAGCGGCGCTGGCGTGCGCTGCGCCCATCGCCAGCAGCCATCCCAGGCACCAGAAACTTCGTGTTGTCATCGGTTGACCCTGCTGCATAAAGCTCAGGAACCAGCACCAGCCCCTCGTCTTCTGCACGACGGCCGCCATTCCCGTTTCACCACCACGGTACGCTCAGGGGCTTGTTCCAGGCGGGCGGCACCAGCTCGGCGTTCCACTTCCGCCAGTCGGCGCGAAGGCGTTCGACCAATTCCGAATGGTCGCCCGACAGATCGTGCGTCTCGCCCTGGTCGGTAAGCAGGTCGTACAGTTGTGCCGGCTCGTCGCCCAACTGCAAGAGTTTGTAGCGTCCTTCACGAATGGCGTTCTGCGTTCCGTATCGCCAGTAAAGCCTCGAATGCGGCGCGACGGCCGATCGGCCCGAGAGGGCGGGGAACAGATCGACGCCGTCGATCGTGCGATCGGGCAGCGCCGAGATTCGTGCCGCGGCGAGTGCAGTCGGCGCGACGTCGAGCAGGCTGACTGGCAGTTCGTAGACCAGGCCCGCAGGGATCCTTCCCGGAGAGCGAACGAGGAACGGTACGCGAATTCCCCCTTCCAGCAGCTCGGTCTTGGTGCCGCTCAAAGGATGATTCGACGAGGGACTCAGGTAACCGGTGATGCCGCCATTGTCGCCGAGGAAGAATACCAGCGTCTCGTTGTCGATGCCGGCCGCTTGGAGCTTTTTCATGACGGCGCCAACCCCGTCATCGACCGCCGCGATCATGGCTGCGTACACGCGCCGGCGGTGGTCGCCGCTCGTCCAGCCGATCACACGCTCCAAATGTTTGTCTGACGCGTCGAGTGGAGCGTGGGGCGCGTTGTAGGCCAGAAGCAGAAAGAACGGTTTTTTCTGGTTGCGGTCGATAAAAGCCACGGCTTCGCGCGTGAATGCATCGGTGAGGTGCTGCTTCTCTGCAACGGGCTCATTCCCCCGCAGAATCGCCGGGGGCCAGGGAGTTGAATCGGCGACGCCACGAGCCGAAGGGGCCGAAGTCAGGTAGTAGTGGGCCCCTCCCAGAAATCCGAAAAACTCGCCAAACCCGCGTCGCAGAGGGTGGTATCTCGCGTCGCTGCCCTGTTGCCATTTGCCGACTAGCCCCGTCGCGTAACCCGCCTGCGCGAGACGGTCGGCCAAAGTCGATTCAGAGAGTGGCAGGCCATAGTGAACTGCGGCGTCACGCGGCGGATTGAACTCGTAACCAAACCGCTGCGGGTAGCGACCTGTTAACAGGGCCGCGCGACTTGGTCCCCCGACCGGCGCCGCCGAGTACGCGTTCGTGCAGCGGGCGCCGCTCTGGGCCAGTGCATCGATGTTGGGTGTCGGAATGTCGCGGCAGCCATGACAACCGAGATCAGCGTAGCCCAGGTCGTCGGCCAGAATGATCACGATATTCAGAGGCCGGGGCTGCTTCTCGGTTTCGATGCCGCCGGCCGCCGTGGGGATGCTGCCTGCCAGAATCAACAATCCGCACATGAACGACTCGAGGCGAGTCATCGGTTGAACCCCGTACCTGTTGGCGAGCGTTGCCACACGGGCCCACCCCTCAGTGATAGAATCAAACGGCGAGAGAGGGCTTCAAAACCTACTGTACGGTCGGTAGAATAACGCGCCGGGCTGGCGAATTCAACGGCACGCCGTGATTTTTTCGGACTTCGGCCGATCGTTGTACTCTTTTCCGGGAGCCTCAGAAATGTTTTTTGACTGGTCGCCGACAGCCAAAGACTGGCAGCGTCGGCTGACGGCCTTTATGGATGAGCAGATCTATCCCAATGAATCGAACCTCTACGAACAGTCCCGCACCGGTAACCGCTGGCAGTCGCCGCCTCTACTGGAAGAGTTGAAATCTCGCGCCAAAGCCGCTGGGCTGTGGAACCTCTTCCTGTGCGACGACGAATGCGGCCCGGGGCTCACCAATCTCGAGTACGCGCCGCTTTGTGAAACGATGGGTCGCTCGC
>JBQTIL010000062.1:0-70897 GCA_052388175.1 Planctomycetaceae bacterium | reverse complement strand
TTTTATTTTTAGTATTATCTGTGTCGTCCCCCCCCGGTGGGGGGGGGGGGGGGGGGGGGGGGGGCGCGCTTTTCCGGGCCAAATCACGCTCGCCCCCCCCATCCCCAGCCCTTCCCCCGCGAGGGGGGAAGGGAGCAAATATGCGCTTTCGTCGCGAGTCCGTGAGTTGTGAAGGCTCCAATTCATGCGCCTCAGTCGCGTCGTTCGATCCGCGATTTGCAATCCCCAACCCGCAGTTGAGAAACACGGGCGTCACCACCGTCACGTCGGGCAGGTGCGACCCGCCCCGATACGGGTCATTCGTCACGAACACGTCGCCCGGCCGCATCTCGGGGTTGTCGGCAATCACGCGCTTGACCGTCTCGCTCATGGCCCCCAGATGCACCGGGATATGCGGGGCGTTGACCACCAGGTCGCCCCGAGCGTCAAAGATCGCACAACTGAAGTCGAGCCGTTCTTTCACATTGGTCGAAAAGCTGGTCCGCTGTAGCGTGAGGCCCATCTGTTCGGCGATCGAAGCGAACAGGTTATTGAAGATTTCGAGCATCACCGGGTCGGCCTCGGCCGAGTACCGTGCGCGAGTCGATGCGCCGGCGTCGGTCAGCAGAATCTCGCCCCGGGAAAGAATCTCGGCGTTGAACCCCGGCTCGACCACCACCGTCGACGTCGGTTCGCAGATGATGGCGGGGCCCGAAAACGCGTCGCCCGGGCGCAGATCGGCGCGCAGGTAAACCGGCGTTGGCAGCCGGCGGTTGTCGAACCAGGCTTCGGTCGTTTCGCGAGGTTCCGGTCGGCGCGGCTCGACTTCGCCCGCCGGCTCGGGCGGTTCGGGCGTGACCCCCACGACTTCGACCCGTGCCGCCACAATCTCGACCTCGCGCCCCCGGTGCACGTAACCGTACAACTGCTGGTGCAGCGCCTCGTATTGGCCACGATAGTCGCCGTCGTCGGGTAGGGCGACGTTGATGGCAGCCTCGATGCCGCGATAGCGCAGGTCGAGCGAGCGGCGCGGCGGTGCGATGGCCTCGGCGGCGACCCCGTCGGCCTGAACGTCGTCGCGCGCGGCCTGCGCCAATTCGCGAAACAGCGGTTCGAGCGCCGCCAACTGCGCGCGCGTGCAAGGCTGCAGCACGGCCCGCTCGCGAAAGCGCCGCACGTCGGCCTGGCCGATGCCATAGGCGCTCAATAACCCGGCCAAAGGGTGCGACAGGATGCGCCGCATACCCAATTCACGGGCAATCGCGCACGCGTGCTGGGCGCCGGCGCCGCCGAACGTGACCAGTACGTAGTCGCGCGGATCGTACCCGCGGGCGACCGAGATCTTGCGGATCGCGCGCACCATGTTGGCGTTGGCGACGCGCACGAACCCTTCAGCCAGTTCGGCCGGCGCGTAGCGCGGCCCGCCGGGCGTCCCTGCAATGCGCTCACACAGCGCCGCCAGCCGCCGCTCAACCGCCCCGCGATCGAGCGGAAACGGAAACCGCCCCGTCACAATGCGCCCGAGATACAGGTTCACGTCGGTGACGGTCAAGGGCCCCCCGCGGCCATAGCTGGCCGGGCCGGGTTCCGCCCCGGCGCTCGTTGGCCCGACGACCAGCTTGGCGCCGTCGAATTCGCAGATGCTTCCCCCGCCGGCCGCCACCGTCTCGATCGACAGCATCGGGGCGACAATCCGCACACCGGCTTTTTTCGTTTCAAACTCGAGCTCGTAATTTCCATCGAAGCGCGACACGTCGGTGCTGGTTCCCCCCATGTCGAACCCGATCGCCTTCTCGAAACCCGCCCGCCTTGCCACGCGCGAAAACCCGATCACCCCCCCGGCCGGGCCTGAAAGAATGCTGTCTTTGCCCACGAACCGGTCGGCGTCGACCAGCCCCCCGGCCGATGTCATGAGCCGCAGTTGTCCGTCGCCGATCCCCTGCCGCAGAGATTGAACGTACTGCCGCAAGACCGGGTTCAAGTAGGCGTCGACCACCGTCGTATCGCCGCGCGATACGATCTTGATCAGCGGCGCGAGCCGGCTGGAGGTGCTGACTTCAAAAAAACCGGCATCGCGCGCGAGCCGTTCGACGATCAGCTCGTGCGCCGGGTTGGCAAAGGAATGCATCAGGCAGATCGCAATCGACTCGACCCCAGCCTGCCGCAACGCGTCGAGCTGGACGCGCACGAGCGCCTCGTCAGGCGAGCGCAGCACGTTACCCCGGGCGTCGAGCCGTTCGTCGATCTCGACGACCCGCTCGAACAGCGGCGCAGGCTTCTGAATCGTCAGATCGAACAGGCGGGGCCGGTCCTGATAAGCGATCAGCAACACGTCGGCGAACCCTTTGGTCGTCACGAAGGCGGTTCGCGCTCCGCGGCGCGTCAGCAGGGCGTTGGTGCCGCGCGTCGTTCCCAGCCGCGCCACAACCGGCGGAATCGGTTCGTCGAGCCGCAGGCCGAGAATCGAACGGATCGCCAACAACGGCGCTTCTTCGCCCGAGGCCAGCTCATAGGGCGCACCCTCGCGAAGCGCCTCGGGCAACAGGGCCGCCGTGGTCAGCGAACCGGTGCGGTGGTCGAAGGCCGTGACGCGCGTGCGAAACTTCGGTTGTCCGACCTCGTCGAGTATTCGCAGTTCATGGCCGACCCAGAATCGCGGCGGATCGGCAACGCGGCCCAAATCCGAAAACCTCACCGGCCCCAGCACTTCGCCGATCGTGCCTTTGGTGACTCCCGAGCTGAGGACCTTGGCGGTGACCAATGAGCCTTCCGGCGAACGGGCGATACAATCGGTGAACGTTCCCCCGACGTCGATCCAGAACTCCCAGAGGCTCATGCCACGATCCTGCGAATTCGCACTGGTCACTTCCCAGAGATAACAATTAAAATAAGGCTGGCAAGGGGGGCGAAAGTCGATGCCCCGCATCGCACGTGGTGCCTTATGACTTCGAAACTGCTCGGGGCGCTGATGCTGGTCGCCATGGTGGTCGTTTCGCCGACCGACGTCTATGCCGGGCGAGTTCTCAAAGTAACGCCCGTGCAATCGCGATCGGGCATGGGCTATTATCGCCGGTTGCAGCAGTCGCAGCAGCCACAGCTCAAGAAGCAGTCAGACGCCCTGCAAAAGCAGCAGGCCGAACTGGAGGCCCAGGCCGAGGCTGAAGCGAAGAAGAAGCACGAACAGCGACAAGCGGCAGCCGACGCGGCACGGGCCACGAAAGAGAAAAACCGCAAGGCTGTCGCGCGAAAGCGGCAATCGCAGGAATCGACGACTCCCCGCGACCAGGAACGATCTTCGAACCGCAATGCGCCGCGCAGCGACAAGAAACACGCCGATTCCTCCAACGCGAACACGGCGATGAGCGAGGGCGCCGTTTCTGCGCAGCGCGCCGACGCGGTTAAAAAAAGTCCCTCGCCGCCGGCGCCCTAACCGGGCGTTGAAATGCAGAAAGCGCGGCGCGCCGGGACTCGGCCCCCCATCCCCAACCCTTCCCCCACAAGGGGGGAAGGGAGCGAAAACGCGAATGGTCGCCATGGCACAGCACTCCTGGATAGCGGCCGCCGAGTTGTTACGCGCGCATTGCCCTGCGCCGCCCCCGCCCGGCCCGCGCTACGCCTGGCAGACCCTCGTTGACGTGGTTGCCGGGGCCGCGACACGAAAAGGGCGAACGGGCGAGCTGCCATTCGAAGAAGCGCTGGTCGCCAGCCCCGCCGCGACTGCGGCGGCCAGCCTTGCGACAGTGACCAGCGCCCTGGAGCAAATCGGGCGACCCACACGCAGCGCGCGCGCTTTCGTGGCGCTGGCCCAGTGGTGGCTGCGCGACCCGCGTCGCGAAGCAGAACAACCGGCCGCCTGGCAGCAACCGCTCGAAAAGCTGCGCCTCGAGCTGCGAAGCGTTCCTGGCGGCAGCCATGCCCTCGCTGATCGCATCCTTCTGCATGTCGGCGGGTTGCCCGCTTATCCCATCGATCGGGCGACCGTGCGTGTCGTCTGCCGACACGGCTGGCTCGACCCGACCGCTCCATACGACGAATGGCAGGCGTTCTGTGCCGCCCCCGCGTCGTCGCAGGACATCGACCTAGGAGAATTGTCGGCCCGGATCAGCCAACTGGGCCGCGAACATTGCGGACCGTCGCCCAAGTGCGAATCGTGCCCCCTCGCACCGCTGCTGCCGGCAACCGGAGCGATATTGTTTGAGGAAGGATGCGAATAGCTGACGATCTGACAGCAGCGACCGGGGGTGTCGCCCGCCACAGGCGGACTCAACCCCCGGCTAATCGCTGGCACGCCTCCGGCGTGCAGAATCAACAGGTGCGAACGACTGGTTCCCGGCAACACCGGCGCTCTCAATCTAATTAGATAGCGTTCCTCGAACGCGATGTCACCGTCACGGCGACTTCGCAGCGCCGCCCGGCGCCGGGCCTGATCCGCTCGCGCGCGGCGCCGATTTCTGCGACTCTTGCGCCTGCCGGCCCAGCATCACATCGGTGAAGCCCTTGAGGTCGGTCCAGAACGTTCCTTCGCCGGCGTACAAGAGGTTGAGCTGAATGTCGTCAGGCAGCCCCGAGGCGAAGACCCACTGGTTGAAGGCGTCGCCCGAGCCGAACGCGCCGACGGCCAGTTTGAAGCGGTTGGCCTGCGCCTGTTCCATCAGACGTTGCGCCTCGGCCTGCGCCTGGCCCAGGGCGATCGTCGCCTGCCGCTCGAATTCGGCCGTCTGGCGGTCGACGGCCGCCACCAGCTTCGTGGTGCCGGCGCGGGTTTCGGCCGCCTGCTTCTCGCCGTCGGCCTTCTTCTCGGCCACCAGCTTTTCAGTCCCCACGCGAATACGCTCGGCTTCGAGCTCGACCATTCGTTCGGCCTCGCGCAGGTTCGCTTCGGTGCGGGCCGTAAGCTGCTCCTGGTCGCGCGTCAGCTTCAGTTCGTCGGCCACGTACCGCTGCTGGATCGGCAGGCGGACTTCCTGCGGAATGAAGATGTGCCGCACGAGCCCGTACTGCAGGGCGACGCCGGTTTCTTCGAGCTTCTGTTTGAACTGTTCGGTCGTTTCGTCCTGAAACCGCTCGCGGGACTCGCCGACCAGCAGCTCAACGGCGCCCAGCTTCGACCCTTCGTTGCGGCAGATGCTCTCGATGAACGGCACCACGACGCGGTTCTCGACCGCTTCAATGTTCCCCAGCGAAGCCACGACGCGCGGGGCCTGCTCGGGCATAATGCCCCAGATCGACGTGAAATCCATGTGAATCGTGAAGCCGTCGCGCGACGGGAACACAATGCCCCCGGCGTTGTCGGCCATTGTCGGTTCGCCGCTGGCGTCGAGCACCGGGTTGCCCGAAGCATCGTGCTTGACCGTGCTGACGATGCTCTTCTCGCGATACCCGATCTCCACAATGTCGATTTTCTGTTCACGCGGATTGATCGGATAAAGCCCCGGCGGCAGCACGCTGGGTTGAATCCCCTTTTTCGCGCCGGTCGCCGGGTTGCTGGTCTGGTTGGTGACCACGCCCACCCGGCCCGTGTCGATCTTCACCCAACCCGCGAATTTCGTCTGCGTCTCGTTGCGTTCGACATCGGTCGTAATGATCTCGAACTTGTACGCATACGGGTTCACGCGGTACCGACCAGGACCATACACCTTGCGCAGCACTCCTTTGTATTCGGTGTTGCCGATGTCGCCTTCGACCAGAAACTGGCTGTCGGCCCCGACGTCGCCGGCGCCGCCCGGAAGGTCTTTGCCCACCAGACTGGTCACAATCGCCACCTCACCCGGCTTGACGGTCTTGTCGTCGACCAGCTCGCGCACCCACCACAGCGGGCAGTAGAAGTGGCGGCCGGGGCCCAGCAATTGCTCCATCACGCCGACTTCCATGTTCTCCATGCTGGCCAGTCGCCCTTCCGGCGGGCTCTTGCCGCGGCCCAATAACAGCGGCCCCTTGTAGCGCAATTGCAGGCTCTGGCCGACGGGAACGTAGATTCGGTTGAACGACCAGTTGACCAGTTGCCAGCCGCCAATGGCGACCGCAGCCAGGAGCACCAGGCCCGAAATGAGCGACCGGCTGGACGACGCGCGCGATTCTGACATGGTAGAAGCTCCCCCTCTATTCGTTATTCGCCGGCCCTGGGGGCCGGGTTGGCCGTTCTGACCTGTTTCGCGGGCGCAGCCCCGCGCGCATTCTGCGCGTTGAACGACTCGAACACTTTCATGATCGGGCTGTCGGCCGTATTCACCATGATGGCCCGATACGCCGACGACAGCTTCTGAAACAGTACGTACTGCGCAAATCGCGCGCCATCGCCATCGTAGGCTTCAACCGAGCGCTGCCACCCGGCCGCCTCGGCCTGATTCTTGAACTCCACCACCTCGGCCGCCGCCTTGCCGCGCGAGCTAATCGCCGCCGCCTCGTCTTTGGTCGCTTCGAGCTTCAATTCGCCGACCCGCAGCTTCTCGCGGGCCTTGGTGAGAGCCACTTCCTGCTCGCGCCGCGCGACGGTCGTCACGCGCACGACTTCCTGTTCGGCCTGCACCAGCGCCTGCTTCTGCTTGACCAGCTCTTTTTCGATCGCCAGCTTCTCCTCCGACTTCTGCTGCAGGATCTGCTGCTTGTACTGCTCTTCTTTCTGCTTGGCGATCTCACGGTCTCGCACCGGCCCGGCAATCTGCTGCGGAGGGTTGATCTTGGTGATCAGCGCCTGAATGACGTCGATGCCCAGGGGACCGCAGCTTTTGCGCATCGACGCCTGGTAGTCGTTCTGAAACTGAGCCCGGCCCTGAATGAAATCGCGGCCCGAATTGTTCGAGCCCTGCAGCCGGCAGAAGCTGCGGGCGGCCGGCAGAATCACCTTGCGCACCACCTCTTCATCGATCCGTTCGCCGTTGGCCTCTTCGTTGTACAGCACAAATGCCTTGGCAGCCGTTTCAGGATTCACCCGAAATTCGACGATGCTGTCGAGGCTCACCCAGAACCCGTCTTTCGAGGGGAACCCCAGGTCTTTTGTTTCCGAAAGATTGAAGCGCTGGTTCCGACAGTCGACCAGGCTCACGTGCAGTTCGTACGGGTTGAGCGCGTACGTGCCGGGGTCCAGCGTGTCGTGCATCACCCCCCGATGACCGGGCTTCACCAGCAACTTGCGGTGCGTGTCATCGTCGTTGTCTTGCCAGTAGTGGTCGGCCTCGGTCGGTATCGGTCCGGCAAGGTTCGTGACGACCCCCTTGAAACCCGCCGGCACGACGACCAGCGGTGGCTGCTCGATCGCGTACAGGTAGGGATGAATGTAGTGGCGGCCCGGCTGCAAGACGCCCGGCACGATCCCTTTCTGATTTTCGGAATGCGCGAGGAACTCGCCATAAGGGAGATCGTCTCCGAACAACCGCACCCGCACCCCCACCTTGCCGTTGGGAATTTCGACCTGCCGGATGACTTCCCACTTCCAGAAGTACGGGTTGTATTTGAAGAAGTACCGCCCTTCGCGAAGCACCTCTTGCTGCACGCCTTTGTGCCGGGCGTCAGGGGCCACCTCGTCGGCGTTCGAAATGTCTTTCCCTTCTTTGCGGATCAGAACGGCCATGGAACCCGCGGGCACGTCGATCACAAACAGGTCGTACATCATCCACAAGCCGGCGATTGCGAAGACGACCAGCGCAGCCAGGAGGCCCAGCACGGCGCCCACCTGCCGCTTCCTTCCCTGGTCTTCGAGGAACACGTCGCGAGCCGAATCACGGGGCATGGCAAGTCCTCGTATTCAGAAACGCCGTCCACTTGAGGCGGACGTAGAACCAAACACACACGCGGTCGTTTTCGTCAGCGAATCGTTCGTCTACCCGAGAGCGCCTGCAGGGCCAAGGCCACTGAGGTGCTCCCTTCCGCCCTCTCCCTCCGGGAGAGGGTCAGGGTGAGGGCCGGACCGCAGCACTTTTTTAGCCTGGCCCCCACCCTGGCCCTCCCGCAACGGGGGAGGGAACGTCACTTCCCATCAATCACAGCAACGTGCTCGAAGTGCCGGCGGATCATCGCAATCCGCCGCCAGTTTACCGAATCGGCAGCGTCGGTTCAGGCCACGTACGTTCGCCAATCTCGCCAGCAGGCAGCCTTTCGTCGCAAATCCCAATCGTCGCACAACATTCCGCTTCACAGATCGCACGTTCGCCGGCCCTACTTTAGGGTATCTATAGAAGCCCTGCGTGAGACGGCCGGCCGGCGCAACCGGCAGGGGCGGCACGTTCGCCGCCAGTTTCGCCAGAATGCCTGTCGCGACCAGTCGAGGCAGAGCGCCCGACCGGCATCGCGCCGATTTGGTGAAGTGCTGCAATTTGCAGTGATTTCACGGAGCGACCCTCGGGCCAGGGACTCGGCCTGCCGCAAGCATTTTGGCGTGCAGGTGCGACCATGCGCTACGACCTGATTGTGATCGGCGACACCGACGCCGCCTGCGAAGGGGCCCTGGTCGCTACGAAGCTCAACAAGCGCGTGGCGCTCGTCGAGCGCCGCACGTCGAACGTGCGCGACCCGCGGGCGGGTTCGGCCGAGGTTCCGCTCAAGACGCTGCGCGATGCCGTCGTTCGGCTGACCGCGTTGCAGGCCCCCGTGTCGATCAGCGGCAAGCGGCAGTTGACGCTGCGCGACGTCAAGCGGCAGGTGGTCGAAATGGTCGACGGCGAACGGGCGGCGCTCGAGCGCGAGCTCGATCGCCGCGGCGTCATTCGCCATCGGGGCGAACCCCGCTTCGCCGGCCCGAATGAGGTGATCGTCGGGTCGGGTGACGAAGCGACAAGGCTCGAAGCCGATTACGTGCTGATCGCCTGCGGCACGAAACCCCTGCGGCCCGAGCGGGTGCCGTTCGACGGCCGGCGCGTCATCACGCCCGACGAGCTTCTGAAGCTCGACTCACGGCCGCACTCGCTCCTGGTGCTGGGGGGCGGACCGACGGGCCTCGGGTACGCGCTGTGCCTGGCGCATCTGGGCGTGCGCGTTTCGGTGGTCGATGAACGCCGGCGCCTGTTGGAGTTCTGCGATGACGACGTCGTCGAGATGCTGCGCTTTGAAGCCCACGGGCTGGGTGTCGAGTTTCACCTGGGAGACGAGGTGATCGGGTTCGACGAGGCGCCGGGAGACCGCATCGCACTGGTGCTCTGCAGCGGCCGGCGTTTGATGGCCGAGCGGATGCTGTACGCCGGCGGCCGCGTCGGCGTGACCGACCGGCTCAACCTGCCCGCCATAGGATTGGAACCCGACGAACGCGGGAAACTCTGGTGCGACGGCCGCCTGCGCACCTGGGCCCAGAACGTCTACGGCGCCGGCGACGTGGTCGGCTTTCCGGCCCGGTCTGACATCGCCGTGGAATCGGGCCGGCGCGCCGTCTGCCACGCGTTTGGCGTGTCGCTCGCGGGCTGGCACGCTCCCGCCTACTCGCTGCCGACGATCCCTGAAGCCCGCGCCACCGGCGAAACCGAAGAGCAGCTTCGTGAAGAATGGGTGCCTTATGAAATGGGGGTCGCGCACCCGCGCGAGCCGGCCCGTGTGACAGCGGCCCCTTCGGCCGGGCTGGTGAAGCTGTTGTTCCATCGCGGCACCCGTAAGCTGCTCGGCGCGCATTGCGTCGGAACGGCGGCCGGCGCCACGATCTCCATCGCCCAGGGTCTGATGGCCCGCGAGGGAACGCTCGACGAGCTGGCAGGCGACGAAGCCCCCGCTGCGGCGATCCCCGAGGCGCTGCGGCTGGCCGCGCGCGACGGACTGAGCCGGCTGATTCCGGAAGCAGTCGAGCCCGTTCGCGAACAGGTCGCGCCACCCGCCCCGGTGTTATCGCGCGTCGCCCGGCGTGCGTCGCTCGTGGCACGTTAGCCCACGGTTCGGCGAACAGGCCGTTGAAAAACGGGGACTGACAGCTCAGCCCTCGCAGACGGTGGTTGTTCGCCGCTCGGCCCCGCTTTAGAATGCCGCATCTCAGGATGCCGCATCCTTGGATGCCACATCAACCTCGCGTGCTGCCATTCCGATGACACCATCGTCTGAACTGCGCGACGCGGCCCGTGCTGCCTCTGGAGCGACGCTCTTGTCGACGGCCTGCTTTGCCGAGGCCCTGGGCACATTTCTGCTGGTTCTGCTGGGGTGCGGCGCCGTACACGCCGCGATTCTGACGGGCGCCCAAAACGGGGTGTGGCAGGTCGCCATCGTGTGGGGCGTGGCGATCATGGTGGCGATCTACGTCGTTGGCAGTGTCAGCGGCGCGCACATCAACCCGGCCATCACCGTGGCGCTGGCCGCGTGGGGCCGGTTCGACCGCAAACGGGTCGGGCCCTACATCGCGGCGCAACTGGCCGGGGCGTTTGCCGCCGCCGGCATGCTGTATTTTTTCTACGGCCCGCACCTCGCCGACCGCGAGGTGGCGAAGGGGGTCGTGCGGGGCCAGCCCGGCAGCGAGATCACAGCGATGTGTTACGGCGAGTATTTTCCCAATCCCGCGCCCCTTTCGACCGCCCCTGAGCCGTATGACCCCGCAATCCATGCGCGCCATCGCCTGCTCGTGCCGCACGCGACAGCGTTTGTCGCAGAACTGCTGGGAACATTGCTGCTCGCCCTGGTGGTGTTCGCGGTGACTGACGAACGGAACGCCGGCCGGCCCGGGGCGCAGCTTGCAGCGGTCTTCATCGGGCTGACGGTCGCCGCCCTGATTTCGATCATCGCCCCCCTGACGCAGGCGTGCTTCAACCCGGCTCGCGATTTTGGCCCAAGATTGTTCGCGTACTTTGCCGGCTGGGGACGTGTGGCGATTCCCGGACCGAACGGCTTCGGATTCTTCACGGTTTATATTGTGGCTCCCATCGCGGGCGCCTGGCTCGGCGCGGGGCTGTACGAGCGCCTGTTGCGGCCGGCGATGTCGGCCACGACATCGGTCAAAGACCGTTGACGAGGCGCGCGTCATGTTTTGGAATGCTGTGACTCGTCGCAGCTTTCGGGTATAGAAGAAGCCTCCCGCGGCGATTACTCACCGCACCCGCAAGCTCCGGTTGCGTCGTGAATCTCGCCATTCTCGCTCTCTCGAGCCAAAAGGAACGTCGCTCATGCCCGCACCGCGATTCATCATGCTCGGCGGTTTTTTGGGCGCTGGCAAAACGACCACCGTGTCGAGGCTCGCAAGGCATTACGCCGGCCAGGGGCTGCACGTCGCAATCGTCACCAACGATCAGGCCCCCGACCTGGTCGATACCCACAGCCTGCGGGCGCAGGGCTTCGCCGTCGGCGAGGTCGCCGGGTCGTGCTTCTGTTGCAACTTTCACGGGTTGACCTCGGCCGTCGAACGACTCGTCGGCGACGAGCCGCCCGACGTCGTGCTGGCCGAGCCGGTGGGTAGCTGCACCGACCTTGTTGCGACTGTCGTCCGGCCGCTGGCGGAAAAGAGCGGCCGGCCGTTCGAAATCGCCCCCTACGGCGTGCTCGTCAAACCGAGCCACGGTTTGCGAATTCTGTCGGGCGACGACTCGGCGACAGGCTTTTCTCCGCAGGCCGCGTACATCTTTCACAAGCAACTGGAAGAGGCCGACTTTCTGATCATCAACCGCATCGACGAACTGCCCGCCGCCGACGTGCAGAAGCTCGCCGACCTGCTGTCGGACCAATATCCCGGTCGGCCGATCGTACGAACCTCGGCCAAAACGGGCGCGGGCTTCGCCACGCTGTGCGACCTCCTGGAAGAGCGCACCCACGTCGCCCGGCAGCCGCTTGAAGTTGACTACGACGTGTACGCAGCCGGCGAGGCCGAGTTGGGCTGGCTCAACGGAGACGTGCGGGTCTCGGCGGAAACTCCGTTCGCACTCGACGAGTTGCTGCTGGATCTCATTGTGCGGCTGCGATCGGCACTGGCGGAGGCCGGCGCCGAGCCGGCGCACCTCAAGGCGATCGGGCTGGCGGAAGGGGTACACGGCGTCGCGAACCTCGTCAGCAGTTTCACTGAGCCGGAATTGTCGGTGGCGTCGCACGGTCAGGTCCGGCGGGCACAACTGATTGTGAATGCCCGGGTCGCGTGCGACCCCGAAGCACTGGAGCGCGAAGTGCGAGAGGCGGTCGGCGGCGCGTGCGCTGCCCTGCGCGCGAATGCCGAGTTCGTGTCGGTGCAGAGCTTCCGCCCCGGGCGGCCGGTGCCCACGTATCGCATCGCGGCGCTGACGTGAGCGAGGTGTGCGGCCGAGGGGCCTTGTGGCACCGATTTGCAACCCGCGCGCATCAACCCTCTCCCACTGGGAGAGGGTCAGGGTGAGGGCCGGGTCGAGGATGGACCGAAAATGTGAATCACGCACGGATTAGAAATCCGTGCGACGCTCACGCCCATGCCGCCGCTCCGCGGCTGGGTGGCATGGCCGTGCGTGGCTCAAACGCGCGAGCGAGCGCGTTTCAGAGCCGCGGAGCGGCGAAAGATTTCAGCCTGTGGCGCGAGCCACAGGTGAGCGAACGCATCACAGCCCAAGCCCCGGCAGGGGCGACAGCCCAGCATAACGGTGCGACAGCGCTTCACTTGTCGCACCCTACATTTTCTTGCTGTGAAAGGCGCCATCGACCTCGACTCGGGCGCCAGGAACCCGTCGCGTACGTTTTCCGAGGGCGAGCCCCGCGGCGGAACCTGCGAGCAAACCCAGCGGGATGCCGATTCGCAGCGCGAAGTCGCTCCGCATGCCCCACCCCCCTTTAATGGAATGGAACTGTTGCTCGTCGCGCAGGTGGGCGATGCCGAGCACGGCGCCAATAACAGTCGCGATTCCCGCAACAGCCCCGTAAACCGCATGTCGAATCCAGGGGCCGAACGATGCGGCGGCAACAAATGGCCCGATCGCCGCAAACACAGCGATGAATGCCAGTAATACTGTCCAGGCGTAGCGTTCCTGGGTTAGCTCGAAAGCCAGCGGGTGGGAAAAACTGTCGCGCTGAACCACATGGTCGCGGCTCAACGCAACGACATAGGCGCCGATCAACAGACCGAGAGCTGCGCCACCAACGGCCCCTTTCACAACGACCAGCGGCAGGTGATTTTTCGTGCTCATTAGTCATGTGGCGGTTGCAGAGCGAGCGGCCCAGCCAATGGCCGGTGCGTTGCGATTATCTGGACACACCCGCACCGCCGAGTCGCTCTGCTCGCTGGCCGTGGCACCCATTTTGTCCCCACCTAAATGGCTTCTCATTTGCGTTCATCCGCGGTCGGTTGATGCCGACTCGCCCCGCTGGCCCCCCTTTGTTGCCTCCTGTTCCGAATCCTCAGTTCAAACGCTGCCACCCGAATGCCTGTCGGCCACTCTCAGCGTCCGGTCGTCAGCACGAATTCAATAATGAGCGGGTAGTGATCGGAATCGACGTCGGGACCGGTCGATTTCTCCAGCACCCTGATTTCCGGCGAATGCAGGCAATGGTCGATCGGTATCAGAAGAACGGGAATGTGCGTGGGCCAGGTCGGCATGACCCCCCGACCCTGCGAACTGTCCACCAGCGCCGTTTCGCGCAAGAGCCGCCGGAAGCACGAGCACCAGGGGGTGGCGTTGAGATCACCCACAAGCAGCACGGGCGATTTGGCCTCGCGCACGACCGCGGGCAGCCGCGCCAACTGGTCGTTCCGCAGCCGCGAGTACTCGGCTCCGCCGGGTGGCAGCGGGTGGGTCGCTATGAGCGTGAATGGCCTTTCGGGGGCCTCGACTTCGACGATGACCGTGGGGACGTCGGCCTCGCCCAAGTGCCGAATCTCGCTATTGGCCAACGGCAGCCGGCTGAAGACGGCGATGCCGAAGTTGTCGTCTCGCGGCCTCGCGATCGAATATGGATAGCCTTCGAGCGCCGTGGCGAGCGCCTGAAGCCAGCGGCTGCTGACCTCTTCGAGCACGATCAGATCGGGATCGAGCCGGGCGATCAGTTGGCCGACCTTCTGGGCATTGCCCGCGCGCGTATTCACGTTCAATTGCAGGGCCCGCAATGGGCTGGAGCGTGCAACCGTCTCGGCGGGCGTGTCAATAGCGGGCCTGCCGAAATAGAGCGGCACGATGGTGTAGAGATTGATGATTGCAAATAGGGCGAAGAACACGAACAGTCTGTAACGGCGAAGCGCGAGGAAGATGAGGGACAGTACCGCCTCAAAGCGATTTTAGTGACTTTCATTTTATCGCACGGGAATTCAGGCGCGCAGAGGAATCGAGCGCGCATTTGGAAAAGACTCGGCAAGGAGTCGAGTCGCCCCGCGGCCTGACGATTCGCCAGGTGGAGCCGCAGAGCGGCGAAAGATTCCAGCCTGTGGCGCAAGCCACAGGTGAGCGAACGCAGCACAGCCCAAGACCCGGCAGGGGCGACATGAGTTTTCGCGACCGCGAGGCACGAAGCGCGTCACCGCCATGTTGGCCCTGCTGTTGTTTCAGCCGTGGATTCGCAGTGATTGACCAAGAAACCAGGCGTGATTCGGGGGCGATCGTTATCTGCCGGAAGTCGCAATTGACGTCGAACCCAAAATCTCAAAGAATACGTTCATGAGCACCGTCGCCGTTCTCTCCGCCGAACTGCTGGCCGAATTGCAGGCCGCCGCCGACAACGCGGAACTTGGTATTCGCGATGCCGCAGAAATGCGAAAAGCTTGTGCGGAAATGGACAAGATCAGTGAGAGCATTCGTCTCCGGCACGGTATTCTCGATATCGGGGTACCAGCGATCAGGGAATTGCGCGACTGACGAGCGCAGCGAAGTCACACCGAAGAATTGGACGACCCCCCGAACGGTGCGACCGCGCTTCGCTTGTCGCACCCTACGACTGCAGCCTATTCACGAGCGTCGCTTCAGTTCCCACGCGGCGCCGGCAGCGTGTCGACAAACCCCGCGTCGGTGCGCTTGAGCTCGGCCACCGTCTTCGCCCGCAACGATTCCAATAGAGCGCGATTTGCTGTGTCAGCCGCCAGGTTGTGCAGCTCTTCGGGGTCGGAGTCGAGGTCGTAAATCTCCTCGGGCTCACCCGAGACCAGCGTGCGGATATATTTGTGCCGGCCGTCGCGCAGCATGACCCACCAGGGGACGCCGGCCGGGTCGGTCAGCCGCTCGTCGGCGGGAATCGACCGCGTGTCGGCGCCGTAGAGCTTGCCCGTGTGTTCCATCAGCATGGGGGTTTTCCAGTCGGCCGTTTCGGGGTCGCGCAATAGCGGCGAGATGTCGCGGCCGTGCACCTTCCACTTCACGTCGATTTCCGCCGCCTGGCACAAGGTCGCCGTCAGGTCGACCGAGCTGACCGCCTGCCGGCACACCTTCCCCTTGGGAATCGTTCCCGGCCGGCTGACGATCAGCGGCGACGCCAGGTTCGCGTCGTACGGCAGCAGCTTCGCGCTGCAGCCGTGCTCGCCCAGGGCGAACCCCTGATCGGACGTGAACACCACCAGCGTATTCGCGAGCTGCCCCGTTTCTTCCAGGGCCACCCTGAGCTGCCCCACCCCTTCGTCGACCGCCAGCGCACACTCGTTGATCTGCTGCACCCATTTCTGAAAATCGAGGCCGGCCAGACTGACGTCGTAATTGCCCGGATGCTGCATGCGGGATTTCATCACGGGCCGGCCGGCGGCATTCGGCTCCCACGCCTGAGTGACTTCGAGATACGCCGGCTTGCCGGGGCGCGGGCCGAAGATGTCTGCCGGCACCGGCACATTCTGACCGGCGTACCGGCCGACGTGCCGGGGGGCGGGGGTCGTCGGGCCGTGTACCGCGCTGTAACAGAGCCACAGGAACCAGGGCTTCGCGCGGTCGCGCTGCTCTCCGCGGATATATTCGCAGGCCCAGCGGGTGTAGTTGTCGGTGGAGTATCCGCCAACGCGGCGATCGTGCCCGTTGAAGCCGAGAAGCTGTTCGTCGTAGTACGCGCCGGCATTGTCGGGGTGGCCGGGCCGGTTCCAGACGATCTGATAATCCCAGTCGCGGCCAAAGCCGGTGTCGGTGCCGGTGTGCCACTTGCCGATCTGGGCCGTGTGATAGCCCCCCTGCCGCAGAAGGGCCGGAAAGAACGGGCACTTCGCGGGGTCGTATGTACTGCCGGGGTACGTTCCTGCCATCCGCATCGACTCGACCGCGTGCGGCAGCTTGCCGGTCAGCAGCGAGGCTCGGGAGGGCATGCACCACGAACCGAGATACGCGCGATGAAACCGGACGCCGGCGGCCGCGAGCTTGTCGATATGGGGCGTCGCAACCCAGCGGGGCGATTCGGGATAACAGCCGACGGTTTTGTAGGGCTGATCGTCGGTGTAAATCACGAGGATGTTGGGGCGCGGGGCGGCCACGGCCGGCGGCTGCGCGATAGAGAACGCGAGTGCTATGAGCAGGATAATGGCAACCGTTTTCATGACGGCTCCCTTCGGGAAATGACGCGCCCGTCTGGCTGGGGGTGAGATGCAATGGAAAAAACGGGCGAATAATAGAGTCATACGGCGCGGCGGCACGCGTTGCAATCGGGCGACACGGGTGGGACACTACGATGCGCTTGGGCCGCGAAAGGATGGACCACAGAGCACACAGGGACCACGGAGAATCTGGCTCTGTGACCGCTGTGTGCCCTGTGGTTCTTTTCCGTCGCACAGTGACGCACTGCTTTTGCCGTCATTGACTCGTCATTCGTCCTTCGACATTCGGCATTTCGGCGGGAGGGTCTTTCGCCGCGAAGAGGCGGTACAGCACGGGAATCACAAATAACGTCAATAGCATCGAGCTCACCAGGCCCCAGACGATCACGGTCGCGAGCGGCCGCTGCACGTCGGAACCCAGGCCGCGGGCGATCGATGCGGGCAAGAGCCCCAGGATGGCCACGAGCGACGCCATCAGCACGGGCCGCATCCGCCCCAACGCCCCCTGAATAATGGCCTCATTGAGCGCGAAGCCGTGCCGGCGGACGTGCGTGATGTGCTCGACCATCAGCACACCGTTCATCGCCGAGACGCCAAACAGCGCGGCAAACCCCACGCCGCTCGAGACGTTCAAGGTCATTCCCCGCACGTACAGGGCCAGCGCGCCGCCGATGAAAGCGAACGGCACAGACAAGAGCACCAGGAGCGCCTCGCGCTGCGTTCCGAAGGTCAGCACCAACAGCACGTAGATGACGGCGATCGTCACGGGAATGACAACTAGAAAATGCCGGCTGGCGCGCACCAGGTTTTCAAACATGCCGATCCAGCGCACGCGATACCCTTCGGGTACCTGAATCGCTGTCGCAAAGCGCTCTTGCGCCTCGGCGACAAACCCCGATTGATCGCGGCCGACGATATCGCAGCGGACGGTGATCCGCCGGCGGCCGCTGTCGCGGGCGATGATCGTCTGGCCATCTTGCAGAGAGAAATCGGCGACCTGCACCAGCGGAATCGGCACGCCGGCCGTCGTAAACACCGGCAGATTGCCGATCGCTGCGGGCGACGTCAGATAGCTGCGGTCGAACCGCGCCACGATGTCGAACCGGCGATCGCGATCGTACAAGGTGGCGATCGGCTCGCCCCCCAGGGCCGTGTTGATGAGCTGATTGACGTCTTCGATCCGCACGTCGTACTGGGCGCAGCGCACGCGGTCGGGCTCTATGACCAGTTGCGGCTGAGGCCCATCCTGCTCGATGTTGACGTCGATCGCCCCGGGAACGTCTTTCAAGACATCGATCATCTGCCGCCCCAGGTCGATGAGCACGCCCAGGTCGGTTCCCGAAAACTCGACAGCCAGGTTGGCCGAGGTGCCGTTGGTGTCTTCGGTCACGCTGTCGATGATGGGCTGGGTGAAATTGAAACGGGTGGTGGGGTACTCGGCCCGCAAGCGCGAGCCCAGTTCGGCAACCAGGTGGGCCTTGGAAGGCATCGTCCATTCTTCGTAGGGGCGCAAGCCCACCATTACTTCGAGGCGGTTGGGGGCGAAGGGGTCGGTGCCGCTGTCGTTGCGGCCCGCCTGCGACGTGGCGAACGTCACGTCGGGAAAGTCGCGGGCGATGGCCCGCAGGCGATTTCCGAATTCAGCGGTCTGATCAAGCGAGGTTCCCTCAGGGAACGACGCCCGCACCCAGATCACCCCTTCGTCGAGATAGGGCAGAAAGTCGAACCCGAGCCGGGGAACGACCAGCCACGCAACGGCCCCGACGGCCATCGCGACGGCGAGGGCGACAAGCCAGCGCAGTCGCAGGAACGCTGCGAGCAGCCCGGCGTAGACCGGCCGAAACCAGGTGAGCAGCGGGTTTTCCCAGTCGCGGTAACCGCGGCGCAAGAAAATGGTCGCCAGACCTGGCAGCAACAGCAGCGAGAAGAGCACGGCCCCCGACAGCGCGAAAATCACGGTCAGGGCCAGCGGGCGGAACAGCAGCCCTTCGATGTTGGTGAGCGTCAACAACGGGAGGTAAGCGCACATGATCATCAGCATCGACCAGAAGATCGGCCGCTGCACCTGCCCGGCGGCGATGATCACGGCCTCTTTCAAATGCACACTCCGCAGGTGCCGGGGCGTCGGTTCGATGGGCGATTCGGTCAGGCGGTGCGCGATCTGGTCGGCCATGATCACGGCGCCGTCGACAAGAATGCCGAAGTCGATCGCGCCGATCGACAGAAGGCCGATGGGAATATCGACAAACTGCATCAGCACCAGGGCGAACAAGAGGGCGAAGGGAATCGTCAGCACCACCAGAAGCGCCAGCGACGGGCTGCCCAGAAAGGCCAGAAGCACCAACAGCACGAGGGCAATGCCCGACAAGACGCTGTGGGTGACGGTGTCTAAGGTGCTCGTAACGAGGTACTCGCGGTCGTAAAACGGTACGACCTGCACGCCGTCGGGCAGCACGTTTTCATTGAGATCTTCCACCTCCTGCTTCACGGATTTCAGAACGATCGAGGGGTTCTCGCCGCGGCGCATCAGCACGATGCCTTCGACCGATTCGGGTGTGTTGTCTTTGCCGAAGATGCCCGAGGGAATTCGCGAGTCGAGCGTCACCTCGGCAATGTCGCGGACGTAGACAGGCGTTCCCCCCACGGTGTCGACCACGGTGCTTTCAATGTCCTGCACGTTCTCGAGCAGGCCGCGGCCGCGAATGACGAACGACATGTCGCCCCGCTTGAGGACCGAGCCGCCGGCGTTGGCATTGTTCGTGCGCACCGCCGAGACCACGTCGTTCAGGGTGAAACCGAATCGTTCGAGGCGGCGGGGGTTGAGCTTCAGCGTGTATTGTTTTTCGTAGCCGCCGAAATTGACGACTTCGGCGATGCCGGGCACGCGCTGCAGGCGCGTGACGACGACCCAGTCGTTGAAGGTGCGCAGGTCCATCAGGTCGCGGGTGCCGTCAGACTGCAGCTCGTAGCGGAAGATCTCACCGTAGGCCGTGGCGAGCGGGCCCAGCTCGGGCGAAACTTCTGCGGGCAGATTGACCGACGACAGCCGTTCCTGCACGCGCTGCCGCGCGAAATACTTGTCGACCCCTTCGTCGAAAATCAGCTCGACGACCGAGAGGCCGAAAATGGTGCGCGAGCGGATCACGCTGACATTGGGGACGCTGCCCATCGCCAGCTCGATGGGAATCGTCACCTGCCGCTCGATCTCTTCGGGCGCCCGCCCGGCGTAGGGCGAGATGATCAGCACCTGCTGGGCCGAAATATCAGGGTAGGCGTCAATCGGCAGCATGCGCCAGGCGCGTACGCCGAGCGCTGAGATGACGAGGCAGGCACACAGCGCCAGCCAGCGTTTTTCGACGCACCACTTGATGACCCCGGCCAGCATTTCGTCTTTCGCCAATGATTCTGCGAGCGGGCGGTTGGGCCCCGGTTTCGGCAATTCACTTTCGCATCGACTGCTCTCGCAGAACTCACCTTGTTCCAGGCTCCGCGCAGCTCGTTCCCGCGCACCTCGTTCCCAAGCTCCCGCTTGGGAACGCCACGTTTCCGAAGCTCCTGCTTCGACCCAAGCCCTCCCCCCGCCTCGACCGGCAACTCACATCCAGTCGGTCACCACATCGATCAGCCCCGGCTGCCGGGCATAATTGCGCGCACTGCTGTACCGCCAATGCAACGGATCATCGACGTATCCCCGCCGCACCGGGTTGTAATGAATGTACTCCAGCTTCTGCCACATCACCGCGTCGGTGCGAATCTGTTGCGGATGGCTCCCCTCCTGCCAGACCTGAAAGTCACTTTCGGTCTTATGCGCCAATTTGTGCCTCTCAAGCTGATCGAGCAGCGCTCGCTCGCCACGCGATTCCAGCAGTTCGACCAATTGTCGTGCCGTGTACGACTTGAACCGCTGCATGACGTCCGACAGGTCGGGGGCGGCGCCGATCAGATGCAGGTGGTTCTCGAGAATGGCGTACCCCAGCAGCTTGAATGCCTTCTCTTGCTGGCAGAATTTCCAGGTATCAAGCACGACCTGTACGGCGGCCGGCCTCGTGAAAACCGGCAGCCAGCCGACGATCGTGCAGGTCATGAAGTACGGGTATTCGGTCTCGACAATGCGGTAGCGCGTTCGCGACATGAGCGTTCTTGTTCCAAGCGAGGTTGAGACTTCGGGGATCGCGGAAATTGACGCACGCAAAAGCGAAGCAGGAGCTTCGCACCGGCGCGGTCCCAAGCGGGCGCGTGGGAACGAGAGGCAGGCACACAGCGCCAGCCAGCGTTTTTCGACGCACCACTTGATGACCCCGGCCAGCATTTCGTCTTTCGCCCAAAATTCTGCGAGCGGGCGGTTGGGCCCCGGTTTCGGCAATTCACTTTCGCATCGACTGCTCTCGCAGAATCGTCTCGATCGACGGCTTCAAGAGGATCGCGCCGCGCGAAATCACCGTCTGACCCGGCTGCAACCCTTCCAGCACTTCGAACGAACCGGCGAACTGTTCGCCGACGCGCACCTGCGTCGGCTTCCACAGGCCGGCGCCTGCCGACACCAGCACGTAATCGTTCATGTTGATGTGCAACAGCGCGTCTCCGGGCAGCAGAATCGCCTCACGTTCGTCAGTCCCCAGGCCGACCTCGGCAAACATTCCGGGCCGCAAAACGCCGTCGGAATCGCTGATCTCGAAGAGCACCGGCAGCGTGCGGCGCTCTTGCGTCAATAGCGCGCTGAGCATTTCGACATGCGCGTCGAACTTGCGTTCAGGAAAGGCGTAGAACCGGGCCAGGCACCCCTGCCCCTCATGCACCTGCGAGATTTTCGTCTCGGGCACGTTGGCCGAGACCAGAACCATGTGCTCGACGGCGCGGCCGAACACCACCGGCTCGATGCCGTCCTGCGAAAGATCGCGCTCGAGCGCCTTGAGGTTTTTCTGCGAAGTCCGCAGGGTCGATTCGGCAGCGAAGATGTCTTTCTCGCCCTGCAACTGGGCTTTGAGCAGATCGGCCTGGGCCGCCTTGTAGTCTTTCTCGGGCACGTTGCCGCTTTTCCACAAGGGCTCGAGACGCCGCAGGTTGGCCTGCAGGTAGTCGATCTGCGCAGAAGCCAGCTCGCGCGTCTTGATCAACTGGCTGCGGGCGAATTCCAGTTCTCCCTTCGTTCGCAGCCAGTCGGCGTACGAGGTTGCGAGGCCGGCGTTGCTGAACTGCCAGCGATCTTCAATCGGCTCGTCACCCGCCCGAATGCGAGCCAGAATCGATCCGCTGACGGTCATCGCCGGAAACTGCACGAACTGCGACTCGAGTCGCTGCACCGACAAGTGCTTGTTCAGTGGCGAATCGGCGGCGATTGAGATCAGGCCCGATTTTTCGACCTGCACCGAAGCCGGCACGTCGCGCGACTCGGGCGCCGCGCGGGGCGCGGCCGGGGCGAGTCGCGCCGGGCGCACCAGCGACCCGACGAGCACGACGATTCCGGCCAGGCCACCCAGCATCCACACGCCGCGCCACAGCCTCGTCTTGATGGGGGGCGTCGCGCTGGTTGAAGGGGGCGCCACGGGGCTTTCTTCCCGGAGTTTTGTCCAGAATCACGGACGAGACCGATTGGCCGATGCTCAATGGTTGTACCGCACAGGTGGCAACCGGGCAATTGGAACGGTGGTATCGACGAGAGCCGCAAAAGCCGGATCGCGCACCCTTGTCGGGCCTCCTGCCTCCATGGGATAATCAGGATCACTCGTTTTCACTGCCCACCTGAAGCGCTACTGACTCGCCCTTTGTTTGCTGCGCGTCCCGTTGACGGGGACACGTTGTTCCTTCCTGCTGCTGATTATGTGCCGGCCAGGCCGGCCCGTGCGGCGCTTTTTGTCGTGATGCTACCACCCGAATCGGCACCGGGGCTTTGAGCCGGTGCCGCGTCTGGCTGCGCGTTCGAGAGACCGGCATTTTGTACCGAGGGCGCCCCGCGTGACACCTGCTTCTCTGACACGTGCTACGGCTCGGTCTTGCCGCGCCGTCGGGTTCGGCCAAGTCGTTCCGACAACCGCCTGGGGAGCGCCCTGGGCCTTGCTCGTTCATCTCTGGGGCCTGATCTTCTCACTGGGGCTTCTGCCGGCCGCCCACGCGCAGCTTCCGGCAGCAAAGTTGTTTGCAATTCACCCCGGCGGAGGCCAACGCGGGACGACGTTACAAATCGGCCTGACCTCGGGCGCCGACCTCGACGACGTCTCGCAGCTTTATTTTTCGCACCCGGGGATCACGGCCGTCCTCGCCACCGAGATGGTCGAGGGCCAGCCGCAACCTGTCGCCGGACAATTTGTCGTAACCATCGGGCCGGAGGTTCCCCTGGGGGCACACGACGTGCGCGCCCGCGGGAGGTACGGTCTCAGCAATGCGCGGTCATTTACGGTGGGCGATCGGAAGGAGCTGGTTGAAGCCGAGCCCAACAACGGGCCCGAACAGGCGATGCCGATTGCACTCGAAACAGTCGTCAACGGCCGGTCAGACGCGGCGGCCGACCTCGATTGGTTCAAGCTGCCTCTGGCGGCCGGTCAGCGCGTCATCATCGCGTTGCGCAGCAGCCGGCTCGATTCGCGCATGGAGGGAGTGCTCGAGCTGTACCGCGACGCGAAGCGGCTCGCGCGCCGTCAGCTCGAAGGTCGGCAGGAACCGCTGCTCGACTTCACGGCGCCTGCCGAGGGCGACTATCTGCTGAAGGTACACGATTTCGTGTACGGCGGGGGGGCCGAGTACATCTATCGGCTGACAGTCACCGCCGGTCCGCAGATTGATTTTATTCTGCCCGCCTCAGGCATTCCCGGTTCGACCGGCGAATACTCGCTGTTCGGCCGCAACTTGCCCGGTGCACAACCGTCAGAGGTTCGTGCGGCCGACGGACAGTTGCTCGAGAAACTGCCCGTGCAGATCGCGCTGGTGGCCGACCCGACGGCGCTCTCACCGGGCGAATCGGCGTCGCCCGACGAGGGGGGAGTCGACGGGGTGGCGTATCGCCTGGCCGGCCCCGCCGGGACGTCAAACCCGGTGATGATCCATTTCGCCACCGCCCCCACTCAATTGGAGCGTGAGCCGAACGGCGCGGCCACGACGGCGCAGCCCGTGACGGCCCCGGTGGAGATTACGGGCCAGTTTCAGGAGCGGGGCGACGTCGACGTGTACCGGTTCGACGCCCGGGCGGGAGACGTGTTCTGGGTGGAGGTGTTCGGGCAGCGGGGCGGGTCGAACGCCGACCCGGTGCTGGCGATCGACCAGGTGAAATCGTCTGACGCCGAGGCCCTGTCGCTCGCCCGCATTACAACTCTCGACGACAACCCGACGAACATCGGGGGGGTCGTTTTCAACACGCTCTCTGACGACCCGGCATTTCGTCTGCACGTGCAGGCCGATGGAGCTTATCTGGTGACGGTGCGTGATCGGGCGCCGGAAAACAACGGCGACCCGTCGCTGATCTATCGCTTGTCGATTCGGCACGAATCGCCCGACTTCCGCCTCGCGGCCCTGCCCACGCTGTCGGTCAGCGACCCCGTTCTGCAACAGCTTCCGGCCGATTTGGCGCTGCGCCGTGGAGACAGCGCCCAGCTCTCACTGATGGTTTTTCGCCGCGACGGATTTGCCGGCCCGATCGACGTGACCGCCGAGGGGCTTCCCGCGGGCGTCAGCAGCACCGGGGCGCTGATTTCCGCCAACCAGAACACCGGCACTCTGGTGCTGTGTCGGCAGCCGACGCCCCCGACTGGCACGGCGCCATTCGCATTTTGGGCCGCGCGCGGCTCGACGACCCGGCGGCGGCCAAAGCCGTAGGCGACGCCGAAACCGCTCGCGCCACGGCGGTTCAAAACCTGCCGGCCGTCGTTCGTGCTGCGCAGGAAACCGAGGCGGCGCTGGCCGCGGCGAAAGAAAAGTCACGCCTGGCGCAAGAAGCGCTCGACAAAGAACCGCAGAACGCGCCCCTGCAGAAAACCCGCGACGACGCGCAAGCGCAAGTGGCCGCGGCGACGACGGCCGCGACGAGCGCCTCTGAGACCCGTGCGGTGGCTGAAGAAAAGCTGGCGCAGGCGCAGGCGACGCTGGTCGCAGCGCGGCTAAGGCTTGAGCGAACGGCTCGCGAGCTCGTCCGCGAGGCGCGGGGAGCGACCATCGTCTGGGCCGGCAACCCCGCGATGCAGATGACGCCAAGATCGCGAATCGCGCGCACGCTGACGCTGTCGACTATCGACGAGCTGGCGCCGTTTCAGGTGGCCAGCGACCTCCACCGCGTGGTGGTCAATCAGGGAAGCCAGTTTTTTGTGCCATTCACCCTGACGAAACAGGCGGGGTTCGACAACAACGTCAACCTGACGTTTGTGTCGCCGCCGACAAACGTGCAGGTCGAGAACAAACCGATCGCCAAGGGGGCCACGCAGCAGGCCGGCCGCGTCTATGTTCAAGCCAACGCACCGGTCGGGCGGTTCGCGCTATTGGCGCAGGGGCAGTCGCCCGTCGCGTACAGCCGCAATCCGCAGGCCGCCCAGGCCGCGAAGAAAGCCAAAGAAGAAGCCGACAAGGCGCAGGCGCGAGCGGCCGAGGCCGTGAAGGCGGCGGCCGAGGCCCGGGCAAAAGCCGAACAGAAGGCGGCCGACGCCGTGACGGCCGCAGCAGCCGCGGCCGACGAGCAACTCAAGGCCGATCAGGCCGCCGCAACCGCCTTCGCCAATGCGGCCGCCGCTGCAGAAACCGCAGCGCGCGCGGCGACGGCCCTGGCCGCCGACGCCGCCAATGAAGAATTGAAGAAATCGCGCGAAGAGGCGGCGGCGGCCTTTGCGCGCGAAGCCGAAGCGGCCCGGGTCGCGGCCGAGCGCAAGCAGGCCGCCGACAAGGCCGCCGTTGCGGCCCGGTCGCACATCGCGACGACGGCTGAAGAGCGGGCCGACGCCGACAAACGCGCGGCCGACGCCGACGAAACGCTGAAAGCGGCAAATGCCCGGGCGACTGCCGCCGACACGCGGGCCCAGGAGGCCGCGAAGGTGGCCCGGCCGCAAACTGTAAACCTCGTTTCGGCGGCAGGAACGATCGTTGTCGACGTTCGGCCCGCCGCCGGAACGATGGCGCTGGCGACGCCTGCCGGCGGCGTCGTCAAGCGGGGGGCCGCGTTGACGGTCAATGCGACGATCAACCGCGCCCGAGGGTGTTACGGGCCTGTCGTCCTGTCGCTGGCTTTGCCCCCCGGTGTCGGCGGGCTCTCGGCAACGAGCGTGACGGTGCCCGCCGAGAAAAATGAAGGGGCGCTCACGATCCAGGCGGCCGACGACGCCCCGCTGGGGCAATTGCAGAATGTCGCAGTCCGCGGCACGCTCGAATTCGACGGCCCCGCCGTCATTGACCAGCCGCTGGCGATCAAGGTTGAAGAGTGAACCCCGCCCCATCTGGAGCCATTGGTATCTACACATCTCACAAACCCGCGGCAAATAAGCAACTTTTCTCCCTCCCCCCCTTCGCGGGGGGAGGGTTTGGGTGGGGGGGGCGAGTCCCGGGGCGCCGGGATTTGACGCGGAAAAACACCCCCACCCCCGACCCCTCCCCCGTCCAGGGGGAGGGGAGAGGAAGAAGTGTAGATACCAATGCTTCTGGAGACTTCGCCCCCATGTCGCGCGTCGAACGTCGCCTGCTACCGGCGCTCTGGCTGCTGATCCTGGCGGGGCCGCTGGTCTCGGCCGAAGACGCCACGACCTCGCCGCCGATTGTCGCGGTGGAGCCGAAACTCGGGCGACCTGTCGATTTCGAGCGTGATGTGTATCCGATCCTAGATGCCAAATGCATCGCCTGCCATAACCTGGCAATCAGCGAGAGCCGGCTGAACCTGGAACAGCCCCAGCAGATGGCGAAGGGGGGCAAACGCGGGCCGCCGGTCGTCGCCGGCGAACCCGAGCAGAGCCTGCTGTACCGGCTGGCGGCGCGGGCGGCGAAACCGGCCATGCCGCCCTTGCCCAACAAGGTCGAAGCGACTGCGCTCACGCCCGCCGAACTGGGCCTCTTGCGACAATGGATCGTCGAAGGGGCCGACACCCGCAAGGGGGCCGAGAGCCGATCGACGGCGTGGCGGCCGCTGCCGGCCGGAGTCCAACCGATTTACGCCATCTCGCTCACCTCAGACGGCCAATTCGCCGCTGCCGGCCGCGGAAACAGCGTCGTGATCTATCACGTCCCCACGGGCGCGCTTGTCGCGACGCTGGCCGACCCGGCGCTCACCCAGTGGCAGCACCAGGGCCGGCCGATGTACGCCCCGGAAGCGGCGCATCGCGACTACGTCTACTCGCTGGCGTTCGACCCGTCGGGCACAATGCTCGCCTCGGGCAGCTATCGCGAGGTGAAGTTGTGGACGCGGCCTGAAACGTCGGTGCGCCTGAATCTGGCCGACCTGGGGGGCGCCGTCTCGACCGCCGCCGCCAGTCGCGACGGGAAACTGCTGGCGGTGGCCGCCAGCGATCACTCGATCCGCTTGATTGATCTGGCGACGGGCCAGCTTCTGAAGAAGCTCGAGGGGCACGCCGCGGCGCCCATGGGGCTCGCGTTCTCTGCCGACGGCGCAACAGTCTATTCGTGCGCCCACGACAATTCGGTGAAGATCTGGCAGGTCGCCCAAGGCGCGGCGGCGGGCGCGATCGAGCTGCCCGTGGCAGCGAATGGCATCGCGCTATCGTCAGATGGTCAGCGTGCCGTCGTGGCGAGTGCCGACGGTCAATTGCGAATCGTCACACTCGACCCGGCTTCGCGGGGCGTCGAACGCAGCTTCGCGGCCCATTCGGGAGGAGTTGCAGCCGTCGCCTTCGTCGGGCCCTCGGGCGAGCGGCTCGTTTCGGGGGGCGCTGACGGCACGCTGAAAGTCTGGGAGTTCCTCTCCGGCAAAGAGTTGGCTTCTCTGAATCACCAGAGCGCCGTGTCGGCCGTCGCCGCGTCGCCCGACGGGCAGCGTCTTGCGTCGGCCGGGGCCAATGGCGTCGTCAGGCTGTGGAACGCCTCCAACAATCAGCAGCTCGCAGAAATGAAAGGCGACCTGCGCGCGAACGCTGAAGAAGCCCGGCTTGTCGCCGACGAGGCGGAAGCCAAGGCCGCAGTAACCGCGACGCGAACAGCGATCGCCGGGGCCGAGAAGGCGCTGGGCGAGCGAACCGAAGCCCGTAAGAAGGCCGAAGAGGCGCAGACGGCCGCCGTCAAGGCGGCTGCCGACACCGCCGCGAAGCTGCAAGCCGCGCAAACCGCGCAGGAAGCGGCGCAGAAAGCGGCCGACGAAAAGAAAGACGACGCCGAATTGCAGAAGTCGCTGGCGACCGCGACCCAGGCTTTGAAAGCCGCGCAGATGGCCGCCAAAAATGCCGAGGAAGCCAAAAAATCGGCAAGCATTGTGTTCCAGCAGTCCGAGCGCGACGTGGCGGCGGCCAACGAGGCCGTGGCGAAATCGAAGGCTGACCTCGAGACCGCCACAAACCTTCAGACTGCCCGTGCAGAAGCGCTGGCCGAGGCGAAAGCTCGCGCCCTCCAACAGGTCAGGCCGCTCGTTGCGCTCTGCTTTTCGCCGAATGGCAGCGAGCTGGCCGCCGGCGGCGACAGCTCAACCGTCTACACGTTCGACGGCAAAACCGGGGCGCCCTTTGCCGCCCTCGACGGACACACGGGTAGCATCAGGGCACTGGCGTACGCCGGCCCCAGGCTCCTCGTTTCGGCGGCGGCCGATCAGTCGGCCAAGATGTGGGACCTGAACCCGCCGTGGGCGCTGGCTGCGGTGCTGGGCCCCTCGCAAGGGGCGGCGGGCGCCGGGGCAGACGCGGGCGCTGCGTCGCCGAGCGACACCGATACGTCAGTGTTTGTCGACCGGGTGCTGTGCCTGGCATTCAGCCCTGACGGCGCCCTGCTGGCTGCCGGTGGGGGCGACCCGTCGCGAGCGGGTGAATTGACCCTGTGGGATGTGCCTCGCCGGGCGCTCGTGCGCACCCTGGAAGACGCCCACAGCGACACGGTGATGGGAGTCGAGTTCTCGCACGACGGCCAGTTTCTGCTGTCGGGCGCCGCCGACAAGTTCGCGAAGATTCACGAGGTAGCGACGGGCGCGTTCATCAGGGCGTTCGAAGGGCATACGAGCCACGTGCTCGCTGTTTCGTGGCGGCACGGCGACCGCCAGATCGCCAGTGCCGGCGCCGACAACGTCATCAAGATCTGGAACGTCGAGACGGGCGAGCAGCAGCGCACGATCACCGGCTTCACCAAGCAGGTTACGTCGCTCGTGTACCCCGGGCGCGGCCCCAACCTGCTCAGTTGCGCAGGTGACAAGACGGTCCGCTTTCACCAGGCCGATAACGGCAACAACTTCCGCAATTTCGCCGGCTCGGGCGACTTCATGTACGCGGTGGCCGCCAGCGCCGATGAAAAAACGGTGGTCGCCGGCGGGCTCGACGGCGTCTTGCGCATCTGGAACGGCGCCAACGCCCAGGTCCTGAAGACCATTGAACCGCCGCGCGCCGCTGAGGCCGCGGCCAAGTAAACGTAGCTTCAGGACACGGCTGATGACACACGACAAGTGGCCGTCCAGGCATAAAAGGGCATAAAAGGTGTCAGGAACCGTTTTTAGGCCTGCGCCTCCTTTCGTGGCCGGCCGATCGGTTTGAGCGTTGATTCCAGCCCCAGCCGCGCGGCGGACCGTTCCGTCCAGCGGTCGTCGCCGTATGGATTAGAAACGGTTCCTGACACCTTTTCTTGACCCTCGCAAGCATGCCCAAGCGGGAGCTTGGGCACGAGGATACCCAGCACCGCCGGTGCTCGACGCTTTTCGCCGCACGCACCGGATGCGAACTCACCGAATCCCCAGCCGCAGCACCTCGCCATACGCGGGGTTGAACGAACTATCGTACTCGCCGATCAGGGCGAACAGCGTGCGGTAGCTCGGGTGCGCTTTCGGAATGTCGATATAGCCATCGGTCAGCACCAGCACCGCTTCGACATCGGGGTCGGCCGCCAGCCGGTTCATCGCCGGTGACATGTCGCTGTAGCCGAAACCGGTGATCTTGAATTCATCCAGTTGCGCCGGTTCGACCCACAGGTCGCTCGTCACCTCCTGATCGCATTGCAGCAGGTGCACGTCGGAGACGTGGCTGGCGTCGCAGAACGCGGCAATGGCCCCCAGCGCCTTGGGCAAGACGTCGACCATCGAGCCGCTCGTGTCGAGAACGATGTGCAGCGCCCAGCCGCGGCGTTGGCGCCCCGGCCGCACGATGCCTTCGGCCGACATCCCCCGCCGAGACGGCCGGGCGTAGGTCCGTTCGCCGGGCGAGACGGCGTCCATCCAGCGCTGCAGGGCCAGTTCCCACGGGGCGGCATAGGCGGCGTGCAGGGCCCGCATCACCTCAGAGCCGCGCCTTGGCTCAGCCACGTCGACCGGCTGCCCCGCGCGCTCCATCTGTTTGCGCAGCTCGGCGAGACCGGCCGCCTTAGCGGCGGCGCGGCGGATTTCTTCGCGTAGCTGCTGCCTCAGAGGCGCCATCTCGGGCTCAAACTCGTCCTCCCGATCGTCGGGCAACAGGTCACCGTCTCCCAGCGTCGGGTCGACCTGCTCTTCGGGGGGAGGAGGCTCGACGAGCCCGGCCTCTTCGAGGGCCCGGCCCATTGTCGTGCGCGGGGCGCGGCGTTTGCGGCGCCCGGCGCCTGGTGCCCAGCAGCGCTGGTTTCCGTCTCCGGCGCCCCCTTTGGAGAGCTCCACGACCAGCTCTTCCAGCGATTTTTCCCGCGCGCCTTGCATCACCAGCCCGTTAAGCGGAGGGTCGCGCAACAGCTCTTCGCTGAGAATGTCGTTGATGATGTAGTCGTGGGCGTAATTCACGATGATCGGCCGGGCGGTGCCCGTGCGGCCGTGCGTGTTGAGGGCCAGGTGCAATAACTCATGCGCCAGCACGAAGGCGGCGTCCCCCAGGGGCGACTGAGCGAACACCTCGGGGTGGACCAGAATCAGGCCTGACGAAGAGACCGCCGCCACCGGCACCCGGCGGCTGGGGCGAATGCGCACCAGCCGCGCCAGGCCCGACAGATGCGGCAGGCTGGCGCTCGCCAGGCGCAGCGCCTGCCGAGCGCGGTCGAGCGCCACGTTCTTCACCGTCTTGCGATCTTCGCCCGTCACAGGCCGGTGATCTCCTTGAGCGTGCTGAGCATCGCCTCTGAAGCGCCGAGCCGGCCCCAGTCTTCCACCAGGTCGAGCAGCACGGCGCAGCGGAATTCGTTCGACAGCGCTTCGAGAAACCGGTTGACCTGCTCGGGCGTGACGGGCAGCGGCTCGCCGTGCTGAAGCAGTTTCCGCAGCCGGCTGATGATGAACCAGCAGGCCGTGTCGGAATGCTTGGGAAGCCGCGACGGGTCTTCAAAATAATCTTCCAGCGGGCGGATGTCGGCCAGCGACTCTTCGGCCATCGCGCAGAACACCGCGGCGTCTTCGGAGCTCACCGTGCCAAACGCCAGTGCGCGGCGTGCCTCGGCCGAGAGCTCGCTTTTGCGGTCGGCCAATTCGAGCGCGCGAGAGAGCATGGTCCAGGCGCGGGGGGTCGAAAACGGCTCGGGGTTGGCCGGCACGTTGCGCATCAGGCAATCGGGCAGATACAAGATGAAGGCCAGAATCTCGGCCCGCACCCCCTGCTCTTTGGCCCACTTCAGCCATTCCTTGACATCCACCCGCACGTGGATCAGAAACACGCGGTTGGTCAATGCCGAGCTCATGGTGCGAACGAGCGCCCGGTCGTCGCTGCGATTACCGGCCGCCACCACCCAGGTGCCTTCGGGCAGTTTGTGCTCGCCGATCCGCCGTTCGAGCAGCAGCGAATAGAACGCCTTCTGGATGTCGGGGGGGCAGGCGGGCAGCTCGTCAAGGAACAGGCAGAACGGCCGGGGCGATTCGGGCAAGAGCACCCGCGGCGGGCAGAACACCGACCGCTCTCCCACAATGCGGGGAATGCCGCTCACGTCTTCAGGGGCGATCTGCGTTCCCAGCAGGCTCTTGCACTCGAGCCCGGCCTCGGCGGCCGCCTGCCTGACAATATCCGACTTGCCGACCCCGGGGGCCGAAAGCAAGAGCACGCTTTCATGGGCGGCCAGCGCCCTGACGACGTTCTTCGCCTGACTGAGAGTGAGGGTGGTGGCCACGGAGATTTCGAGCTTCGTTGGAAAGTTGAGTGAACAAGTTACAAAGCCGGCATAGTGACGCGCTCAAGTCAATGCGACACCAAGGCACCGCGGGAAACGTTGAATCACGCCATTGAGACCTGCACATCTGACGAACTCGCGCCGCAAGCGCGCTTTCACTCCCTTCCCCCCGTCGCGGGGGAAGGGAGAGGAAGAGCCATAGGAGAGTCACATCTTGCGCCCCAGAACGAGGCCGAAGTTTTCAAGCGCCGCTTGAACCTCTTGTAATCGCAGTTGGTCGCCTTCGAACAGTTTCAGCACCTCGCGCGGCGTACACTCGATCAGCCGACTCAGCACGGTAATGCTGTTTTGCTGGAGCGTCTGAAAAACGCGCTGGGGCAATTGCAGATCGTCGATGGGGCGGGCCAGCAGGTTGTAGACGCCGTTCTCGATGATCTCGGTCTTTTGCGGCACGCGGGCCACGACCTCTTGCCACAGGCAGAACGCGCTTGTGTCCTGCGGGCTGACGCGCCCTTCGGTCAGCGATGCCACGATTTCGGAATCGAGGATTCCGGCCTGCTCGGCCAGATCGAGCGCGCGAGAGAGCGACGCCCACGCGCGGGGGGTCGAAAACGGCACGCCGGGTTCGGTCATCGGGCGTTGCAGCGCCTCATGCCGATGCTCGATGAACGTGATGACGTCGCGCCGTACGCCGTTGCCGCGGGCCCACGTCAGCCACTCGCCCACGTCGACGCGAATCTGCAGAATCGTCAGGCGGTTGACGAGCGCGCTCGAAATCGTGCGCACCAGGGCCTTGTCTTCGGCCCGATTGCCCGCCGCCACTACCCAGGTGCCTCCTGGAAGGAGATGTTCCCCGAGCCGACGTTCCAGAAGCAGCGAGTAGAAGGCCTTTTGAATATCGGGCGGACAGGCCGGCAGCTCATCGAGAAACAGGCAGAAGGGCTCCGGCACTTCGGGCAACAGCACGCGCGGCGGGCAGAAGACCGACCGTTCGCCCACGATATGGGGCACCCCGGTGACGTCTTCGGGCGCGATCTGCGTGCCCAGCAGGCTCTTGCACTCGAGCCCCGCGTCGCGTGCCGCCTGCGCGACCATGTCGGACTTGCCGACCCCGGGGGGCGAGAGCAGCAAAAAGCTCTGCTCTTGCGCCGCGCAGCTCAGCAGGGTCTTCGCCTGACTGAGGGTGACGGTTTCGACCAGGCGTTCTTCGGTGCTCATAGTGCGTCGACCGGAAACTCAATTCGATGGCTGGACCCGAAACCGGCAACTGCCTGCGCGAAAAGTTTCGAGCGCGCAGGCGTCATGAGGAAACTCCCGGCAGGGCAGCCGCGCCCTGATGCGGCACGTGCCAGCCCTTGGGGCAAAACAGATGGTGCCCCGATTGCCTGGGGCGCAAGCGGCTGCGGGCCGCAGAATCGTGATAGCAGTTGACCAGCAGCAACGTGACGCGCGGGTGGTCCATCGTCAGGGCCGCCGTCCATGCCCGCTGCCAAACGTCGATCTCGGGTTCTTCGAGGGGGCCATAGTCGTCGGGAGCCGTTTTCAGCGCCTTGCGGCAGGCGTTGTGCAACAGCACCAACGCCCAGACGGCGATCGGGTCGGCCCCGTGGGCGAAACTGCGCGCGAGCAACCGGCGATCGCGCAAATAGAATTGCGCGAGCCCCGCCAGCAGCATGCCGTGGGCCACGCGCAGATTGTTCGCAACCTGCACCTCGTCAGATTGCAGGATCCAGGCGTACTTGCCGAGCTGCGCCACGTCGCTCGAGACCAGAAGCGCGAGATACGCCCGCGCCGTACGGCCGCGCACTTCGTCATCAGCGATGACGCGATGCAAGGGTTCTATATCGAGCGCCGGCCACAAGTCGCGCAGCGTGAGGGCGCCTGTGCGCAGGGCCGCTGCCAGGCTTTTCTGAAACGTGCCGGCGTCGGTCTGGCGGAACACCGCCAGCGCCGCGCGCCAATCGTCGCAGGGGGCGATGCGTTTCGCGAGCTTTGTCAGCGAATCGAGATGCGGCCCGCGGCGATCGAAATCGGCCTGCAGGCGCTCACACAACTCGTCGATTTCGAGCACGGGCCTCTTGGGCTCTCCGCCCCGACCGCGCCGCGACTTGCGCCGCACCAGCGTTTCTTCGACGCGCTCGAGCGGCGTCTGGGGCAGCGGCTCGACGGGGTGAAATGTCGGCCTGTCTTCGAGGGCCTCGGGCGGCGGCGGCACGTAACCCGGCAGGTCGCGTTCGCGCACGAACCCATGGCGGACCAGGTAGTCGACTTCAGCCGTAGTCAGCGCCCCGCGCTGCCAGAAGTGCTGCACCAGTTGGGTGATAACCTTCATCTACGGCCTCAACCGGAGCGCGACGTTGCGATCGCAGGCCCGGAACAAACGAACGGCGTCTACTGCCCCGGCCGCTACCGAGCGGCCGGGGCAGTGCATCGCGGATCGGCCTGTCGGCATCACCCGGCCATACGCGCTGGCCAGCCCGAGACGCCTGCGGCCAGAATCGCGGCGCCGCAAGAAACCAGATGCTATGCGACCGCTACAGGCCCAAGCAAGGGGCGTGCGTGGCGGGCAGTGTCCTAATTTGGACTGGGCTTCGCGGGCTTTGAGTCGTCTTCCTCATCTTTGGTCTTGATGTCGCTCGGCGGCGAACAGGAAATCTCATTCTGTTGGTCGAGAAGGTCGTCTGCGTCGGCCTCTTCTTTTCGCGGGTTCATGCCTTGTTCCTCAGGGGCCAGAATTGGGACACTACCGGGCGGCGGGCCTGTCTGGGCAACCTCAGTTGCCCCGGCGGCTGTCGAGCGGCGGGGAAGCTGACCGGAATGTTCGCACTTTCGCAGCTCGGCTCGCAGTCGCATCCAGATGTCGGCCATGATCACGCCGGGTATTGTCCGGCTGTCGTGCCGCACTCGATGCTCAAGCGGGCGGTCGCCCGTACTCAGCAGGGCCTCGCGCGCTAGCGCGTTCTGCTCGAACTTGGCGCGCACCGCCCGGCGCATCAGGTCCCAATGGACGGTTGTGCCGACGGCAATTGGCTGCCCCGCGTACTCGACGTGCTGGCCGTAACCCCGATCGGCGCCGCGTCGCTTGGCGGCCGGGCCATCGAGCGCGGCGACTTCACGCCGTTCGCGCCCTTCATCGAACTTGAGGCTCTGCCAGAAGCCTTCGATCGACTGATAGACCTGCCCGTCGAGCACAAACGGCGTCGTTGCGAAATTGCCGATCAGGCGGATCGCCTCGTCGGCGTGGCCGCTTGTGACATTGATCGGCTCACGGCACGCGATCTCGCGGTCGCCCAGATCGACCAGCGACGCGCCCGTGCCCTCGTTGTGTTCGACTGCCAGAACGTGGCCCGCGTGAAGCAGCTTCCAGGCGGCCAGCTCGTCGGTTTCGAGCGCGTCTTCCGGAACGAAAACAAGCTGTCGATCTTTGAGAATCACCTTCACGGCAGCATTCCCCCGGAGTTGCGAATCGGAAATAATGAGTGTCCGCTCGAGGCAGACACGCCTGCGCACCGAAAAGATCGCGACAATTTCAGATTCTTCAACCTTATCCTGCCCCCGATCAATATGTCTGACCAATTGGTACAACGGCTGTTGGGCGAACTTGAGCGCGTGCCTCTGATCGACCCGCATTCGCACATCAACCCGCACGCGCCCACGTCGAAATCGCTGGCCGACATTCTAGGCTACCACTATTACACCGAACTGGCCCATTCGGCGGGTTTGCCGCGCGAGCGGATCGAAGACCCCGGGATTTCTCCGCGTGAAAAGGTGGCCCGGCTCGTCCCGCAGCTCGCGGCGATCGAGAACACGATTCAATACAGTTGGCTGATTGAGCTGTGTCGCACTTTCTTCGGCCTTGCGGACGACACCATCAGCACAACGAACTGGCAGGAGCTTTACGACCGGGCCCTGCGCACGCTGGCCCAGCCCGACTGGGAAGAGCAGGTGCTGGCGAAGAGCGGGCTGGAAGCGGTGTTTTTGACGAACGATTTCGACGACCCGCTGACGGGGTTCGACCCGCGCCGCTACATTCCCTGCCTGCGAACCGACGATCTGGTATTTCGCCTGACAGATCCCGCCGTGCGGCGCCGGCTGGAGAGCGCAACGCAGACGGCCCCGGCCACCGTCGCCTCGCTGCGGCAGGCGATCGGCAAACTGTTCGAGCATTTCGTGGCCCAAGGCGCACGGGCCTGCGCCATCTCGCTGCCCCCCGACTTCGAGCCGACGGCTGTCGGCCCCGCCGGAGTCGACGCGCTCTTGCAACGGTTGGCGAGCGGTTCTGCACTGGCGGACGACGAGCGGACGACGCTCGCGCGATTCGTCTTCTGGACGCTGGCGGAATTCTGTACCGAGTTTTCGCTGCCGTTTGACCTGATGATCGGCGTCAACCGCCGCGTCTACGAAGGGGGGGTGTACCAGGGGCAGGACCTGTTCGATTCACGCTGCTCGCTGATTCAATATCGGGCGCTGTTCAACGCCTTTCCGCAGGTGACGTTTCCGGTTTCGGTGCTGTCGCACGGCATGAATCAGGAGCTCGTGGGCTACAGTTGGATTTTTCCCAATGTCGTCACGAGCGGCCATTGGTGGTACGCGAACACCCCGCTGTATATCGAGCTCGACTGCCGCGCGCGGTTGCAGGCGGTGCCGCAGACCAAGCAGATCGGCTATTACAGCGACATGTACAAGCTGGAATTCGGGTTGCCCAAGTTTGCGATGTACCGCCGGGTGCTGGCGAAGGCGCTCGCGGAAGCCTTTGTGCTGGCCCGGGGCTGGAGCGAAGAGCGGGCGGTGACGCTGGGCCGCCTGGTGCTGCGAGGCAACGTCGAGACGGTCTTCGGCCTGTGAGAGCCGGGGCCGACCTCGGCGGATGTCGGGCAACGCCCCCCCCGAAACGCAAGCCAACCGCGCACGGGCCACCTCGGCCGGCGGCTGACGGGCCCCGGTTCGGCCGGTCTGGCGGAAATCGCATCGGAAGGCAAAAAAGGCGACAATCCATACGATACCGCCGGTTGCGTCGCCCACAGGCCGGCCTTAAAATCCGGTTTCAGGACGGCGCCCTGAACCGGGGTTTTGAGTCGTCGGCCAGGGGCAACAGCATCCGGCTTGCGATGCCTGTCAACATCACACGCGCTACTCAGCCTGTCCTCCACGACAGGATTCAATGATGCCTTGTATCGTGATCTTGAAAGCGGGTGAATCTTCAACCCATGAGTTGACGGCCGACGAAACGGTCATCGGCCGACACCCCGAGTGCCAGATTCAGATCGACTCGAACATGGTGTCGCGAAAGCACGCCCGGGTCGTCCGCAACGCGGGGAAGTATTTCGTCGAAGACCTGGGAAGCGGCAACGGCACGACAGTCAACGGGGCGCGAATCACCGCCAGCACGCCGCTCAATCACGACGACCGCATCAAGCTCGGCCCGATTCTCCTGCGTTTTGTCGATCATGTCGACGCCCCGGGCACCAGCGGCGTTCGCACACCGCATCGCCCGCGGCCCCTCGACTCGACCGAGGCGCGCGGGCCGGCGTTCACGCTCGACCTGGCCGAAGACACCGAAGAATCGGCGGCCATCATGGGGGCCCTCGCCGGCGGCAGCAGCCGTTTCGGGGCGCTCGACGTTCAGCCCGCCGCCAAGCTCAAGGGAATTCTGGAAATCAGCCGCACGCTGGCGGGCACCGTCGACCTGGCGACCCTCTTGCCCAAGATTCTCGACACGCTGTTCGCGATTTTTCCGAGCGCCGATCGGGGCTGCATCCTGCTGAAAGACGCGGCCACGGGCCAGATGGTTCCGCGGGCGATCAAGCATCGCCGCCCCGGCGAAGATGAATCGGTCAAACTCAGCCGCACGATCGTCAACAAGGTGCTGTCGGAGAAATCGGGCATTCTGTCGGCAGATGCCGCGAGCGATACGCGGTTTCAGGCCAGCGAGTCGATCGCGAATTTCACGATCCGCTCGATGATGTGCGTGCCGCTGCTGGGGCTCGACGGCGAGCCCCAGGGGCTGATCAACATCGACACTCAGAACCCGCTTAAGCAGTTTCAGAAGGACGACCTCGACCTGCTGATGGCCGTCGCGGGGCAGGCGGCGCTGTCTTACGAAAACGCGCGCCTGATCGCCTCGTACCTCGAAAAACAGAAGCAAGACAACGAAATGCAGATCGCGGCCGGAGTGCAGCGGGCGCTGTTGCCCGAACATCTGCCGCAGGTGCCCGGTTACCAGTTCTTCGCGTCGTATGAATCGGCGCAGGCGGTCGGCGGCGACTACTACGACTGCCTGCTGCTGCCGGGCGGGAAGGTGTGCCTGGCGTTCGGCGACGTGGCGGGAAAAGGCGTGCCAGCGTCGCTGGTCATGTCGCGGCTGTCGAGCGTGGTGCAGAACACGATGGAGTTCATTCAAGAGGTGGGTCAGGCGGCCGAACGCATCAACAACCACATGTGCTCGCACGCGATCGAAGGCCGATTCGTCACGTTCACGCTGACGATCATCGACCTCACCACCCATGAAATGTCGCTGGTGATCGCCGGCCACATGTCGCCCATGATCCGGCGGGCCGACGGGTCGATCGAAGAACTGCCCGAGGAAGCGGTCGGGCTGCCTTTTGGGGTTGCCGAGGGGATCTCGTTCGAAGTGGTGAAGCGCACGCTGGCGCCGGGCGAAACGGTGGTGATTTACACCGATGGCGTCAGCGAGGCGATGAACCCGTCTGCCGACCTGTACGGGGTCGATCGCCTGCGCGCGATGATTGCGAACAACCCGCCCCTCCCCGCAGACCTCGGACGGGCCATTCTGGCCGACGTCCGTCGCCATGCCGCAGGACGGCCCCAGAACGACGACATCACGCTGATGGTCTTCGGGCGGACCGGCATCGACAGCGATGCCCCCACCGAGGTGCGGTAGCTGCGAGAATGCCCGCTACTCGCGCTTGTACCCCAGCCCTTTGAGGACCTCGAGCACTTCGCTCCAGGTGGGAAACTGCCGACCGGCGCGGCGTTTGTATTCATCCATCGCCCGCATGAACTCGATCTCTTCGGGCGTGTAGTCGCGCTCGCAGGTTGTCGGGTCGATCTGCCGGCGACGCTCGACCTTTCTGCGCGGTACGCCGCGCCGCTGCTCGCCGACGTAAGTTCCCGTGCCGGCGGCTTCGCCGGCACGCCGATCGATCGACAACCGTCGATCGCCCGAGCGCCTGTCGACCGTCAGAAGCTGTGTTTCCAATTCCGCGTCGTTCATGGACGATTCACCTTTCACCTGGATGCAGACAGATTGCCCCCGCGTAGTGGTAATCGTCCGGCGATCTGCGAAAACTTTGCCGCCGGCGAAAGATGTACGACCGCAACGGTTTTTGCTAATGGGGCAATCGGTCGCGGTGCCGCGATCATGTCGGCTTGCGCGGCGAGCGAGGCCGCACAATCGGGAAAGGCCATAAGCCCAGGCCGGCCCGGCCCGGCGACTCGTCAACTGAGGGCGCGCGTCGGTCAGCCGCCTTCCGGCGGTGGCGACTTATTGGCCGCAAAAGACCGCGATCACGTTCGCGAATTCTCGGGCGGCTCGCTGACCACCCAGAGAAAATCGAACGCGCCGTCGAGCCCCTGGCGGATCGGTTCGATACGATCCTGCAGCCCCTGCACAAGGCCGCTCGCACCGTCAAAGGTCGCCCCCGGCAGGTTCATTGTCGGCGCGACCAGGAGCGCCAGCCCGTCGAGACCAGCGATGGGCCCGCCGACAGCCGGGCGCGGGCTTTCGGGGGCACGAGCCCGCGCGGGCCTGGTGGTCGCCACGGGGCGCACCGCAGGGGCCTCTGGCGAATGCGGCCCCCCAAACGGGGGCACCAGCCACAACACGGCTACACATGCTGCCAGCGCCCCGACGGCCGACAACAACGCCCCGCGTGGGCCCCGCAAAGCATTTGCGGGCGACGGCGACACCAGCGCCAGCGGGCGCGACGGCAGGCGATTGGCGGGCTCAGGGCTCAAGGCGGCCAATGGTCGCGGCTGCGGGCGGTTTGAGTTCGCCTCGAGTCGCGGCAGGCAGGCTGCGAGCACTTCGGGCGCCAGATCGACTTCCGGCACCTCGCTGCGCCATGCCTCGATCGACGCTTTGAGCAGCGGCAACGCGGCCGCCTTTTCGCGACAGACCGGGCACTCGGCCGCATGCTCGTCAAGCGACGCCGGCACGCGCGAATTGGTGCGGTTGAGCTGTTCGAAAAGCTGGATTTCAAATTCAGTGCAATTCATGGCCAGCCTGCGGCGCAAAGCCTTTTCGCTGCAAATGGGCCGCCAACTCCTTGCGCGCCCGATGCAGCCAGGTTTTTACCGTTCCTTCGGGGCTCTCGACGATCTGGGCAATCTCTGCCAGACTCAATTCATTCTGGTGGTAAAGGACAAAACAGAGCCGGTATTCTTCTCGAAGGTTCTCAAGCGCTTTCTGCAGTTCTTCGGCGAGATGCAGCGAACTGCCGGTCGTGCGCGGGTCGCAGACGTCGGCCCCGAATTCAGACGGCAGATCGCGAGTTTTGCGGCGTGCGAGCCACGTTCGGCAGCGATTGGCGGCAATGGTCAACAGCCACGGCTTCAGCGGCCGCCCCGGGTCCCACTTCCGCAGGCCGCGAAAGGCCCTCAAAAACACCTCCTGTGAGACGTCTTCGGCATCGTGGCGATGCCCGAGCATCCGCAGGCACAGCCCAAACACCGCCGACTGGTAACGATCGACGAAAGCACGCAGGAAACCCGCTTCGCCGGCCAGACAACCGCGCACGAGTTCGCCGTCTTCGCTGACCGTCACGGTTTCGTCCAGTATTCCAGCGGTATTACCCGCCCCAGCGACACGTCGGTTTCAAGGGTTACCGAACCTGCCGCACAAATCAGCACAACAGCCTGGCGGCCTGACACATACGCAGCCTCTGATGGACCGCCCCAAGCCGGCGCCACGGGCGGATGCGAGCGGGCGATCGACCGGGGGCGGAAAACCGCGGCCGGAACGTCGCGGAAGCAGGTGGTGCGAAGGCGGTTAGCGCTGCGCACACTCGCGGGCCACGGCCCTGGCTGCGCGATAGGCATGGCGGATCGTAAAGACGCGCGCCTCGATCTGCTCTTCGGTGTAATAACGGCCGGAATCGCTCGTCGGCAAGCCAGCCAGGGCGAGTGTCAGCGGGAGCAGATCCAGAAACTCCTTGTAAGTGCGCTGCAGATCGTTTGGGTCGGGCACCGTCTGGGCTCCTTTGCGAACAGGACTCTCACGTTCGGCGCGTGCGATGCATGCGGATGATGTCGGCAGCCGCATCAGACGGCTTCTTGGCCGCTGCGCTCGCGGCCGGCGCCGCCGCCTCACCCGTGGCCGGGGCCGGGGTCGGCGGCGCTTCTGGCGCCTTGGCACCGGTCGTGGACGGGTCGGGCAGCACGACTTCAGGAACCTCAACACTCCGCTCGGGCGCGGCGGGTTGCGCGGGCATGCCGTACCCGGGCATCGCCGGCATCATGGGTTGCATGCCATAAGGCACAGGAGCGCCGTAACCGGGAGGCATCGCATAACCCGCGGGAGGATAACCCGGCACCTGCGCGTAGCCCGGCGCCCCGTACCCTGCCGGCATCGGGTAGCCCGGTAGCATGTTGTAGGCTGGCGCCCCGTAACCCATTTGCGGCATGTAACCCGGCGGGTAAGCGCTCGGCTGCGTCCCTTGCGGAAAACTGGGGATCACCGCCGTGTCGTCTCCCGGCTGAGGGATTGGAATCTCAACCGTTTCCGACGCATTGAGTGCCGCCGTTTCCGACGACTCGGGCAGATGAACGGGTTCGGGCGGCAGGAGAATCGAAGCGGACGAGTCGGGGGGGGCTGGAGGGGCACCGACCCCCACCGGAACGCGGGCCCCCTCATGGACGACCAACTCAAACGACAGTTTGCCCACGACCACATGGTCGCCCGGCTTCAGAACGACCTGCCCTTGAATTCGATCGCCGTTGACGAACGTGCCATTGGTGCTGCCCAGATCGCGCAGCCGAACCGTAAAGTCGTCGACGGTAAAGACGCAGTGGTGGCGGCTGACAAGATCGCTATTGGGGCGCAGGTGGCAATCCTGCTCGCGACCAATCAAGAACTGCCGCACGTTGAGGGATATCGTTTTTCCTTGTTGACGCCCCTCCAGCACTTTCAACTCCACGTGCAGCATGGTGATGTCGCTCCTCCGGTCTCGCCGATTGCGCAATCGTTGGCAATACGCCGTCTATCTACCGCCGGAAACGCTCCGACTGTGGTTTGCAGCCAGTCAGGTCTGATCGGGGTCACCCGTGACCCTACATCCTGTCGATCGAGGGGCTGAAAGAAAAGTGTGTGGCGCCGAATGCCACATCAATGACCCGGCGAATGACCAAAAAAGGGCCTAACCACCGGGAAACCACAGGAGAATTGTTGAAAGATGATGCCAGAAGAGGAACCTAATCTGAAAGTAACAAGCGCGTGTCCTATTGTCAAACAGAATCCACTTCTCTTTGCCGGCGGTCTCGTCGCGACCACGAAAATCGAAGGGCAAGCGAGACCGACGCCTGCCATTTAGCCGGATTGCTGCCACCTGGCCGTCTCCGTAGGTTGTCCATGTTGGCTGCCTCTGCTGCGGTGATTCGCTGCCACATTCATTCGATCAAAGCCATGCGGGTGCGATTTCTCGAATCAGGAGTTGGGCACTTATTCAGATAACCGAGCACTTCGTCAAGATGCGCGGTGGCTAGCGCGATGCACGTATCGGCGCCGCCGTAGTAGAGGCGGATTACGCCGCTTGCCCGGTCGAGGATCCACCCGCAGGGGAACACGACGCCGTTGACGTCTCCCTGGCGTTCATAGGCGGCCGCGGGAGCGAAGACCCATTCATCGCTGCGGTGCAGCACGCGACGGGGGTTCTCCAGGTCGAGCAGGGCAAGTCCCAGCCGGTACAGGCAACCTCCCGGAGTGTTTCTTACTCCGTGATACAACAGCAGCCATCCGTCCGGAGTCTCCAGAGGGGGAGGACTCAATCCGATCTTGTTGGCATCCCACCAGGCCCCCCTGCGCGCGTGCAACAAAACGTGATGATCTCCCCAGTGCGTCAGGTCGGGAGAGAAGGACAACCAGATGTGCGCCCCGGAGCTGCCTCCGGAGACCGGGCGATGAATCATGGCGTAACGATTGCCGAAGCGGCGGGGAAAGACGGCGGCGTCTTTGTCCTCAGGGGGCATGACCGGACCGAGTCTGGAAAAGGTGACGAAGTCTTTTGTGGCGGCCAAAGATACCAGTGGTCCGCTAGAGGAGTACGCCGTGTAAGCGATGATCCATTCATCACGTTCTTCGACCCAGGTGAGCCGTGGGTCCTCTACACCCCACGACTCCTCGGCATAGTTCGTCGGATCGGGAGCGAAAGTGGGCCGCGAGTCAATTTGCCAGTTCGTCACGCCATCGTTGCTGCGGGCGACGGTCAGATGCGAATGGCCGCGGCGGTCTTCGACGCGCACGAGCAGAATCGTTTCATCGCCCACGCGGCACGCGCCAGCGTTGAACACCGTATGGGCCGGGTAGGGCCAATCATGGGCAGTGAGGATGGGGTTGTCGCCATGCCGGTGAAAGAGTTCGATGTGCAGGTTGGGGGCCTTGGATTCTCGCAACATTCCGGATTCCATCCAGGGAAAAGCTTTGCTGTTGTCGTTCGGTCGCGCCGATTTCTATTCGCAGGCGACCGGGCCTAAAGAGGAACGAGGCCGACCGGAATGGTGGGTCTCGGTCCACAGCCACGCGAGCGTCGATTCGGCTCCTTGGTTTCGATTCACGCCGGAGGGTTGCAGGCCGTCGCAGCAAGCGCCGCAGCGAACATCGACAAGCGACTGCTTGAGACTGTTCCGCCCACGAAACCAGTCATAAACTCTCCGGAAAGTCACGAGGTGACTTTCGTCTCCCGTCAACTCGAATGCCGCAAGTGCCGCATCGGCCATTGTGGATGCTTCCACGGGTTGCTGGTCATAGAGCGCTTTTTGTTCCCCGTGCGGATACCAATCGCAGTTGCCGACCGGCCAGAACACCTGGCCCGACGTCGTGACCCGGTCCAGAAAGGCGAAGGAGACGCTTGCCAGTTCCTGGAATCGCTCGGCGGGCCAGCACTTCGCAGCGACGAACAATGCATGCGGGAGAACCGCGTTAGCGTAGGTCATTCGAGACTCGAACCAGGGCCAATCAGAGCGGAACGAGCGCTCGGAGCATTCGAGGAGTCGTCGCGCCGCCGCCGCCGCCACGTGCTCGAGTGCTTCCAGATCGGTCGTCCTGCGCGAACGCAAGTGCCCCCAAGCCAGAATGACGTAGGCCTCGGCGCGCAGGCTTCGCAATTCGGCCAGAGCGGGGATCGCCGTTTCGATCAACTCGCGGGCCAATGCGCGGTAACCATCGGGCAGACTGCTGCCAAGCACTTCTGTGAGCGCCAGTACTGCCTGGCCCTGGCAATCGCCGGTCTCGGCCGCATCCAGCCATTCGCGCTGATAGCTCAGAAAATTGTGGAACCCCCGCATACGGCAACGGGCGTGCTCGAGAAAGCTGAGGTACGTCGTCACGCGGCTGAGCATGCGCTGATCCGGCTGGTGACGCCAGAGGCGGGCACAGAGCCGCAATGCACGGGCGTTGTCGTCGGTCGTGTAACCGCTCTCACGTCTCGGGACGCTGTAGATGGCGTGCTGAATCACCCCCGTGGAATCGGTCATGCGGTCGAGGTGGTTTAGCACGACCTCGCTGCTGTCCGGCGATGCGAAATCGGCCGAGCACCGGTCTTCAGCTGTCGCAAACTCCTCCATCTCGATCTCGCGATAATTGTGCACTATAGTTCTCCCGCTATTGCTGTTCGTGCCCGAAGTGCATGATCGGGCATCGCGAATTTCGGAGTCAGGACCAACCCTCGACGCTCGGCGTCGACTGCAGCGCGATGGAGAAGCCTCAAATACTGTCGGCCCACCTGCGGCCAGAACATCGGGCGAGCGTATTGGTACGCCAGACGCTGCGTCTCCTGGCGAAAGTCGGCGTCGGTCAGAAATCGAAGGGTTGCCTCAGCCAAGTCGTCGCTTTGGCCGAACGGCACGAGCAGCCCTCGCCCCTCGGCAAGCACCTCTTCCGCGTATAGATACGGGGTGCTGACGATGGCGCGGCCCGCGGCCAGCGCGTAGGCCAGTGTGCCGCTTGAGATTTGGTCCTTGCCCGGATAGGGCGTGACGTACACGTCGCACGCCTGCAAGTGAGTCAATAGGTCATCCAAGCTCAGAAATCGGTTAATAAATTGCACGTGCCGACCGACACCCAGCGTCGCGGCCTTCTTCATCAGGCTCTCGCGATAGGTCTCTCCCTCGCAACGCTTCACCAGCGGATGCGTGGCCCCCACGATCAGGTAGACGACGTCCGGGTAGGCTGACACGATTCGGGGCATGGCCTCGATCATGTGCTCCAGCCCTTTTCCCCGGTTGATCAACCCGAATGTGCAGAGCACTTGACGGCCAGCGAGCCCTAGCCGTCTCTTCTGTAAATCTGAGTGTTCGAATGAGACGGCCGGTACTCCGTGCGGAATGACTTGTACTTGCGGACCGGCCACACGGTACACGTCCGACAAGAGCCGCGCGGCGGCTTTCGTCATCACGACAATCCCCTGACTGCGGGCGGCCAGCGTCTGGATCAGTCGTCGCGGCAGGGCGGGCGGGTCCCGTAGCAGCGTGTGGAATGTCGTGATGATGGGCTTCGTGCACTCGCGCGTAAAATCCAGCAGGCGCGAACCCCATTCGCCGGGGTAAAGCCCGAACTCGTGCTGCACGCTGATCACGTCGCAAGGGCCGTCATTAGCCACTTCAGCCGCCAGACTGTAGGCATGGGGGTGGCTGTTGTCGATGACGTGGACCACACGCGAATCATCGTAGCAGGGGCCGCTCGTCTTGCGGATGGCCGCTATTGACGAAATCGACTCGCACGCCGCCATATCGACCGCGTCGGCGGAGTCCCGGGTGAACGTGGCCAGCCCGCATTCTTCGGGAGGAAACGTCGAGACAAACAGCGGTCGAACGTTCTGCATGCGTTACTCCCTTTGAGACCCTTGCTGCGATTTTCCGCTGCAATCCTGCAGGCGCGCCGGGAGCCCGCCTTGTGACACTTGCGGGTGACATCCGCCAGGGCGCCTATCTGCGTGGAATGCACCACACCCACAGTCTTCCCGGCGCCTCCCACAGAAGGAGCACGCCTGCGATGATCCACGAAGTGATTCCAGTCATTTGAATCTCCACAAATCCGCACTCTGCGAAACGCACTGCCGGATGCCCGCCGAGAGGCTGAACGAATGGCCCCGTTTTCAGCCGCCAGCTCGCTTCCGTGATTTCAGGCTCAGCCGCGGACCGGATTCCGACACGCGCACATCGAGCCGGCGCGACATCAAAGCGGCGCACAACAGTTGATCAAGGACAAGGACGACCCGCCCGCGATGGGCGAAGGTTTGGTCGTCGGGCCGTCGCCGGTCCACAAGCAACCGAAAACGCCGCTTGCGGCGCACGATTCGCGCCACAGCGTCATCGCTTTTGGTCTGCAACAATTGGACGAGTCGTGCACCCGCGGGGTCTGTCACCATGAACATGAAAACACCTCAGTTTCAGAAAGTTCGCATCGGCAGGTCAGCGCCGTACTCTTCGAGGGGCTCATTTATTCATCGGCCCGCACTTCTGCTGCGCGTCGGGTTGTGGCATTGCCGTGGGATCGACTTCCGATGGCGGGAACCTCTTCGCACTCGATTCGCACGTCTGCAAATTGTCCATCTCTGCGCAGTAGTTCCTGCAGGTATTCGGCACGCCGGAGTGACAAAGCCTGAGATGCGACACTGCCGATCCCCTCGGCGCGGACTCCAATGACTCGGTAGCTCGGTTGCATGTCGCTCTTGTCCTTCGTCTAAGGCCGATCGCCCGTCACCGCGGGGGGGTCACCGACTCTGGTGTCTTCACGGCGTGTCGCTGGTCGTCCGGAATGGCTAGAAATGCGGCCTCCAATTCGAGTTTCGTCTTGTGATACGCTAGAAGCACGTCGGCGATTTGCTGAGCCGCCGGCCATTCCTCGCCCTTCAAGTGATTTTCCGATCGAGCCGAGCGGGTAAACTCGTCAGGAAACGCTCCCGCGATATCGGTCACCTGGACCTGCTCCCAATTTCGCAAAGCCGTCGCTCCGCGGTTGACAACCTCAGAAACCCGACGCGCGTTGTACACCGCTTCCTCGTAGGCGTGTACGGCGATGCAGTACGTTTGCAGGTGATTTGACATCGGTGCAGTTCTCGAACGGACCCGCGAATCGTTCCTTCCGCGTGTGTGTGGATTACAACTGGGAGCCGGCGAGTTGACGGCACTTAATCGAACTTCTTGCGACGCTCGCGAACTGAAGGGAAGGGCATTCCTTCCGCCCGTTGATATCGCTCGGCCCGCACGAACCAAAACGCCAAGCCGCCGGTGTTATGACCGGGCTGCTGCGCGATCGTCGCGGCTCGAACGCCCAGCGAACCCTTCCTTCCGGTCTTTCGCCAGCCGCGCTCCTCCATGATGATCCGCACGACCACGCCAACCGCCTGTCGCAGCCGTTTGCTCCGCTGCGCGTGCATTCCTGACAGGAACCGATCGATCACAGGTTGTGCTTCAAGCTCTCGAACGACGCCAGCCAAAGGAGGCCGATCGTGATGAATCTCGGAATCCTCCATGCGCCGTTGCCGATTCTCGTTGCTGAAGAATTCGAGCACCTCGTCGAACGGCTGCTCGGGATCATTCAGCACGTCCGCGAACGTTCTACCTTGCCGATCCCGAAGGAATTCGTCGCGGGTGATTGCGACCACCTGTGTTGCCGGCTCGTAGGCTGCGGAGTCCCCAGAGAAAGTGCGAACGGCCTCTGACATGCAACTATTGTACGTGCGAAATTGACAATTGCAAGTTCAAGACGTCCAAAACTTGCCCACTTAATCCGGTTTTTCGCAGGCCGTTGAGCCCGTCGGCGTCTCGATAATGCTCGTGGGCCGCCGTGGGGTGCCTTTTTTTACATCCCGAGGACTGTGACTTTCACGGTACCCTGTAGCGCGCCGCCTCCGCCGATCACCACCGATCCCGGCTCGCGAAAAGATCCCTGAATTCGTGACCGCTGACCTATGCGGACTGCGGCGCATTCATGTAGCGTGTCGAAAGGAGCACCCCGCATGGAGACCCCCGGCGTTTTGATTGTGGCAATGGCGAAACAATGCCGCGGTTTGATGGAGAAATCCGGAATGACCGAACCTGACCTGCCGAAAGCGTTGCGGCCCAAACATCTGCTGTGGATGTGCAGCAAGATAGAGGAACACGCAAACGATTGGCCGGAAACGAAGCTGCACCGCTGGATTGGCTTTGTGCAATGCGGGATGATGGCAAATCAAATCCTTGATCTCGCCGGGGTGAAGACGATGTTTGACCAGGCGAAGGCCATCCACGGAGGGAGTGGCCAAGACCAGGACTTGATCGATCACCTCGATGCAGACAATGCGTTCGAATTGGACATTGGTGGGCAAGGTTAGTGCGTCCTGTCGCTCAGCTACGAGAGAACGCCGCTCGCGTACACGGCCTTCGTGATCCGGTAGTTCCGGGCATCATCCGTCAGGGCCATCCTGACCGACTCGCCTCCTCGGTCGGATACAGCTCCGCCCATGTAATCACCTCGATTTCTTCCTGGAAAAGCACTTCTCGCAACTGAGGATCAACACGCGCGCTACATGAAGGTAATGGCCATCGCGATATTGGAGAGTGAATCCCTGTCGGTCCTCGGCTGAACGATCACGACGTCGATTACTCGCGCTCTCGGTCAGAGGCCTGTTCGATCTCCTGGGGCTCGAGCGTGCCCGGCGTCGGCTGGCGGGCCAGCGCCGAACCCAGCTTCTGCGCCAGCACGTCGGTCAAACCCGGAGGCTCTTCCGCCAAACCGGACAAATCGAGCAGGCCCGGAAACTCCGCGGCAAACACCGACCGCCGCAGTATCAGGCTGCCATGCTGCAACACGGCCCCTTTACGCCGGCGCTGAGCGCTGCCGACAACTTTCTGACCAGCGATCAGAATATCGCTGGGGTCGCCGCGACCGAAGCAGAGGAATTCTTCCTGCCGAGCCGGCTCGAACGTCGCCCGACGGCGGGCGACGATCCCGATCTCCGCCAACGACGCGATAATGGCGTCGTGCAGCACGTCGTAGGCTGAACGCGGCGTGCGCGACAACGGGTGATCGGGCGGCAGAGTGCACGAGTAAGTCAGTTCCTGATCGTGCACGATGGCGCCCCCTCCTGAGAGCCGCCGCACAACCGGCAGCTTGCGCAGCGCCGGCGGCATCGTTTCGGGCAGGACGGGCTGAAAGTGGCCCAGCGAAACGGTCGGCTTGCGCCAGCGGTAAAGCCGCAGATTGCAGCGCCCGTGGTGCAGGGCGTCGCCCAAGAGCACCTCGTCGAGGGCCATGTTCCAGGCGCCGGAGCCCGGTTCGCGGTCGACGAGGACGCGGCAGGCGGGAAACGCCCCCAGACCGTGGATAGGCATCTGGCTGGGGGCCGTGTTCACTGCTCTGCCGGCGCCGGCCCCAAGGGCTTGCGGGCTTCGACCAGAATGCCCCCCATGCGAAACAGGCGATGCAGCGGGCTGAACCACAATTGGGTCTGCCAGGGCAAACCAACTTCTTCGCACGCGGCGTGCAGCTCGCTGCGGCTATAAGTGCGGCACTTCCAGGTGCGGCTGACGACGATTCCGGGCAGCGTATCTTCGGTTGCCAGCAGCAGCAGTCGGCCCCCGGGCTGCAGCACGCGCGACAACTCGCGCAGCCCGGGGCGCGGGTCGGGCAGGTGCTCGATCACCCAGCCGCAGGTCACGCAGTCGAACGATTCGTCGGCAAACGGAAGCTGGGCGAGATCGCCGGCCACGTAACTCGGCCGGCGGCTTCTCAGCCGCGTGCGGGCCCGGCGCAACATGTGGTGCGACAGGTCAAAGGCAACAAGTCTTGAATCGCTGGTCGTCCGTTTGAGCAGGTGGCCCAGAATCTGCCCCGCCCCGGAGCCCACGTCCAGAATGCTGCGGCAATCCGACACGTCGAACTTGCCGCGCCGAAAGATGCGGCCGATGAGCGGCTCGTGCAGCGACATCACGCTGCCCAGCACGAGAACCGCGCCCGCCGGCCCATCGTACAAGTGGCGAATTCGATTTCGGTATTGGTGCAGCGGCCAGCGGCGAATTCCGGAGAACTCGACGAACCGACCCTCCCTGCGGTTGGAGACCAGACGCGCGTCGCGTGACCGGGAAGAGCTCCGCCCCATACCAGGTTCCAGCCGTTGCTTGATCGGTAAAATCCACCCGACTATATTCGGAATTGCTCCAATTGTAAAATGCTTCGGGCGCGTTTCGGCGTCTGCCACAGGTGCAGCGCCGCTGTCTTTGTGGGTGTGCCACCGGGCAAATGAGTTTTGTTTCCTGAGGCTCGGATGCCAAAAATCGTCGACCTGCGGCGCGCCGAGGACCCTCGCGACGTGATTCACGACGTGGTGCGCACGTTGGCCAGCGGCGGCATCGTCGGTCTGCCGACCGAAGCGGGTTACACGTTCGCCGGTTACGCCGCCCACCCCGAAGCCCCCACGCGACTGGCGCGCCTGCTCGGCGAGCGCGGGCCGGTTCGCACTGTGCTGGCCGTCAAAGACGCGGCCGAGGCCGTCGACTATCTCGACGAACCCGGGCCCCTGTGTCGGAAGTTGTTGCGCCGCTTTTGGCCCGGCCCGGTGACGTTTGTATTTCCCGTGGCAATGACGAACGGCCTGTTGAAGGCGTTGCCTGCGTCGACGGGCAGTGTTTTGTGCGCCGATCAGCAATTCGCCGTGCGGGCGCCGGGGGGTGAAGCGGCCGCCCAGGTTCTGCGGCTTTTGCCGGCCCCGCTGGTTGTCGCCGGCGAGCTGCCGATGCAGTCTGGCCTGGAAGCGGTTTCATGGGCCGCCGAGCTCGAACGGATCGGCGGCGACGGCATCGAGGCGATTGTCGACGCCGGGCCGCTACGACCTCCCCTGTCGACGTCGCTCGTGCGCATCGACGGCGACCGGTGGCACGTTGAACATGAAGGGGCGGCTTCGCGGCGGGCGCTCGCCCGGCTGGCCGGCGATTTTTTCCTGTTTGTCTGCACGGGCAACACGTGTCGCAGCCCCATGGCTGAAGCGCTATTTCGCCGGCTGCTTGCCGAACGCCTGGGGTGCGCTGAAGACGAATTGATCGACCGCGGGTTTCTGGTCGCCTCGGCCGGGGTGGCCGCAGGCAGCGGCAGCCCCCCCAGCCCTGAAGCGGTCGATGTTCTGGCCCAGCGGAGGATCGACCTGCGAAGCCATTCGAGTCAACCCGTGACGGCGGGCCTGTTGTGCCAGGCCGATCGCATCTTCGCCATGACGGCAAGCCACCGCGACGTGTTGATCCGTGAGTTTCCCCAGACGACGGCGCGGGTCGAACTTTTGGCGCGCGACGGGTCAGACATCAGCGACCCCATCGGGGCGGGTCACGCCGAATACGTCAAGTGCGCCGCCGAGATGGAGCGGCATTTGCGCGCAATCATCGACGAGATCTTCAAGAACTGAATTGACGCTCCACCATGAGAATCGCCGTTGCCAGCGATCATCGAGGGTTCGCCATCAAAAGCAAGATCATTGCCACCATCAGCGAACTGGGGCACGAGGTTCTCGACATGGGAACCGATTCGGCCGAAAGCGTCGACTACCCCGATTTCGCGATCAAAGTCGCCCGGTCGGTGTCGGCGGCGGAAGTCGATCGCGGCATACTGATCTGCGGAACGGGCATGGGCATGTGCATTGCCGCCAACAAGCTGCCCGGGGTGCGGGCCTGCACGTGCCACGACGATCTCACCGCCGAAATGAGCCGTCGGCACAATGACGCCAACGTATTGTGCCTGTCGGGAGATCTGCTGGGTGATCGGCTGGTCAGCCGCATGGTCGACATCTGGCTGAAAACAGACTTTGAGGGGGGGCGCCACGCCCGGCGCATCGAAAAAATCTCGAAGATTGAGCACGAGGCGCGACCGTAGCCGGCCTGGCCCCGATGCGCACCGGCGCCGGCCGGTACCTGGCCACGCCGGCGGCTTCACGATATGAGACGTCTTCTTAGATTGAGATTCGCATGGATTCTCGGAAGGTCAAATACGCCAAAAGCGACGAATGGGTTTCGGTCGAGGGTGAGACGGCAACGATCGGCATCTCGGATTTCGCCGTCAATGCCCTGACCGATCTCGTCTATCTCGACCTGCCGGCGGCCGGCAGGAAGCTCGGTGCCGGCGAAGCGTTCGGCGTCGTCGAAAGCGTCAAGGCGGCCAGCGACCTGTACAGCCCCGTCGCCGGGGAAGTCGTCGCGTCGAACACGGCGCTTGCCGATCAACTCGACAAGCTTTCCTCAGACCCGTTTGGCGATGGCTGGCTGATCAAGGTTCGGCTGGCGAGCCGCGAGATGCCGCCCGAGCTGATGGATCGCGCGGCGTATGAAAAGCATTGGGCATCGCGCGCGCACTGAGCGCCAATACGCAAATTGGCCGGTGCGCCGCATGCGGTCGAGCGCCAAAGCGGCGCTGGCTGTGGGCCTCGCTGGCCTGGGGCCCAGCCTGGACCGAAAAATCGCGCCGCAGATTTGCAATTTGACCCGCCGCCTAAAATAATTCCGCGGGGTGTGCCGCCGTCCTGCCTCGGGCGCTTGCCACCGCCAGTTGTTCTCTGAAAACCGAACCCTGCACTGCCGGTCCCTGGCGCGGAGATTCCGTTGGCGTACCTGTATACAACTCTCGATGAGCAACGCGACATGCTTCAGGTCGCCGGGGCTCAGTCGGTTCAAGACCTGTTCGACCAGGTGCCGGCCGAAGTCCGCTTGAATCGGCCGCTCGACCTGCCCAAGGCACTGTGCGAGCTTGACCTCGAAAGCCATCTGCGCGAGCTGGCTGCGAAGAACGCGGGCGGCGCGCGCATCACATTCATGGGAGGGGGCGCCTGCGATCACTTTATTCCCGCCGCCGTCGACGCCGTGGCGTCGCGCAGCGAATTCTACACGGCCTACACGCCGTACCAGGCCGAGGCCAGCCAGGGAAGCCTGCAGGCGTTTTTCGAGTTTCAGACGCTGATCTGCCAGCTCGCCGGCATGGACGTTTCGAACGCCAGTCTCTACGAGGGGGGCACGGCCGTCAGCGAAGCCGTGTTCATGGCGATGCGAGTGACCGATCGGCATCGCCGCGTCGTGCTCTTAGGCTCGGTGAACCCCCAGTATCAGCAGATCTGTGCGACCTACCTGCGGCAGCTCGATTGCGAGCTCGTTGTCGTACCGGCCCCCGACGGGGTGGTCGACCCGAACGCGGCTCGCCAGGCGCTCGACGACCGCACGGCGTGCCTGGTCGTTCAGCAGCCGAACTATTTCGGCTGTCTCGAGTCGCTGCGGGAACTGTGCGCGGCGGCGCGCGAGGCGGGGGCGCTGGCGATCGTCAGTTTCGATCCTGTGAGCCTGGGCCTGCTCGCGCGCCCGGGAGACTGCGGCGCCGACATCGCCGTCGCCGAGGGGCAGTCGCTGGGCGTACCGCTGCAATACGGGGGTCCCTATCTGGGCATCCTGGCGTGCCGCAGCGAGTATGTGCGGAAGATGCCCGGCCGGCTGATCGGCGAAACCGTCGACCGCCAGGGACGGCGCTGCTACGTGCTGAATCTGCAGGCCCGCGAGCAGCACATTCGACGCGACAAGGCCACCAGCAACATCTGCACCAACCAGGGATTGATGGCGCTGCGCGCCACCGCGCACCTCGCGCTGCTGGGGCCAGCGGGCTTGCGCGAAACGTCTGAACTGTGCGTGCAAAAAGCGCACTACGCGGCCGATCGGCTGGCGGCTGTCGCCGGCATCGAACTCGCGTTCCGCCAGCCGTTCTTCAAGGAATTCACCATCCGCTGCCGCGACGGAGCTGCCACAGCGATGCGCCGGGCGCGGGCCGCCGGGTTCAGCATCGGGCCTGAGCTCACGCCACGTGCGACCGGCTTCGTCGCAAACCCCGAGCAATGCCTGCTGGTCGCGGTCACCGAGAAGCGGACCCGAAGCGAGATCGACGCGCTAGCCGCCGCCCTTTCCAAAAACTGACCTGCGTCAACAGACGCGGTTCGCGCAACAGCCACTTCAGCGAAAGAAGCTCTCTCATGCGGAATGTGTCGGCAACCAAGCTGCTGTTCGAGCTGTCTCGACCCGGCCGGCGCGGCGCGCGTTTACCGGCTTGCGACGTTCCGGCGCGGCCGCTCTCGGAACTGGTGCCGGCGCAAATGCTGGCGGCCGAGCCGCCGCCTCTGCCCGAGCTGACCGAGCCCGAGGTCATTCGCCACTTCGTCAACCTGTCGACCAAAAACATGTCGGTCGACACGCATTTCTATCCGCTGGGCAGTTGCACGATGAAGTACAACCCCAAGCGGCACGAACGCCTGGCGTCTCTTCCAGGCCTGGTCGACCTGCACCCGCATCATTCCGCCGCTGATTCGCAGGGAATGCTGGAACTGTTGTTCACGATGCAGTCGATGCTGGCCGAGATCGCGGGGCTGCCGGCTGTCGCGCTGCAACCGGCCGCCGGTGCGCAGGGCGAATTCACGGCCCTTCTGGTTGCCTCGGCGTACTTCCGCGATCAGGGCGAATCGCGCACCAAAGTGCTGTTTCCCAACAGCGCCCACGGCACGAACCCGGCCAGCGCCGCACTGGCGGGCTTCGAGTGCGTGCAGCTCAAGAGCACTCCGCACGGCTTTGTCGACCTCGACGAACTGCGCTCGCATCTCGACCGCCAGACGGCGGTTTTCATGGTCACCAACCCCAACACGCTGGGAATGTTCGAGCGCGAGATCGTCGAAATCGCGCGGCTGGTACACGCCGCCGGGGGCCTGGTTTACATCGATGGCGCAAACATGAACGCCATTTGCGGCATCGCCCGGCCGGGCGACGTCGGCGGCGACATGATGCACTACAACGTCCATAAGACGTTCACCGGGCCGCACGGCGCAGGCGGGCCGGGCGCCGGGCCCATCGCCGTTCGTGATTTTCTGGCTGAGTACCTGCCGGGGCCGGTCGTTGTGAAGCGCCAAGGCGCGGCCGGAAATGACGTTTACTACGAGCTCGCCCTGCCCGCCCGTTCGATCGGGAGGGTGCGCACGTTTTTCGGCAACGTCGGCATTCTCGTGCGGGGCTACTGTTACTTGAGGACGCTGGGGGCCGCGGGTTTGCGGGGCATGAGCGAGCAGGCGGTTTTGAACGCGAACTACCTGCTGGCGCGCCTCAAAGACGTCTTGCCGGTGCCGCAAGGAGAACGGTGCATGCACGAATTCGTCGCCTCGGCGAAGCAGTTGAAAGACGAACGGGGCGTATCGGCGATGGACCTGGCCAAGCGGCTTCTCGACTACGGCTTTCACGCGCCGACGGTCTATTTTCCGCTCGTCGTTCCCGAAGCGCTGATGATCGAGCCCACAGAAACCGAGTCGCGCGAAACGCTCGACGCCTTTGCCCAGGCGCTGCGCCGGATTGTGGCTGAAGACCCGCAGTTGCTGCACACGGCCCCGCACGAAACCCCGGTCAGCCGGCCCGATGAGGTTCGCGCGGCGCGATCACTGGTGCTCAAGTGGACGCCGGAACCAGTCTGACTTTCGCCCATCACAATTCCGTCAGGCCAGAGGCCTGGCCGTCGCATCGGGGCCGAAGGGAGACAGGCCTTCGCCGAGCCGCCCCCAATTCGCAGGCACCGGCGCCACGATCACCAGCGGGTCGTACCGAATCGGGTGCCAGAGCGTCAGGCTGCGCGCGTGCAACCCGATCGGCTCGTCGCGCGGGTCGGTATGCGGCTCGCCCATCCGCAATGAGGCGCCATATTGCCAATCGCCAACGACCGGCCAACCGCGAGCTGCCAATTGTGCCCGAATCTGGTGCGTTCGGCCTGTGAGCGGCTCAATTTCAAGCAGTGTCGCGTGCAGGGCGCCCAGCGACACGCGCGGTTCGAGCGTGCGGTACGTCAAACGCGCTTCGCGCGCGCCGGCCGTCCCTGGCGGCGCCGTCGTCACGTGGGCCTGCTCGGGCGCCTTCAGCAGCCAGTCGACCAGTTCTCCTTCGGCCGGATGTGGCGCAGCTTCGACCAGCGCCCAGTAGAGTTTGCGCACCCGCCGCTCGCGGAACTGCTCGGCAAGACGCGCCGCGGCCTTCGAGTTGCGCGCGAAAACGACCACGCCCGAGACGGGGCGGTCGAGCCGGTGGGGAATCCCCAGATAGACGTTGCCGGGCTTCTGGTATCTCTGTTTGAGGTACGCCTTGATCTGCCGTTCGAGCGTGGGAACGCCGGGCCTGGCCCCCAGCGTCAAGAGGCCGGCGGGCTTGTTGACGGCCAGCAAGGGGCCGTCTTCCAGGAGAATATCGGGTGGCCCTTGAAGACTAGCCGGCATCGGTTCCACTATTCCGCATACCGTATCGGGTTCCAGTCGCGCGCCAAGGCGCACAGAATGTCGAGCGCGCGGCGGTCAGGGCTGGTCGCCACGATGCCCGGGAGGCGCAGCATGTTGGCCCGTTCGTCGAGCCACAGTTCGCGGAAGTTGACCGGCTCGCGCGTGTGGACCCACAGCGAATCGCCTCTTAAGGCACGGGCCAGGTGCAGGCTGGCGGGAAAGTCGTAGACGTTCGGGGTGTGGATGAGCGAGCCGGCGTATTCGCCACGCGCCAAGAGCTCGTACACGGCGCCCGGGCAATCGTCCGCCGCGACCCCCTCGAGACCGGCCTCAGTGACGAGCCGCGCCTTCGCGCGATCATGCTGCTGAAAACCGATCAGGTAGATACTTTTCGGCGCAGGCGAGCTGCATTGCCCTCGCTCTTCGGCACCGCTAACCACGCTTCTTCCTCCCCCCTCCCCCTCGACGGGGGAGGGGGTGTTTTTCGGCAGCAGATCACGCTCGCCCCCCCCATCCCCAGCCCGTCCCCCGCGAGGGGGGAAGGGAGCAGAATCACGTTTTCGTTGCGAGCTCGTGGTCTCAATATGTACCGACTCGCGCCGAGGAGTCGTCGGCATCGCACCCAATACGTCGCCCGCCGGCCGCGACGGGTCATCCGGGCCGCAAACGACGTCGTTGCCCATCACCTGCACCCACGATCCGAACGGGCCCGACTCAGGAACGAAAACCAGCGAGTAGTGCACGGTATCCGGCGAGCGCAGCGTCAGAATGATGCAGTACCCGTTACCGGTCTTGTCACGGTACTGTTTCGTTCCGTCAATGGGGTCGAGGGCCAGCGTGTACTCGCCATTGGCCGCGAAGCGCGCCAAGTCGCCGGTCGTCTCTTCAGCCTCGATGCGGCAAGTTCGAAACAGAGGGTCTTCATCCCGCAGGGCGCCCACCAGCAGCTCCTGCACGGTGAGATCGGCAAGAGTCAGGGCATCGGTGTTGGAACTGCCGGAGTGCTTGCCCGCCAGCGCAATGTTGTACTGCCGCATGCGGCGCGCGATGCCGCCGGCCCAGCGCATCACGGGCGGAAGGCACGAGCTCAGCCGGTCGATCAATCGGTCAAGGTCCATCGTGCATCCGCGTCGTTCAGACGGCCCGGCGGTATTCTCCGCCGATGCCAAACAGGGCCTGCGTCATCTGGCCGAGCGAGCAGATGCGGGCGGCATCGAGCAGGGCCTCGAACGTGTTGCCGCCACCCAGCGCCACCTCTTTGAGTCGCGCGAGCGCCTTGGGCGCTTCCTTGGCGTGCCGTTTCTGAAACTCCCTGAGGCGGCGAATCTGCGACGTCTTTTCGTCGTAGGTCGCGCGAGTCAGGGCTGCGGGCTGGCGCAGCGCCTGCTCAGCGTGCGGGTTCAAATAGGCGTTTACGCCAATAATGGGCAATTCGCCCGAATGCTTGAGGCGTTCATAATGCAGCGACTCTTCCTGGATCTTCGCCCGCTGATACTGCGTCTCCATCGCGCCCAGCACGCCGCCGCGCAATGAAATCCGCTCGAACTCGGCCAGCACCGTCTCTTCGACCAGGTCGGTCAGCTCGTCGATGAAGAAACTGCCCTGCAGCGGGTTTTCGTTTTTCGACAGCCCCAGCTCTTTGGCGATGATTAATTGAATGGCCATAGCCCGCCGGACGCTCTCTTCAGTCGGCGTCGTCACGGCTTCATCGTAGGCGTTCGTGTGCAGGCTGTTGCACTGGTCGAGGTACCCGAGCAGCGCCTGCAGCGTCGTGCGAATATCGTTGAAGGCAATTTCCTGCGCATGCAGCGACCGGCCGGAAGTCTGCATGTGGTACTTCAGCTTCTGGCTGCGCTCGTTGGCGCCATAGCGGTACTTCATCGCAGTCGCCCAGATCCGCCGTGCCACGCGCCCGATCACGGCGTACTCAGGGTCGAGGCTGTTGCTGAAGAAGAAGCTCAGATTGGGAGCGAACGAATCGATGGGCATCCCGCGCGCCAGGTAGTATTCGACGTAGGTAAAACCGTTGGCCAGCGTGAAGGCCAGTTGCGAGATCGGGTTCGCCCCCGCCTCAGCGATGTGATAGCCGCTGATGCTGACGGAATAATAGTTCCGCACCTCGTTCTCGATGAAAAACTGCTGAATGTCGCCCATCATCCGCAGCGCAAACTCGGTCGAAAAAATGCACGTGTTCTGCGCCTGGTCTTCCTTCAGAATGTCGGCCTGCACCGTGCCGCGAACCTTGCGGAACGTCGCCCGGCGAATCTCTTCGCGTTCGCTGTCGCTCGGCGCCCGCCCCTGCGCCTTCTCGAACCGCTCGACCTGCTGGTCGAGGGCCGTGTTGAAGAAAAACGCCAGCATCATCGGGGCCGGGCCGTTGATCGTCATCGAGACCGAGGTGTTGGGGTCGCACAGGTCGAAGCCGGCGTAAAGCTGCTTCATGTCGTCGAGCGTGCAGATGCTCACGCCGCTCTCGCCCACTTTGCCGAAAATGTCGGGCCGCTCGTCAGGGTCGTTTCCGTACAAGGTCACGCTGTCGAACGCCGTGGAGAGCCGCTTGGCCTTCTCTCCGTCGCACAGCAGATGGAACCGGCGATTGGTGCGCTCGGGCGGGCCTTCGCCCGCGAACATGCGCTTGGGGTCTTCTTCGGGCCGCCTCAGCGGAAAAACGCCCGCCGTGTACGGAAAATAGCCGGGCAGGTTCTCGAGCATCAGAAACCGCACGAGATCGGCGCGGCTGGCAAACCGGGGAAGCGCAATGCGACGAATTTTGTTCTGGCTGAGAGATTCGTGAAACAACGGAACGCTCGCCCGCGCGTTCTTTACCCGATCCACCTGCTCGAACGCATCCGCCTGATAGCGCGGCAATTGCTCGTTGTACGATTCCAACACGTCTCGCACTTCGGGGTCGAGCGCCTCTCGCGCGGCGTCGCGCTGCCGGCTCAGCTCGGCCCCCACTGCGCCTTGCCCGCTCGATTCAATCACGTTCTCGAGCGAGTCAATGTGCCGCACCTGCCGCACACCCTCGGCGACGCGCTGCTTGTAGCCGCGCACCGTCGCGGCGATCTCGGCAAGATAGGCGATCCGCGACCGAGGCACGATCGTCTGTTGCCAGGGTGAACCGGCGTCGAAATCAACCGCCAGGGGCACACGTTTCGCCGGCGCATCCTTCAGCGTAAACAAATGCTCGAACGCGCGAGTGACGCCAGGGTCGGCAAATCGCGAAGCGACCGTGGCAAAAACCGGGTACCGCGCGGCCGGCAGCGCCTCGAATTCGGGATGGTTGCGGCGGAACTGCTTGCGGACTTCAGTCAGCGCATCGAGCCCTCCCGCCTTTTCGTACTTGTTGAGCACGACGATGTCGGCATAGTCGAGCATGTTGATTTTCTCGAGCTGGGTCGCCGCGCCGTATTCGGGCGTCATCACATACACGCACAGATCGGCCTGATCGACAATCGACGTGTCGGCCTGACCGATGCCTGAGGTCTCGAGAAAGATCCAGTCGAAACCCGCTGCCCGCAGAAGCGCGAGGCAGTCGTGCGTCGCACGGCTGACGGCCGCATTCGCCTGCCGCGTCGCCAGCGAACGCATGAAAACCCGCGGGCTGCCGAGAGAGTTCATCCGCAGGCGATCGCCCAGGAGCGCTCCTCCCGTTTTGCGCCGGGTGGGGTCGATCGCCAGCACGGCGACGCGGGCCTGCGGGTCGCGCTCCAGCAGGCGAATCACCAGTTCGTCAGTGAAGCTCGATTTTCCTGCCCCGCCGGTTCCTGTGATCCCCACCACGGTCCCGCGGCCCGCCTGCTGTTCGATCTTCGTCCGCAAGGTATGCAGCGCCGAAACCTTATCTTGAAAGGGCCCTTCGGCAAAACCGGGCTCGCCCAGTTCCAGACAGGTGAGCGCCTGCGATAATGCGCGGGGCGTGCTGGCGAAATCCCCCAGGCGAGACCAGTCGACCGCGGCCAGCGGGTGACTGTCGGCGGCCGTCAACAGGTGCTCGATAATTCCCAACAGCCCCATCTTCCGACCGTCTTCGGGCGAGTAGATCTTCGTGACCCCCGCGCCTTCAAGCTCGATAATCTCGTCAGGAGTGATCGTCCCGCCGCCGCCGCCGAAGACTTTGATGTGTGGCACCCCGTTTCGCCGGAGCAGTTCCAGCACGTACTTGAAGAACTCGATGTGCCCCCCCTGATAGCTGCTGACGGCAACCGCCTGCACGTCTTCCTGCAGCGCCGCCGTCACGATCGACTCGGCCGAGCGATTGTGCCCCAGGTGAATCACCTCGGCCCCACGAAGCTGCAAGAGCCGCCGCATGACGTTGATCGCCGCGTCGTGGCCATCGAACAGCGACGCGGCCGTCACCAGCCGCACGCGGTGGTTCAACGTGAACTCGTGCTCGATGGCGGGCCTGGCCTCGGGCCGGGAAATGCCGCTGACGATACTGCTCACACTGCGGTCCTTTCGAGAGAGCGCACAACTTCGGCCGCCACGTCGCAGCCGGTCACGCGGCGCAGCGCCTGCCACCCGGGAACGCCGTTGACCTCAATGACGTACCCCTGCCCGTCTCTTCCATACAGGATATCAACGCCGGCCAGCCGTGTCCCGACTGCGGCACTGGCCCGCAGGGCCCAGTCGCGCTCACGGTCGTGCAGCTCGGCCGATTCCGCCCGCGCCTGGCGCGAGACGTTGGTGCGGAAATCGTGCGGGCTACGACGCCGCATGGCGGCCAGCACGCGGCCGTCGAGCACCATCACCCGCAGGTCAAACCCTTCGTGCTCAATGAATTTCTGCACGTACAGCACTGCCCCGATCCGTTCGAGGGTGCGAAAGGTCCTGAGCGCGAGATCAGGGTCGCTGACCCGCACGATGCCCCGGCCTTCGGCCCCGAAAATCGGTTTGACGACGACGTCGCGCCCCAGCGCTTCGAAGGCCTCGAGCGCCGCGTCGCTCGTCTCGCAAACGATCGTCTCGGGCACGGGCAGGCCGGCCGCCACGAGCCGCGCCGTCGTCAGATATTTGTCGACCGCGCATTCGACGGCCTGAGGCGGGTTCAGCACCTGCACGCCGCGCGCTGCGAGCTGCCCCAGAAGATTCATGCGGAACACGACCTGTTCGAGCGACCCCGGGGGCATGGTGCGGACGATGACGGCATCGACCGCCGCCAGATCGACCGACTCGCCACAGACACCAGACGAACCCGACTGCACACAGGCGGTGAGTTTTCCGAAAGGAAAGCCCGTCACCCGATGCCCGCGTGCCGCAGCCGCCCGTTCCAGATCGCGACGGTACCAGCTTTTCGGGTGGCTAAGGATGACGATCTGCATTGTCGATACGAATGTAGCCCATGCGAAGGGTGGCACGCCCTGACTGAGGTACGAAGGAAGGGCGTGGCCAACGGCTCTGGATTTCCCCCAGTCGTTTGTCACGAGCCTGGAGAATTGTCGCCTGCGACTGTCACGAACCGTATGTCATCGGCAGCGTAGGGTCCATCTCGATCGGCACGGGACGAATTCCCGCATACCACCGCGCACTCGACCATTCCCAATCTGTCGCGCGCTCGCAGAGCCCGCGCCGAACGGGATTGAAGTGTATGTAGTCGATTATCGACAAGAGCGTCCGTTCGTCGGTCACGTTGCGGTCGTAGCCGCCGCCGGGTTGCCAGAACCGACGACGTACGACACCCCCTTCGATCACCGTGATCTTCGGCAGAAATTCCGGCGCATGATCCTTGAGCCAGCGAATTGCGGGTCGGGCCGTGTGTTCCTTTACGAAACCGGCAAAGCGTCCGATTTCGATATTCGCCTCCCGCGGGCTGACGAGTAGATGGACGTGCTCGGGCATCATCACATATGCCCAAACATCGATCGGCCAACGCTGGCGGCCGCCTGCAAGGCCGTTACGAACCATTGCCGGGTCCGATCGCGCTCGAAGAATGGGAACGTGCGAAAACACGAGAACGTCAGTTCTCTCGGATCGCGATTGCCGTCGTAGCGCTGGCGGCGTTTGCTGAACCAGGCTTCGCCCGATGCAGGGTCACGGATACGCATTATTGGGAGCCCGATAAAATGCCGGCATCATATCCGAATTTGAATCGACGCGCCATGCCGGGTAGAGAAGCGCGCTGCGAAACGTCCGCCGCGCTTGCCACGCCCTTTCAGGGCGTGCCACCCATGCGCCTGCCCGAAGTCTGGTGACTTCCGCTAAGTGCTCTGCCGAGCGAGTCGCACCGTGCCCACAACTGCAATATCTCAACGGGACCAATTCGTGCCAACCGGAGCGGTGCGTCTCCGCTCCGCTGCACGCACCCCACGTCTAAGGCCACCGGGGCGGGAGGTGCGAAACCCGCGCCGTCATGGGCCGGCATCAGCGGGCTCCGGGGCGACCTGCTTCACGAATTCCGCCGCTTGCGTGGGCTGTGCCAACCGGGGACTTCCGACATAAAATCTCGTCAACTCGACACCATTGGGCACAACGACGTAAACCTTCGCGTGCTCCGGAAGCCGAACAGATTCTGCGAACTTGATTTGACCGTGCTCGACGATCGCCCCGTAAGTTTCAACTTTCATTGCCAGGCGCCCTCCAGATCGGCAATCAAATTGTATCACAATCCACCAGGGTCGTCGCCAAGTCTGGCGACGTCTGGCGACGTCCGCTACGTCGTTTGCTACGTCGTCTGTGCTCACAACTCAAATGACCGCTTCAACACCTCCGGCGCGATCTTGCCGAAGCGTTGCACCCGGCCGGTGTCGAGGTTCTGAAAGACGATCTCAGCCGGACTGAACAGGTGCGGGTCGATCTTGTAAAAGTCGCGCCCGGCCAGCTCGAAAATCGTCAGGAACGGCTCGCCATACATCTCCGACGCCATCGCCGGGACTTTCGGCCCGACCTCGGCCAGCGACTCATCGTCCCCTCGAACCCACAACGTCACGCGGCCGCCGTAGAGAATTGCGTCGTTCGTTCGGCCGATGCCCGCCAGATCGTCTTTCGCGACGGGCGACAGCGGTGCGACGCCGCAGGCGGAACGCACGCGCGACACGTCGAACCCCAGTTCGAACAGCTTGTGGAGCGCCGTTTCCACCACGCGGGCGACCACCTGAAAGTTTCCCGCGATGCTGGCCGTGGGAGCGATCAGCAGGCTCGTTCTCTCGACCGGAACCCCGGTCCTTTCGGCCAGCCAGCGGAACACGCCTTCGGCAGGAATTTTCCGCCCTTCGAGCACCCCCACGGCAAACTCGGCCGATTCCTTGTAGCCCAGCTTGCCGAACAGCTCTTCCCGCGCGGCCGCCGCCCGCATCGGGCCAGAGCCCATCGCAAAATATTTGCCCACCGAAACCTGCCAGCCCGCATACTGGCTCAAAAGGCACGCCGCCACGGGGTTGTCGCTCGTCACCTGCACGTGCGGCCAGCCCAGGCCGTCAATTTCCCCCGGCACGATCGAGATTTCCGCCAGCCCCGCGGTGCAGACACGGGCGAGCGCCAGCCCCGCCTGCAAGCCTCCTTCGGCCTCGACGCCGCAGTCGAACACCCGGCCGCCGGCGACGTCGCGGCGCGCGATGCGCCAATCGTCGGCATTGGCCGCGATCGTTTCGACCAGCCGGGCAGCGCGGTTGTTGAGTTGATAGTTCACAACGCGACGGTCCATTGGGTGACGGACAGTTCCACACGAAATGGCGGCAGACGCTCGCCCCCCCATCCCCGACCCTTCCCCCGCGAGGGGGGAAGGGAGCATTCTCAAGAGAGTCGCACTCGCTTGCGCTTCGATTCAGGCGGTAGCGGAACTCGCCAGAGTTCCGCCCGGGTTCGCCCGACGCGCCTGGCGGACGTCTGGCGACTTCCGCAGTATCTTCTGGTTATTCTTTTGACGCAGGCTGCAATGCTTCGAGGTCCTTGGGCAGTTCGGCAGGCCGCAGCCGCAGCTCAATCGGTCCCTGACAGCATTCGCACTCTTTGATTTCGTACATCGGGATCGAGCAGATGTCGCACCAATAGTCGGCGAGGCACCGCGTCTCGTTCTCGTCGAACACGTAGATCGACAAGACCTGCACCCAGGGAACGCCGCGGCGTCGATTGATGACCAGGTCGACCGGCCGGTCGCGAAGACGCTTGTCCTGGTAGAAGGCGCGCCCGCGCCAGTCGGGCACGAGGGGAATCAGGTCTCCCTGTTCGGTCACCAGTACCACCTGATCTTTGATCTCTTCGCCGTACGTCTTGACGCCCCGCTTTTGCAGCGCGTCTGCAAGACGTACGACTTTGCCGCTGACCACCGCCCGCGCCGGCTTGTCGTCGGCCGTCGCACGATCTTCGGCGGCAAGGTGCGCTGCGAGAGCCGCCGTGACGATCAGCGACGTCAATGGAATCGCGGTGTGAATTCCGTGCATGGCAGTGCCAGGACATTTCCCTGCTACGCGTCGGTCTTGCCCGACACGACGATCTCGACAGGAACCGGCATCGCAGTGCCGCCCTCATCGCCCGGAACACTCGCTTCGAGAATCAGCAGGTCGCGATCGGCATCATGCCGCGCCCGAGGCGCCCCGGGGGACTTCGCCGGCGGCGGGTTCAACAGAAAGATCGCCGGGTGCGTGCTGCCCGAGGCCCCCGAGCTCATCTTGAAAACCTTCTTGATGTCGTCGATGCGACCCGGAGATTTGTCGTCGGCCGGCCGGGAACCGACGACAAAATCGCGGATTTCGCTGGTCCCCAGATGATTCCCGTCGTCGGGCTGCATTCCGTACCGCAGCGTGTACACGCCGGGCTTGAGCTCCTGCCCTCGAAAATCGGTCGGCTGCCCCTCCTGCGGGTAACGAATGACTCCCAACAGCTCCCCCTGCTGGAACGGATACTTCACGCGGTCGGAAGGTTTGAAGCCGGGTTTCACCGGCACTTGTTTCACGAACCAGATGTCACAGACGACGCCCGAGGCGCCCGTGACGCGATAACCGATGGAATTTACGGCGCCGGCCATCTCGCCTGAAAGGCCCGGCACCGCTTCTTTCAGCTCGGTCACGGCCGGCGGTGCGGCGAATGCCGCCCAGGCCCACGCCCAGCAGACAAACCCGGCGACAATTCGTTGACAGACGCGAATCTGCATGCATCGACTCCATCAGGGGGGCGTGGATCAGACGCGCTCGGCCGCGCTGGCATAAGGCAGCGGCGAGGCTACGGGGGCACGAACGGGCACGGCGCCCGGCAACGTGTTGAAAAAGGTGTCTGGAACTTTGTGAAAATGCAGACTCCGAGGGGTTTTCGCCGGTGCGGAGAGTTCCAGACACCTTTTTCAACCCTTTTCAACAGGCTGCCAGAGCATCGGCTCATATCGCCGACGCCGTGAATCTTACGCCGAACTTTTTCGAAAAACCACTGGAAAGCCGCTCGCCGCCGGACCACAATGCGCGCGCCCCCCTTGAATCGACGCTCACCCGGAGTCTGCCGCCATGAACTCTGCAATACTCGCACCTGTCCCTCAGACAGGGCCCGTGTTCCTTCGCGAAATGAGCGGCAGCACGCTGGTGCTCCGGCCGCACTGCCGGCTCGGCAGTCTGCAAGAAACTCAAATCGTTGCCGAAACCAACGAGCTGCTCGAGATCATCAACTCGTCGGGGCCCTTGAACATCGTGCTCGACCTGGCCCATGACGATTACCTGGGGACCGCGATGGTGGGCGCGATTGTACGGTTGTGGAAGCGGGTCGCGATGCGCGGGGGAAGACTGGCGCTGTGCAACCTGTCGGATACCGTCCATCAGGTGCTGCGGGTCACCAAACTGCACGCCGTCTGGCCAATCTACGCGACGCGCGACGAAGCGCTCGCTGCCGTGTCGTAGCTTCGCTCACGCCTACAACGTTTCCCAGCCCGTCCCTTTGTGGCCGAAGTTGCAAAAGTCGGGGTGCAGCAACTCCGCCAGGATCTCGGCCGACTCGACGACGCGCGGGCCCGGGCGGTTGAAATACTGGTTGCCGTCGGTGAGAAAGACCCGGCCCGATGTTACGGCTCGCAGGTCGCGCCAGTCGGTGCGTGACGTGAGGGGGCCCATTTCGCGCCGCGCGCGGGCCAGGTCCCACCCGCAGGGCATGACGGCGATCACTTCGGGGTCGCGCGCTCGCAACTGGTCCCACGTCATCCACGGAGAGTGCCGGCCCGCCTCGCCGAACAGGTTCACCCCACCGGCGATCTCGACGAGCTCGGGCACCCAGTTGCCCGCGGCCATCAGCGGGTCGATCCACTCAATGCACGCCACGGCGGGGCGCGCCGCCGACAGCCGGGCCCGGCGACCTGTTTCCGCCAGGCGCTCGCGCAGCGCACTCACCAGCTCGCGGCCGCGTTCAGTAACACCCAGCGCGTCGGCGACCTGTTGTACGCCCGTCCAGACGTCATCGAGCCCGTTTGGCTCGAGCGCCACGACGCGCGGACGCGAGCTGACGAGTTCGCCGACGGCCTGTTCGACGTCGCGCAGGTTGACCGCGCACACCTCGCACTGCGACTGCGTAAGAATCACGTCGGGCCGCAGACGCTCGAGCACGTCGAGTCGCAATTCGTAGATCGAAACGGCCTGCCGCAAGAGCGACTTGATCTGCCGGTCAATCTCAGCCCCCGGAGCGTTGACGTCGACCTTCGCCACCGTACACACGGGCAGATCGTGAACCCACGGTGGAAAATCGCACTCGTGCGATCGGCCGACAAGCCAGTCGCCGCACCCGAGCGCGGCCACGGTTTCGGTCGCACTGGCAATCAGCGAGACGACGCGAGGAGCTGCGACTGTTCCCATACAATGACCACCGCGAATCGGCCTGGCGAGTGTTTCGGCGGACCAATCAGTGGGCCGGACGTAACGAATTCAAGAAACCCCAGAGGACGCTGAGAGCGCCGTGGCACACAGAGACAGCAACCCTGCGTTCTGCAACGATTCAAGAGCTTGTCATGGCAACAGGAATTTCCCGGCCAGGTTTCCGCATGGGTGATGCGATTGACGGGAACCGCCGATCACTGAACGCGGAGCATAGCGCGGCAACCAATGATCGAAAAAAGGAACCACGGAACATACGAAACACACGGAAATAAGACAGATGGAGATCATTCTCCAAATTCGTTTCCGTGTGTTCTGTTTGGTCCGTCGTCAAATCTTCTCGGCTCGATCGGATTCTGGAGAATCCCGGTCCCAGGAACCTTGTTGCCGTGACAGGCCTCTAAGCCATTGCCGTGCAGGGATAGGTTTCGACTGTCGGCTCGGCGCGTCTCGGCGTTCTCTGCGACCACTGCGGTTCAAGATCTTCTCTTTGGCCGCTGTGTGCTCGGTGGTTCTATTTTCGGTCCCGGCAAGGCAATTGTCGGCTTACGAATGGACCTCCGCCAGGACCGGAGCCGCTGCGCTGGCTTTGGTGTGATGCTGCACGAGCGCGTAGCCACCGAAGAGAGCCGTGGCATACATGGCGGTTCCCAACAGCGCGTTCTTTAAGAACGGAATGGCCGCCACATAGCACATCGCGAGACCCGAGAGCGTGTAGGGGTACCGCTGCGGCTCAGAAAAGGGAAGCTGGCTTTGCATGGCCCAGTTGGCGAAGTTCGTGATGAGAAAGAACGCCGCTTCGCCCAGCAAGGCTGTACCGCCGATGGCCGCGACGCGCTGGAGCGTGCTGCTTGCCCCATTGAGCGGGCGCTTCAGCCAGGTTCCCAGCCAGACCACGAGCAGCGTCGCCCCGTACACCACGGGAATCATCGGGTGCATCCCGAATTTGAGATCGCCCATGAGCAGGCCGATGCCCAGGTCGCTCAGTACGAGCGAAGCGAGCGGCACGGCGTACGCCCAGCGGCGGTCGGCGAGGCACGCGCCGCCAAACAGGCAGATGGCCGACATCGGCGAGAAATTCCAGGGCATGCCCGCCACATCGCGGACGTCGCCCAGCCCTACCGCATCGAGGACATAGGGCAACAGGCGGATGCCTGTCGCCAGCAGAATCATGCCGCCGACAACCAGCGGGCGAGGTTGAATCATGACGAAAACTCCTCCCACAAAAAGGGTGCCACTCAAAACTCGTTTGGTAACAGATCGCAGAATAAAAAGGAATCGCGCCGGACCAGTTCGCCCGTGCAGACGGGAATTTCAGTCGTGAAGACCGGCCCGGCCCACGCGAACGAATGAAACTCTCCGTTTTCGCCGCAAGGGTCGACGTCAGCCGGCAGGTCGCGAAAGAACGCGTCGTCCATCGTCCGTCCGACAAAATGATCGTCCAGCCGGCGGGTGTCGATGCAGCAGGTGGTGGCCCGGAACCCCAGTCGCACGAAAGATTTCGCCAATTCGCGCGTATCTCGCCGCCAGATCGGAAACACCCCTTCCATCGCGACTTTCGCCAGGTTCCGCTCGCGATACGCGCGCAGGTCTTCGAGAAAGATGTCGCCAAACGCGACCTGCCGAACCCCACGGCCGCGGTATTCCAGTAGCGCCACCTCCATCTGCGCCTCATATTCGGCGTTCGCGGCCCCCTGCGAGATCCAGACTTCGACCAAGGGCACACCGACGCTGGCCGCCTGCCGGTGCAGCAGATCGCGGCGAACGCCATGCATGCTGATGCGATCGTAATCGCGCGTCATGGTGGTTAAGAGCCCCACGACGTCGAACTGCGCCCCCTGCCTGAGCGCGTGGAGCGCCAGCGCGCTATCTTTGCCGCCGCTCCAGCAGAGAATCACCGGTTCGCTCATATTGAGGGCTTAGCAGCCTGTTGAAAAAGGTGTCTGGAACTTTGTGAACTTGCTGATTCCGAGGGGTTTTTGCAGGTGCGGAGAGTTCCAGACACCTTTTTCAATGCCCTGTTAGCGTCGCAGCCGCACACTCCGCGGGATTCGGCGATCTATCGTCACCGCCGCTTGCACGAAGCTCGCTATTTCTTCTCTTTATTGTCGGTACGGGCCCGCGAATGAACAGCCGCGACGGCGTCGAGGTCGAAGCCTGCGGCGCCATCGTCTCCCGCCGCATTTTCCAGATCGGTGATGCGAATGAACCGCACCACCGCCAGCCCGACGTCTTTGAGGTCAAACGGGTCGCCGCCGGCCGCCTCGGGATCGGTCGGGTTGATGTAGTTCTCGTCAGCGTTTGCCAGCACAGGGTGCCAGCCGGCGCACCCCGCGCGGGTCTCGCGGTCGTGCGGAAATTCCTTCCAGTTCTCGCCATCGGCACTGACTTCGACCTTGGCCAGTTCAAAATACCCCACGTTGGGGTCGTCACCCGGGGCTTTGAGAAACGGGTTCTCGAACACCAGGAAGTCGGGGCCCTCGCCATCGAAGACTTCGTTGTCGACGAATTCGAGCGTGATGGTGCCCCCCCTTCCCAGCGACAGCACATGATCCGAGGGAGCCAGCTTTCCCCCTCCGCGGGGCGGGCCCAACACCACCTCGGGCTCGTCGCGATTGTGCCCCGCCCCCTTCCCCAGCTCGTACGACACAATGCGATCGACGAACGGGTCGGGCTCTTTATCGGCAGCCAGCGCGGCGGCCGCCAGCAGCGGCACCGCGAGCAACATGTTGGCACAGGGCGAAGTCATGGGGCGCCCTCCGTTTCCAGAAGCGGCGTACCCGTTTTGGGGCAAACCGGCCCCCCGGGCATCCGCTCGGAAAGCGCCGCCGGCGGAGCGGGATACCATTTTCTGCACGTCGGACAGTACAACGCCTGTACGAGCGTCGCCCGACCTGTCTTCGGGTTGATCGCCGGCGTCGGTTGCCGTGGGCCGCGCGACAGCTTCTTCGTCTCGCGGCAGATGTAAGTGATCTCTTCGGCCGGTGGCGGCCCCGCGGCAGCGGTCGGGCCGCCCGCCATCCGGGCCACCGCGAAGTATAATCCGCCGGCAACCGCAACAGCGGCGACGGCGGTGAGAACGGGTTTGGTCATCGTTCCATCCTGAAAATGCGAGTCGTTCAGAAAAGGCAAATAGTCGCCGCACGCCGCCGCTTCAGTTGCGGTCGTACAGCGCGTCGGTATCACCCACAAACCCCAGCCGGCGGTCGCGCATTCCCTGTACTTGCGTCGGCGCAACCCACGACGGAAGCTCGACCCAGCTTCGGCGCATGGTCGCGACGTGGCCGTCGAGAAACCCGACGTTGGCCGTGTCGTTGTGCCGGAAATGCGTGTTGGGGAACGTGCCGCTGGGGGCTTCGAGATACCAGCTTTCGGTAAACGACAGCTCGGTGCAGGTGGGCCAGTTCTCGCACTGCACGGCGGCCGCATCGGTGAACACGATCGTCTGCGTGGGCTGGGTGACGTCGGCCAGGCGGTAGTTGATGCGAATCGTGGGGTCGACCTGCATCGTCAGAAAATTGATGGCCGCCCCGAGCCCCGGCCCAAGGTACTTGTAGTTGTAGCCGTAGCCCGAGGCGAGCCTTTTGACGCGCAGCTTGGTGACGGTCGATTCGCCGAAATCGGGGCACTGGTAAGACTGGTACTGCGCTTCCATGTACGGGGCGAGAAATCCCTTTTCGAAGATCAGCCCGCCTGCCGCGTCGACCTCGCCGAACCAATACCGCCGCTCACCCCCGGGGGTCCCGGTGGGAATCGTCCAGTTGTAGACGTCGACGGGAACGAGGGCCCCGTTCCAGACGTCGATGTAGTTGTGCAGCGCCAGACACAGTTGGCGGACGTTGTTCTTGCACTGCGTCGTGCGGGCCGCCTCGCGGGCCTGTTGCACGGCAGGCAGCAACAGCGCCACCAGCACGGCGATGATGGCGATCACCACCAGCAATTCGATGAGGGTGAACGCGCGGCGCTGAATTCTCCGGCCTCCCTGTGCATTTGAGCATGCACAGCTCACGAACGAGCGTCGAAGACTGGCTTTCGCTCCCTTCCCCCCTCGCGGGGGAAGGGTTGGGGATGGGGGGGCGACCCGGAACGGTGCGTCGGGGCTTCGCTGGACGCACCCTACATCTACAATTGATACCTCTCTGCGCATGAACAATACGCGTTGTCAGTGGGCGTCCCCGAATCAACCCCGCGGC
>JBQTIL010000061.1:0-4650 GCA_052388175.1 Planctomycetaceae bacterium | reverse complement strand
GTCCTGCACAGCACCCGTGGCCATCTCACGCTCCTCCTTGAGCTTGCGATCTCGAAGTCGCTCGACTTCGTCCACCGATGGTCTAACCCATCGCGTCCGGCGCGCAAAGCCCGTTATGGACCCGCAGGCTTCGCCTGACGGCAGTTGGCCTTTAAGGGGCAAGAGGTCTCTGCTAAGCGTATCCTCAGGCGAGGTTGGCTGTCACCCACGGGCCTCCGTTCAGCCGGGTGAAATGCCACTTGAACCCCCTTGACAACGCCCCCTCGGTCCCTGATAATGAAACATCGAACTGAGACTCATTCTCAATTCGATGGCCCACCGAATCGGGCCTTAACGGGCCTAATTTATCAACACCTTCAACGGCCGCGCGCTCCGTTCCGCTGAAATGCAACTCCTCAGTCGCACCCACACTGACGCCGATTGTCCCGAGACAATCGTCTGCCACTGTTTGCAGATCGGTGAAAGTACCGTTTCCGAAGCGGTCGCCATCTGCGGGTTGACGACTTTGAAAGACGTGTGCGCCCAGACCGGCGCAGGGAGCGGCTGCACCGCCTGCCACGCCAGGCTCCGCGATCTGTTGCGCCAAGCGCGGCAATCGGTCGCCGTCTGCTGAGCTGTAGGGTGCGTCAAGCGCAGCGCAGACGCACCGTGCATCGCGACTTCACCCGCGCATGAATCCGCCGCCGGCGCACTTTTGAAGGTGACCTCCTGTGGCGCGGTGTGACTTCGCTGCGCTGGTTACGCCCTGCGCCTCAGCGCCCGCCGCAGGCCCCCCTTCGCACGAATCACCCGACGCGCTCTTGCCTCGCGGCTCCGGCCCGTTCGGTCTGTTGCCGTTCTTCGAGCAATTGTGCGAGCAACAGGTAGCCCGGAAAGAAATTCGGCGCGCCGACCTGTTCCTTGACGACCGGTTTGCGGACGCCATAGACCCACAACTGAAACACCCCCTGCTGGGCGTCATACCCCTGAATCTGATCGAAACGCAGAATGACCGGGGGCTTGCGCCCCAGGAACCCTGCCGCGCGATACTCCAAGCCTTCCTGCAGAAACCGCAGACCCTCGGTCCACCCGACGACCTGCCGCTCTCTGTATTCCTGCGCCATACCCGCCGCGATAATGGAGCTCACGTGGTCGCGCAGCCGGTCGAGCTCGTGGTCGGCGTTCCGCAGGGTTTTCGAGTACACCAGCTTCCTGGGCTTCACGCCGGGGCGGGCGACGAACGAAAGCGTGAACGTCGTCCCCGCGTACCCCCCTTTGACGTATTGCCGCACGGCGCTGTACGCAAAGGTCGCGACGTCGGCAAACCGCAATCGCTCTTCGCGCCACAGCCACCGCCGGCTCACGCCCAAATCGTGACAGCGGAACCGCACGTATTGCGAGAGCACCACCAACCAGACGAACCCGGCAATGGCGCCCAGAATCGCCGCCGGAATGACCGGCCCGAATCGCCCGCGTGCTAAAGCGACGGCCAGCCCCGCCGCCACACACCCGCACGCCGCCACCGGCAGCGCCCACGCCGCAGCCGTCATCAGCCGCGACGGTTTGCGCTCGAACAGAACCCGCCCCAGCCGCGAATCGTCGGGCGGCTCATCGACCTCGGGCTCGCCCGGCACACTTTCGTGCAAGAGTCGCGCGAGCACGTGCGTGTTGGCCCGCCGCAGCGGAATGCGCACCACGGGCACGTCGTCGCCGTGCCGCCACAGGCACAGGTCGTCGTCGAACGCCCCCACCGCCGCCAGCTCGTCAACCCGCACGCTGCGCGCCTCGCGGCCCCCCGCCACCACCAGCTCACCGGCGTGCAGCGTCCAGCCTTCTCCCTCGAATGGCTGCCGTGCGGCCAGCGCGTCGCGGGCCCGTTCGTAAAGGTGCTTCTGCACCCGCTCGATCAACGGGGCCAGCGGGTCGGCCGCGTGCAGCGACAGGCGATTGACCATCTGCACCCGTTGCGGAATCGTCTCGTGCTCGACCCACACGTCGAAAACTCGCGTCGTCGATTTCAGCTCGCCGTTCGTATAGTTCGACTGCACGTGCAGGCTCGCGCAGATCACCTGATCGTCGGCAATCGCCCGTTCGCCGTGCCGGTCGTGTACCTGAAAGCCCGATTCGGTGATTCGCACCCGCCGCCGCCGCGCCCTGAGAGACGCGCCTGACAGGCTGACGGCGATCGCGCTCGCACCGCCGGCCGCCAATACCGCCAGGCCGCCGTCGGTCTGCGCAAAAAGCATCATCCCGCCGGCAACCAGCAGGCCGAGGGTGACCGCGACCCACGCGGGAAACCACCATGTCCGCAGGCTCGCGCCCACGTCGATCCAGTCGTCCATGCTCTGATCTTCCCGCGCGCGGCAACGGCGATCAAGAGGCCGGGAGCGCTTCCGGGCGGCGGTTGGAGCGCGACGCACTTTGTAGCCCGTCTCTGTACAGCAATCGTTCAGAATTCTGCCAGGGCAACAGAATTCCTCGGACTGAGGGTTTCGGCCAGGATGCCCCAGAATCCAATCGGGCCGAGAAGACTTTGACCACGGACCACACAGACCACACGGAACCGAGAATGATTTTGCCTTATTTCTGTGTGTTTCGCGTGTTCCGTCGTCGTTTCCTATCGCGGCGAAGCCGCGCTGATCCCCGCTGATCCGGATCAGTGCCGATCAGTGTTCGCAGTTCCCGAACCGCGGGTCGCCACAGCCCGAGCGCCTCGGCAGAGCGAATTCGAAAGTTCGTCTTGGTTGCCTCTGTTGCCTTCTGTTCCTGCTTTTTTCTGTCGCCTGATGACGGCGGATGGTTTGAGAACCTGAGGCCCAAATGACACGACTCAACGACAAGTGCTCACGGATTTCACCCCAGCAACTCGTCGAGCAGGCAACCCACGCGCGCGAATTCGCCCGCGAGCGCCGCTTCTCGCGCCAAAGTCAGCAGGTCGATCTGCCGGTCGCAGATCGGCACCGCCGTTTCGGCCAAAGGCACGCGCGGCACCAGCCGCACGGCAACCTGCTCGCCAAGCGCCGCAACCCCTTCCCCGGTCAGCGACGAGACGCGCAGCGCCCGGGGCGGCAGGGAACCCTGCCAGAGATCGGGCAGGTCGCATTTGTGTGCGACGACGAGCGCGTCTGGCCAATCGCTCAAAAGCCGCAGGTCTTCTGCATCCCCCGGGCGGCTCACATCGAGCACGACAATCCGGCCATCGGCCTGTGCCAGTTGCTTCTGCGCCCGCGCGATTCCCGCCGCTTCGATCTCTCCCTCGGCCGCGCGAAAGCCCGCCGTGTCGGCCAGTTGCACGGGCCACCCCTGCCAGGCCGTCTCGGCCGTGATGACGTCGCGCGTCGTGCCCGGTTCGTCATAAACGATCGAGCGCGGGTAGCCCAGGAGCGCATTGATGAGACTCGACTTGCCGACGTTCGCCCGCCCGCAAACAACGACCCGCCAGGGCTGCGTGAGGTGCCGGCCGAACCCGGCCCATGACAACAGTTCGTCAAGCCGCGCAACGAGGGCCGTTCGTCCGGTTTGCCCATCGAGGACACGCGGGCTAGCGCCGTGGGCGTCTCCCCCCCTTAGCCAGGGGGCGTTCATATCGAGACTTGTTCCTCTCCCCTCCCCCTCGACGGGGGAGGGGTCGGGGGCGGGGGTGGTTTCCGGCGTCAATTCATGCTCGCCCCCCCATCCCCAGCCCTTCCCCCGCAAGGGGGGAAGGGAGGGGACACACGCTTCTTGCGCCGAATTCGTGAGTTGTGTAGATACCAATGGTAAGGGGAGGCCAGGGGGGGACGGGCCGATTTCGGATTTCGGATTTCGGATTGGCGATTTGAGTTCGTCCAGTCCCTCGACATTGCGAGTTGTGTGTTCGTGCGCAACATCGGCAGTCAGAGCGCGCAGGGCTTCAAGCGCCTCGCGCAGCACGCCCGATTGCTGATTCCACAGAATCTCGGCCGTCGGCGCCGTCGGCGCGCGCGACAGGGCGTCGAAGCATTCGGTGGCGAAGCGGCCCGAGTCGATTTCCATCTGTTCCTGCCATGAGACGCACCGGCAGCCGAGCGCGCCCAGATCGTCAAGAATCCGTCGGGCGGCCGCGTCTCCTCCGTGGCAGTGAATTTCGAGCGTCGCCTCGTCGCGCCGACAGAGCACCACTTCTTCCCCAGCCCCGGCCCCCCAATGCCCGAACACCAGATTTCCTGCGGGCTGGCCGGAGACTTCGCGGCCGTTGGCGGCCCGGAAGAGGGGCGGCGCGGCCCGGTCGAGCAGCGTCATGTCGCCTATGAGCCGCACCGTCGCCACGGCGCCGCGCCCCCGCGGGGTGAGCAGGGCGGCCGTGGCCGGCGAACCGGCGATTTTGCTCTTGTCAGCCATTCGATTCACCAGCCGCAGAGGCACTGATCGCCGTTGATACTGATTCAATTAGCGCCGATCAGTGCCGATCGTGTTCCCAGTTCTTTGGTTGAGGCTCGGCGGCGCCGTGTCGCTCTGTTCGCGGAACGCACGGAAATTCAAAACCACCGAGGCCGCAGCGCGGCCTGCGGCCGCAACCAAAGATAGGAAACGACCACGGAACACACCAAACACACAGAAATAGGACCGAAGGAGATAACTCATTCTCCAATTCGTTTCCGTGTGGTCTGTCTGTTCCGTGGACAAATCTTTTCGGCCCCGATCGGATTCTGG
>JBQTIL010000060.1:0-86924 GCA_052388175.1 Planctomycetaceae bacterium | reverse complement strand
GGTCCCCCCCGCCTGCGCCACCTCCCGCAGGCGGGCCGTAACTGCGTTTCGGTCTATCCACCCCGCCGCGCCCCTTTGGCGCTCGCGGGGCGCGTGCCCACGGCAAAGTTCCAGCAGATATTCGGGTCGGGAGCCCAGGTTGTTGTCGACGAAAACGGCATACGGCTGGTCTTCCGCGACAAACTCGGCAACAACCTGACCGACGTCGCGCACCAGATAGGGCATGTGCAGGCCTTCCGTCGACAGGTAACAGAACCCGCAGCGATTGTGGCACCCCCGCGTTGCAATCAGGCTGCTGGTCGTCAGAAAGCTGTCGCGCGGCAACAGTTCGCGTCGCGGTGGCGGGTCGTCACGGTAGGGACGTCGATAACCACCGCGATACACCGGCTGCAGGCGATGCGCTTCGACGTCAGATAGAATCTGCGGCCAAAGCTGCACACCCTCGCCGATTGCCAGCGCGTCGGCGTGCGGAGCGCATTCGTCGGGGCACGACAGAACGTGCAGCCCGCCCAGAATGACGACCGCGCCGCGTCGGCGGTACCATCGCGCCAGCTCAAAGGCGCGATCGGCAAACGTCAGGTGGACCGTGATCCCTACAACTTCAGGAAAAGGATCGTGGGGCGGCGGCCCCTGCAGCAGATTCTCGTCCCAATACCGCACGGTCCATTCGAGTGGCGTACTTCCGGCAACGCTCGTCAGCGCGAGGCTGGGGGTCAATACATGCTTGCCGAAACTGGCATGCGGGTCTTTCGCGTAAAACGGGTTGATCAGCAGTGCGTGGCCGCGGCAGATTTCGCGGGGATGAAACGTCGGGTCGAGCGTCGGCGGCAAGCGAAGGATTCGCGGTATCGATTGGCGCATGCAGGCAACCCCGAGATCGGATTCGGCAGCAGGTCAGTTCATTTTCAACAGCTCTTGTCGCACGCCTTCCACTGTTTCGTCGAGCGTCGAAGTGCCCGCAGTCAGGCCGACCTTCCGAACATTGCGAAACCAGCCCGCGTCAAGGTCGCGTGCCGACTGCACATGGAATGACGGCTTCCCCGCCGCTTCGCACAAGGCGACCAGTTCGCGGGTGTTGTTCGAGTTCTTCCCGCCGACCACCACGACGGCGTCGACCTGAGGCAGCAAATTCTGCAGCGAATCCTGCCGATCGCGGGTCGGCTGACAGATGGTATCTGCGAAGGCGATATCCGCCCAAGAATTCGCTTCGCGAATTGCGGCCAATACCTCGTGGGCCAGGCGCGGCGACGTCGTCGACTGGCACACGACGCCGAGCCGGGGGCGCTGATAATCGCGCACGGCGGCCGCCTCACCTACCACGTCGAAACTGGTCAGATCTTCGACGATCCCGCGCACTTCGACGTGCCCTTTTCGGCCAATGACGATGACATGCCGTCCCTCGGCAGAAAAGGCCTGGGCGGCCCGATGCACGCGGCGCACCAGCGGACAGGTGGTATCGATCAGCCGCTTGCCGGCCGCTTCCAGACGCGCCCGTTCGCGTTCGCTGATGCCGTGGGCCGTAATCATCACACGCGGAGTGGCAGGCAGCATCTCTGAGCTTTGCTCGGCGACGCGCGCAAAGCCTCGCGCATCGAGCCGGTGCAGCACGAGATCGTTGTGCACCAACTCTCCGCGAATTGTGACCGTGCCGGGGTCAGCCGCCCGCTCCGCCAGCGCCAGCGCCTCGCGCACGCCGAAACAGAGGCCATAAGCGGCGGCAGTCACGACTTGCATCTTGACTTTCTCCGGCCAGATTCTTTGTGCTGCAAAGTTTACGGGTGCGGCGGTGGCGGCAGATTTTTCTTTCTTCGTTCACGCCGGCGACCAGCCCCGCAACGCGCCCTTGACGACCGGCGCCGCGCGGGCCGCCTCGGCGGCATCGGCGATCACCTGTTCGAGCGTGTTGAGGTATTCGAGAAATCGTTCGCGGCCGGCCGGCGTCATGCGGCACAGAGTCTGCGGGCGATTTCCGTTGTAGCCTTTCCACACTTCAACCAGCCCGGCCTCCTGCAAGACTTTCAGGTGCCGGCTCAGATTTCCATCGGTGAGGGCGCAGAGTTCCTTGAGATCGACGAAAACCAGGCCGGTCGGGTGCGCCACGAGAGACGTCAAAATTCCCAGGCGCGCCTTCTCGTGCATGACGCGTTCCAACCCGTCGTAGGCGAAACGCCCCGGGCCGCCTCCTGCCTCCCGCTTAGGCTGAGTCATGTTGGCGCTCCACGGTGCAATAGAGAATCACGGCGGTCAGCAATTGCCCGCCACCAAACGTTACGGCCATCACCCAGGGCGAGAACGCCTCGGCGCCTCGTGCGACAGACAGTACCCCCAAACCGCACACGAGATAGTAGATCGCCACGCCCAGCAAGGGCCTGGGAAGCAGGCGACAGCACGCGAACACCCCCAGGCTGAACAAAACTCCCCACAGGCCGGGCAGCAACCAGAGTTGCTCTGTCGCCCGCCACGACAGCACCAGAGTGACCGCGGCGCCGGCGATTACGCATGGCAAAAACTGCTCGGCCGTCTCGAACATCATCTGTCGGGTCAGGCTCGACTCTGAGCGTCTCAGCCGCAGCAGCATTTCACTTCCCAGCACGACCACGCTGACCACCGCGGCGGCCACCCACAGCGCAACGTAGCCCAATGGATCACGGGCCGGCTCGGGCAATATCACGGGCTGAATTGCGGCGGTCACGCAGGCGACCACAGAAGACGCCGCGGCCGGAATGGCGCGATACCCGCGAAATGTCTCGGCCCTTGCAATCCGGCGGCGAATCTCGGAAACCTGCAGCAACGCGTCTTGGAGTTCCATGGCGGGAATCCTGCGGATGCCTCTTCGAATGGCCTGCGCCGAGTCAGCTTTGCAGTACAAAGTATAATCAATTCGACTTCTCAGTCAAGCGTATTCACCTGACTGGTTCGGTGCGGCGCCTTGCTGCGTCGCGATTGGCTTGTCTGGCAGACGATGAGCAGATCGTCTCTGTTCCCGCATTGAAGTGCCCCGGCGGCTACCAGGCGGCCAGGCGATTGCACGATCCATGAGTGTTGCCTGTGGAAAAGAATTCCGCAAATGGACGCTCGAGGGAATGCCGCTTTCCACGACACGAATCGCGCGCAGAACGGCCCGTCGATTTCCTCTGTTCCGGTTACGCCCGCGCAAGACCACCTCGGTCAGTAGCCAACAGGCCCCGCGTTTGTTCTAATGCCGCCGATATCTGGATACCCCGGTCCGTCTCGGGATGGCGCGGTCGGGGTGTGCCACGTCGTGACACGGCGATGGAAAAGGCCCACACGGATTGTGGGCCTTTTCGTCTACACAGGTCAGTCGTTCGCGGGCCGTCCAACGCACCTCGCCGCTGAACCCCCACTTGTCGGGCCCGCAAGCAACACTTACTCTGGAAAGCACTCATGAGCGCTGAACCTTATTATCCCGGTCTCGAAGGGGTCATTGCCGGCGAGACGGCTGTATCGACGATTGCCGGCGGTTTGAGCTACCGCGGGTACACGATTACCGATCTCGCGGCGGGAGCGACGTTCCCCGAAGTCGCCTATCTTCTGCTCCACGGCGAGCTCCCCACCGAAGAGCAACTGGCCGACTTCAAAACAATTCTCGACGAGTCGGCAACCGTCGACCGTTCAGTCATCGACTTCTTGAAGAGCATTCCGCTGCATGCCGGCTCGATGGATGTGCTGCGAACGATGGTGAGTGCCCTGTCGCATTTCGACCCGCAGGCCGATGAAGACAGTCAGGCGGCGAACATCGCCAAGGCCACCCGGCTGTTGGCGCAGATTCCTGTAGTGATTGCGGCGAGGCATCGGCTGCGGCAGGGGTTGCCCTTATTGTCGCCTGACCCTGGCCTGAGTTTTGCCGCCAATTTGTTGCACCTGATTACGGGCCGCATTCCGTCAGCCACACAGGAGCGGGCGATGGACGTCTCGCTGATCCTCTACGCCGAACACGAATTCAACGCCTCGACATTCACTGCCCGCGTCATCACGTCGACCATGTCCGACCTGTATTCGGCCGTCGTGGGGGCGATCGGCGCGCTCAAGGGCCCTTTGCACGGCGGAGCAAACGAACGAGTGCTTGAAGTGTTGCAGGAAGTCGGGGCGCCCGATGGGGCCGAGGCCTGGGTCCGGCAGGCCCTGAAAGAGAAGCGGCGCATCATGGGCTTCGGCCATCGCGTCTATAAAGATGGCGACCCGCGGGCCACCATTCTTCGTGACTTCTGCCGGCAGCTCGCCGAAGATTCCAGCGACGATTCGCTCGAACGAGTCGCCGACACGATCGAACGCGTCGTGGGCGAAGAAAAGAAACTGCCCCCCAACCTCGACTGGCCCAGCGCACGGCTCTATCACTACCTCGGGCTGGAAGTCGATCTCTATACGCCGCTGTTTGTCGCCAGCCGCGTCGCCGGCTGGGCAGCGCACGTCATTGAGCAGGCGTCAAACAACCGGCTGATCCGGCCTCGCAGCCGCTACAACGGGCCGGCGATGCGCAAATTCGTACGGCTCGAAGACCGCGGGTGACGGCGGTAAGCTCTGATCTTGTCGGGCCGCAAGCGGCCCCCGGGTTGCCGCGCCGAGCGTCGGCACTGCTGGCGCGACGTCGGCGCTGGCCTTTCGCGCCTCAAATTCGATGCACGGCCCAACCGGGAATTTCAACGCCGATGGAATACAGCGTTTTCCCCGCGGTGACGTACAGCGTGCGGAGGTCAGGCCCGCCGAACGTGCAGTTGGTAAGCACATCTTCGGGAATGGGAATTCGCCCTCGCAGCCGGCCCTGGGGTGTCAGCACATAAACCCCGGGGGGGACTTCGCTGGATTCGTGATTCCCGCGCGGGCGCGAGATGCCCGCGGCGATGTACAGGTTTCCTTCACGGTCGACGGCCATGCCGTCGCCCCCCCTGCCCGGAGCAAAATCGAAGACCAGCCGCTGGCCGCTCAAGGCGCCATTGGCCGCCAGGTCAAACGCCCAAATGCGGCGGTGCCCACCGCTGACGGGGCAACTGTCGACGAGATACAGCGTTCGTTCGTCGGGAGCGAGAGCGATGCCGTTGGGGCGCTGGATCTCGGGCTGCGTCAGCACGCGGGTGACTCGACCATCAAGGTCGATGCGGTAGACCGATTCGTGCGCCATTTCCATGGTCGTTCGGTCGCCGTAACAGGGGTCGGTAAAGAAAATCTGACCGCCGGCCCGCGCCGCGATGTCGTTGGGCGAGTTGTACCGCACTCCTTCGAAGCGGTCGGTCAGCACCTCGACGGCGCCGCTGGCCATCTCGGTGCGCGTCACACGGCGGCGGCCGCCGGGCCCGAATTCGTTCCCCTCGCAAGCCAGCAGCCGCTGCTGTGCGTCGAACAATAATCCGTTCGATCGGCCGCTGTCGGCTCGCCACACCGCAGTCTGGCCCGATCGCGTGTCGAGCCGCATGATGCGGTTATTGACAATGTCGGAAAAATACACGTGCCCCTGGCCGTCGTCGGCAGGGCCTTCAAGAAAGGCGACAGCCGCGGCCGGAGCGACGCGGCCGTCGGACGCGACAATTCCGTCGGGGAGAGGGGTGGAATGCAGGTCAGGCATCGGAGTGGCGCCTGGAGTGGTGGGCGTCAGTAACGCGATCCGCGAGCGATGACAGGCGGAGGGTGTGCGTCACTAAAACGTGTCGTCGTCGAGCATCAAGTCGCTTTCGGTGACGATGCGCAACCCCTTCTCTTCAAGCGTCCGCAGCGCGAGGTCGACGTCATCGACGTACAACGCGATCGCGCCGCGGCCGCTGCGGTGGTACAAGAGCGGATAGGTGTATTGCACGTTCAATTCGGCTTGCAAGAGCGCGATACAGATTTGCACGAACGGCTGAGGGCCTTCGGGCAGTTCGACGCCAATCAGGTCAATCTCGGCGAACGCGAAATTCGATAGTTTGAGAATTTCGCGGCCGCGATCGGCGTCGTGGACCATGATCCGCACAAACGCGCAGTCGACCGAGTTGGCAATGCTCAAGGCCACCACGCGAATATCGTGGCTTTCCAGTTGCCGCAGCAGGTCGTGCAGCCGCCCCACGCGATTCTCGACAAAGACAGCGAACTGCCGCAAACAGGGCCAAGCGCGACTGCGCGCGGTCAGCGCAGCAGTGGCTTCGCCGCCGCTTCCCTGTCGCGTTCCAGACCCTCCCTTCTTTCCAGCCACACACTCCTCCCGGCGCCGTGCTCTTGATGCGCAGACCGCAAGTTGTCTCAAAGCCTTCTGTGAAACAAGTCGTTATGGTAAGACACGTTACGAAATCTACCTTCCGACGTCAACAGGCTGTCTCTCGACATCAATTTCGCGATCCATGCCCCTGCGCACCTGTCTGTTCGATCTGGGGAACGTGCTGATCAACTTCTCGCATGACCGCATGCGCCGGCAGATGGGCGCGGTTTGTGGAACGACGCCCGAGCGCATTCAGGCCCTGCTGTTCGATTCAGGCTTACAGTGGGAATTTGAGCGCGGGCGGTTGTCTGAGGCCGAGGTGCACGCGCGGCTCACCGCCGCGCTGGGGCGGGCCATCGACATTGGCGCTTTGGCGCACGCGGCGGCCGATATTTTCGAGCCGAATCCCCAAATTCCCGGATTATTGCGGCAGTTGAAGGGCCAGGGATTGCGGTTGGTGGTGCTGTCGAATACGAGCGCCACCCATTTCCGGCATTTGCGCCGGCAGTACGACCTTCTGAACGCCTTCGACGCCTTTGTGCTGTCTTATGAAGTCGGCGCCATCAAGCCCGACCCCGCGATTTTCACAGCGGCATTGCAGGCGATCGATTGTCCGCCCGGCGAGTGTTTCTACACCGACGACATCGCCGAGTACGTTGACGCCGGCCGCCGGCATGGCTTGCAGGCCGAGGTGTTCACCTCACCGCGAAACCTGGTTGAGCACCTGCGGGCCCGCGGCGTGTCGCTGCCCGATTGACGCGGTCGCGTTTTTCTCCGAGCGCCCTCGCTTGCGCTTCGGGTTGGCGTCATTTCTTCCACAACGCGCCCGTCAGGCGGATGCGGTCTTGCATTCCCTGTTCCAGTGCCTCAGAAGCAAACGTCGGCAGAGTGCCTGTGGCTTCGAGTTCCGCCACCAGCTTGCCGGCCCGCGATTTGCCGCGAAGCTGCAGAACGAACAGGTCGCGCAGCGTGTAGCGGTCGCCCTCCAGCCCGCACGCTTCGGTGATACGCGTGATGCGGCGCGAGCCGTCTTCGGTGAATCGCGACAGTTGCACGATCACGTGAATGGCCGAGGCGACCTGCGCCCGGGCGACGTAGATGGGAATCTCAACATCTGACATCAGCGAGAGCGTTTCGAGCCTGACCAGCGCGTCGCGGGGGGTGCTGGCGTGGACCGTAGTCAGGCTGCCCGAGTGGCCGCTGATCATCGACTGGATCATGTCGAGCGCTTCACCGCCGCGAACCTCTCCGACCAAAATTCGATCGGGCCGCATTCTCAGCGACGCTTTGAACAACTGCCGGATCGACAACCCCCCCTGCCCGTGGGCGTCGGCCTGCTGCGATTCGAGATACAAGGTGTGCGGCTGATTGAGCCGCAGCTCTGAGCTGTCTTCGATCACGACGATTCGCTCTTCATGCGGGATCGCCGCCGAGACGGCGTTGAGCAGCGACGTTTTGCCTGTGCCCGTGCCGCCGGCGACGACGATGTTCTTGTGCAACCGCACGCACAGCTCGAGAAATTCGCGAGCGGCCTCGGAAATGCTCTGCAAGCGAACCAGCTCATCGAGATGCATCACGTCGCGCGCAAACTTGCGAATCGTCAGATACGTTCCCCGACGGGCACTGGGGGGAATGACCGCGTGTACGCGCGAGCCATCGGGCAGGCGCGCATCGAGAATCGGCCGCGCCTCGTCGATTTCGCGCCCCACGTACTGGGCCACGTTGTGTACGGCAGAGAGCAGCGCGTCTTCGCTCTCGAACCGGGCGTCGGTCAAATGCAGTTTTCCCTGCCGCTCGATGTACACCTCGTTGAAACCGTTGACCATCACCTCGCTGACGGTCGGGTCGTCGAGAAACGACCGGACGGGAGAGAGAAAATACCCCAGGCTGGCCTCGAAAATCGCTTCGCGCGACATCACTCCGCTCCTCATGACACATTGATGATCGGTCCGGGCCCTTCCCCAGTTCTGACAATACGCCTGTGCCGGCTGTGAGTCCAGAGGGGGGCCTGTTCCCTGTAAACGGGGCCGCCCCGCAGGTGTCAACACCCGAGAAAAACGCCGATTTCCCTTACGATGGGACGCCTTCAGGGATAAAATCAAAGAGAGTCGTATCTGTCAACGAGACCATCATTCAGGCCCGGGTCGCTCGCGTTCACATGCCGCGCCGCCGCCGTTCCGACCGACCTCTCAATCGCCGCGAATTTCTGGGCTCCAGCGCCCTCAATGCCGCGGGCGTGGCGGCCGGGGTTGTCGGCTGGACGGCCCTTTCGGGTGCGGCGGTACCCGCAGGAACTCTGGAACGCGTGCGCGTCGGCGTGATTGGCGTGCGCAACCAGGGTAAGCAGTTGGCTATGGCATTGGCCGCATTGCCCGACGCCGAGGTCGCGACGTTGTGCGATGTCGATGCGAGTTTGCTGGCGGTCTCAGCGCAGGCCGTGGCTGATCGGCAGAGAACAGCTCCGAAACGGGAAAGCGATTTTCGCCGGGTGCTCGACGATCGAACGGTCGATGCCGTGGTCATTGCCGTGCCCGATCACTGGCATGCCGCAATGGCGGCCTTGGCCTGCGACGCCGGCAAGGATGTTTATCTCGAAACGCCCGCTACGCACGCGCTCGACCAAGGCCAGAAGCTCTTGCCGTTCACCGCGGCGCGTGGCCGCGTTGTGCAGACGGGGTTGCAGCAGCGCAGCGGCGCCCACTTTCAAACGGCGATCGACTATGTTCAGAGCGGCAAACTGGGGCAGGTCTCGCTCGTAAAGGCCTGGACAGTCCATCAGCGCAAATCGATCGGCTTGCGTAAAGAGGGGCAGCCGCCCGAGGGAGTCGATTACGACCTGTGGCTCGGCCCGGCCGCAGCGCGACCCTTTCAGCCCAATCGCTTCCACTACAACTGGCATTGGTTCTGGGACTACGGCAGCGGTGAGCTCGGGAACTGGGGCGTAAACCTGCTCGACGTGGCGCGCTGGGGTCTGGGGGTCGAGTATCCCGAGCGGGTCTCGGCCGCGGGGGGGAAGTTTCATTTTCACGACGATCAGCAGACGCCCGATACCCTGCACGTCGCCTACACCTATCCGCACGCCACAATCACATGGGAGCATCGGCTGTGTAGCTCGCAGGCGCCTGAGGGGCGAAGTGCAGCGGTAGCGATCTGCGGCGACCGCGGCACGCTGATTGTCGATCGAGGGGGGTGGAAGGTGTACGGGCAGACCGATGTTCAGGCGAGCGATGGCGCCGACCTCCTGGCAACCCACCTGCGAAACTTCATCGACTGCGTGAAATCTCGTCAACTACCCGCTGCCTCGCTTGAAACAGGCATCGTCAGCAGCGCCTTGTGCCATCTGGGCAATATCGCATTCCGGTCAGGGCGCAACCTGCACGTCAACCCGGCGACAGGAACGATTGCAGGCGACCCATTGGCCGCCGAGTTGGCCTTGGGCAAGAGCCGCCCTCAGTGGGCGCTGGGTGGCCTGTCAACCTGAGGGAGAACGGCCGGGCGTTTCGACAACAGTTCGCTTTCCCAGGCGATGCCGCATCGACAACTCATTGCTGCGATCGTAAGCCTCGGGCTCTCAGTCGCCGCGAACGAGCTACCGTCGGATGAGTTTCGTACGGGCAAGGCCTTTGCGGCCGCTCTTGACCAGCCCTTTGCCGCCGTCTGGGAAAACTCGACATTGCGGTCGATCGTTCGCCAGGTCGGCGAAGCCCGCGGCGTGGCGATCGTGGCCGACCGTCGTCTTGACCCGTCGCGCGAAGTGAGCATCGCGGCCAACGGCGAGTCGTTGCGCGAATTCCTGGATCGGCTGGCGGCGTTGTACGGGGCACGCGTCAGCGTCGTGGGAGATACCGTCTATCTGGGCCCGGCCGCTGCCGCTAACAAGTTGCGCACCCTGATCGCCCTGCGGCGCCGCGAACTGGCTGACGAGGCTCTCAACGTGCCTCACTCGAGGCGACTGTCGCTCACGAATTTGCGGCGCTCGGCTTGGAGCGATCTGGCAAGGCCCGCCGACATTGTGAACGAATTGACGGCGGAATGCGGGCTGGCGATCGACGAAGCCTCTCGACCGATTGCGTACGATCTCTGGGGCGGCTCGGTGATTCCATCCGCTGACGCCAGCACGGCTTTGTCGCTCGTTCTCATTCAATTCGATCAGACGTTCGCCTGGTCCGACGAGGGTCGAGGCGTGCGGCTCGTCAAAGTGCCCGACGAGGTGACTATTGAAAGACAGCATGCCCCGCCCCGCGGCGCGACCGCCGCCGCGGCGCTCGAGCAGTGGCGCGCATTGTGGCCCGACCTTGATGCCCGCATTCAGGGGGGCGAGATCGTCGTGCGCGGGACCATCGAGCGGCACGAGGCGATCGACGCTTTGCGCCAGACGGAGCGCGCTTCGCAGCCGGCCGGCCGCGCCCGACCGGCTGAGAGCCTGGCCAACAAGCGGTATACGCTGCGTATCAAAGACCTGCCGGCCAGCTCTCTCTTAGAAACGCTGTCACAACCTGCGCACGGCGGAATTCTTTTCGAGTACGACGCCGAGGCGTTGCAACGCGCGGGTGTCGACCTGGAACGGCAAGTGGCCCTCGATGTGAAAAACGCGACGATTCGAGAGTTGCTCGAACAAGCGCTGCGCCCGCTGGGATTGACGTTCCAAATCGAGGGGCGCACCGTGCGGCTTTCGCCGGCGAAATAGTTCCAGCGGTGGAGCCGCGTCAACGTCCCATGCAGAAGAATTGCCTCGCGCAGCTCAGAAAGCGAGTAAGATGTGACCAGCGCAGCGATGTCACACCGCGCAACGGGACGTCAACCAGAACGGTGCGACTCGCTTCGCTCGGCGCACCCTACACTCCTGCTGCCGGCTCGCTGCCCAAGGCCCGCCCCCGCCAGGTTCGCGTCAACCGCATCGCTGGCCGGCAAAGCCGACCCTGCGTCACTCAAAAAACGAGCAGGGTGTGACCAGCGCAGCGATGTCACACCGTGCAACGGGACGTCAACCAGAACGGTGCGACTCGCTTCGCTCGGCGCACCCTACGTGCCTGGTGACCGTCACACCGCCGGGGCCGGCTCCCCGTCGTCTTCAAGGTCGCCGTTCTCCCGTGGCTGGCGCACGTCAGGTAACTGAACCGATTTCCAGAACCAGATCAACAACACGACGGCCGCCATCGATGGCACGGCAAACAGCCGCGCGGGGCTGTCCTGAAACCATTCGCGCAGCACACCCCCCAGCAGCATTCCCAGCGGCCAGCCGATTCCCAGTGTCACGAACGAGAGCAGGTTCTGCGCGCTCGCGCGCAGGTCTTTGCGGCTTTGCGAGTCGATGTAGAGTTGCGCGACGACGATCAGGAACACGTGGCAAACGCCGTGCAGGGCCAGCCCAGTCAGCACGAGCAACCACGGAGAGCCCAAGGCAAAGAACCCGTAACGCAAGGCCCAGGCGGCGATGCCCAGGGCGAACGTCGCCTTGAGCCCCAACCGCCTCAGGCACAGCGAGAGCAGCAGCAGTGCGGGGAATTCTGAAATCTGGCCGACGATCATCACCGTCGGCACCCAATTGCCCGGCACGTGCAACTGCTCCAACAGCGGCGGCACGGCCGCGTTGTACAAGGGCACCACCGCAACGGCCAAGAGAAAGCTGATCAGAATGAACAGGGCGAAATTCCGATCGCGAAACATCCTGAGAAGCGCCAGCGGCGCAAGTGCGTCGCGCGGGGCGCGGGCCGGCGGCGTGTGCGGCAGGAAGACGCAGAAGCTGGCGAGCGCGAACGACAACAGCGAGCTCATCCGAAAGCAGTCGGACGATGACGGCTTGGGCAACATGCGGAACAGCGTGCGGATCTTGTCGAGGATGGCCGAGTCGCCGTAAGTGCGGACGAGCCAGGCGAAGACCTCCTGGCGATCGAGCCAGAACGAGAGCGACAGGCTGGCGAGCATCCAGCCCACCGTGCCCCACACGCGCACTTTGCCGAACTGGGCGTCAGGGTCGGGCAGGTGCCGAAAACACAGGGCGCTCACCAGTGGAACCGTGGGAACGTAAGCGCACGCGAAGATGCCCGTCAACCACAACAGCGCCCGGAAATTCGTGGCTGTCTCCTGATAGAGATCCATCCCCGTGGCCATCGCGTACAGGCTGACGCCACCGACGAAATGGCACAGTGCCAGCAGCTTTTCCGCCGCCAACCAGCGATCGGCCACCTGCCCGACGACGAACGGCGCGATCCACAGCCCCACGGCCGTCACTGCCGCCAGTTGCGACTGCTGGTGCTTCGAGAGGTTGATCGACTCCCAGTAGACCGGCAGGTAGGTCATCACCGCGCCGGTGATGCCCCATTCGAGGAACCACAAGACCGACAATCGCCAGCGCACGCTCCACGTCAACCGACTCGACATGCGCCGTCGCTCCAGCCTGCACGAGGCATCGAGGATTTCAACCGGAATATACTGTCTTTCGCGGGGTCGTGGAAGCCGCACGAAGCCCGCGTCACTCTCTTCGAGCGCACGACCCTCTCGCACGTGCCGCCTGATGGTGTTCCTGCCTCGTCGCCAGCCTCAGATCGCGCCCTTTCGCCCCGATCTTGTCGCTTGCCAAGGACTCAATTGCCCTCCGCAATGTCTTTCGTGCTGACGATCTTCAGGCGTCCGAACGGGTTATGCATCGGGCTGTGGGCGTCAAAGTCGTCCTGCGTTATGGCCACGACCTGGAAGCGCGGCGACTGCTCGTCGGCGAGCACGTGGCCGACGCCAATCGGCCGGCTGCCGCCGCAGACGTAGCGAATGATCTCGACGATCGTCTCGCCCTGCTCGTCGACGTCGGCGGAACGCATGAGCAGGTCGGGAAATCCCATGACCTGCATGCCCATCGTGTACACGTCGTGGCGGCCGCGGACGAGCGATGTGAACGCGAACGAAACAGCATCGGGCCCTCCGTCGTCGGTCAGACTGATCCAGTCGTGGCCCCCATGCGCGATGGCACTGTTGTCGATAAACACGCCTGCTCCGCCGGCGCGCACAATGGCCGCGCCGGCCTGCATCATCGTCAACGCCGATTCCATTGAACCGCCGGGCCCGCTCAAACCAACATTCACGGTGTAGCGGGCGACGACCGCCAGCTCGGCGTCGCCTGGAGGTCGGCGACACGACGATTTGAAGATCTGCAGAAACTGGTCGTCCGGCGCCATCGGGACGAAATCGACCTTGGTCTCGTCGGGCAAATACAACGCCTCGGGGGTGAGGCGAAAGCCCTCGGGCAGGCGCTCGAGCAGCTCGCCGGGATGCGCCCAGGCCCCGGGGATGCGAAGCGTGATTTCCGGCGAGTCGTTCGTGTCGAGCATCGTCTGTTTCCTGAGCCCTCGGTTGATAAGTCAGACGAGGGGCGCGGTCGCAATACCGCCACGCTCTGCGCCGCCCCCCGCCACAACGTGCTCACTGCCGGCAGGCGCTCAATCTCACGCTTTCTCAACCCCTTGGGGGCCATGAGGCGTTTCAGACAGCGACTTCTCGATCACCAGGCCGGCCTCAGCCAGTTTTACTCGCAAAGTGGGTCGCGTGATCCCGAGAATCCGGGCTGCCTGCGTAAGGTTTCCGGCGGTATGTCGCAGCACCACCGGCAGCAAGATCCGCTCCAGCAACAGAACAGCTTCTGCGTGCAGGTTGGTGGAACCCAACTGCAAACGGGCGCGAATGAAAGTCGCCACGTCGATCGCGGGCGCCGGGCCCGGCAGGTCGGTCGCAGTCGTCGTGGCCCGGTCAGTGCGAATTGATGGGGGCATAAAATCGGGAACGATCACCGGCCCGACTGTCTCGAGCAACGCCTGTTTGATGACGCTTTGCAGTTCACGAATGTTTCCCGGCCAGGAATACTTTGAAACCAGGTCGAGTGCCTCCTGTGAGAAATCAGGGGTTTCTCTGCCGAATTCGCGGCTGAACTTTCTGAGAAAGTGCCGAGCGAGAAGCGGAATATCTTCGCCGCGTTCGCGCAACGGCGGCAGGCGGATCGAAAACACGTTCAAGCGATAGAACAGGTCACCCCGGAACTCTCCGCTATTGACGCGCGATTCGAGGTCGCGGTTTGTCGCGGCGATGACGCGCACATCGGCCTTGATCGTCTCGCTTCCCCCGACGCGCTCGAACGTCTGTTCCTGCAGAATCCGCAGAATTTTCGTCTGTGTCAACGGGCTCATTTCGCCCACTTCGTCGAGAAACAGCGTTCCACCGTGGCATTGCTCGAATTTTCCGATGCGGCGCCGGTCGGCGCCCGTGAAGGCCCCCTTTTCGTGGCCGAACAGTTCGCTTTCAAGCAGGTTCTCAGGAATGGCGGCGCAGTTGATCGCCAGAAACGGCTTGTCGGCGCGGCGGCTATAGTGATAGATGGCCCGGGCCACGAGCTCCTTTCCCGTGCCGCTCTCGCCCAGAATCAAGACCGTCACGTTTTGGGGGGCGACGCGCCCAATCGACTTGTACACGATCTGCATCGCGGGGCAGCAGCCGATCAAAACGTCGCCGGCCTGATCGTCAGAGATCGCCCCCAGGCCGGAAGAAGGGACGGTCGCAGGCACCCGCATCAGTCGGCTGACTTCGAAGGCGCGTTTCAAGAGCGCGACAAGCTGGTCGGCATCCAAGGGCTTGAGGGCGTACTCGAACGCCCCCAGGCGCATGGCTTCGATCGCCGTCGCGGCCGTTCCCTGACCTGTCAGCAGGATGATCGGAACGCGAGCGTCGATTTCGCGGAAGCGGCGCAGCGTTTCCAAACCTGACATGTCGGGAAGACCGACGTCGAGCGTCACCACGTCGGGCCGGCTCTCAGAGAAGACGCGCAAGCCCTCGGCGGCGTTCGTCGCCGTGAGCAGCCGTACCTCCGACTGCGGAAAAAGATAGCGAAACGAATCGAGAATCAGCGGCTCATCGTCGATCGCCAGAAGCGTTGACATAAGGCGTTGGAACTCAGAAAACCAATCTCATGCGGGAACCTGCAATACGTTCGCGAGGGTCGTCAGCAACTGCTCGTCGGTGTAGGGCTTCGAGAGAAACGCACTGGCGAGGCTGGCGCCCTCATCGGGCAGGCGCAATCCGCTATTGGCGACCATGCGAAGTCTCGGGCTGATTTCATGCAGCGCGCGCATGGTTGTCGGTCCGTCGGAGCCGGGCATCATCATATCGACGATTGCAGCGCGCACATCGTTGACGTGTTCGCACAAGAGCCTGGCGGCCTCATTTCCGCTGCCGGCCGTCAGCACGCGATAACCGGCGTCTTCGAGCGTGGCTTTGACAGCGGCCAGAATGAGGCTTTCGTCGTCGACGACGAGAATCAATTGACCGCCGGCCGCTGCCTGCGCAGGACGAATCAAAGGCAGCATTTCGATCTGCTGCGACTCGAACGCCGGAAGATAAATCTCAAATCGGGTGCCGCGTCCGGAAACGCTCTGCACGCGAACCAGCCCGTTGTGGCTGCTGACAATCCCCAGCACGGTTGATAGACCCAGCCCGGTTCCCTTGCCGTGCTCTTTTGTCGTAAAGAACGGGTCGAACACCCGATCGATCACTTCCGGCGGAATGCCGCTGCCCATATCGCTGATCGTCAGGCAGACGTGCGGGCCGGGGTGAATTTCCGGCGCGGTTGAGGCAAACTCATCGTCGACAGTGAAATTGGCGGCGGAAATGGTCAACACGCCCCCGGTGGGCATGGCGTCGCGGGCATTGACGCACAGGTTCATGAGCACCTGCGAAAGCTGGGTCACGTTCCCGCTGACGGGCCACAGATCTGTCGCGACCTCTGTTCGGATGGCGATCGACTTCGGCAGCGTATGGTCCAGCAGCGACTTGATTTCGTCCACAATGCTACAAAGTTCGATGCGCGTCCGCTCGCTCTCGGCCCCGCCGGCAAAGGAAAGCAACTGCTTGACCATCTCGGCGCCTCTCTCGGCGCTGGCCCGGATATTCGACAACAACCCGGCGCGCTCAGAGGCAGGGCGCTCTTTTTCGAGGAGGTTCGCCGACATCATGATCGGCGTGAGCATGTTATTCAGGTCGTGCGCGATCCCCCCCGCCAGCGTCCCGATACTCTCAAGCCGCTGGGCCCTCAAGGCATGTCGCTCGCGCTTTTTCTTTTCGGTGACGTCGGCCTCAATGGCCAGAATTTCCGCGGGGCGATTCTGCCGGTCGCGCAGCAGCGACCAGCTCGATTCAACGATCACGGTGCGTCCCTCGCGGGTGGTCTTGCAGAGCTCGCCTTCCCATTCGCCGCTATTCAATACCGCGCGCCTGGCCGGATCCAACTGGGCCCCATCGCCGCGGAACAGCAGTTCGCGGCACGTTTGCCCACAGGCCTCTGCCGCCGTCCAGCCATAGAGTCGTTCTGCCGCCCGGTTCCAATAGGTAATTCGATCTTCGAGATCGCGAACGATGATGACGTCGCGGGCCTTGTCGAGCAGCGCGGCCTGTTCGCGAATCTGGGCCTCCGCCCGTCTGCGGTCGGATATATCACGGAGAAACCCGGTGAATTTCCGTCGGTTGGCCTCGGTGTATTCGCCGACAGCCAGGTCGGCGGGAAACGCTGACCCGTCTTTTCGCCGGCAGACGACTTCGCGGCCGATGCCGATGATCTTTTTCTGCCCGGTCTCGCGATAGCGCGCGAGATAGCCATCGTGTACTTCGCGCTCGGGAGACGGCATCAGCAGATTGACGTTCTTTCCGATGACCTCCGCACGGGAATAGCCCAGCATTCGCTCGGCGGCATGGTTGAACGACTCGATGGTTCCTCTGTCGTCGATCGAAATGATCGCATCAACCGCAGTCTCGAGGACGGCGCCGGCGCGGGTCTCGCTGCTGCGCCACCCCTCCTCGACCTGTCGTCTGCGGCGGTCTTGCCGAAGCGAAGCAACCGTTGCCAGACAGAGAAGGGCGAACAGCAGCCCGCACCCTCCGATCAGCAAACTGCGAAAGTCTCGGGCGCGCTCGCCCGGCATCAGCCAGACAAGCGTCCCCAGGCTGACGGTATTGACCAGCGCCAGACCAACCAGAATGTCGGTCGTCGAGGAATAGTACTGTTTCATACCGATAAGACCCCGAATCGCCGCCGTGCCGGAAATTTGTCTGACGTCAGGCTCATGCGTCGGTGGCCGGATAGTTTTTTTCCAACCGGTCAATGACGATCCACGAAGATCGAAGTTTCCGTACCGGGAGAGGGATGGGGCACGCGCCAAAAACGCCACAAATTTCCCGGAATAATTCAAGTTTCGCGCGGTCGATTCAGATTTTCAAGCGAGTTCGGCCGGCGCGAGCGCGGTTCGGCACGTGACGTGCGATGAGTTCGTTCGGGCTTGAAATGGGCACGTTCTCAAATGTCCAGGGAGGAGAAAGCATGCTCGTGCTGTCGCGTCGTATCGGAGAAGAGATTGTATTGGGCGCCGACACTCATCTCACGGTTGTGGGGGTTCATGGTGGCAGGGTCAGGCTCGGCATACAGGCGCCCTCCTCTGTCAGAGTTCGCCGGGCGGAGATCACGGGCGACTCGAAGGGCGCGTGCGAGGTTTCGCGGCTCGCAGCAGGAGCGGGGGCACGCAGAATTCATACCTGAGCAGCATGGACACTTCGGAAATCATCACTGCTTTTGTCCAGGGAGTCGGCCGCTGGAAAGGTTGCTGCTGGCCGACAGAGTTTGGTGATCGAAAGCTGAACCTCGACGGGCTGAAATCGTCACATGCGGAGTTGATGGCGGGAGCGACTTCGGGCAGCGAACGGGCCAGTTGGCGGGGGGCGGCAACCTGGCTGCAGCGAGTCGAAGAGGATGCGGGCGAAGCAGAAAAACGGGCCGAACTCGCGGCGAAACTGGCGGTCCTGGGCGACCTCGATCGGGCCAGGGCGTATGCCGAGGAGGCCTGCGTTCTGGAATCACGTTACACGGCCGACCAGACCTGGCGCCCGCTGCTGATCGCCATCACGAAAGTGCTCGACTCAGTTGACCACAACGGACATCCGCATTGACGCTCAGACAACGGTACCTGCCATTGAGGAGGCGAACATGTCGGTGGGAAAAATCTGCGTACGACGAGTCGACGTGGCCAGGCCCGATGAACCCGTCCAGGCGTGCGCGCAGCGGATGCGGGCTCGAAAGGTCGGAACGCTCGTCGCTGTGAACAAGGGATGCGAACCGATAGGGATCATCACCGATCGCGACCTGGCTGTGCGCCTCGTCGCCGATGGGCTTGACCCGTTGAAGACGCTGCTTTCTGAGGTAATGACGAAAGACCCCACGACCGTGTCAGACGACTCGCCCGTAGAGGACGCGTTGAGGCTCATGCGACAAGGGTCTTTCCGGCGGTTACCCGTCGTCGATCGAGCCGGGAAACTCTCGGGTATTGTGAGCCTGGATGATATTCTGGATTTGTTGAGCCATGAGTTTCGGGAGATCGGCCGGTTGCTGGTCGAAGAGAGCCCCGAAAGCCTCGCCAGGGAATTTGCGAGTACTGCGGGGAAGACTGCCGCGCGTGCGTGACTGACGATCGAACCGACCATGCCGCGATCTGCACCAGAGCGCGGCCGGATCAGATGGCGGGCCTTGTGGGTGAGAGTTTGCGGCAGCCCGAAGTGGAAAATTCGCATTGGGAAATACTTGCGGGCGGCATACAGCAGTAGGAAGAGACCGGTTTCACCTCGCTTTTTTTGCCACATGGAAAAGGAGTACCGCCATGAGTACGACACTGTCTCACCGGGGCCCCCGTCAATTGCTCAGGCCGTTTCACGCCTTGCGCGAGGAGTTCGATCAGATGCTCAAGGGCATGCCTTTCGATTGGGAAAGCAAGTGGCTGACATCGGAATTCAGCCCCGCCTGCGACCTGTCGGAAACGGCAGATGCTTACCAGGTTCGCCTGGATGTTCCGGGGATCAAGCCCGACGACATTTCAGTTACGGTCACCGGCGATTCAGTGCGTATTTCCGGAGAGCGAAAGGAAGAGAAAGAAGAGAAGGATAAGACGTTCCACCGCGTCGAACGGCGGTGTGGTTCATTCTGCGAGGCGATGCGGCTTCCGGGTGCCGTCAACGAAGAGAAAGTTCTGGCAGAGTTCCATGACGGCGTGCTGACGGTCACCTTGCCGAAGTCGGAAGCGACCAGGACCCGAACGGTCAAGGTGAAGACCGGAAATCCCAAATGATTCCCCTGCGACTGGTCGAGCATTAGCGCCCTTCACCCCGAAGGGCGCTGGGCGCGGCCGGATCGATCTGGGCAATCGCGAAACGCGGTGGTTGTTTTCTTCGATCGCCAACACGACCGCTGAACCTGCTCGCGACAATGGCGCTCGGCGTCGATCGACAAGCCGGCATGATGCAACTGAGAGGCGCGCGCAAGCCCGAAAACGTGTCTCAGCTCGAGCAGGAACGGTCGTTGCACGAAGCGGTGCGGGCGGCACTGGCTGGCGCGAGAAACCTGCGGTTACGGCGACTGGAAGTTGAAGTGCTGAACGGCGTGGTTGTGCTCTCGGGCGAGGTTGCCACTTACTACCAGAAGCAACTGGCACAGGCGATGGTCCAGAGAGTCGACGGAGTTGGGCGAGTCGCCAATGGGCTGGAAGTTTTCTGTCGACGCGCTGACAAACGTGGAACCGCTCGAAACGCCGAAGACCAGTTGATGTGCGAATCACCAATGAAGGAGCGGACATGCGTTCCATGAAGATCAGCGATGCGGCGATTGATCGCGCACGCGCTACCCTTTGCCGAGAGTTCTCTCGCATCGTGAAGACAGGGGCCTTGACCGTACGGGCACGAATCATCCAGGCCGACGGCAAACCGATGGAGACGTGCTTCTACGCCCATCGGAACCGGCGCTGGGAAATGCAGCCCGCGAGAATCACCGACCCTGCGCTGGCAGCAGCCATTCTGGCGACTCTTGAAATGCTGGCTTCCAATGGGCATCACGACGCCTGGTCGACGAAGCAACGTGCGACGGCCGGCTACAGCGACACCGACATTCGTTTTCACGGTGAGGAATTCCAGCATCGTTCGGATAACAAGCTCGAATCGGAACTGAGAAGCGTTCTCTTCAGCGATCGCCACGACTCGAAGAAAGACGTGCGCCGGTCGATTCACCGGCGGCGAAGACAGTAGTCGCGTGAGCGGATCGTCCGTAAAGGTCCTGGCGAAAAAGGGAGAATGGCCATGAAAACGCACAATCTGATCATTTACCATTGTCTTTCCTGCGGAGCGGTCATTCACTGCGACCCCGAGCAAGACGCTCCGCAGTGCTGCGGAAGACCAATGATCAAGGCGGCCGCCGAGACCGTCTGCAACGGCGAGCGCGAAGCGCAGATCAGCGCGCCCCGGCGCGCGACCGACGCCGGGTCTGGTGCGCCGTTCGAAAACAAACCTCGCTGAGCGGCAGCACCTCGAACTGCCGCCGGTTGTCGGCATGTCGTCGGCTGGCCGTTGCTTCTGACCCTGCCTTAGGAAGGAAACCTCCATGGCTGCAACTCTTCGCATCGCCGTTGTCGGCGGACTGGTTGTCGTGCTTGGTCTCTGGATCGCAAATTCTGCATCGAACGCGAAGGACGAGGCCGCCGCGCCTGACAAGTCGGAGACTCAGGTCAAGCCGGGATTCAGAAAGACCGCGATGAAGATGTTCATGCGCAAGAAGCTGGCGGCCTCGCAAGACGTATTGGAAGGCCTGGCGCTCGAAGATTTCGACCTCATCGAAAAAGGCGCCAAGCAACTCAAGGCGCTGGCGGTCGCGGCGGAGTTCATGGTCGTCAATGACCCGCTCTATGCCGAATATGCCGACGACTTTCGCCGAACGGCAAACAAGATGGAAAAGGCGGCCAAAGAGCGTCGGATCGACGGCGCCACGCTGGGATACATGGACACCACGATGAACTGCGTCGAATGCCATAAGTTCGTCAGAACGATTCAGATCGCCCGATAAACGGCCAAAGCGGATGTCTGCCCGAGGCGCTACATCAGCACATCATCGGTTACGACTTGGGAGGTACGATCATGAGTGCCACCGGATTGAAGGTTTTTGACAGCACGATCCAGACCACAAACATCTGGCTCGACGACGTCATGCGCGAGTTGGGCTGGAAGGACCGGCACAGGGCCTATCATGCCCTGCGATCGGTATTGCACACCCTGAGAGACCGACTGTCAGCCGACGAGGCGGCTCAATTGTCGGCCCAGTTGCCGCTGTTGGTCCGAGGGACCTTTTTTGAAGGCTGGCATCCGAGTCACAAACCGGTGAAAGAACATCACTGGGATGAATTCGTGGCGCATGTCTCTGAATCATTCGCGCTCGATACCGAAGTTGACCCGACGGAAATTACGAGAGCCGTTCTGAGGGTGTTGTGCAAGCACGTCGCGGAAGGTGAGGTCACCAGCCTCAAACGCGTTCTTCCAGCAGAGATTCGTGACCTGCTGCCTGCCTGAACGCATCGTTATCGCTCCATTTCTCTCGGATCTCATCGGGAGACTCTTGAGGTCGTCAATCATGGCATTTCCCGTACAGATCAGTTTTCACGGTCTGGACCGTTCCGAAGCGCTCGAAGCCGACGTCCGCAAACATGCGATGAAGCTGGAAGAGTTCTCAGACCGCATCACGAGCTGTCACGTGGTGCTTGAAAAGCCGCACAAGCATCACCGGCAGGGGAATACTTACCACGTGCGGATTCGGGTGGCGGTTCCTCGGCGCGAACTGGTGGTCGATCGTGAGCCCGAAGCCGACCACGCGCATGAGGACCCGTACGTCACGGTCCGAGACGCATTCAAGGCCATGCGGCGGCAATTGGAAGACTATGCCCGGGAAATCCGAGGAGACGTCAAGACGCACGCCGCATACCCGCCGGGGCGCGTGATCCGAATGGTGCCGAATGAAGATTACGGCATCATCGAGACACCCGATGGACGCGAGATCTACTTTCACCGCCACAGTGTACTGGACGACGCCTTTGCCCGGTTGCACGTTGGTTCTGCCGTGACGTTCGTCGAAGAGCAGGGAGAAAAAGGGCCTCAGGCGAGCACTGTGCGACTGTCAGGCCACGTTCGCCAACTGCCCAGCGCGGAGAAATGAATCGAATCGCAATTCTCACCAGTGGCGGCGACGCGCCGGGCATGAATGCGGCCATTCGCGCAGCGACACGCACGGCGATCGAGCGGGGCGCCCAGGTGATCGGTGTCCGCCGCGGTTATGCCGGCTTGATCGCAGGAGACTTTGTGCCGCTGCGGGTTCGCGACGTCGCCGGAATCATCGAGCAGGGAGGGACGATCCTCGAGAGCGATCGCTGCCTCGAATTCAAGACTCGCGAAGGGCGAAGGCTTGCCGCACAGGCCCTCGACCGCGGCGGAATTCAGGGATTGATCGTTATCGGCGGAGACGGTTCGCAGGCCGGGTCGCTTGAGTTCTCGAACGAGGGGATCGCCGTAAACGGCGTCGCTTCGACGATCGACAACGATCTGCCGGGTTCCGACCCCACGATCGGCGTCGACACGGCCCTGAATGTGGCTTTGGAGGCGATCGACCGGTTAAGGACGACGGCCTCGTCGCATCGGCGACTCTTCATCGTCGAGGTCATGGGCCGCAACTGTGGATACCTGGCGCTCGCGGCGGGCCTCGCCGGGGGGGCCGAGGTGATCGTCGCGCCCGAGCGCGAGCTGTCAGGCGCAGAAGTTGTCGCGCTGCTTCGCCAGGCGCGCGCTCGCGGCAAGCGGCATGCCGTGGTCGTCGTGGCCGAAGGGGCGCAGAACAATGGACAGGCCCTTTACCGTGACATTCAAAGCGACCATGCGGCGGAGTTTGACCCGCGACTCACCGTTTTGGGGCACACCCAGCGCGGCGCGCGCCCGGGCGCATTCGACCGGTTGCTGGCCACGCGACTGGCCGCCTGTGCTGCCGAAATGCTCCTGCGCGATCAGCACGGCTACCTGATCGGTCTGCGCAACGGTTCAGCGACCGCGGCGCCGCTGGCGGAGATCGTGGGACAGCCGAAACCATTGCCGCCTGAGTTCCTCGCGCTGGCCGAGACGATGCAACTGTAGCCCATGTGTCAGACGACTGCTGAGGTGCTCAACGCCTCGCGGCGTCTACGAAAGTTTCACTCGGTCGCCTCGTTCACTGCTGCGGCCGCAGTGACGTGCTCAACGCCTCACGGCGTCTACTGGCTGGCGGCCGATCATCTGACGGCCGAGGAACCGCGCGAGACCCTCGCATTGACCGGCGTGTTGCTCGGGCTATTGGGCCAGATCATGGAGCGGCTGGTCGCACGCCCCGCCCCCCTGAGGGCTGACCTCGACGACGCCCAGCAGATTCGCCGGCTGCTCTTGGCCCGCGTGCGCGACCGCCTGAGCATCCACCAGATCGCGCGTGAGTCGCAGACGAGCCCGACGCGGGCCAAAGCGCTCTTCCGTGCCGCGTTTGGCTGCGGCATCATGACCTACTTCAATCAATTGAAGATCTGGCAGGCCAAACGAATGCTCAACGACCCTTCGCTCACTGTGGATCAGATCAGCAATCAGCTCGGGTTCTCAAGCCCGTCTTATTTCAGCCGCGTTTTTCTGAAGCAAACGGGGGAATCTCCCACGGCTTACCGACACGCGAATGAAACCTCCTGACCACTGAGACGAAACAGCCAAACCCGACCGGGAGCCCTCGCTCTCGGCGTTTCGCGTGAACCCGCAGGCGGCGAGTTCTGTTTCCCGGGTGGGGCATCGCGCGAGTGGCAAGTGTTGCGGTGCTGCGTCGTTGCCGGAGCAGGACAGGCATCCGTGTCGGCAAGTGCTCGCCGAACAGGTGCCCGCCCGGGTACAATCTGCCCCGCGTCGTCTCAGTGCACTTGGGAACTGCGTCGAATCATGGCGATCAATGCGGACAAACCACTGCGATGGAAAGACGATATCCGAGCCTCTGTCGACCAGTTCAACAAATGGTTTATGGTGTTTGCCCCGAAGGCATTCCGGGAGGCACGGCTGAAGGCTACAGAGGACGTCGAGAAATCCATTCGCCTCACGAACGATTTGACGAAGATAAACGCCTCAACAATTGCTGCAAATCCGCAGATTCTGCCGACGCTTCGGATGGCGACCTGCCCCCCACTCGCACGCGACCGCTTGGTCGGTCTCGCCTATACCACGAAAAACCTCGTGTACAAGTTGGAGGACGGCGCGATTCCCCCGAAGTTGCCTGCTGCGACCGTCAACGTGCATCTGGTTCGGATCGCCAACATCATTTCGAAAATGCTTGATCGTGAGCTCTTTCCGTGGCTAGCGGCCAACACGAAGCCCACTGACGCCGAGCGCCATCGTGCATCGACTATCGTCGCCGATCGTCTGTGCGGTGCTGTCTCCGATCCAATCGTCCGCAACGCGCAGGAGCAGCGGCAATTGGCGCTGATCCAGTCATTTCTGGAGGCGCGCGGATACGGCTATCTGCAGCATCCGCAGTCTGCCGACCTGACCACGATGGAGCGCGGCACCTTTTCGTTCCGCTTGAATGTCCGTGTGGGCGAAGAACCGAGTTTCGTCAACATCCCCGTCGATGTGGTGATACAAGCCAAAAAGGCCAGGAAGAATGCTCTTCCGTTGTTCGTCGAAGCGAAGTCGGCGGGGGATTTCACAAATGTCAACAAACGCCGCAAGGAGGAAGCTGCAAAAATGAAGCAGCTTCGGGCTACCTACGGTACAGGCGTGCGCTATATACTGTTTCTCTGCGGCTACTTCGACACAGGCTACCTGGGCTACGAGGCCGCCGAGGGGATGGACTGGGTCTGGGAACACAGGATTGGTGATCTGGCCAAATTTGGGATATGAGCGCGATGACGGAGCCCGAGCGACAGCGGATGGCAGTGCAGGCCCGCCTTGATGGCCAAAAGACGGCAGCGGAACGCAATGAGTGGGGGCAATTCGCAACTCCGCCGCATCTCGCGGCTGAAATCGCCGGATACCTGTACGGATGGTGGAAGCGGAACGGCGGCCGCCGTCTCGCGTTTTTCGATCCAGCCATCGGCACGGGCTCCTTCTTTTCGGCACTCTTGACGGTAATCCCAAAAAAAGCGATCGGTACTGCGGCCGGTGCAGAACTCGACACCTCGTTCGCCGATGCCGCCAGCCAGTTGTGGGCAGGACGCGGCTTAGAGGTTCTGCGCGGTGACTTTACTCGGTTGGCGCCCTCGCAACGGTACGACTTCATCCTGACAAATCCGCCGTACGTCCGGCATCACCACCTTGACGCCGACGTCAAAAGGACTCTCGCGGCAAGAATTGAAGCCGACCTTCAACTTACGCTGAGTGGCCTCGCAGGACTCTACTGCTATTTCCTGCTTCTCTGCGATCGATGGATGGCGACGGGCGGCTTTGCGGCCTGGCTTGTGCCGTCCGAATTCATGTCGGTTAACTACGGCAAGGCGGTGAAGCAGTACCTTAAGCGCCATGTCACACTGCTGCACATCCATCGGTTTGCCCCACAAGATGTGCAATTTGCCGATGCGCTGGTGTCCTCTGCGGTAGTCGTGTTCCGCAAGTCACCGCCTCCGCCGAGTCACAAGGTCTTGTTTTCTTTTGGGGGCTCATTGAGTGCGCCTGATCGCACGGAACAAGTCTCGCTCGATGACCTCGACACTGCTTCCAAATGGACCCGGTTCGCCGAACGTGACGGTCGCGTCGATCAGAATCCAGACTCGCCGCTCCTAGGCGACCTTTTCCAAATCAAGCGAGGGCTGGCAACGGGAGATAACGGCTACTTCGTGCTTAGGCGGACCGACGCCGACCGTATTGGTATTCCCGTACCGTTCCAGCGGCCCATTCTCCCAAGCCCGCGATATCTGCAGGAGGACGTTATCGAATCATTGGCGGATGGCTATCCGGCGGTTCGAGAATCGCTTTGCCTGATCGACTGCTCGCTGCCACCAGAGAGAGTGAAGGAACACTACCCGCGCTTCTGGGCCTATCTCGAAAAAGGAATGGCTGAAGGTGTCCATGCCGGTTACTTAGCCAGCCGTCGCGAACCGTGGTACTCACAGGAACGACGGGCCCCTGCGCCGTTCGTTTGCACGTACATGGGGCGGACAACCACGAGGGAGAGCGGGAGTCCGTTCCGATTCCTCTGGAACAAGTCGCAAGCGACCGCAGCGAATGTCTACCTGTGCCTCTACCCGAGGCCGAAGCTGGCCACACTGTTCGCCAGTCAGCCCGATCTCGCAGCAACCATTTTCACGTTACTGCAGACCATAACCGCGAAGAGTTTTCTGGATGAGAGCCGCGTGTATGGCGGGGGCCTCTACAAGCTGGAACCGAAAGAGTTGGCTCGCGTGAACGTGCACGAAATGGTGGACGCAATCGGCGCCCTGTCGAGGAAGCGCCAGAAGCAGTTCATGTTTATCGGTTCGTAAATCCCTGGCCCGGCCCCTGTCACCCAAATCATGCCGCAAAAACCGGCGGAACCCGCGATTTTTGTTGTGTGGCCCCCGAGAGCAGTGATAAGCTGCTTCAAATGACGATGGAGACAACCCGCCCCGGGACCCATCGTCGCGGCTACTGAAGGCCCGAAGGACGCGGGCAAAATGGGTTCCACTGAACGTCTTACAGCCGGTTCGCGCGATGTGAACAGGGCTTCAGTGCGGGCTCAATTCGAGACTCGCGGAGCGTTCCGTGCGGCATCGGGGCAACCCACGTGGATCGGCGTCAGGCAACGCACCACCGAAAGTTCATCGTCCCGACAGATTTCCTATGACGCCACTCTGCGCCGAGAACCACTCGCCGACACGCGCTGCTGCGCCGGGGCGCTGGGCGCACCTCGTCGCATCGCGACTCAATGCGGTGCCCGCAGCGGGCTACACGATCGGAGTTTTGAAAGGCGAAGGCATCGGTCCCGAGGTGATCGACGCCGCGTTGACCGTGTTGGGGGCAGTGCAGTCGATCAACCGGGCCCGCAAGTTCAATGTGTCCATCGGAGGGTCAATCGGGCACGATGCCGTCCGCGAATGCGGCCGAGTTCTGAGTCCTGAGGTCTATCGGTTCTGTAGCGAAGTGTTTGGTGCAGGCGGCGCAATTCTCGCCGGCCCCGGCGGTGGCCGGTTCGTCTACGACATGCGCCACCAGTTCGACCTGTTCTGCAAGCTGAACCCGCTCGTCAGTTGCCGCGAATTGCAGAATGTCGGCTGCCTCAAGCCCGAACACACCGCAGAGGTCGACATTCTCGTCGTCCGCGAGAACCTGGCGGGGATCTACCAGGGCCGATGGGACGAAACCACCGACAATCACGACGGGCGAATCGCCCACCACCGATTCTCCTACAGCGAGTCACAGGTCAGGCGGGTCATGAAAGTCGCTGCGGCTATTGCCCAGCACCGACGCCGTCACTTGACGCTTGTGCTGAAGCCCAGCGGGGTGCCGACAATCAGCCGGCTCTGGAGCGACAGTGCTCGCGATGTCGCCCGCGAGTTTGCCGTACATACCCGGGAACTGGAAATCGATTACGCGGCATTCCAACTGATCCAGAATCCTCGCGAATTCGACGTCGTCGTGACATCGAACATGTTCGGAGACATCATGTCCGACGTCGGGGGCCTGCTTCTGGGCTCGCGCGGGATCTGCTACGGCGGCAGCTTTTCGGAGACGGGGGCGGCCGTGTACCAGACCAATCATGGCGCTGCGAATGACCTCGCCCGGGCGGATCGCGCGAACCCCGTCGGTCAGATCTTCGCTCTGGCGATGCTCCTGCGCCAAAGCTTCGGCCTGTCGCGAGAGGCGGATTTGATTGAGGCGGCGGTGGCCCACGTGTGGCGGCGAGGGATCCGCACTGCCGACGTGTGCGAAAACGGGTCCCGAATCGTCGGAACCCGCCAAATGGCCGATTGTATCGCCGACGCAGTCGTCGATCTTGCCAAATCCCGGGGCTGACATGCGCCATGGATGCCGTTTCGACGATTGACGCCGCGCCGACCCTGCTGCCTGCGGTGGCGCCTCGCGGCCTCGCCGACGCGACGATTGACCGGCGTCTGGAGTTCATCGAGCACATCAGTCCGCGCGACGGCCATGTACCGCTGTGGCGCGTACCCGTCAGCGAAACTGAGCAGGTGAGGGCCGCCTCGGCCGCAGCGCGACACGCTTTGGGCGAGTGGGCCGGCTGGCCGCGCGAGCGACGCAGCGAGCTGCTGTTGACCGTCGCAGAGCGCGTGGCGGCCGATGCCCCAGGTCTCGTCCGTCAAATTGCCATTGAAACCGGAAAACCGATCTGTGACGCACGGCAGGAACTGATTTTCGCAATCGCCCTGCTGCGCGCGACAGCTCGCGCCCGTGACGACGCTGACCTCGGGGGCGGCCCCGGCTGGACGGTTCGGCGCCGGCCGCAGGGCGTCGTGGCGATGATCACGCCCTGGAACAATCCGCTGGCAATTCCATTGGGAAAGCTCGCGCCGGCGCTATTGCATGGCAACACGGTTGTCTGGAAACCCGCACCTGCGGGCGCCGCGGTCGCGCTCCAGACCCTCGAACTGCTGCACCAGGCTGGTTTGCCCCCGGGAACGGTCACCCTCGTGCAGGGGAATCACGTCACCGCCGAGCGCCTGATCGCCGACCCAACTGTCGACGCCGTGACCCTGACGGGTTCGTCGGCCGCGGGGCGTGCGGCGCAACGGCTTTGCGTCGCGCGCCAGGTGCCTTTTCAGGGCGAACTGGGGGGCAACAACCCCGCCATCGTCTGGTCAGACGCAAACCTGGCAGACGCCGCAGCACAAGTGGCCCAGGGGGGCTTCGGCTCCGCGGGGCAGCGGTGTACGGCGAACCGCCGGGTCATTGTCGATCACGATTGTTATCGGGCGTTTCTTAAGGCGCTGCAGAAGGCGACGGAGGCATTGACGTGGGGCGATCCTCTCGATGACTCGACACAGGTCGGCCCGGTCATCTCCGCAGAAGCGCTCTGCCGGATTTCCGGCGTAGTTGACCGAGCGCGAGCTACAGGTGCGAGAGTGATCTGCGTGCATCGCGCCTCTGGTCAGGCTGCGGAACTTGCCGAACGCGGCTGCTACTATCCGCCGGCCCTGGTTTGCTGCGACGATCCTGCCGCAGAAATCGTTCAGGAAGAGACGTTCGGCCCGGTGATCGTGGTGCAGCGGGCGAGCGGGTGGGGCCAGGCGATGAAGCTGTGCAACGGCGTGTCGCAAGGGCTCGTTGCCGCGCTGTTCTCCGGCTCGGTCGAGCGGCAACAGAGGTTCTTGTCGGAGGCCCGCGCGGGTCTGCTGAAGATCAATGCCTCGACGGCAGGCGCCGCCGCCGCCGCGCCGTTCGGGGGCTGGAAGGCTTCCGGAGTTGGACCGGCAGAACATGGCGTGGCCGACGTCGAGTTCTACACGCGCTTCCAAACCATCTATCAAAACGAAACTATCGCCAACGGCCGCGAACGGCAGGCTGTGCGGCCGCCGGCGATTCCCGGACAGGATTGAACGCCGAATTTCCAAGCGCCCTCAACGACTTTCACGATGCAGGCATCCTGAAATGACGCAATCAACGATCCCCACCGTGGAATCCCTCGATTTTCAGCGAATTGCCGCCGCCGTCGGCCCATCGCCGGGCGTGGCGTATGCCGCCGCACACGCCTATCCGGCATCGGCCCCTGCGTACACCGAAAGCCCCTGTGCCGAGAGAGACCGCGTGCATTCAGACGCCTTGCGGCTTTACGTTCATGTGCCGTACTGCAATTACCGCTGCACGTTCTGTTTCTTCGCCGTACGGATCGGGGCCAGGCATCAGGAAATGGAACGGTACGTCAGGGCCCTGAGGCGGGAACTCGAATGGGCCGATGCTGGAACGCCTCTTTCGCAACTGTTCGTCGGAGGAGGCACGCCCACCGCGCTGCCTCCCGATCTGCTCGACGAAATGCTCTCGGCGATTTTCGAGCGCCTGCCTTCCGAGGGCACCAATGTCCATGTCGTCGAGGCGTCGCCCGAATCGATAACGGCAGACCACGTCGACGTGCTGCGCCGACGAGGCATCGGCCGCGTCAGCATGGGAACCCAGAGTCTTGAAGAAAACGTACTGAACGACGTTCACAGGCGACACACCGCCCTGCAAACCCTCGAGGCATGTGATCTCGTCGTGGGCAGCGGCCTCATCTTGAATATCGATCTCATTTACGGACTGCCCGGGCAAACCTACGACAGCTTTCGACGCGATTTCTCGGCCATTGCAAAGCGCGGGGTCCAGTCGGTGACGGTTTACGACCTGCGGCTCAACGAGCAGACACCGGTCGCCCGCCGACTGGCCGACGAAGAGCGCCTGGAGCTCGAACGCCTGGTGCGCTGGCGGCTGGTCGTAATGCAGACCGCGGCCGATCTGGGCTTTACCCAGACGCGCTGGCACACATTCAAGCGGTTGGACACCATCGCCTCGCGCCACAAACGTGCACCGCATCACGACCACTCGGGCAACGGTTACCAACTAGGGATCGGCATGAGCGCGCGTTCGCACCTGGGCGCGACCGTCTACCGCAACCACGAGCGCATTCCAAAGTACCTCGAACGAATAGAGGCCGGCCGAAGCCCCGTTGAGCACGTGATTCGACTGGGAGACGACGACTGCCGCACCCTGTACGTCGCCCACACGCTGGGTGATGGAAAGCCGCTGGATTCCGCAGACTACGAGCGCGTCTTCGGCAACTCGATTGACGACGACTTTGGCGAGCCGCTTTTCCGGCTGCGAGAGGGTGGCCTCATCGAAGACGACAACGGAATTCTCCGTCTGTCTGAGATCGGCAGAATGGTTCATGACCGACTCACATTCAATTTCTATCCAAAACGCGTCTTGAACTGGCTCTCAGAGCGTCGGCCTGCAGGCGGTATGGGGCAGATGCGGTCTCGGTGAGGTGTCATCATGCTGAGCGTAGAGAGACAGCAAACGCTGACGCAAGTCGGTCGCGGCACGCCAATGGGCGACTTGCTGCGGCGCTACTGGTTCCCGGTGGCGGCAAGCTGTGAACTGCGACTCCACCCGGTCAAGGCCGTCCAGTTGCTGGGTGAACGACTCGTCTTGTTCCGCGATGCGTCGGGGCGATTGGGTTTACTCGAGGAGCATTGCCCCCACCGAGGCACCTCGCTCGCCTACGGCCTCGTCGATCGGGCGGGCCTGCGATGTCCTTATCACGGCTGGAAGTTCGACGGGGCGGGGCATTGTCTGGAAATGCCGGCAGAGCCCCCCGAGACCAAGCTTACCCAGCGCGTGCAGGCGCGGGCCTACCGGGTCGCAGAGCTCGGCGGGCTGGTGTTTGCCTATTTGGGCCCCGACCCGGCGCCGCTCTTGCCGCGATACGACCTGTTCGTCTGGGACAACTGCCTGCGTGACATCGGTCAGGCGCTGCTTCCGTGCAACTGGCTCCAGATCATGGAGAACAGCGTCGATCCTTACCATCTGGAGTGGTTGCACGGTCATCATCTCGCAGCCGTCAGGCAGCAGCGAGGCGATCAGGCGCCGACACATTACCCGCGCCGACATGTGAAGATCGGCTTCGACGTTTTCCGTTACGGCATCATCAAACGCCGCGTACTGGAAGGAAACTCAGAGCAAGACGACGACTGGCACGTCGGTCACCCGCTGGTTTTCCCCGTGATGCTGCGCGTCGGTTCCGGCGGACAGCACCGGATGCAGATTCGCGTACCGATCGACGACAGCCACACGTGGCATCTTTGGTACGCCTGCTACAAGCCCGCTCGCGACGCAAGAAAGGTGCAGCAGGACGAGATTCCTCTGTACGACGTTCCCTGGCAGGACGCCGATGGCAAGCACATCGTCGATACCGTCGACGGCCAGGACATCATGGCCTGTGTGACGCAGGGCGCCGTCGCCGATCGAACGCGCGAGACGCTGGGCAGCTCTGATGAAGGGGTCGCCCTGCTGCGGCGGCTGTTGTTTGAGCAGCTCGACCGCGTGCGCCGCAATGAAGACCCTTTGGGGGTTATTCGTGATCCGGAAGAAAACCGGATCATCGAGCTGCCTCAGGAAACCAACAAATACGGCGACGGAACGAAGTTCCTTGCAGAGTCGCTCTCGATGGGCCACGCACGATACAGCCCGATCAAGGACGCGATCTTCGAGCTTTTGGGCGTCTCTGATCGACAGCCGGCCTGATGCGATGGCAATCCCGAAGCGCATTGTCATGTACTGTCAGCATCTCAGTGGCGCGGGCCACTATGTTCGCAGCCGAGAGATCGTCCGCGCGCTGGCCCGTCGCCACAAGGTTCACTTTGTCGTGGGCGGACGGTCTGTACCCGGCCCGCCGCTGGACAGGTCGGTGCGCGTCGTGCAACTCCCGACTCTCTGTCGGACCCATCAAGGGTTGACGCCCGTCGATGGGGGCCGAGCCATCAACGATGTTTTTGACGATCGACATCGCATTCTCGATCGAGAACTGCGTGACATTCGGCCGGATCTCCTGATCATCGAGCATTTCCCGTTCAGCAAGTGGGAGCTTCGAAGCGAATTGCTCTCGGCGATCGAGGCGGCGCGAGCCGCGAACCGGCGCGTTCGAGTCTTGTCGTCGGTTCGCGATCACCCGGCCGGTCACGAAGCAGCGTGCTCGTCGGAGCGGTACGGGCGCGAGGTGGTCTCGCTGTTGAACGAACACTTTACCGCCCTGCTTGTGCATTCCGACCCGCGCGTCGTCCGGCTCGAGTCGCAGTTCTCGTGGGCCTCTGAAATCGCGATTCCCATCCACCACACCGGCTATGTTTCTCAACGACTCGAACGCGCGCCTCTCCCCGCTCACAAGGCTTCGCTGGAACCGGCAGGCTACGTGCTGGTCAGCAGCGGAGGCCTGGGCGATGGCGAGCGCCTCGCAACGCTGTGCAGCTCGGCCTGGCGACTGCTTCACGACAGCGGCGCGACGGCAGGCCGCTCGATGCTGCTTGTCGCCGGCCTCTACAGCGGCGAAGCGTCGTATACAGCCCTCGCACGCACGGTTCGGGGCGGCCACTTTCAACTGCGGCGATTCAGCGACGAATTCCTGAGCTGGATGCACTCCGCCGATCTCTCGATCAACCAGGGGGGATACAACACCACCATGAACGTGCTCGAGACGCGGGCGCGGGCCATCCTCGCGCCCAATCGCCGCATGGTAGATCAACTCAGCCGCGCCCGGCTGCTTCAGGAAAGGAACCTGGTCGACGTGATCGACGCCGAAACGATCTCGGCAGGCCAACTGGCTGATCGCATTCTGCACGCGCTCTCTCGCCCCCGCCCCGACCATGCCCTGGCTCTCAATGGCGCCGAGCGGACCTGCGACCTCATTGATGACCTTGAATCATGACCGACGCCTCGCGCCTACTCGTCGAAAACGCGGCAGCCGTACAGAGCGGCGCGGGGCCCATGGGCGCATCGACAGCCGACAGCGATGCGGCGATTCACGATCGGTTCGAAGCGTTTGCGTCTGAAAGCCCCGACCGGCCGGCCATCAAGACACCGGCAGAGTGCCTGACGTTTTCCAGATTGAATCGAGAGTCGAATCGTGCGGCGCGCGCCTTGCTGGCCCGCTCTCTGCACAGCCAGCTTCCGCTTGCGGTTCTCATCGAGCAGGGTGCGTCGCTGGCTGTCGGAATTCTCGCTGTCTTGAAAACCGGCCGCTGCTACGTGGCACTCAAGCCGACCCATCCGTCGCAGAGAACGGCATTTATCCTCGACGACTCCCGGGCCGACATCCTGCTGACAAACACCCGCAATCTTTCTTTGGCGACGGCCCTGGCAGGCGACCGCATTCCCATTGTCAATATCGACACGATTGATCCGACGATCTCCAGCGAACGGATTGAATGCGCGGTCTCGCCAGACTGCTACTCCAGCATCACCTACACCTCAGGATCGACCGGCAAGCCGAAGGGCGTCATCCACACACACCGGTCGACGCTACACCTGGGACGGGCCGCCGGCAAAGCGAACATCAACCAGCACGATCGGGTGATTGCGGTCGGTTCGTCGCTTTCATTCAATCGGGTTCTGATCAACGGAGCCGGCGCCTATCCGTGGATCGTCAGGGAACAGGCCTTTGCCAACCTCGCCGAATGGATGGAATCGGAAGCCATCACGGTCTTGCTGTCGGTTCCGACTGTTTTCCGAAACTTTGTTGCCACTCTCTCGAAACGGCAGCGGTTTCCGCACCTTCGCAGAGTGATTCTGACCGGCGAGACTTTGTACCGCAGTGATGTCGAGCTCTTTCGAGCGCACTTCCCCTCAGATTGCGTGCTCGTGAACGAACTGGGCTGCACGGAAACCAAAACATACGTGCAATATGTGATTGACCGCGGCACCACCATCACCGGCGAAATCGTGCCTGTCGGCTATGCGCTGGAAGGCAAGGGCGTGGAGGTCCTCGATGGCGATGGCAACGACGCTGGCATTGAACAGGTTGGGGAAATTGCCGTTCGAAGCCGCCACCTGTCTCCCGGCTACTGGAGGCGGCCGGAGTTGACCAGCGCCAGGTTCCGGCCTGACCCCGACGCCTCGCACGAACGCATCTATCTCACGGGAGACCTGGGCTACAGGCTGCCAGGCGGCTGTCTCGTACACGTCGGGCGAAAAGACTGGCAGTTGAAGATTCGCGGTCAGCGGGTCGAACTTGCAGAAATCGAGGCGGCCCTGCGGCAACTCGACAGCATTCACGATGCCGTTGTCGTCGCTCGCGAAGATCGGCCGGGCGACAAACGGCTCGTCGCTTATTTCGTGGCGCGTCAAGGGCCCGCCCCGACAAGCGCCACCCTGCGACAGCTATTGTCGCAGTCGCTGCCTGACTACATGGTACCAGCGGCGTTCGTGCAGATGGATGCCCTGCCGGTCACCCCCAACGGGAAGGTCGACCGCCTGTCGCTGCCCGACCCGACCCTGATCCGCCCGGCACGATCGCAGGCGTATGCCGCACCGCAGACGGACATCGAGCGCCAGGTGACTCTCATCTGGCGCGAACTTTTCTCAACCGAGACCATTGGCATTCATGACAATTTCTTCGAGCTCGGCGGACACTCGCTGCTGGCCACGCAGTTGATCGCCCGCGTACGGAATACGTTCGGGATCGACCTGCCGATTCACAGTGTGTTCGAAGGGCCAACTATTGAAGAGCTGGCGGCCCGAATTGGGGCGGCCCACCGGCCTGAGATTGTCCCGTCGCGCCGCGCACTTGAACCTGTCGTGCGGGATGGCAAGATGCCCCTGTCGTTCGCCCAGCAACGACTCTGGTTCCTGGAACAGTTGCAAGGAGAGCGCGTTGCCTACAACCTGCACTATGGGCTGCGATTGCGAGGCCGGCTGGACCCGGAATCGTTGCGGCGCGCTTTGGAGACCGTCGTCGAGCGGCACGAACCGCTCAGAGCCAGCATCAGGTTACAGGCGGGCCGCCCCGTTCAGGCTGTGCAGGCTGCGGGGCCTTTCGATCTGCGCATTGTCGATCTGCGAGATCGGCCGGCCAGCGAGGTTGAAGGCGCCGTCCTGGCGCGGCGCCGGGCCGCGGCCGAACTGCCATTCGACCTGACGAAAGACCGTCTGCTTCGCGGAGAGCTGTTGCGGCTGGCTGAGAATGATCAATTGCTGCTGTTGACATTCCACCACATGGCAACGGATGGGTGGTCGATGCCGATCTTCTGGTCGGAACTGGAATGCTGTTACGCCGCGCATCTTCGCCAGGTCGACCCGCCCCTGCCGAAGTTGCCGATTCGGTACGCCGACTTTGCTGCCTGGCAGCGGCAGGAACTGCAAGGAGAGCGATTCGATCAATTGCTGAACTACTGGCGCGCCAATCTGCACGGTCTGGCGCCGTTGGACCTGCCCGCAGATCGGGCGCGCCCGCCAATCAAGTCGTACCAGGGGGCCCGCCACACTTTTGATATTCCGCGAGAGGTCGTCGAATCGCTGCAGACGCTGAGCCGCGCCGAAAGAGCGACCCTGCACATGACCCTGCTGGCCGCCTTCCAAGCCCTGCTGGCACGCGACAGCGGTCAGGCCGATATTGCGGTTGGCGTACCGATCGCCGGTCGGCAGCAGGCGGAACTGGAACTTCTGATTGGGTTCTTCGTAAACACCCTGGTTTTGCGGACCGACCTGGCAGACGATCCGACCTTCAGGCAGCTTCTGGACCGCGTGCGGAGTGTGTCGCTCGACGCCTACGATCATCAAGACCTTCCGTTCGAAAGACTGGTCGAGGAGCTACAACCACAGCGCGACCTGAGTCGAAGTCCGCTGTTCGACGTGTTGTTCGAGCTGCGGACCGTGCCCGATCGCGATCTAAGCCTGGGCGATCTGGAAGTCACTCGTCTGCCGGGGGTCAGTCGACGCGTGCGGTTTGACGTCGAGATGCACCTTCGCGCCAGCACGCAAGGCTTGCACGGAACCATCGCCTACAGCACCGATCTGTTCAACGCCGACACGATCGCCCGCATGGCGCGGCGCTTTCAGACGCTGCTGACCGCCATCGCGGAACACCCCGACGAGCGCGTGTCGCGTTTCCCATTGTTGACAGACGAGCAACGGCGGCAGATCGTGGTCGAATGGAATAGGACCGCGACAGACTACCCTCGCGAGAAGCTCGTACACCAGCTCTTCGAGGAACAAACCGAGCGCACGCCAGAAGCGTTGGCGCTCGTTTGCGGAGACAGGCAACTTTCTTATCGAGACCTGAACGCCCGGGCGAACCGCTTGGCGCATTACCTGGCAGTCGTGGGCGTGAGCCCGGGGCAGCCGGTCGTCGTGCTGATGGGCCGCTCGGTAGAATTCGTGGTGAGCGTGCTGGCAATCTTGAAGGCGGGCGGCGCCTACGTGCCGCTCGAGACCAATGCCCCCCCAACGCGCTTGCGAACGCTGATTCGAGACACTGGCGCCAAGGTCGTGCTGACGTGCGCGCCACAGCAGGTTCCCGGCGACCTGCCGGACCTCCGCACCGTGCTTCTCGACGACCCCGCGCTGCACCTCAAGCGGCAGCCCGACGACAATCCGGCCCTCAACGGTGCCGCCGACGCGATCGCCTATGTGATGTACACGTCGGGATCGACGGGTCTCCCCAAGGGTGTGCTCGTGCCACATCGCGGCATTGTGCGGCTTGTCTGCGGCGCCGCCTACGTTCCTTTCGGCCAAAAGCTGCGGTTTCTCTGGCTGGCTTCACCTGCCTTCGACGCGTCGACGTTCGAACTGTGGGGGGCGTTGTTGCACGGCTCGGCATGTGTCATCTATCCGGAGCGTGTGCCCGACCTCGGCGACCTCGAACGTCTCTTGCGTGAGCAGCAGATCAACTGCCTGTGGCTGACGTCTTCGTTTTTCAACATTCTCGTAGACAGCCGCCCGGAATTATTGGCAGGCGTCAGCCATCTGATCATCGGCGGAGAAGCCCTGTCCGTCGACCATGTTCGGAAGTTCCGCTTGCGGCACCCGCAAGTGACCTTGATCAATGGCTACGGGCCGACCGAGACGACTACCTTTGCCTGCACCTACCCGATTCCCCCCGAACTGCCGGCCGACTGGACCTCGATACCGATCGGCCGGCCAATTGCCAACACCGAAGCGTACGTGCTGGATGCCGCGCGGCAACCGGTGGCGATCGGCGTCGCGGGAGAGTTGCATATCGGGGGAGACGGGCTCGCGCGAGGTTATCTCAATCGGCGTGAACTGACGAGCGAAAAATTCATTCCCCACCCATTCCGGTCGTCGGCCGATGCGCTGCTCTACCGCACCGGAGACCTGGTCCGCTGGAGGGAAGATGGGAACCTGGAATTCCTCGGCCGTCGCGACCAGCAGGTGAAGCTGCGCGGGTTTCGGATTGAACTGGGCGAGATCGAGGCAACCCTGACCGGCAACCCCGCGGTCGCCCAGGCCGTCGTCTTGCTGCGCGACGACAATCCGGGGGAAAAGCGATTGGTAGCCTATGTCGTCGCGGCAGATCGCGATGCCCGGCCGACGGCCGCTACGCTCCGCGGCGAACTTCTGAAGCAACTGCCCGAGTACATGGTTCCTGCCACCTATGTCCATCTGGAAAGGTTGCCGTTGACCCCCAACGGCAAGGTGGACCGCCAGGCATTGCCGGCCCCGCAAATCGCGCCCGCCGGCCCGGCGGCAGCCTCTGCTGCCCTTAACGACTCGATCGAAACGCAGCTCATGCTGATCTGGGAAGATCTATTGGCGACCCGGCCGATTCAACCGGACGACAATTTCTTTGACCTGGGAGGGCACTCGCTGCTCGCCGTGCGGCTGCTGTCGCGCGTAGCCCAGGTCTTCAATCAGACAGTGCCGCTGCGGGCGCTGTTCCTGACGCCAACCGTGCGCGGGATGGCGCGGTTGCTGCGCGACCGCGAAGAACGTGCCTGGCCGACACTGATCCCGATCCAGCCGCACGGCAGCAAGCCGCCGCTGTTCTGCGTGGCGGCGCCCAACGTCAACGCCCTGGGTTTCGTGTTCCTGGCCCGCCGCCTGGGGCCCGGTCAACCCGTCTATGGCCTCCAACGCCAGGACGCCGCCAATCCCGAACGGTACTACACAGAGGCCCAGTACGAAGCGCTGGCAGCAGCGTCGATTGTCGCGCTCAACGAAGTCTGGCCGGCCGGGCCGTGCCTGTTGTGTGGATTCTGCGAGGGAAGCCATATCGCCGTGGAAATGGCACGACAGCTTACCGCTGTGGGCCGCGAAGTCGGGCTGCTGGCGGTTTTCGATGCCTGGCCGGTCGAGAATACGACGTCGCGCTGGAGAGTTCATTTGCTGGGCATCTGTCGTCGCCTGCGCCGCGATGAACTTTCCGCAGCGTTCCGCGCCGTGCGGCGGAAAATCGGCCGGCTGACGCGCCACGTGACGCGCAAGAGGTCGGCCGAAGAGTCGGATATCAGCCAGGCCGATGCATCCGCCGCCGCCTCGTGGAATCGCTGGAAACAGCGCATGTGGCCCGGCCAAGACTTCGTGCCGCCCGTCTACGACGGCCGGATTACGGTCTTTCGAGTCCGTCGGCAGCCGTGGTGGCGGGTGCGCGACGACTCTCTCGGATGGAAAGCTCGTGCTGCCCAAGGGGTCGACGTGCATGAAGTTCCCGGCGAGCACCAGACGATTTTGCGGGAACCACACGTCGAGGTGCTGGCCGCCAGGCTCACGGAATGCATCTCCCTGCCCCGCCGCTAAGAAACGCACTCTCAGCACCTGCAAGCCGGCTCCCAAACCCCTCACGCGCTGGACCTTCGACCGGCCGAAATCGCGCAGCGGCCTTGAAAACGGAAGCGAGCGCGGACGCAACTCGCGCCGCGATGTCAATCAAGCGCTCGGACGACTGACGAATCGCCAGACCACATCGCATTCCGTCGCCGGGTCGACTATGATCCCTCTGCGTTGCATGTGAGAGGTTTTATTTTGGCCTTTTGGAGTCAGTCGTGCCACAAGGAAAAATCAAGAAAATCATCGGCGACAAAGGATTTGGATTCATCGCGGCAGATCAGGGAGACCTGTTCTTCCATCATTCGGAAGTGAAAACGGGCACATTTGACCAACTTCAGGAAGGCGATCTCGTCGAATTCACCATCGGGACGGGCAAAAAGGGGCCTTGTGCGACCGACGTCAGGCGAGTGGGTTAGTAGCGCCCTTAGAAATCGAAAGTGACGTCCCCTTCGCCACTGAAGGCGGGCCGGGCCGGTCGGAAATTGGTTGGCGACGACACCGCGCGCCGCCCACAATCGGTATTGGCGACGATCACCGGCAGCGGCCGCCCGGTTTCTGCACGCTCTAATGTTCGAGCGTGAACGACGCAGTGATCGTCACGTTGTACCTGACCATTCCCGGTTCGACTCCGACGGCTTCCATTTCATCGTCATTCGCCGGAGTCGCTCCCTGCTGCTGGCGAAGCATCTGCATTGCGCGGGAGGCATAGCTGCCGTAGACGGCGTTCATCGAGTAGTCTTCGAAGCCGGCCCCGCCGGTATCGGACGTGCTCAACGATCGCAGAGCGCCCAGCCGTGCGCCGGCCGCTCTTGCCAGCCGCGTCGCCTTTGCTTTTGCCTTCTCGAATGCGTCGGCCAGGGCTTTTTCGCGTTCGGCCTCAGACACCCGGTTGACGAACATGAAAGCCGGCTCTCCCGGTTTCTGCTCGTCGCCGGAATTGAATCCGAAACTCTGTTCAGCCTCTTCAAGCATTTCTTCCTGCTCGGGGCTGAGCTTTTCGGCCTCTTTTGAGCCGGCGAGGTCGGCGGCTTTGATCTTTTCCTGGATGGGGTGTACGGCCAGGAGCAGTTCCTCGGCCGTCTTGCTCGAAAGCTTCCAGTCGGCAGTCAATTGAGCGGTCACGAGAACCGGGGCGGCCGCCGGCGCCTTCGTTGCTCCCTTACCCCCCCGTTGCTTCATGCGTTGCATCATCATGATCTGCAACTGCCGTTGCTGGTTGCGTTCATTCGGCAATTCGCTGATCCGTGAGTCGCCGACCTTGATGGTCTCTTTCTCCGCCCCGAGGGTCGCCAACTGCGTCTGAGCCTTCGAGACGCGGTCTTGGAGAGCGGAAAGCGCATCCTTCAGCGTCGCCCCTCGCCCCATGATGGTAATTTGCAGCCGCATTTTCTCGGGCGCACGAATCAGACTGACGCTCCCCGTGCCGGAAACCAGATTGGGCAACTCGAACTGCGCCATCAGCGGTCGACCCCATGCCAGAAGCGCGAGCAACATGGGTATCTGAATTCGAAGCCACATCATGAGGAATCTCCCTCGCAAGAATTGACATTAACGGAGCTGGTCCATTCCGACCTCTTTACGGATCTGGCTGCGCAACGGCAGAATTTCGGGGTGCGTCATGCTGCGCAAGGTCCAATAGAACTCGCCGAGCGACGAACGGTTCTTGTCGTCGCTGAGGCGGCCGTAAATCTCTCTGAGCACCGGCACGTGCGCCCCCTCGTCGAGCCGCGCAATCGCGCGGTAGACGAGCCGCATCCACGTTACGTCGTCCTGCGCATGAGCACGCCAGTAATCGATGAGGACCGCGAGGCCCTCGTGGCGGTCGAGAAGCGCGAGCAGATATCCGGCCTGTGCCGCGGTGCGGCGATTTGCGGCATCAACCAGCGGGAGCAGAGGTTCGGGCCGCAGGCCGGCTGGCGGCACGGGCACGATCGGCTGGCTCGTCGAATGGAAGAAATGGCTGTGGTCGTAGGAACTGAGCAAACGAAAACGCCCTTCACGCAATGCGCCGATCGCGACGGCCCCCTGAACCAGGTACGTCAGCGACACGTCACTCGCGCCCGCAAAAGCGCCTGCGAGGTGCGCCATGGCATCTTTCGAGGCAAGCTCTTCGGGCTCTGCGGTCAGAAGAATCTGCAATGCGTCGGCGCGGGCGGCGTCGGCGAGAGTCGTATCGTCCACGAGCGCCCGGGCGATTTCCGCCGCAGCCTCCTGCTCGAGCGGCAGTAAGATCGCCAGCGCCGCAATTCGCCGCCAGTGCGGGCCCGATTTGGCACGCTCACTGACCTGCGAGACCGCGCGCTTCCTGGCGCGCGCCGGGGCATCTTGCGGGTTGTAGGGGTGCGCGGGAAAATAAAATTGCAGTAGTGCCGTTTTGACTTCCTCGGCTGCTGCGGCATCGATCCAGTCTGCTTCGAGCAGCGACCACAACTGCTCACCCGCACGCTTCGAGTCGATGGTCGCCAGTTGCCCGGCGATGGCCCGCACGTCGTCGGCCGAAGAGGCGCCCGACCACAGTTCGGCAAACAGCCTTTCACGGTCGGCATTCAGCAGCCACGGAAGCGCGTGAGCCGTCCGTGGCAGCAGGTGCCTCTGGTCGCGCGCCAGTCGCTGCAATTCCGGAATGGCGGCGTGATCGCGGCCGAGAGCCGCGAGGGGCAGCGCTGCCGACAAGCGCTCCTCAGCGGCCGGCTGCGAGAGCATGGGCAGCAGATCGTCGGCCAGCGCGAACCACTTCGTATTGAATCTCTTTCCGTTGCGGATGTCGGCCAATTCCGTCTCAACGCCGTCGGGCGAAGCGTCCGTCGTCGACGCTGCTGAATCGATTCGCTCGCGCGTCTTGGCATCGATTTCCTGGTTGTCCGCGGTTCCATCTTTCCCTTCCCCGTTCACCTGAGCTTCCGCGCGATCGGTGTTCACCGGAGCCGCATCCGGCGCCGGGTCAGTCGTTGTCGCGGGCTGAGTCATCTTGCGGGCAGCCCCGCTCCCGCCGATGAGCGCTCGCAGAAACCCGCCGAAGACGCCGAGCCCCGCTGGCCCGGCGCCGGCAACCGGAACCTCGAATTCGTCGGCTGCGCCGGTGTGCGGGTGGTGAGACTCGAGCATCTGAAAGAACCCGGTGGCGGCGGCCTGCCGCACATCCGACTCGCTGTCGCGAAATGCGATCGGCAGTCGGTCTTCGATTCCCTCGTCTTCCATGCCGCACAGGGCGCCGATAGCCGCTGCGCGAAGTCTCGCATCATTATGGCCCGTGAAGCGGCGGAGGTGCACGACCGCCGCCCTGCGCTGCTTGTTTCCCTGCGCCAGCGCCCTGATAACGTCTCGCGCGAGCTCGGGGTGGCTCTCTGCGGCCTGGGCCAGAGGCTCGACAGCGGCGATCAGATCGGCACGTTGCAGAACGGTCACTGCGCGGCTCAGGACGAAACCGTCGGAATCGGCGAGCAGATCGACCATCGCGGAATAGATGTCGGCGTGCAGCGGCTCGACTTTCGTCGCATACCGGTCCACGAACTGACCGAGCGCGTCGGCCGCTTCAGCCCGGACCTGCCAGCTCTCATGCGTAAGCAGCTTCATCAGGGCCTGCGCCGCAGATTCGCCCTTCGCCTCGCGCAACACGCGGATCGCGTGCACGACGAGGTCAGAATCGGCCTCGTTCGCAGTGAATTCCGCAATGCGGGGAACGATGGTTTGCGGCGGAGATTGCGCCAGTTGCTTGAGCACCGCTGCGCGCACATTCGGCTCGGGGTCGTCCAGCAGCCGCAACAGTGCGCTGCGGGCATTCGATCCGCCGACTTCGTGCAGGGCCCGCAGGCTCAATTCCCGCACCAGCGGCGCCGGATCGCTGAATAATTCGAGCAGCAGAGGTTCCTCGGCGCTCGTGACGCGGCGTAGAAGCTCATCAGCGGCGCGGAGCCTCGTCTCGGGGTCAGCCGCCGCCAGCCGTTCGAGCCCACCCGACCAGGTGAGCGCGAGCCCCTCAGGCGCCACCAGGCGGTAGCGCAGCGCCGTAAGGCGTTCGCGATCGGCATCGGTTGCGACCTCGCGCAAACGTTCGTACACGTGGGAGAGCAGCAGACGTCCGTAGCGGGCAAGCCGCTCGCGAATGGCCCGCGATTCGTCGGCTGGTGCCACCAGCATGCGGTCGATCATTTCGCCGATACTCCGAAGCTCCTCCTCAGAGAGGCCTTCTCTGGCCAGAAGGCCCCCTGCATGATCTGCCGATTCCCCCCAGTCCGACAAGGCTTTGAGTCGTGCTGCCGTCAGCGATTCGGGGCGCCAGGGATCAAACCCGTCGATCGGCGCCCGCCATTCCTGAAGCAGCTCGAGCGCCGTCAGCCGAGCGGCCAGGTTCCCCGTCGCGAACGCAGAAGCGACCCGCCGCGCCGCCTGCTCGGGATGCCGCATCAACCTGCGGACGGCCGCCTCACGGATCGCCGGGTCACGGTTTTTGAATTCGTCGATCAACGCGCGAACGTCGGCGGAATCGGGTGGCCCCTCGGTCGAGAGCACTGCAGGCGGCGCCACAGACGCCGCCTCAAACTGATCTTTGAGCCATGCGGTGAGGGTGTCTGCCGGAACAAATCCCTCTTGCGAGCTGACGAGCCGGCCCGCAGGCGTCAGAATTCGAAGAGCGGGGATGGCGTCAACGGCCATCAACCGGGCGTCGCCCGGGGATTCGTCGACGTCGATCCTCACGAGCGTCCAGCGGCGGAGCTCTCGTTCCAGCTCGGGCTTCTCCAACTCGTCATTGAGAGCCAGACAGAAACGGCAGTTGTCCCCCTTGGCGATCAGAAACATGGGCCTTTCGAGTTTCCGGGCCTCCTCCGTCCCCCGCGCAAGTGAATCCAACCAGCGCGGGGCCTGGTCCGAGACCCGAGATTGGGTTCGCTTCAGTTTCGCAGCCCCTGCGGACGTCTGCGCTTCGGGCGGATCAGACGTTCCGTCATCGCCGCGCCCGCCCATTGTCAGCGACACGAGCAAGAGCGCCGCCACCGCCAGTCGCCGTCGTCTTGCGCCCGTTTGCCTGACGTCAATCTGTGGAAGGTTCACGCTGAGGGCCCTCACTCGCGCCCGTGGATGATTCGCTTCCAATACGAAGCGAATTCGAACTGCGGGCTGTTTTCATGATCGTGGCAGCGACGGCATTCGTCCCGAGCCGCCATGAGAGTCCGCCGCCGGAGTTGCTCGACGTGCGCCAGCGAAGGGCCGTGGCAGCTCTCGCAGCCCACCCCGAACCGGTCAGCGCTCGCGGCAACCGTACGAAATCCGCCGGGAAGACCATAACCAGTCGCGTGGCACCGCTGGCACTCGGGATCAACGTGGGCATTTTCGGCAGCAAGCGTCTCCCAGGCGTGTGCGTGGGCCGATCCGTGCCAGCGATCGTAGTCATCGGCATGGCACCGTTGGCAGGCCTGGCTTCCGGCAACGCGGTAGTCAGGCGGCGCTCCGGAGGAAAGGGGTGGCGCCAGTCCGGTTGTCTCGGCCGCGAAGTCGCGCTCGGAGAGATCGTGCCGGAATGACTGTAGATTCGCGACCTGCGCCGGGTCGTCTTCAAAACGATCAGTCAGTTCCAGAACGGTTCCGGTCCAGGCGGTCCCGTCCTGGGCCGGAATTGTCACACGCACCAGAAACTTTCCCTTGTTCGCGGCCGAAGCGACAAGCGTGCGGCCGACCGCCTCTGGCGACAGGCTCTGACCGGTCGGGCCGCCGATCACAGCGTCAGCTTCGGGGAGGTTGGCCGCGAGGTCGCGCAGATCGGCCTCGGTTAACCACGCCAGAACGACGACGCGGTCGTATTGGCCGGCCGCCCGCTGCAAAGTCGACAGGATCGCGTCGCGAGGTTCATCAATCGTGCAGCCCGCAATTGCTTCTCGGGGGCTCAGCACGCCCACGAAGGCAACGCGCAAACCGCCTGCCTCGACGATTCGACAGGGCGCGGTAACGAGCCGCCCCGCAATATCACGGAGGTTGGCAGAAACAAAAGGAACGTGCAGCTCGGTTTCGATGCGCCGCAGCTCGTCGACTCCCAGCGCCGCCTCGGGGTTCCCCAGGTTGTGGGCCGCTAACCCCATCAGCAACTCGCCTCGCAGAATGGCTGTGAATTTCAGGCGGTGATAGGCCGAAGTGCCGGCCGAGGCCCCGCCGGCATCGACGAGAATGGCGCTCTTATTCTGCCGCTCACGGGCCACGACGGTCCCGCGACGCAGCAACCCGCCCGACTGATTCGATGTACAGCCGCAGGGCACGATCCATCCGGCCGTATCGCCCGAAACGATCAGCGTGACTTCCTGACGACCGGCGCCGGCCAGGCCCGTATCTGTCAGCGCGGGCTGCGCCCGCCATACGGAAGCTGTCCAGGCCGCGACCGCAACGAGCGCGATGATCGCGACAACCAGGGTCAGTGCGACCGGGCGAGTGGAAGATCGCGAGGGCCTGCAACGGGCGTTCATGCCGGACGCGGATCTCAATAAAGGAGCGAATAAGCCAGGATGTTGACGTTGATCGAAATGCAGTTCGTGATCTCGTTGCCGCCGCAGCAGCAACAGCCCTGTGTGTGCTCGGTGTCGTTGAGGCCGTCGGAGGAGTACACAACGCCCAGGCGGCCGCCGAAGGTCACGCCCTCGAGGGGTCGAGGCGTGCCGTGACGTGCCGTCAGCTCTTTGATTTCGTAGACCGTGTTGAACAGCGTGTGATCGATGCCGATCGGCTGCAACGAGTTCTCGGGGAAGACGAGCGACATCTCACGGCGGAATGAGCGGTCCCACTCGGGTGACGAGCAGCCCGCCGACGCCAGCAGGAAGCCGCCCCGCTGCACATACTGCCGCAGGTTCTCGCGCTCGGCCGACGTCAGCTCGAACGCGCCCTCGCCGGTCATGACGACCAGAGGGAAGTTGAACAGCTCGTCGGAAGCCAGTTTGACGGCGTGGAATCGGCGGCTCGTCGAGATGGCTGAATCCTGTTCGGCCTTCACGAGAAAGTGGTCGGAAAAGCAGTGGCTGCTCTTCACACCGGCGTAAATCAGGTTGGCGATCTGCACGACGCCTTCGGGTTCGCCGCCAAGCTGTTTGGGGTCGGGCACGCTCGGCATGTCGCCAGGGCTGTCGGCGCGGGGGCCGGCGCCGTCGCGCGCCGCCTTGGGGTTTGAACCAGCGGCGCGGGTGCGCGCCGATTTGACTGGCCGATTCCCATCGGGCGACTGCTTTTTCGCGACGGCCGTCGAGCCAGGGATTGACCAGACCAGCAGAGCGGCGAGTGCAGCAGACAGTGCCTGCCGAGCCTGAAGGCGACGCTGCGTGTTGTTCATGACTGGTGTCCCTTGCTGCCTGTAGCCTAAGGTGCCTCGTCGAGCCGGGGAATGACCATTTACTTGTCGCCGAGCTCGTCGGCGATTCTCTGAAAGTAGCGACCAACCTGCCGGCGATAACGCAGCGGGACGGCGGCCGCATTCGCGCCGCCAGCGCGAAGATCGCCTTCCGCATCGTGTTCATCAGCTCCCTGCAGAAAGCGGCGATCTTCTCCCGCGCCGCTTCCCCGCAGGCGGGCCTTGCGTGCAGATTCGCCCTGCAGCAGGCCGGCCGTGCTGTCGCCCGCAGGAAAGTCGCCATACAAACCGACGTTGTTGTTTCGCGCGCTGTAGCCCCCCATGCCTGAGCCAATACCTGACCTGTTCCCCGGGCCCATTCCGCTCATCAGTTGCTGCAGGGTCTGTTGCATGGCTTCGGCCAGCCCGGGCCGAAACCGCCGGCAGGCGCCCGGGGCACCATCGGCCCCCATGTTCCGGCATTTGGCGAGAAACGATTCGAGAATGTCGGCGGCCTGTTTTGCTCCCGCGTGACCGCGTGTGCCGGAAAAAGCCGCGAGCCCGGTTTCGGCATCGATCATCGCGTCGTCTGCGCCGCTCTCGCGGACCGCTGCGACGAATTCTTCGGCCGTGCGTCGCATTTCATCGAGGCTCTCGTCGTCGGGCAACTGTGCCGCGTGATCTTCGATGTCATTCAAAAGCTGATCCAGCTCGAGTCTGATCCGGCGCTCTTCTTCTTCAGCATCGCGCATGCGGGCTTTGGCCGACGGCTCGTCGGCGCGTTCGATCTTCTGGAGCGATTCCAGCCGCTGCGCCAGGTCACGCTGCCGTCGGTAAAGCTCGACGAAACGCGATTCATCCCCGGCCATGCGCGCGAGCGCCGCCAGCGTTTCGAGCGGTTCCATGGCCTCGCGCTCCAGGGTCTCCTGATCGTCTTTGAGCTCGTTCGCAAGCTCCTCAAGGGCCTGCTGCAACTGCTCGCGCGTGAGCTGGCGGTCATCAACCAGGTCGCCAGTTCGCTTCTGCAGACGCTGGACCGAATCACGCATTTTTTCGATCTCGCGATTCAGCACCGGATTGACCGGGAAGGGGTGTTTTTTCCGGCTGAGCTTCTCAAGTGCCTCGGCTTCTTTTTCAAATCGCTCCTCGAGCTGACTGAGCGCCTCGCGCAGCTCGGCCGACAGCGCTTCGTCGGCAGGCTGCTCCTCGAGTCGCTTGCGAAGCGTCTCGACATCCTCCTTCAACGATTCGATGCGCCTGCGGGCCTCTCGGAATTTGGCAAGCAATGTTTCCATCCCTTCGCGGTTCTGCTGCATCTGCTCGAACTGTTCGTGTGAAATGATGCGGATGACGACGATCGAACTTTCAGACCCTTTGCCCGTCGTCCCCGGGGGGGCCCCGTCCATCCCTCCCCGCGGGTCGTTGTCTTCGACGCGGGCAAACAATTTGATCTCATCGCCGGGCTCCAGCCCATACAGCTCGAGTGGCAGCCGCGTCACGTCGAATACGTGTCGGGACGGCGGTTCCGGCACCGGCCGCATCTCCGGCAGATACTGCGAATCGTTCAAGTTGCGGAACAACTGCAGCCTGGCAATGCCGTAGTCGTCTTCCGCCGACGCGACGACCGGCAGTACGGCATTCGGCGTGGCAAACGAAACCGGCCGGGGCTCGACAACCCGCACAAACGGGTGCTCGTCAACCAGCTCTGTCACCGGGGTTGACCAGGTTTCGGTCGAGGCCTGGCCGGCAACGTCGACCACACGAACCTCGATCCGGCCGTTGCCCGCGATGGGAAACGCCCCCGAGACCGAGTCGCTTCCGATGGAGCTCGAAACCAGCGGAAACTCACGCCGGTTCTCGCGCGAAATGTAAGTCACGCTACCCCCGCGCAGCGGTCGATTGCTCCGTGCCGTGAGAGTGACTTCCGTCCCCGGTAACCCGGAGATGCCGGCGGCGAGGATGGGGCCATCATACGCGGGCTGACGTGTGTAGGCGGGGGGCACGACGCGAGTCTGGATTTCGGAAATCCGCGGCACCGTGATGACGCCGATTGTGTAATGGACGCTGCGGGCATTCCGTGCGCGAACGAAATAGGCCAGGGGCCGCGTCACGTTGCTGATGCTCGCGCGCCATTCGCCGGGCTGATCGGGAAACATCAGCACCGATCCTTCCCCGCGCGAGGCTTCTGTGTGCGCCGCACCTGGCTCTTCAGCCGATTTTCCTGCCAGCAATACGAGTTCGAGTTTGTCGACGGGCGTGCCTTCGACCGTCACGTGAATATCGAGGCCGGCGCCGTAAGTCACACTCGTGTCACCGGGTTCCACGATGAACTGGATCGTCGAAAACGGCGGATGATCACCGAAGGGATCGATGAATCGCGCCAGCTCTGTCGCGGCCAGGCGCGGCATGAATGCCGCCAGCAGCGCCACGGCCCCTGCGGTCCCGGCCAAGGCAGCCAGTGACCGTCCCACGGGTTTCGCGGGCAGGGCCACCTCGTCTCGCACATCACCTGCGAGGCGCGTCGCGCGATCAATGGCGAGTTGGGCGAGGCCCGTCGTCAACGATGGCTGGGCCGAATAGGAATACATCCCCGATGCCGCCGCCAGCTCGGCGCCCGAGACGATCTGTCCTCCGGTGCGGGCCGCGTCATCGAGCCGCGCGGCCAGCCATGCCCCTGCGCCCTGCGCAATTCCTCGAATCGTCCGCCGTGAAAAGACGATCCCCGCGCAGCCGGCCGCGGCCAGCAGCACGCCGATCCTGAGGCCGGGAGACAACTGCAGGACGAGGTCCAGCCAGATGCCGACAACGAGCGCGCACAGCCCGGTGAAAACGGCCCAGGCGCCGCCCGCGGCACCCTGTATCCACAGCGCGCGGCGGCGGAACTGTTGGAGAATCTGCTCGAGAGAGCGTTCCTGTCGGGGCTTGGTCCTGGTTTGGTTCATGGAATGATTGTCCACCGCCCGTTGCATCGATTCAATCTCAGGTGAGTCCCGCCGAGCGGCGCAGTGCCCACGCCGCTCCCCACAGCCCTACGGGCGTCAGCAGCACCCACCAGCGATCCCACGCGGTCAGCCGCCGGACAAGGCCGGTTCGGCTTCGCGCGTAGTGCCTCGCGAATCCTTCTGAAAGCGTGTGTACGTTATCGGGAGTCAGCACGGCGCCGGAAGAATCTTCGGCGATCCGCGCCATGACGTCCGGCCGCGCGCGGACGTCGAGCTGCTCGGTCGAAAGCGCGCGAACGTCGAACGCGACGGTCGCTGCGGTCTCCGCCGCTGACCCCGCCAACGGCCGGATGACAGAGGCACGGTAGTTTCCTTCCGGCAGAACCCCCAGGGCCACCCGAAAAACGCCCGGCTCATCGCCGTATGGGACGGGCGTGAACTGACCGACGGGAGATTCGTCGGCCGCAATCAGCTCGACAGAGGGGACACCCGCGCGCTCGGCTTCAGGCCGCATGAGCAGCATCGCCGAAACCGGTTCGGTGTTGTTGTATGCGACCTTGTCGGTTCGAAGAACGAGATCCTGCCCGGGAATCAGCCCCACGCCTGAGACCAGCCACCGCAGCAGGCTCTGCCACAGGGCCGAATACGTCTGATCGTGCGCCTGAAACTGCGGCGAGAGAAACGCCCAGCGCCACATTCCGGAGCCTTCGATGGCGACCACGCGTCCGGCGCCGTAGGGCTGATACGTGACCACCGCCGGACCGTCGTCCCGGGCACGGGCCAGCACGACCGAGAGGGGCTTCGAATGGCTGGGCACCGCAGAAGCCGACAGCGATGGAAGCTTGCTCAACACCTCGCCGTCCGATCCGGCCGCCGTGCTCAGCCAGTCGAATTCGTTTCCTCGCTCGGTGAGCTGCATGCGGAAGCGGGTCTCCCGCGATGGTGTCCACCGCACGGGAAGCAGCCGGGCGAGATTCTGATTCACTGTGGCGACCGGAGCACCGCGGTAACACACCAGCGCCCCGCCGTCGTGCGCAACCCAATCGCGCAACCGCTCGACCATGTCGTCAGAGAGAAACGTCTCCGAATCGCGCCCGAGCACCACCAACTGATACGACGCCAGCCCGTCACCCCCGGCGTTCAGCAGCGACAGGTCGTGGAGAATTTCGGTCGCTTCCACGCGGCGCGTCGGCCCGGGGGCGGGCGATGAGCCATCATCAGCCGCGTTCGCCGGGCCCGCGCTCCCGGCTGCTCGACCGGAAGACGCCGCAGAATCGCCGCGGGGCAGCCGCAGGCTCCTCTTCAGGAACCGTCCTTCGGCGATCTTCACGATGGCCTCGAGTTCGACCGACGGATCGGCCGCCAGCGTGCGAATCAGGAACTTCGCGTCCCAGTAGGGTTTGCCCTCCAGCAGCAGGACCCTTACCGGATCGTCGATGACACGCAGCAGAAACGTGGCGCTGTTGTTGCTTTCCGTCACCTCGCCGGCCTTCGGTTCGACACGCACCTCATAACGATACAGCCCGCTCATCGACTCCTGCACGTGGAACCGCACGGGTGTTGTTGCGTCGGCATTGAGCCGCACGGTCTCGCGGCCGACCGGCTGGCCCTCTTTCAGAAGCGTCACCTCGGCCTGGTCCGACATTGTGCCGCGCTGTCGGACGAAAGCCGACACCGGCACATTCTGCCCGACGAACGCCAGCTCCTGCGGCCGAGTCATTCCGGCTTCGAGATCGCGCAGAACGGTCTGGCCCCCGACCGTCAGCGTGTAGATCGGCACGTCGAGGGCTTTGGATGTTCGCAGGGCCTGGCGCAAGGCGCTCAGCCCGCCCGGGCCGTTGTGAATGCCGTCGCTGATCAGCAGGAGCGCCTGGCCGTGCAGGTGATCGGCCGCGAGCGAACCGGCAACGGCCCCGGCCAGGTCGGTTGATTGGCCCGTGGGGCGGGTCGACGCCAGTTCTGCGATCGACGCAGCGACCGATCCGGCGGCGAACGTGCGCAGGCGCACGTCGAACCGTTCGGCCAGCTTCGGCACCCCCTTGGTCGCGACGTCAGTCGCTTCTTCGAATCGACTCCGCTCGCGCGGAGCATCTGCGACATCCATGCTTTTCGACTGGTCGACGAGCACGGTCAGGAGGGGCTTGCCGGGCGGCGGTGGGACGGGTTCCAGCCATGTGGGGTTCAGGAGAATTCCGAGCACGATTGCGAGCCCTGCCGCAAAGAGCGCCAGAATGACGCCCCAGCGCCGGCGCGTCACGACGGGGGGACGCGTGCGCGCATACCAGACCGCGACGCCTGCGGCCAGCGACGCGAGCGCGATCCAAAGTGCCGGCGAGATCAAAGGCTCGAACGTCAGGGTCGACATACTTGCGTTCAGACGGGGAGGAGCCTTAATGCCACGACTTCACCCAATACGCAGGTAACGCACGCGATCGCCAGCCAGGTCCACGACGTGTCGCGCTCATCCTCGGGCGACCCCGTGGCGCTCTGGAACACGACGTGCCGTCCGCCGGCGAGCCGCTCTTGAAAGACCCGGCCTGAAAGTGTCCGCAGATCGCTTTCGGCCGCCGGGATCGCCGCCGCCAGCGCGAACACGACCTCGTCCCCGTGGCGGACGCGATACACACCCGGAGGTCCGGCCGCCTCGCTACGCCACAAAACCCCTCCGGCCTCCGGAACGACCTCACCCGCAACGCTGGATCCCGGCTCGACCCCAGCCAGCTCGAGGTCGTGAGTCGAATTGGTCGCGGAAGGCAGCGGCACCGCGAAGGGCTCGCCGCAGGCGATGTCGGCTGCGCCACCGGCCCGCACGAGCAGTCGCTGAACAAGCTCGCCCACCAGGGGCACGAACGCCGCCGATCCGGGAAGGTTCGACGTCCCCACGTCGGCGTTGAGAATCAGGATCTCCCCCGCCTCGACCGCCGACAAAACCAGGCAGGCCGAGCCGTCGTTGTAGCGGGCTAAGATCTCGTCAGCCAGTGCGCCCTCTCGCGGGCGCGTGTCGAGTCCGCCAGCAAAACGCAACGGCCCGAAGAGCGTATCGGCCTCATCGCCGAAGACCGAAAACGGCGCCTCTTCGCGCCGCATCTCAGCCAAAAACAGGTCCCGCCGCGGGCGAGCCGCGCGAGGCGGCAGGTACTCCACCGGCAACTGCCAGCGGGCGCCGAGGGCTTCGGAAAGCAGCCGCAGGTTCGCGGCGTCCGCAGCCTCGGCCGCGACATAGAACACGGCCCGCCCCCGGCGCAGGAAAGCGGCCAGGAGGTTGACCGCCTGCGTCGTCAGCGTTCCCGGATGGTCGACGACCACAAGGTCGAAGGCCGCCAGTGCCTCGACGTCCAGTCGTTCCGGATCGACGCGCGTGACGCGCGACACCGTCGTCGCCTGCGATTTGCCCCCTGCCCCCTTTCTCTCGTCAATGGGGACCAGCGCCCGCTCGAGATAGTAGGCCGACGACGGGCGGCTCTTTTCAGGTTGCCGCGTCACCAGCGCAAATTGCGGTGGCGGCCGCACCTCCATCACACACGGCCGTGCGTTGTCATCCGCGAGCGCGTCTTCGACACCGATCAGCTTCGCTTCGCCGACCGGCCAGCCGGGTTCCGGCGGCACCAGTTCGCCCGTCAGGGTCGTCCGTCCGAAAGCCGGGCACATTCCGCCGAGCTGAACGCTCAGCCCGCCAATCGTTACGTCTACGCGGACATTCTGCGGAGTGGGAGAATAATTGCCGACGTCGACCTCGAGTCGTGCCAGGCGGCCCGCCTCCGGCCGACCTTGCGCGGCCACCCGCAGCAAGCCCAGATTCGGAAGTGGCTCGGCAGGCGCCACAGATTCCAGAATGATTTCGACACCCTCCGGAAAAACCGAGAAATCCGCCGCGCCCCAGTTCGTCCGCTGAAAATCACTGACGATCACGACTTCGCGGCGCAGCTCGCTGTGAGAGCCGTCGCGGGCGATCAACTCCGAGGCCAGGTTGAGCGCCGCCTGGACGTCGCACCGCTGAGGTAGGGGCCGGGCTGTCGCGAGCGCTTCGCGGAGCATCGCATAGTTCGACGAAGCCTGTTCAAACACCGACGCCGGCCGCGCCGCAGCCAAAATGAGATTTGCGCGCGTTCCGCTTTTGTTCTCCAGCCGCCGGGCGACAAGTGGGCGGGTACGTTCAAACAGTTGCACGCCCTGATGGACGGCCGCCATGCTCTGGCTGACATCGGCAACCACGATCCGCAGGAGCCGCGCGTCGTCATCGGCCATTGTCGCTTTCCGCCCGAGCACAGGGCGGGCGATGCACGCCGCAAGCGCCAGAAGAGCCAGCGCCCGAAGCGCCAGCACAGTGGCGTCGCGCAGTCGGTGCCGCGCACGGCGTTGCTCGACCGCCTGTCTTACGAACCTGAGCGTCGAGAGCGGCATTCGCACGGGCCGGGGCCGCGTCAGAAAATGGATTGCGAAGGGGAGTGCGGCAGCCGCGATACCAACGGCAATTGCCCAGGGATGCAGGAACATCGAGGCCCCTTCAACCAGATCGTTCCACGAGAAAGCCGCCCAGCGTCTGCAGGTAAGGAATCGCCGTCGAGACCCGCCGGTAGTCACAGCCGTTCGACAGCGCCAGCGTGCGGACCATGGCGGTATGCGCGTCGAATTGCACCGTGTAAGCCGCACGGATGACGTCAGGCGAACAGGCGACGCGGCCCTCATTTTCCAGCCCGGTGAACTCGTAGGCCGCCCCCTCGGGCAGACGCTCTTCATCCGGGTGAATCAGGTGGATGATGACGACTTCCGACTGCCGGTGCCGAAACAGGCGAACGGCGCCAAACGCGTCTTCGAGATCGTCGATGAGAAAGTCGCTCATGAGCAGCAGCACCCCGCGGTCTCGCGTCTGCTCGAACAGTTCCCTGAGCGCCCCCGACATTCGCATCGTCGGCCGCGTGGCGATCGCCGCGATGCGGTCTTGAATGTGAGCGACGTGGGTGGGCGTTCCACGCGGCGGAATGGCTTCCACGAGGCCCTCGGCAAGGATGGCCAGGCCGACCTGATCTTGTCCGTGGCTGATAATGTGCGAGAGAGCGGTCGCGAGATACTGCACATATTCGAGCTTCGAGCCCGTCAAATCGCGCTCGCTGCGCTCGCCGAATCGCATGGAACCGCTGGCGTCAATGGCCAGCGTGCAGAGCAGGTTGGTCTCGTCCTGGTACAGCCGGACATAAGCCTTGCCTGTTCGCGCGAGCACCTTCCAGTCGAGCCGCCGCAGGTCTTCACCCTGGCTGTATTCGCGATAGTCGACGAACTCGCCGGCACCGCCCAGTTGCCGCGACGAATGCCGGCCGCTGTACGTCCCTTCGATGCGATGCCGCGTCGTAAACCGCATCTGTTCGAGCGCAGCGAGTGCCCGTAAATTGAGAAACCGGCTTTGGGAAAGGGCAGAGGTCGTGGACATTCTGCAGGCCGCTAGGGTTCCGATTCGCCGTTGCGAAAGGCTTCACACCAATTCGTCCACGAGTCGCCGGGCGACCTGTTCGGCCGTCACGGCATCCCCCACAGCGCGGTAATTGACAATGATCCGGTGCCGCAACACCGGCACCGCAACTGCCTTCACGTCGGCCACCGTGGGAGCGGTTCGGTTGTCGAGAAGTGCCCGCGCCTTGGCCGCGAGGATCAGGTTCTGACCTCCGCGCGGCCCGGCGCCCCACGACACGTAGTCACGAACGAATTGCGGGGCGCGGGAATCGCCTGGCCGGCTCGCCCCACAGACGCGCACCGCAAACGCCGCCACGCCTTGCGGAACCGGCACCGCCCACACCAGGTCGCGCAGCCGGAGAAACGTCTCGCGGTCGAAGGCCGCCCGCGGCAGCCGCGGCCCGCCACCGGTCGTCGTGACGACAATCTCCTCCTCCTGGTCTGGAGTCGGGTAGTCCACCCGCACTTCCATCATGAAGCGGTCGAGCTGTGCCTCGGGCAGTGGATACGTCCCCTCCTGCTCGATGGGGTTCTGTGTCGCGACGACGACGAACGGTTCTTCGAGAGGATAGGTCTGGCCGCCGACCGTGACGTGCTTTTCAGCCATGGCCTCGAGCATCGCCGACTGTGTCTTAGGGGCCGCCCGATTGATCTCGTCGGCCAGCACCAGATTGGCGAACACCGGGCCACGGCGGAATGTCAGCGACGCTGCCCCATTGCCGCCGTCTCGGCCCAGCAATTCGTACCCCGTGATGTCCGAAGGCATCAGGTCGGGCGTGAATTGAATGCGAGAAAATTTCCAGTCAAAGGCCGAGGCGAGCGCCTTGACCATCAACGTTTTAGCCAGCCCCGGTACCCCCACCAGCAACGCATGTGAGCCGGTGAGTGCGCACGTCAGCAGCAGGTCGAGACAGGCGTCCTGGCCCACGATGACCTGGTGCAGACTTTTCCGGATGGCGCGCACCCGATCAACGAAGTCCTCCACCTGGTGCTGTGCAACTGCCGTCGTCTCCGCAAGTCTTGTCATTCCCCGGCTCCTTTGGCCGTCGGCGAACGGAGGCGTCATTGATGCCAACAACTCAGACGCCAACCCGTCACTCACATGATTAGTGATACGTCGAGGCGCGCATTTTTGTTAAGAAACCGGCTGACAAGACCTAAGAATTGTCCGGATCGCAACTGACCAAACACACGCCGCGCGGCGTTGCGTGTTTGCGGCCATGCCAGTTTACAGAAAGGCGCAGCGTAAATAAATCGAGCCGTCTTAATTGGGTCAGGGCACGGCCTCGGGGAAGGAAGATGAGAAGTGATGCGACGTCGCCACAAAGAATGAGGGCTCGGGCGCTTTCGATTCAGGAACGCGGAGGCCCGAGTTCCGAATCGACGCGCGACCAGCGTCGTGTGGCGCCAGAGTCTCCCTGCCGAGCCGCCCATAGATTAAGATCGCGCCATGAAATTCATTGGTGTCGACATCGGTTCGTCTTCGATCAAAGGAGCGATCGCGGACGTTGCCGCGGGGCGCCTGTCAGGCGTGGCGCGAACGGATTTTCCGGCACTGATTGACGGGTTGCCGGCAGGGCACTTCGAAACCGACCCCGGGAAGATCGTCGCCGCGACGGACGGAGTGCTTCGGGAGCTGCTGAAGGCCTGTCCCGACTGTGCCGGCGTGATGTTCTGTGCCCAGATGGGGGGAGTCGTCGTCACCGGCCAGAACGGCGAGGCCCTTTCGAACTACATTTCCTGGCGCGACCAGCGAACGATCGCCCCCGACTCGGCTGCAGATCAATCGTGTTTCGATCGCGCCCGCCGGCAACTCGGCCCGGCGCTCCGCAGAGAAATCGGCAATGAGCTTCGAGCGGGGTCGATGCTGCCCTTGCTCGTCTGGCTGCGCGAGCGCGGCCGATTGCCGGCACGTGCGACGCCGATCGGAATGGGCGAATTCGTCATTTCGCAGTTGTGCCGCGCGGCGCCCGTTGTCGAGCGTACACTGGCTGTGGGAACGCTGAACCTGGCCAGCCTGGACTGGCACCGCGGAGCGTTCGCCGAACTGGGATTGGAGGACCTGTCTCTCCCGCGGCTCGTCGCGGTCCATGAACCGGCGGGAAATCTCATGTGGCACGGGCGGAGCATTCCCTGCTATCCCGCCGTTGGCGATCATCAGGCGGCGATTGCGGGTTCGCGATTGCAGCCCGGCGAGCTCTCGATCAACGTCTCGACCGGCTCGCAGGTCAGTCAGCTCACCGACCGGTTCGCTCCGGGCGACTATCAGACACGTCCGTGGTTTGGCGGGCAGTTCCTCAATCTCATCTCCCACATCCCGGCGGGCCGCTCGTTGCAGGTACTGATGGACCTGCTGACTGAGTTGCCACGCGCCGCCGGCATCGAGCTGGCCTCTGCGTGGGAGCAAGCCCAATCTGCGGCTGAGTCGGCGCCTGACAGCCAGCTCGCCGTCGATCTGGCGTTTTTCTCGGGCCCGATGGGCCACCAGGGGTCGATCACCGGGATCACGACTGAGAACCTGACAGTGGGCGGGGTGTTCCGAGCCGCGTTTCACAACATGGCTCACAACTACAGCCTTTGCGCCGCCCGCCTCTGTCCCGCCCGCGACTGGACGAATATCGTCTTTTCCGGCGGCCTGGTCCAGAAGAACGCGCTGCTTCGCGAGTTGATTCTCTGTCAACTGGGGCCGGCACCCCACCGAGTCGCTGCCGCGACCGAAGACACGTTGACGGGCCTTATGGTGTTGGCCCAAGCCGTGTTCGAATCGCGAAAGATTGACACTGGTAAATCAGGCCCTGGCGTGCAGACCGTCAATGGAACGTGACGGTTAACAATCGTGCCTGACGCCTCGCGTTGCCGTTCGTCATCGTCTCGGCCAATGCAAACCGACACCTTGCCTCCCGCGCCATTCGGATGGTAGTCTAACCGCCAGCGATATCGAGCTTTTCACGAGATCCTGGAGGCGCGAAATCACTGGACCACTACAGCCGACCTGCATTGGAGTCTTTCGCCATGAACTCGCTTCGCTCCGTCGCCGTCAGTTGGGTCGTGTTGTCCGTAGTCGCCGCCGGTCGTCCAGCCGATGCCGGTATCTTCATGTTCGGCAGCGGCGGGCCCAACCAGTTCAGTATGGAATTCGTTGAGATTGGTTTCCCGGGCAACCCGGCAGACGCTACGGGGAACCCCAATCCTGCAGGGAATGTCGAGTACACGTATTACATGGGCAAATTCGAAGTCAGCCGCGACATGATCAACAAGGCGAATGCGCTGGGCGGGCTGGGGATGCCCCTCGATGACATGGCATTCGTAACCGGCGGCGCCCGTGACGCGATGCCCGCAACCGACGTAAGCTGGAATGAAGCCGCGCGGTTCGTCAATTGGCTGAATGTCAGCCACGGTTTTTCCCCGGCGTACAAGTTTTCAGAGCAGCCAGGCGATCCCGGCTATGATGTCAACGCGGGTATCGAACTGTGGACGGCAAGCGATCCCGGCTTCAACCCCGAGAACCAATTCCGCAACAGCCTGGCCAACTTTGTGCTACCGTCGGTCGACGAGTGGTACAAAGCGGCATACTACAATCCGGTAACCAATACCTATTTCGACTTCGCAACGGGCAGCGACACTGCGCCAACTTCGGTCGCGAGCGGAACCGCGCTGGGAACAGCCGTCTACGACCAGACCCTCGCCCAAGGCCCTGCGGACATCACGCAGGCTGGAGGGCTGAGTCCCTTCGGGACCATGGCGCAGGGGGGAAATGTCTTCGAATATGAAGAAACGACGACCGATCTTCTGAACGATTCAGCCTCGAATTTGACGACTCGCGGCTTCCGTGGCGGCGACTGGAAAAACGACTCCCTGCTCTTGCCGTCGTCTGCCCGGGGCGCCGCCCTTCCATCCAATCACATCGTCGATACCGGTTTTCGCGTCGCCAGTCTTTCTGCACCACCTGAAGCCGTACCTGAGCCTTTGTCGATTGTGGCCTGGAGTATCGTGGGCCTGACGGGTTTGATGCATTGCAGGCGTTGGAAGAGGGAGAAACGCCCCCTCGACCGTGACCGAGACGAACGAGACCTTGTACTTCTCGAACGTCTCCATCATCCGGGCGAAGTCGAGCAGTGATCGGCTGAGACGGTCGACCTTGTAGACGACCACGCAGTTTACCCGCCCGGCGGCGGCCCATGTTGCCGCCGGTGAAACCGCCGTCATCGTAGTGCTCGGGGATGATCTCCCGGCCTCATGGACCTGGCTGCGGATGTAGTTCTTGCCAGCGTCGCGCTGGGCGTCGAGCGAATCGAGTTCCTGCCTCCAGGCCGTCCTCGGTCGACTTGCGAGTGTAGATCGCGCAACGGACTGTGCGCTTGGCGGGCGACGCAGAACGGGGTTTGGTGCGAGTCATCGCTGGCCCTCATTCCGGAGGCGAAAGAAGAGGATGCCGTTCGTGTGCGTCTCCGTGACCTTCTTCGCGACGGCGCTCAGCGACCCCGTTCGAATCGCGAAAGCTTGACACTGGTAAACCAGGCCCTGGCGTGCAGACCTTCAATGGAACGTGACGGTTAACCGTGGCGACCACCGAGCACGGTTTCCGCAATAACCCCAAGACATGGCGGAAACCCGTCGGTTGTCGGTTCCGTCGCCAGTGCAGCGCGGGCGCGAAGTCGCAGCCGGGCCGCGGCAAAGATCGACGCGCGCTCCGCTCGTCGCGCCTCATGGAGGACCGGTTCGTCATCCGTAGATGGGCGCTGAGTTTCTCCAGCACGAGAGGCCACCGGCCATCGCTAAATCCCGAGACGGGTGCCTTTTGGACCAGGCAAGCTTCCAGGGACCGCGGCTGCGAGACGTGTGATTGTGAAATCGGCCCCTGTCCGTCGAAATGATCGACCACGGCCGTGTCTGTCGTCCCGAAGCGCGCTTTTCAGGCGTCTTTTCGCGTTGATTCGACTCCGCTGCGATGTAACCTGACATGTGGTTCGATTTGAGTCTCGTTGACCAGACCGGCACCCGGACCTACCGGACTGCGCGTAGAGATCGGTCACACCTGCGAGGAAAGACCATGCCAATTCTGTCGGTGAAACTCCGGGATTTACCGATCATTCTGGCCTTAACGGCGGTCGGTCTGGCCTGCTATGCCGGGCAGAGTCGCCTCAATCCGGCGAACGAGTACCCGACGCCCGACCCCAAGCTCGTGGCGAGTGTGATGGAGATTCAGAATCGCCATACCGAACGGCTGATGAGAATTCCCGGCGTCATCGGCACGGGGACCGCATTGACCAAAAAAGGGGATGTGGTCATCAACCTCTATACGTTCGGCCCCGAACGTTCGCTCGCGCCGAGGCAGATCGACGGGGTGCCGGTTCGAGTCATCGAACTTTGGGAGTTCGCGCCTCTTGCCGGACGTCCCGACCGGCAGAAGTTCGAGGCGCGGCCGGTTCCCATCGGCGTGTCGGCCGGTGTCAGCCCCGGGCAGTGTGGGACAGGTACTTTGGGGGCCCGGCTGCTGGGGCCCGACGGCAATCTTTACGCGCTGAGCACTAATCACGTCTTCGCCGATGAAAATCGCGCGCCGACGCAAAGCGTGATCGTGCAGCCGGCACCCGGCGACTCATCTTGTCATCCCAATCTGACGACAGATGCGATCGGCCGGCTGTTTCTGTTCCCGAACATCGTATTCTCGCGGAACGCGAGCAATCGAATGGATGCCGCCGTCATCACGACAACGGCTGAGCAGATCGGGTTTGCAACGCCCGCCGATGGCTATGGCGCTCCCGAGTCGACGACTGTGCCGGCGTATCTCGGCCAGCGCGTGCAGAAATACGGGCGAACGACCGGCCTGACGCAGGGGATCGTGACGGCCCTCAACGTCACCGCCCTCGTGCATTATCGCGAGGGAACGGCCCGCTTCGTGGAACAGATCGAGGTCAGCGGGGGCGATGATCCGTTTGGCGAACCGGGCGATTCGGGGGCGCTTGTCGTTGATCACGGGCGGTTTCCGGTCGGTTTGCTGTTCGCTCGTGGCAGACGGGGGTTGGCGCTGGTCAATCCGATCGACCCGGTCCTGTCGGCATTCAAAATGTCGATCAACGGATCGAATCCGCCGAAGCCTCACAAATGCGACTGCCCCGGGGGTTCCTGTCCTGGATGCGATCCCGAAGACTTCGGCTACGACGCTTCAATTTCTGAGCCGATCACGGCCAGCCCCCCCGACGTGCAGTTGCTTCCGGTCAAGCAACTTCCGCCCCGGTGCACCGTGAACATGAAGTATGTGCCCCCGATTGGCGGGCCCCAGAAGACGCCTAACTGTTTTGTCTGGGGCAGCACCTATGATCTGGCGACATTCACGGCCGCGAAGAAGGGAGATTACCGCCCCACGTCTCCCGAACTGCAAGCCAGTTCAGCGTATCTTTATATCGGCCAGATGTTGCAGAACAAACTCGCGGCCGATTGCTGCACCGGCGGTTCGAATGCTGCGTGCCTGACGGCGCTCCAGAGAACGTCGACCAATCAGGGAGGTACACCGTCGATGCTGCAGGCGCCCTATTTTCCGGACTGCTGCACGCTGTGGACCGAGTACGGCAGTCAGAGCCTGCAGCCCGATCCGCGCTTCTCAATCGGAGGGTTCAAGGCGGTCTCGGCCAAAATCCCCAATCTTGGCGACGTCAAGCAGATTCTCTACTCCGGCAGAGCGTTGGTGTATGGCACGCATCTCTACACCGACTTCGGTACGTACGATGGAACGCCGGTGCCGTATGTGGGAAACGGCATCTACAACAAAAAGCCCAACGGCCAGAAACGCGGCCACTGCATGCTGATCATCGGCTACGACGACACGCTTGGGGCGTCGCCGAACTAGGGGGCGTTTCTGATCCAGAACAGCTTCGGCCCCACCTGGGGGCAGAACGGACGCTTCTGGATGGCTTACTCGACGTTCAGCAAGTTGTCGGAAGGAACCGCGCAATACATCACCAAACCGTGAGACGCGGTTCGACGGTCAAGATCGTCGCCAATTCGGCCAAGCGGTCGTAACAAGCAAGAGCGCTCGAGTCTTGATGGGGATCCATTGGCGGCCCCGGGCCGGAGTGAGCCACAGCGGCCTACGCTTGACGACCGAAACGCGCCCCGGCGAACTCGTCACCTGCCGAGCGAACGCTGCGCCGGCTCCGCGTCCTTTTGAATTGGAGATTCGGTTCACTCTTGCCGGAAAACTCGCGACAACTTTACCAAATCCCCCAAAGCTGTGTGTCAAAGTGTGAGCAACACAAGGTCTGAGCGGCGTTCGCATTGCAAAGGTTGCGCAAAATCGCGATTTCCAGATCGCGTCGTGTTCACGTCGAGAAGTCAAGGACACAATCGAAGGCATGAGCATTGCAAAACCGCTCGAGTACACGCTGCTCATTGCGGGCCCCTCAGCACCACCGATGAAGGAGTGGAAAGATGACTCTTCTCGAAACTGCAACTCGAACGCTGCCTGAATCCATTGCGAACCTCGACCTGGGCGACCTTGGCCGCAAGCTGCTTGATGACGATGCGTTTGACGCTGAGCGCCGCAATGGCGAACGGCTGTGGGACGAACAACGTGTCGCATGCGCACTGAACGAATACAAGCAGTTCCTGGCCCTGATGTACTGGAACCCGGAAGCTGTCCTCGTTCCCTCGGAAGACATTGACGAAGTCTGGCACACGCACGTGCTGAATACCGCCCGCTACCAGGCCGAATGCGAGACGATCTTCGGTCACTTCCAGCATCACTGCCCGACGTTCGGAGAATCGCATGAAGTGCAGGAAGAGCAGGCGAAGGGTCGCGACAAGACCATGAAACTCTTCGAAGAAACGTTCGGGGAAGTCCCGCAGTCGTACACCTTCAGCGACTATCGCAAATGCGGCCGGCGGCCAAAATGCGGAAACAGGCCCCAATGCGGCCGGATGTAACGTCACAGGTTGGCACGATCGCAACGTTGTGAGCAGGGCTCTGTTGCGAATGCGGATCGCGGGTTCGCAGTCCGCATTCGCGCATGCCGCTGCGGCGGTCGCACCGCTTGCCGGCATTCACCACGTTCTGGTTGACCAGTTCGCGGTCGACGATCGACAGGAACTCTCCAAGTCGTCGCGCGCCCCGTCGCGACCGTCGATCGTCACGCGCGCCTGCCCCCGAAGGGCGATGCGGCGTGTACTCGGGCCTCATCTTCATCAGGCCTTCGCGGTGAGCCGCAATTGCGTCTTTGCCGACTTCCCTCAACCGCCGTTCTGTTTCTTCTGGTGCAATGCGCTCAAGATGCAGCAGCAGATCAAGAGCGTCGTGCAGCAACCCGAGCGCCGCCTGTGAATAGCCATCTTCAATCCGTTCACGCCACAGCTTCAGGATCGTCGCCCTTTTCATTTCGAGAAACACCACCCGCCCTCCCCGCAGAGGCACCCGCTTCCAAGACGGGGGGATATCACCCTCCCGGGGCAGGCAGGCGGTCGCAAGAGTCACAATCGCTACGCGCCGCGCGAGAGCACCGAATCTCACCGCGCAACTGGTGGTCAAAATTTGCCTCCCGGGAATCCGTGGGCTAAACTCAGGTCCCGACAGACGGGCGTTGAGTCCAACTCTGCGTGTGACTACCCCGAGTGGTTCCGCTCGTCTGTTGGAAGGCGGCGGGAGAACTGTCAGCCCAGTCCCAGTCTGGCCCGACTGGGTTTGGTGCGTGGGGCTTTTCTCCCGCCGTTTCTTTGCGCTCCGCTGGAGGCGCCGCGTTTTGTCCCTGTCACAAACGCGCCCACTCCCAGTACTGACTGCGGCGGGAGAACAACGCAGTGAGCGGGCCACACTGTTTCGCGGGCAGCGGTTCTCCCGCCTGTTCTCGGCGCTCGGCTCTCGCTTGGCGAAACAGGGCATCATGCGGGCATCCGGTCGGCGCAGGCCGTGGCAGGTCAGTCGCTTCCGGCGCGTAAGAAGCCTCCTACGGGGCCTCGCCGTCGGATTGATTTTGGCGTGGCCATTCCTGGTGTGGGCAGTCCCCCAGGCAGCGGCACTGACGCCGACGGCCGGGGTTGCGTTGCTCGCTGTAACACTCATCAGGCTGCGCCCCCTTCGAGCCCCGGGACGAGCGCCACTGCGCAGAGATTCGCAGCACCACTCCGCGGAAAGTTGAGCGAGGCTGCCGAGAGAACGACGGGGGTATCGCCCCACTGGGGCAGGCGAGCGGGCTCATGCGGCACCGCCCCAGATCGTCCTTCAACGCCTTGCCGGCGCCTGAGAAGCGGAAGCGGCGTTGAGGTTGTCATCTCAAGGGTTCCGGCTATGCTTCGCGCCATGCCCGGCATCTACAAGTTCTGCATCGGCACCGGCCGTGTCCGTCGCTGGGGTTTCCACGCCAGCGGCGACGCATTCGGCAAGCCCGGTATATCGTGAGTCCCCGCCCGGCGCGTACACGCAGTTTCTCGATACCTTGCGGCGAGACCTGGCGTTGCGCCGGCAAGCCAACCGGAGGGATATTCGGCAGGCTCTTGCGGGCAAACGGCTGACGCCAGACGAGCAGATTGTGCATGCGTGAAGAGGCAGTGAAGGTTTCGTTAAGTTTCAGATCTTGCTGGGATATTTGCTGTGAGTTGGATATGCTGCCGCCCTCATGATTGCTTGCCGACACCTCATCACCGAACTGGAGCGATGCCGAACTGATCACAACCATCTCGGTATCGTCGGCAATTCTTCGCTGTTGACGTCGGTCTCGTTCGATGGCAACCGCTGGCACTTCCGTAACAGGGACGGACTGCGCACGGTCGGCGCGATCGTGCTGCTCACGCTGGCCCCAAACGCGCCTGACAACAGCCTGACCGAAACCTGCCTCGCGGCCGATCTGGAAGACGAGCGCGGGTATTGGGTCGTCGACGCCGCATTGCCAATCCCCGAAGGGGCAGAAGTCGTCTGGCGGTGGTAACGTCTTGGGGGCTCGTAGCCATCGCCTGCGAAGGTATGGCCCACAAGGCCCGGGCGGCGAGGGGCGCTCAGCCGTTCAACGACGAGGCCCGCTAAAAGTCGAAGGCAGGCGAAGAGTTACGGGACCGGATTGCCAACCTTAAGAAAGCCAGACCCCGCGAGGACGAGGCTATTCAAACGGCGGCCGCGCAACACAAGGCTTTACTGAAGGAATCTCGTTCGGCTGCCGCAAAGGCGGAAGCAATGAAAACTCCGTTTACAATCTCAAGGCAGTGAACCCGCACCGCATGCCGGTCATCGACGACATCGAGCTGATTCCGTAGGCTGCCGCGCCGTCGAGAGACCGTGAATTACTGCCCAGCACCGACACGATTTGCATCTGGCCCGTTGCGGTCAGCCAGTCGCGAAGGCGGGCGTTCCAGGTCGTATTGCACACGAAATATGCCTTCAATTCAGTTCCTTGATTTCAATGTCCTTGAACTGAACCTCGAGGCCCTCTCCGGCGTGCAACTGCAAGGCGATGACGCCCGTCAAGTCACCCTTCGCATCTTCCAGGTCGATATATTTGACACCGTTCAGCTCCAGTGTAATGTGGTGGCCTTTGACGGTAATCACATAACGATTCCAGTCATCGACTTTCAGAAAATCGGGGCGCTGCACCGCTTCGGGAGGGGGTCGCTTCAGAATGCCCCGGCCGCCCTCCTCCAGCAGAAGACCCCAAAAGAACTTGCCGATGTCGACCTGGTAACCCCGGGCCGTGCCATTTGGCAGAATCGCTGTGCGAAACTGGACGCCGCTATTGCCCCGATCACCGACGAGACGAACCGAGACCTTGAGTACGAAATCGGAGAAATTTTCGGTCGTGGCGAGGAACGTATTTTTTTTGAGCAGGTTGTTTTCCTGCCTACCAATGATCATACCGTCGCGGACGCTCCACATTTCTGGTTTGGTCGCCTCCCAACCACTGAGGTCTTTGCCATTGAACAGCGGTCGGAAACCCGCATTATCGTCATCACCCCAGACTGAGATGCCGGCACTCAGGACGAGCGTTGTCATCGTTAATCGGCGCAGGGCCATTCTGTATCGATTCATCGCCTGTCTCCCTGGTGCTTGCTCGGATTGAAGAGGAGAAGCCGCGTCTTCAAGATCAAGATATCGATCAGTTTCGCGATCGGGGCCTCGATTTTCCTCAGTGTTGCACTGGCACCTGCGCGACGTTCCGCCGCAGTCGCTGCGGCGCGCCTCTTGAACGTGGGTGCGTATAGCAGTCGCTCAATCGACAAACATCAGCTCGTTTGACATCAGCAAGACCTGGGCATATTGCTCCCAGGGAGCGAGGCGCTCGGAATTGCTGGTCAGGGCCTCGCCATCAACCGCGGATCGGACGGACAGTGAGGCAGCCTGGGCCGCAATCATGAATTCCAACCCCAGCTCGATTTCCTCCGGGCGAGGATCCCGCTGGTAAATCAGTTGATACAGCCGCTGTATCCGCGGCACCGCGCGCTTTAGCTGGTTCAGCTCCGGACGCTGTAGCATTGTCCTGGCTTCTTCCCGGACGAACAAGCTGTTCAAAAAGAACAACGCCTGCTGCGGAATGGTCGTCTCTGTCCGCTGCACCGTGGCGGTGTCCGGATCGGCAAAGTCGAATGTCCGAAAAAGCCCGGGAAGGTTCTGGCGATCGATGAACCCGTAAATGCTCCGGAGAGTGCTGAAGTGTCGTTTGTCCGGGGGCGGATCACGGCTGGCGATGCTGCCGATCGGACTGACGAGTATTGGCGGGGGAGCCAAGTCTACGGGCCGCGCCCCTGATGCAGAATCCAGGTTGCCGGTGACGGCCAAGATCGTGTCTCGCATCGCTTCAAAGTCGAGCCGCCGCCGATTCATCTTCGACAGGAATCGGTTCTCCGGATCCTGTCTCTGATTATGAAGTGCGTCATCGCTTTTCTGCTGGTAAACACTGGACAGAATGAGAAGACGGTGCAGTTTCTTCAGCGACCACCCCTCGTCCATGAACCGCCAGGCGAGATAGTCCAGCAGCTCAGGATGACTCGGCGGCTCGGAGCGCAGGCCGAAGTCGGCAACCGTGCTCACGAGGCCGGCGCCAAAATGATGCATCCAGACGCGGTTCACGAGAAACCGGGACGTCAGCGGGTTGTCGCGACTGGCGATGGCCTGCGCCAGCTCCAGCCGGCCGCTACCTTTCTGAAACGGCTGCCGCTCCGGCCCTGCCAAAAGTCCCAGGAATTGCCGGGGCACCTCCTGACCCGGATTATTGGGATTACCGCGGATGAAGACACGAGTGTTCGTCGGGGCGGGGTTGTCCGCCAGCACCATCGCCCGCTGCGGCGAACCGGGATGATTGGCATTCAGTTTCTCCAACTCCGCCTCGAGCTGCCGCAGGCGTAGCCGTGTCACAGGAGCAATCAATTTTCGGGCTTGATCCAACGGCAGGTTGCCCGGGCCGTCTTCCCCGTAGAGAACCTGACGCAGCGCCTCTTCGTGCGGGTCAGGCAACGCACTCGGGGGCTGCGGGTTCCTCTGCCACTCGACCAGCACGACATACGTGTGCCCTTCTTGCAGCGCCTGCCAATGTTGATCCACCTCCTGGAACAGACGACCGTACCGCTCAGACACTTCCTTCAGGGAGGCGGGTGGCGTACCGGCAAACGCCTGCGCGACTAGCGGATTGAGCGGATGGTCGGCGTCGGCGTTCGCGGCAATTGTGGCCGCCACCGGCTCGGCGGCAGTTGCGAATTCCTCTTCCGGCAGGGCGGCGAAGGCAAACCAGGGTGCGAAGATGGGATGATGGGCTTGCTCCCATTTCGCCAGCGCGTCCTTCCACCGCAGGGCCGCAGGATGCAAGGTGGGGCCACCCTCCTGATCAGGTACCGATCGATTTCGCATTTGCCATGCCATCAGCAGGTATTCACTCGACTGCTGACGAAGCTGGCGCTGCACCTCATCCTCTTTCTCTTCGCGGAACGCTTTGATGTTCTTCTCGCGCTGCGCGCGTTTGGCAAGATATTCCGCGTAGAGGTTCGGGTCGGGACTGACGTCCAGCAGGGGCAGTTCATCCGGTTCGGCGGAACTGGAAAGCACACCGTAGAGCGAGTAATAGTCTTCCGTCGGGATCGGGTCGTACTTGTGGTCGTGACAACGGGCGCAAGTCACCGTCAGCCCCATCAGGCCGCGGGTGATGACGTCGATCCGATCATCGATGGTGTCGTGATTGTTGTTCAGGAAGCGCCGGCCGACGGTGAGAAACCCGATGGCTGCCAGAGGGCGATTGTCATCCCCAAGGTCCAACTGGTCGGCGGCCATCTGTTCGAGGACGAACCGATCGTATGGCAGATCGCTGTTGAGGGCCCGGATGACGTAATCCCGATAAGTAAAGGCGAACGGTAGAATCGCGTCGAGGCCGGGAGTGTCCCCCTTGGAGTTCGCGTATCGGGCCACATCCAGCCAGTGCCGGCCCCAGCGCTCACCGTACTGTGGCGAAGCCAGCAGGCGATCGACCACGCAGGCAAACGCACCCGGTGATTCGTCGGCCTGGAATGCGGCCACCTCTTCTGGTGTCGGGGGGAGCCCGATCAAGTCATAGGTGGCCCTGCGAATCAGGGTCCTTCTGTCAGCTTGCGGCGAAGGTTGCATCCCGCGGGATTCCAGCGCGGCCAGGATGAAGTCATCGATGGGCGTCTGCACCCAGCCCCGTTCCTTGACCACAGGAATCGCCGGCCGCTGCACCGGCTGAAACGCCCAGTGAGCCGTGGCGGAAGCTGTTCTCGTTTCCGGGCCGCCGGCGCCTGATCGGGCATCCTGCGGCTGCGGCGCGCCTTTCCGGACCCAGGCTTCGAGATCGGCAATCTGGCCGGCCGACAGCTTCTTGTTCGGGGGCATCTTCAGCTCGTTGTCAGTGTGCCGGATCGCCGTGACCAGAAGACTGGCATCAGGATCACCCGCCACAATCGCCGGCCCCGAACTCCCTCCTTTGCGCAGGCCCTCGCGCGTGTCGAGAAGCAGTTCCCCCTTGAGTTTCTCGGCTTGCTGGCTGTGGCAGCGATAACAGTGCTCGACCAGAATCGGGCGGATCTGTTTCTCAAAGAACTTCACTCCGTCGGCGTCGGTCTCCGGCGGGACAGCCAAGAGTTCCGAGACACCACCACAGAAACAAAGCGCGATACTGATCCATCCGCATGCCACTAGCCAGGTTTTGAACACAGTTAGCATTTGGCACGTCCGTTCGAACTCACGCCATCAGATCGGTGACTACGTGACCATGCACGTCGGTGAGGCGAAAATCACGGCCGGCGTGCCGAAACGTCAACCTTTCGTGATTCAGACCGAGCAAGTGCAGAATCGTCGCGTGCAGGTCGTGAACGTGCACCGGCTTCTCGACCGCCTTGAACCCGAACTCGTCGGTGGCGCCGTGCACGTAACCCCCTTTTATGCCGCCGCCAGCCAGCCATACTGAGAAGCCGAAATGATTGTGGTCTCTCCCGTTTGACTTCCCCATATTGGAACCGGGCATCGGCAGCTCAACCGTCGGAGTGCGACCAAACTCACCGCCCCAGATGACCAGAGTCTCATCCAGCATTCCCCGTTGCTTGAGGTCCTGGAGTAACGCGCCGATCGCCTGGTCACATTGCCCGGCATGGCGACGATGAGCCACCTCCAGATCGTCGTGCTGGTCCCAGATGGCACCCGCAGCATGCCACACCTGAACAAAGCGCACGCCGCGCTCCAGCAGGCGCCGCGCAATCAGAATTTGCCGGGCCTGGGTTCCGTCCCCGTACATCTTCCGGATCGATTCCGGTTCGCGGCTGATGTCGAAGGCGTCGGTCGCCTCCAACTGCATCCGGTACGCCAGCTCGAATGACCGGATGCGGGCCTCGATCCGGGCATCCCCATCCCGCTCTTTTTGATGGCGGTCGTTCAATTGCTGAAGCAGATCGAACTGCTGGCGCTGTTCCAGCGGGGTCACACCCTCGTTGCGGATGTTTTCCACCAGCCGCTCAACCTCTGTGTGTCGGCTGTCGATGTAAGTGCCCTGGTAGGCGCCTGGCAGAAACGCCGAGCGCCAGTTCTGCGGTCCGGCGTCGGGATATCCGCCCGGACAGAGCACCACGAAGGCGGGAAGATTCTGATTTTCTGTTCCCAGCCCGTAGGTCACCCACGAGCCAACGCTGGGGCGAATCAACCGCGCTTCGCCGCAGTTCATCAGCAAAATGGACGGCTGATGGTTCGGCACGTCGGCTTGCATCGAGCGGATCACGGCGATGTCGTCGATGTTTTCCGCCACGTGCGGGAAGATGTCACTCACCTCGATTCCGCTTTCGCCGTGGCGGCTGAACTCGAACGGCGAGGGAAAGGCGGCGCCAGTTCGCCGCTCGGTTTTCTGCTTGAACTCGTCCGGCAGCTCGCGTCCGGCATATTCCGCCAGAGCGGGCTTGGGGTCGAAGGTGTCGACCTGAGACGGGCCGCCGTTCATGAACAGATGCACGACTCGCTTCGCCCTGGGGGGAAAATGCGGCAACCGCGGCACCAATGGCGAGTTGAAGTTGGTGGACGCATGAACCGGGTCGCTGAGGCGCTCATCGAGCAGGGCGGCCAACGACAAAGCGCCCATCCCCAGACCCGACCGGCACAGAACCTGCCGCCGGGTCAGGAGCTGGTCGTCAAATTGTTGTTCTCGATAGGAGGGAGTAAGCATGGCGGTAGATTCCTTTGCGATCTTCACGATTCCGACACCGGCTCCAGCGTTTTCTCGGCATTAGCAGGCCGCGTGTTTCGGGTGTCAACTGACAGTGCAGGGTGACGAAGTCTGCGCGCGTCAGCAATTGGTCAAGGGACACCGACTGACCGCCATTCGCCGCTACTTCCGCGCTGCTCAGGTCGGGATCGAACACCAGGGGGGTCCGCATTCCAAGGCTTCGCGTCAGGCGGGCCAGTTCGCGGCCAATCCCTCCAAAGCCGATAATTCCCAGCGTCTGATCGCCAAGGCCCCGCCCCATGAACTGATATCGATTGTTCCATCGACCCCCGCGCACCAGCTTGTCCTTGATTGCGACCCTGTATGAAAGGGCCAGCATCCAGGTGAGCGTCGCTTCCGAAACGGGCCGATTGACAACACCCTTGGTAATGGTCAGCACGGTATCACGTGCCGTGCAAGCCTCAACGTTGATGTTGTCGTAACCCACCCGGAATCTCGCGACGACCAGCAAGCTGTCGGCGTTCTGCAAACTGCCGGCTGTGATGCGAGGCAACAGGGCCAATACCGCGACCGCGTCGCAAAGCTGCTGGGGAACAATCTCCGCATGGTGTGTGTCAAGTTGCCGCACATCGATATCGCGTTCGTTGCGCAGAGCATCGAGTCCGATATCGGAAAACCGGCAGCGACCGGACTCGTCAAAAAAATCCGCGGTGAGAGTAATGGTGCAGCGAGCGGGCTGCCCATACCCGCCAGGTACTGTTTTGGCTCGATCTGGAGGATTGGGTGCTATTTCCATGGGTTTCCCTCTTCGGTTGCGCACCTTTCGTGGACAACGATGCGCTCGGGACGCAGACCTGCATAAACCCAAATCATCTCCATCGGTGTCGGCGTTTCATTGATCAGGCCGCAATGATTCGGGAGGGCGCTCCCGCGGACTAAAGGCGCTCGACGAGCTGGGATTCAAATCCGCGCGCGGAGCGCAATCACGGCTCAATGGGCGAAGGTTGTCACGAACGGAGCGAATTAACAAGCCGGCGTCGGTGCCCAAGCCGACCATTTGAAAACCTTGAATGAGTCGCTGCTGCAGGTTGTCCTGACTCGTAGCCATAATGCCGCAGGATTTTCCCGCGGCCTGAATTGTGTCCTTGATCCGCAGGATTTCGGCGGCAATCCCCGGTCCCTCCCATTGTCCCCGGTAGCCAGCCGAAGAGGAGAAGTCGGCCGGCCCGAAGAAGAAAATTTCCACGCCTTCCACGGCAAGCATTGCAGGCACCTGACTGGCTGCGCGCACCGTTTCGACGATCGGAATCACAAGCACGTTTTCGTTTGCGACGGCCGTGTGTTCAACGATTGCCTGCCCCCAGGCGGTAGCACGCTCACCCCCGATCCCGCGCTCGCCTTCGGGTGGATAGCGGGCAAAGCTGACGGCTTGCCTGAGCTGGTCGGCGGTCTCTATCCAGGGAACGACGACCCCGTCGGCGCCAATGTCCAGGGCCCGCTTGACCAGCCCTCGATTCAGCTCCGCAATACGCACCAGCACAATTGTCGAACTGCGGACTGCCGCACGCAGGTGTTCTATGATCTCTTTCCAATCCAGGTGGCCATGTTCGGCATCGACAACCACCCAATCCAACCCCAGCGTCACCGCGATTTCCGTGATGCTGGGCGATTCCAAGGTGACCCACAGCCCGATGACCGGCCGATGAATCGCAAGGCGCCGTCGGAATTCAGTCAATGCGGTGATATTCATGCTTGACAGTAATAATGATGTAAGTTATCAGTGATGTCAATTCTGATTGCACAAGAGCAATTACTGATTATCAGATGGCTGGGGACTTGCCAAGTGAGCGCAACGAGCAGAGCAAAAAACTTCCGTTCGAAGTCTGAGCAGGTATGGCAAGACATCATTCGGCTGGTTGAGGAACATCGCCTCGCACCAGGGGGGCGATTGCCGAGCGTGCGCGAACTCGCATCCAGCCTGGGTGTCAACCCAACACTGATTCGCAGCGCGCTGCTTTATGCGCAGGCGCATGGGGCCATACGAATCCTGCCGCGCGCCGGCGCGTTCTTGCAGACAACTTCTACGGCGGCGCGGGCGCTGACGGGTGGCCTCGCCGATGTTGCACCGCAAGCCATTCATGCGGTCGTGGGGGCTAAGCCGGAGAATGTGCTGGAGATTCTGGATACACGCCGCCTGATCGAGGTGGAGCTGGCGGGGCGCGCGGCCGAACGACGACGGATCGAGGATCTTGTGCCGGCCCGCAAGGCATTGGAGTCAATGTTTCAATTGTCGTGCGATGCACCTCGCGCCGAGTTTGTCGACTACGACATTCGTTTTCATGTTGCAATTGCTCGCCTGGCCGGCAATAGGGTGATGGCGCGGATCCAGGAGACCTTAATGGAACTTCTTCGGCCGCAGCTCAACGACATTCCACGCTTCATCGACAATGAAACACGAAGCGAAACCGACCGCACTCATGCAGCCATCTACTCCGCCGTTGTGGAAGGGAGCGCGGAGCGAGCTCGTAACGAAATGAGAGCCCACTTGAACATCGCCTATGACGGGCTTCTCGGGGAAATCCGGCGTGTTCCTGCTCCATTGCCGTGTGAGGATGGCGAGGATGCCGCCTAGGTTTGGAAAATGTGATCTTGCGCGGACCGCGTCGACGGCGGTTAAGGTCGCGATGCGGTTCATCGTTATTTCGGCGCTCTGGGAAATTGCTGCGTGGGGCTGGTGCGGCGAACGCGCCCCAAATCCAGCAATCTCGCCCGACGAATCAGCCTTCTTTGAGACAAGAATTCGACCGCTGCTGCTAAAGCACTGCTATGAGTGTCATGCGGCGGATTCGAAAAAACTCGGCGGCGGCCTGCTGCTCGACAGCCGCGACGGCACTCGAAAAGGGGGTGATTCGGGCCCCGCAGTGGAACCAGGAAAACCGGACGAGAGCCTGCTGATCATCGCCGTGCGCTACGAGGATGAGTCGCTCAAGATGCCTCCCAAGGGGAAGCTCCTGGCAACCGCGGCAGAAAGCGTTCTCCACAAAGACAGGGGGTCTTCGACAGGCAATTTCTCGTCCGCCAGGAAGGGAGCGAGCCGGCCGGCCGAGTGGCAAATCTCGCAAGAGTTCTATGCCAGGGAAGACGTTGAGCGCGCCGACTTCAACCGCGACCGATTCGAGACTTACGCCGACTTTCGCCAGGGCGTACCCGACGATTGGCAAAGCGGCGGTCAGGGGTTGCGGTCCGGGTCGAGCCGGAGCGGCGATTTCGCGCTCTGCAGCGAAGGTGATGCGGTCGTCGGCGGTATTTTTCCCGGCGGTCTCTACACGCATGCTGTTTCCGACAAGCTGAACGGTGTGCTGCGATCACCCCTGCTCGCGAAGAGCCGGAAGTTCATCAGCTTCGAAGTTCTGGGGCAACGCAGCAGCGCCGTGCGGCTCGTCTCGAACAATTGTCAGCTCAATTACCGAAACTATCGCGCACGTACGTCGGGCAACTCGCAATGGGTCACCTTTTCCCCTCCCGAAAATGCCGACGGCCTGCGGATGTTCGCCGAATTGATGACGATGTTCGACAACCCGAAGTTTCCCGACCAGTTGAGCCCGATTGGCGGTGACCCCGCGAACTACAAGATTCCCTGGCAGAAGGCGGCCGAAAACCCCCGCTCGTATTTTGGCATTACCCGGGTGGTTCTGCACGATGAACCCGAAGTCCCGAGGGATGAGCTTTCACACCTGCGACCAATGTTTGCCAGCGACCTCCCCACAGACCTGACTGAGGTTGCGCGACGCTACGCGGCACAGGTACAGCAGGCAATCCGCGCCTGGGCGGCCGGACTGGCGAACGACGACGACGTCAAGTGGCTCAACATGCTTGTGCGACGCGGGCTTGTGAGCAATAGTCCCACGGCTTCACCAGGTCTCGCCGAACTCGTGGCGGAGTTTCGTTCCATCGAGCAGCGATTGACGCTGCCGCGCATCACCCCTGGGATCGCCGACTTCGGTTCCGGCTTCGATCAGCCCGTTTTTGTGCGCGGTGATTGCACGAATCCCGGAGCGGTTACTCCGCGACGGTATCTCGAAGTCCTCTCGCTGGACAGCCAGCCGTTCCATCCGACCGGCAGCGGCCGGCTGGATTTGTCGCGGCAAATCGCCAGTGCCGAGAACCCGCTCACCGCCCGGGTAATGGTCAACCGCATCTGGCACCACCTGTTCGGGACCGGTCTGGTGCGGACGGTCGACGACTTCGGGCACGCAGGCGAGCTTCCGACGCATCCCGAACTGCTCGACTACCCCTCCTCCCGCTTTGTGGCGGAGGGCTGGTCGGTCAAGCGCCTGATTCGGTCTCTGGTCCTGACAAGCACGTTCCAGCGCTCGAATGAACCGTCTCCTGCTGCGCAAGAAATCGATCCTCAAAATCGGCTCTTGCAGCACTACCCGGCCCGGCGGATGGAAGCCGAGGCGGTGCGCGATGCAATCTTGACTGTTTCGGGACGCTTGGACCGTACGTTATTCGGGCCGAGTATTCCGTCGTACCGCGACGGCGAAAACGCCGATCGCCGGCTGTTTTCCGGTCCTTTGGACGGCTACGGTCGACGCAGTGTTTACCTCAAAAACACGCTGATGGAGGGGCCGAAGTTTCTGGAGGCATTCGGCTTTCCGGGCGGCAAGGTAGCCCAGGGACGTCGCGACCAGACCAATGTTCCGGCCCAGGCCCTGGCGCTCTTGAACGACCCATTCGTGAATGAGCAAGCCGAGGTTTGGGCCAGGCCTTTGGTAGCGCATCGCGATGAGACGGTAGAGTCGCGGGTCGACGCGATGTTCAGCATCGTACTGGGGCGCCCCGCGCAGACCGAGGAGCGGAGCGGTTTTGTGCGCGCTGTCCAGCGGCTTGCCGAACTGCATCACGTCCCTGCGGGCGAAATTCCTGGCAGTGAGACAATCTGGAAAGACGTGGCCCACGCGATGTTCAACCTGAAGGAGTTCATTTTCGTTCCGTAACGGGTTGCGCCGGAGGACCTTGCGATGTCGTCGATTCACTCGCCTTCATCCGTTTGCGGTTGTCCTGGACGGTGCCCGCAGTTGTTCTCAAGGCGGGATGCGCTCCGCACCTCGGCAAGCGGATTTGGAATATTGGCCCTCGCCGGCCTGCTCGCCGAAGATGGCTGTTCGGCGGCCATCCAGAAGGTGCTCGCACCGCAGCCGCATTTCACTCCGCGGGCCCACCAGGCAACGTTGTTTCAGGCGGACGGGACGCCGATTTCGAACATAAACCCCGCTGATCGGAACGCACGCCTGCAGCTGGCGCTGATCCGCAATCAGGATAAAACCTTTTCGCAGTCGCTGGGCGTCACCGACCAGGCGATCGCCGGGCTCATTAAAGACCTCCAGGCCCGCGGGCTCCTCGACGAGACCCTTGTCCTCTGGGCGGGGGAGTTCGGGCGAACGCCGCATGCCGGCGGCCGCGACGGCCGCGATCATCACCCCGAGGGCTTCACCGTCTGGCTGGCCGGCGGTGGCGTCAAAGGGGGGGGTGATCTACGGGGCGACCGACGAGCTCGGCATGCACGCCGTCGAAAACGTCTGCACGCTTCACGACTTGCACGCCACGCTCTTGCACCTGGTGGGGATCGACCACGAGCGCCTTACCTACCGCTACGGCGGACGCGATTTTCGTTTGACCGACGTTCACGGCCAGGTTGTGAGAGAGCTGCTGGCCTGACTTTCTGATGTAGTTGTCACGCATCTAATTTGGTTTGTTGCGACAGGTCCAGTTTCGATTCCTGGTTTGCTTTCTCGTTTCAGAAAGGGAGGTTGTGTATGTCAACTCGCAGACGAGGGTTCACTTTGATTGAGTTACTCGTTGTCATTGCCATCATTGCCGTGCTGATCGCACTGCTGCTGCCGGCCGTGCAGCAGGCGCGCGAGGCGGCCCGCCGCACGCAGTGCAAGAACAATCTCAAACAGATCGGGCTGGCGGTGCACAATTACGTCGACACCCACGGTGTCCTTCCGAACTGTTGGATGCTCAGGGGGCCGCCGCCTCTAAATTCTGATAGTCCATCCTGGGGCTGGACGACGATGATCTTGCCGTTCATCGACCAGGCGCCGCTTTACAATTCACTCAACCCCGGTCCCAACTCGCTGGAGGGTGTGGCGTCGACCCAGGCCGGACGCGACCTGCTGGCCACCAGTCTGGCGGTCTACCAGTGTCCCTCCTGCTTCGGCCCTCAACCCTATACCCCCGCCCCCCTTACCCCCCTCATGGTGCCGGGCGGTCCACCAGTGTATTTTGGAAAATCGAACTACGTGGGCAATGGAGGAAACATACCTATTCCTGAGAGAGGCCTGATCGCACAACCTAATCCACCTAGTCCACCTGCTTTTCCTGCCATTGGTCTCGTAAGGCTCCGAGACGTCACCGACGGTCTGAGCAACACGTTTCTGGCGGGAGAGAAAGCGCACCTACCGAGAAAGATCGATCTGACCACCGGGACGGTTCCGGTCCAGATGGGCGCGGGCTTCTGGCCCGGATATATGTTGTATGATCCAGGCGGCGCCATCCCCGTCTGCGCCGGTAATCAAAAGGGCAGGGCCCGGACCTTTTTCAGAATGCAGGATGGCGGTCGCGGACCAGGCGTCCCGCCGTTTTTAGGGTTTTTCGTCGGTTTTCCGGCTGAGGCGTTCAGCAGCCAGCACACGGGGGGCGCCCACTTTGTGCTGGGAGACGGGTCGGTTCGGTTTGTCAACGAAAACATTCAATTCTTCCACACAGCGTTTCAAACTGGAATTGCGCCGCTCGATGCTAACCTCGCTAGCATTGGCTTCAATGTTGGGCCCACGACTGCCGCCAACATGGGCGTTTATAACAGGCTGGGCGATAGAAGCGACGGGTTTCCCGTCGGCGACTACTAGCTCGCTCAAGGTTCGTCGTATTCATGATGTGTGATGCGACAGCCGGGCTGCCGTGGCCACGTGGCAGCTCGGCTGGCTCTCAGAATGCCGCCGCCTGGGACAAGGTTTTGCCACCTTCTACTGTAATGATGTGACTTACGGAGTTTCTGCTATCGAGGAGCGCTGGCATGAAGTGCAACCCAAATTTCGACCGCTGGGCGCGCCGGCCCGGGAGCCGGCTGATCGTCGCCGTGTGTCTTGCGGCCCTCTGTGGCTGCAATGGCTCCGACGCGTTCGTCGAGGCCGACGCCGAAAAGGCAAAGATTCGTCTCAGCGCTATGGACGCTCTCACGGCCCAGGGCGCGAATGTCACCTCGGAGAAGCTTCCCGTCGTGGGCCTCGAAGCCTCGGTGGTGGATCTCAGCGGCGTGAAGAACATCACCGACGAGACATTGACGCTGCTCAAGCAGATGCACACGTCATGGAAGCCCCTCTATAAAATCAACCTGAGCGGCACGAACATCACCGACGAGCAGATGGCCAGGCTGAACGCGAAAGAGGTGTCGACGGCGGTAACGAAGCTCGACTTGCGAAACACCGGGATCTCGGACAAAGGACTGCAGGAGATCAAAAACATGCCCACTTTGTCCGAACTCGATCTCACGAACACCAAAGTGACGGCCGAGGGCATCCAGGCATTTCTGAAGTCCCGCGCCGACAACCCGGACATCGCGTCCAAGAAACCGATAATCAAGCGCTGATCGAGCATTCACGCAGCGCATGGCACCAACTGGCTTTACAAAAAACTCACACGCAATCATCGGCTGACGGCTCGGTCAGTTCGGAGAGACTTGTTTTGGCTTGTTGCATCGGTCCAGTTTCAATTCCTACGTTTTCTTGTTTCTGATAGGGGGGTGCGTATGTCAACTCGCAGACGAGGGTTCACGTTGATTGAGTTACTCGTTGTCATTGCCATTATTGCCGTGCTGATCGCACTGCTGCTGCCGGCCGATGGGCTCCTGTGATTAAAGATCAACCTGAGCGGCACGAACATTTCCGACGAGCAGATGTCCAGGCTGAATGAAAAGGAGGTGTCGTCGGCGGTAACGAAACTCAGCTTGCGGAACACCGGCATTTCGGACCAGGGTCTCGCAGCGCTCAAAAACATGACGTCTCTGCTCGAATTGGATCTTGAGAACACCAAAGTGACGACCGAAGGGGTCCAGGCATTTCTCGAGGCCCGCGCCGACAACCCTGAGATTCAGTCCAAGAAACCGAGAATTAAACGCTGAATAAGTGTTTGATTCTCTTCGAATGTTCGGCAACGCATAACGCTCAGCCCGAAATACAGTCCTCAAAAGGAGATCGCAATGCGAAAAAAAAGCATTTGGTTACTGGCGGGCTCGATGTGCTGCATCCTTTCGGCCGGGCCGGTTACGGGCCAGGAGATCGCCGATGAGAATCGCCGGGACGTAGCCATGGTCCTGAGCGGGCCGTTTGTGGTATTCCGCGCCAAGGTCATGGATGAGCTAAAGCTTACCGATGAGCAAAGAGAGAAACTGTCCAATAAAATCCTCGAACAAATCATGGACACCGGACCGTTTCTCCAGTCTCTCCAGGGAGAGCAGCCGGCGGACCAGCTAAAGAAACTCGCCGAGCATCGACAGGAGGCGCATAAGAGAACGGCGGCGTTTCTCAAAGCAACGTTAAAGCCTGAGCAGCTCAAGAGGTTCAGGCAAATCAACATTCGCTACGAGGGACTGTTCGGACTGGCTGAGGCGGAACGGGCGGAGGTCTTAAAAGAATTGACGCTCGACACAGACCAGCAACAGAAACTCGCGGCCCTTCCTCAGGAATTGCAAAAGGCCGCTGCGACTGCGAAGTTCCCCGAAGATCTGCCAATGCTACGCAAGGTTCGCCGGGAACTAAATGACAAGGTCAAGGCGATATTGACCGAAGCACAGAACAAGCACTGGCAGGAGATTCTCGGTCCGCCGTTCGAGCTGAGCGATTGACCGAACCTCGGAACCGATGCCGATGGATCCCGCGATCGCCGAATCTCGCGCGTGCCGGGGAGCATAGTGCCCGGCAGCGGCGATCGCCCAAGCTGGTCGCACCCGGTCGTCGACGCCAAGTTGTACCTACGCGAGCAGGACAATATTACGACGTGCTCACACTACCGCGGCCGCAGGAGACGACCTGCACGCCGAGCCGACCCTGCAGGATTCCCCCATCGAGTGCAAAAATGCGATCGAGCTACGCCGAACAATTTCTGCAGCCAAACCCGTTTTAGTCAGGCGGAAGCAATCCCGCGAGATTTTTTAGATCATTCCGGGTTTGGGTTGGATATGATCGAAAGACGCCACTGAATTAACGCCACCCCCTGGCGAAACGATGCACCTGTAGTTGGGAACCCCAAGACATGTCTCGCTGGCTGTGTGCGATCGTGTTTTTCCTGGCGCTGGTGTTGAGCGCGAGCCTGTGGGCCGCCCCCCCGATTGATTTTCAGCGCGACGTCCAGCCAATTCTGACGGACCATTGCAGCCAGTGTCATGGCGTCGATGCGAACGAACGCAAGAGTGGCCTGCGGCTCGATATTCGCGCCAGCGCGCTCAAGGGAGGCGATTCGGGCACACCGGCCATTGTCCCCGGGAATCTCGACGAAAGCGAACTGGTGCGCCGCATTCTCGCCACAGACGACGAGATCATGCCCCCGACAAAACATCGAAAGCCCCTTTTGCCTAGACAGATTGAAACGCTCAAGCAATGGGTCGCCGAGGGGGCGCCGTATGAGACCCATTGGGCTTTCACCGCACCACAGCGGCCGCCGCTGCCGGAAACTGGGGCATCACACCCGGTCGATGCCTTTGTGTCGTCGCATCTGGCGGCGCGGGGGCTCGCTCCCGCGGCGCCGGCCGATGCCGCAACACTCTGTCGGCGGGTCTATCTCGACCTGATCGGCCTGCCCCCGTCGCCGGAGGAGCTGGCGACCTTCCAGCAAACGGGACTGGCGGCGACAGTCAAGGACCTTCTAGCCAGCGAGCGATTTGGCGAGAAGTGGGCCCGCCACTGGCTCGATGTGGCTCGTTATTCCGATACCAATGGCTACGAAAAGGATCTGCCACGCGAGCAGTGGGCCTGGCGCGACTGGGTGATCGAGGCGCTGAACCACGATATGCCGTACGATCAGTTCCTCGTCGAACAGATCGCAGGCGACCTGCTTCCCGGGGCTGCCCAGCCGCAGATTGTCGCCACCGGATTTCTGCGAAACAGCATGATCAATGAAGAAGGGGCGATCATTCCCGAACAGTTCCGGATGGTCGAGATGTTCGACCGGCTCGATTGCCTGGGAAAAGCCGTGCTCGGTTTGTCGGTCCAATGTGCCCAGTGCCATTCCCACAAATACGATCCGCTGACGCAAACCGAGTACTACGGCATGTTCGCCTTTCTCAACAACACGTACGAGGCACAGTCGTGGGTCTATACGGCAGAACAGCAGAAACAATTGGTCGACGTTCGCCAGAAGATCCGAGACGCTGAGGATCGCTGGCGGGCCAGCCGTCCGAAATGGCCCCAGGAGTTGGAGGCCTGGGAGCAGGAGTTGAGACTGCATCAAGTTGACTGGGAGCCGCTGGAAGCGGTCGAGATGGGAAGCGTCAGCGGCCTCAATCATCCAACGCAGGAAGGCAACAAAGCCTTTCTGATGAAAGGACATCTCAGCGGCGACATTTTCGTGATTGCCGAGCCCAGACTCGACAGCGTGACGGGGCTGCGACTGGAGGCTCTGAATCATCGAGACCTGCCGCAGAATGGCCCCGGCCGAACGCGTCTGGGGACATGGGCCGTTCTCGAATTGGAAGCGTTCCTCAAAAAGCCCGGCAGCAGCGATTGGGAAAAGCAGAAACTGGTCAACGCGACGGCCGATTTTTCGGAACCGGAGCAGAAGCAAACTGAGGGTAAGAAGGTGCGTGGATCGGTCAGTTTGCTGATCGACGGATCCGACGACACGGCCTGGACTGCCGACCGGGGCATCGGTCTGCGGAACCAACCTTCGGCGGCGGTCGTGCAATTCGAACAGCCGTTGGAATGTCCCGAAGGAACACAGCTCAAGATCGCCATCCGGATGGGCGGAACGCTGGAACAATTGGGCGATATGCTGGGGTGCTGCCGGCTGAGCATCACTAGGAAGCCCGCACCGGGTATCCCGCCTGTGGCACACGCCGCGATGTTGGCGCTGGAGGTTCCGACGGAACAGCGCACTCCGGAACAGCGGGCGGCGCTGTTTGCCGCCTGGCGCGAGAGCGTTTCAGACGCCAGAGGAATTTCCGAGGAAATCGCCAACTTTTGGAAGTCATCACCGCAGGCTGCTACATCAGTCCTGCATTTTGCCGAACGCGATTCGTCGGACCCCAGGCCCACACAGGTTCTCGAGCGGGGCAACTGGGACCAGCCGTTGCAGGTCGTCGAACCGCACGTTCCGGCGGCGTTTCACGCTTTTCCGACTGATGCACCCCGCCACCGGTTGGGATTCGCCCGCTGGCTGGCCGACCGTCGTTCACCCCTGACGGCTCGAGTGGCGGTCAACCGCGTGTGGCAGGCGATGTTTGGGACGGGCCTGATTGAAACCGCGGAAGATTTCGGGACTCGTGCCGCCGTTCCGGAATATCGCGATCTGCTCGACTGGTTGGCCGTTGATTTCATGGAGCACGGCTGGAGTCAGAAGCATTTGATTGAGACCATTGTGACCAGCACCACTTATCAGCAATCGTCGGGGACGCCGCCGGAATTGCGCGAGCGTGATCCGAGAAACTCCTGGTTGGCGCGGGGCCCTCGATTCCGCGCCGATGCCGAAGTGGTGCGCGACATCGCCTTGTGCGTCTCGGGGCTTATCACTCACAAGATTGGTGGTCCCGGGGTCATTCCGCCGGTTCCTCAGAATGTGCTGGATTACAATTACGTCTATCCGGCTTATTGGAAGCCGGCGGAAGGGCCTGAGCGATACCGTCGGACGCTGTATGGCTTCCGCAAACGCTCCATGCCCGACCCGGCGATGTCGAATTTCGATGCACCCAACGGCGATTTCGCCTGTGCCCGTCGAATTCGATCGAACACGCCCCTGGCGGCGCTGACAAGTTTGAACGAGCCGATTTTCGCGGAAGCGGCCCGCGCCTTTGCCATACGGGTGCTGCGCGAAGGAGGGCCCGACGATGCGCGCCGGGCCGTCTACGCCTTCTTCTTATGTACGTCGCGCCTGCCAACGGCCGAGGAGCAGACCACCGTCCTCGAGCTGCTGCAGTCGGGCCGCAAGCGCCTGGCCGAGGGTTGGGTAAACGCGCGCGAAATCGCGACTGGAGATCCGGCCATGGTGCCGGCCGTGCCTTCGGGTACGAATCCACAAGACGCCGCAGCCTGGACGCTGACGGCGCGCGTGCTTTTGAATCTCGACCAAACCATTACGAAAGACTGAGGATCTCCCATGAACCTCTGCGAAGAATTGCAGATGGCACGTGCCCGGCTATTCACTCGCCGATGGTTCTTGCGGGATTGCGGCGCTGGCCTGGCGACTCTGGCGGCTCGCTCGCTGCTGGCCGCCGAATCGCCTTCTGGCCCCCTGTCCGTTGATGCCCCCTTGGCAGCGCGGCGTCCCCATCACACCGCGAAAGCGAAGCGCGTGATCTACCTGTTCCAGGCAGGCGCCCCCAGCCATCTGGAACTATTCGACAACAAGCCGGAACTGACAAACCGGAACGGGCAACTGCCCCCCGCAGAGTTACTCAAGGGGTATCGGGCGGCGTTCATCAATCCCAACTCGGCGCTGTTGGGCCCGAAGTACAAGTTCGCGCAACACGGCCAATGCGGCATGGAACTGAGCGAGTTGTTGCCGCACACGGCGGCGATTGTCGACGATATTTGCCTGATCCGCACGATGCAGACCGAGGCCGTCAATCACGCGCCGGCACAGATCATGATGAATACCGGTTCGCAGCAGTTCGGCCGCCCCAGCTTCGGATCGTGGACGCTGTACGGTCTGGGAAGCGAATCGGCCGATCTTCCGGGCTACGTCGTATTGACCAGCGCCAAGGGAACAAGCGGGGGCGCGAGCAACTACGGGTGCGGATTCCTCCCGACGATCTACAACGGCACACCGTTCCGCAGCACGGGGGATCCGGTGCTCTACGTGTCGAATCCCAGCGGCATTGACGACGAATTACAACGTCGGTCGCTCGATGCACTGCGGCGATTGAATGATCTGACGCTCCAATCAGTGGGCGATCCTGAAGTCGCCGCGCGCATCCAGAGTTACGAACTGGCGTATCGTCTGCAAAGAAGCGCCCCCGAACTGATGGATTTGGGACAGGAACCGAAAGCGGTGCTTGAACGATACGGAATCAAAGACCCCATAGAAGCGAGCTTTGCCCGCAACTGTCTGCTCGCGCGGAGGCTGATCGAACGCGGCGTGCGGTTCGTACAGTTGTTCCACGAGGCGTGGGATCAACACTTCAACCTGACAGCCGGACTCAGGCAGAATGCCCTCGACACCGATCAGGCCAGCGCCGCGCTGGTGACCGACCTGAAAGAGCGTGGACTGTTAAGCGACACGATCGTCATCTGGGGAGGCGAATTCGGGCGCACGCCGATGGTGCAGAACCTGAAAGGAATCAATGATGGCCGCGACCATCACAATCGCTGCTTCAGCATGTGGCTGGCTGGCGGCGGCCTAAAGGCGGGATACATCCATGGGATGACGGATGACCTGGGCTTCAATGTCGGCTCAGACCCCGTCCATGTACACGACTTGCACGCGACCCTTCTGCATCTTCTGGGCTTCGACCACACCCGGCTGACGTACCGGTTCCAGGGACGCGATTATCGCCTGACCGATGTCCATGGGAATCTCGTGCAGGGAATCCTGGCGTAGCGATCAACTCAATCCGTCGCGGAACCTTCTGATCTCTGTCCGCCTGGCCGGCCGTCGATAGAGGCGCCCGGGGTTCAGGTATAGTCACGAAGGGAACACGAGTGATTGCACCACTCGCGGGCCGTCGTTGCGTTGGTTCTCGACGAGACGCTCAGCGCTGAGCACCTGACGTGGAAGGGGCTTGCCGCGCTGGGCTGCGCGGTGGCCTCCGGTATTCTGATCAGTCTGGACACGAGTCCGTCGCGTATGGTCAAAAAACTCGGCCGGCTGAAAATCTCGCCTTAAGATCCACGGGTGGGCGATCGTGTCGGCTCCTCGGCGGTGAGTCGAGGATGTACACCCAAAATGCCCCGCCGGAAACGTTCAAGCTCCCCGTACACAACGCTCTTCGGAGTCGTTTCAAAGAGAGCGCCGAGAGAGCGCCGCCTGAAATCGACGCAAGTGGTTACACATGCGCGTCGTGGGGTGACGTGGCAAGAGCGGGACCACGATCCGAAAATCGACCACCCGAACAAAGAGAGCTCGGCCCTTCGTCGTCGCGCTCTCTTTGACCGTTAACCCACCAATGAGAATTGGGGGCGCTTCGGAAAACTACCCACTTTCGCGCGCGCGGGACGATAAGGAACCCGCGCCACGAGCGCTCTGCATTTCGGTCGAACACTCGGATTGTCGGCCATCCCATCACCAATACGGGTGATCGACAATTGATTGCTTCGGTCGCAGCCAGTCCAGCAGTGTCACGAAGATTGTCCCAACGAGCCAGCATCCGGCGAAAGCCGCGCCGACCATCAAGACGCAAACGAAGAGAAATCGGATCCAATTCCACGATTTATTGGGTGCGTCGAGATCATTCAGGACCGGCGCGATTGCCAGCCCTACTGCCAGCCGTGGGCTGCAAACACCCACAGTCCGAAAAGGACAGAGGCAAACGGGTTCGTCGAGAGCTGAGCCAGCATCATCTTGAATACTGCGCCCAGTTGTTCGAAAGCGCTCGCACCACGCCCGCGCATGATCACTCGCCAGGCGCCTCTGCAACCTCTGCGGGATTTCGCATCGTCCGGCGATATTCGCTTGGCGTTCGCTCCAGCGATTGCCGAAAGACCAGCCAGAGCTGCTTCGCGTCGGAAAACCCGCAGGCTTCAGCGATCACGGGCACGGGGAAGTCGGTTTCGGTCAGCAGACGGCAGGCGCGCTCGACGTGAACGCGACGAATTTCGTCGAGCATGCTGCGCCCCAGCGCCGCGCGGAAGCGGCGCTCGAGCGACCGGCGAGAGACGGGGACCTGCGCCAGAACGTCTCGGATGTGCAGGGGCCGGTGCGCATTGTCGCGAATAAACCTGACGGCCGAGGCCACGTCGGCGTCGTCGATCGCCAGCACGTCGGACGACCGCCGCGAGACGACGCGAGCCGGCCGTACCAGCAGGGGTTCTCGAGGCGGAGCGCGGCCGCGGAGCATGCGGTCGAGCAGCCTCGCGGCCGCGAGCCCCACTTGCCGCGACGAAAGTTGAACGGTCGACAGCGTCGGCCGCGCGAGGTTGCACAGCAGCTCGTCGTTCTCGACGCCCACAATCGAAACGTCTTCGGGCACCCGCAGCCCGAACTGACGGCAGACCTCGGTCAGTTGCAACCCCCAGGCGTCGTCCGAGGCGAAGAGGCCGACCGGGCGCGGCAGCGAGGCCACCCATCGGCCGACGACTCGGTCCTGCAGCCACATTCGCCCCACGAGGTCCTGAGGCTGGTGGGGCAGGTCGTGATAGGCCCCGACCTTGTGTCCGGCGGCCTCGATCGCCTGACGGAACCCGCGTTCGCGGTCTATTCCGTAACAGTGATCGGCCGACCCGACAAAACCGAAATGTCGCAATCCGCGATCAACAAGGTGCTGCGCGGCCATTCGGCCGCAGACCACGTCGTCGTTTCCGACGCGCGGAGTCAGGGGCACGCGCATCATGCCCGACACGTTCACGAAGGGCTTTCGCAGGCGCCGCACGGCCTGCGCGGTAGCCTCGGTGAACACATGAGCGATCACTCCCGCCGGCCTCACTCTCGCAAAGGCGCGCACGGCCCGAGGTTCGGGCGCGACAGGCACCAGCACCCAGTCTGGTCGCAGCTCGGCGAACTCTCTGACGCCTCGCACAACTCCGCGGCAGTACGCGAAACTGTGGGTCAGGATCAGGCCGATTCGGATGACGCGTGCGGTCATCACACCGCCCTCTGCTTGTCGCAAAACGCGACAACGTTTCCGCATTCTGGAATGGAATACCAAAGACTGCTCTTCCATATTACGCTTGGCATCGAAGTGCGGCACCGGCGGCGCACGATTGTGTGACGCAGGAAACCGCCGCCGCGACGCCATTGAGCGCGACGACCGCCATCACCTCAAAGGTCGCCGCAACAACTCCCGGAACGTTCAGCAGCCCGACCGTGTCGGTCGGGAATCCTTTGTTGTTGTCATCCTTTCAGGGAGACGATCATGTCACAGAAGATGCGCGGTTCCCCTTGGCGTAGACGCG
>JBQTIL010000059.1:0-28721 GCA_052388175.1 Planctomycetaceae bacterium | reverse complement strand
CGGACTGAGGGTTTCGGCTGGGATGCTCCAGAATCCAATCGGGCCGAGAAGACTTGACCACGGACCACACGGAAACACACGGAAACGAGAATGATTTCGCCTTATTTCTGTGTGTTTCGTATGTTCCGTGGTCTTTTCCTATTCCTTGGTTACGGCGTCGCCGCGCTGTGCTCTCTGCGTGCTTCTGTTCCGGCATTTGGCCTGCGCGCACAACTTCAAAGCGACCTTCTTGGAGCTTATGTCCGAAAGTGTCGCCACCAACGATCGACTGCGAGTTCGACCGCTGCCCGGCGCTTGATCTGCAATCACTCGGTCATTTCCAGATACGGGTCGAGCCCCATTTTCTTGTAGGTTTCGATCCGTTTCTGCTCGATTTTCAGCAGGCTCTTGCGCTGCCGGGCGTGCAGGCGTTCGAGCAGGCGCTGTGTGCGGCGAAAGACCCGCAGCCATTGCGCGGGCAATTCGCCCTGCGCGTCGGGGCGCGCCTGCCGGCGCAGCTCGACCAGGCGCTCGGGCGGCAGGCAATACAACAGCTCGTCTTCGAGCGACAGGAAGAACTGAAACGTGCCCGGGTCGCCCTGCCGGGCGGCGCGGCCCACCAGTTGCCGGTCGATACGCAATGACGAGTGCATTTCGGTCGCGATCACGTGCAACCCCCCGCTGGCGGCGACTTCGGCGGCCAGCTTGATGTCGGTCCCCCGGCCGGCCATGTTGGTGGCGATTGTCACCCGTCGCGGCTGGCCCGCCTGCTCGACAATTTCGGCTTCGAGCTTGTGAAACCGCGCGTTGAGAATCTGATGGTCGACCTCGAGCTCATTCAGCAGCGTGCTCAGTCGTTCTGAAGCTTCGACCGAGGGGGTGCCGATCAAAACGGCCCGCCCCGCCTCGACCAGCCCCCGCACGTCGCGGGCGACGGCGTGAAGTTTGGCCTCGCGCGTCGCGAACATTCGCGCCGGCAACCCTTCGCGGCGACAGGGGCGATGCGTGGGAATGACGGCGACCCGCAGCCCGAACGTGCGTTTCAGCTCGCCAGTGACCTGCGCGGCCGTTCCCGTCATGCCGGCCAGGTGCGCGTACTGCCTGAAAAACCGCTGCACCGTCACCTGTGCCGCCGATTGCGTCTTGGGCGTGATCGGCAACAACTCCTTGGCTTCGATCGCCTGGTGCAACCCTTCCTGCCATTTGCGGCCGTCCATCATGCGGCCCGTCGATTCGTCGAGAATCACCACCTCGTCGTTGACGATCAGGTAATCGCGATCGCGCAGGAAGCCGAATCGGGCCGTCAAGGCCCGCTCGACCTGTCGATAGATCTGCTCGGTGTCGACGGCCCGCAGGCTGGCGGGGGCCGAAAGCAACAGGGTTTTGCGGCAACCGGCGACCGTCAGCCACGCCGAGCGCCGTTCGGGTTCGTAGAGAAAGTCAACGCCGTCGGCAAGCTGCTGCGCGGCGCGGGTCGACCAGCGATACAGTTCGACACTGACGCTGTCGGTCGGCTCGTTGACCGCGATAATCAGCGGGGTGCGGGCGTCGTCGATCAGAATGCTGTCGGCCTCGTCGATCAGCGCGAAGTAGTTGCCGCGCTGCACCGGCGCCTCTCCTGAACCCCCGCCGGGCGCGTGCGCGTCTTGTCGCAGTCGATCGCGTAGAAAGTCGAACCCCAATTCTTTGGCGGTCGCATAGGTAATGTCGCAGGCATAGGCGTTGCGCCGCTGATCTGTTTCGTGGGGGCTTTCGATGCAGCCGACGGTCATGCCCAAAAGCTCGAACGCCCGGCGGCACCAGTCGGCGTCGCGGCGGGCCAGGTAATCGTTGACCGTGACGACATGGCACCCCTGGCCCGGCAAGGCGCGCACATAGGCGGGCATCAACGCCGTGAGGGTCTTTCCTTCGCCGGTCTGCATCTCGACGATGCCCCCCTCGAAGAGCGCCAGCGCCCCCATCGTCTGGACGGGGTAGTACGTGAGGCCCACGGCCCGTCGCGCGGCCTGGTGCATCAAGGCGCAGGCTTCGGTCAACAGGACCTGCAATGTCGCGCCCGATTTCGCCTGCCAGCGCAGCTCGAGACTGTGCCGCTTGAGCCCGGCATTGTCGAGCGCGCCGAACTCATCAGAGCGGCGGGCGACGCGGTCGGCCAGGGTGCGCCATCGCGACAGCCGCGCGTTCCGCAGGCGGCCGCCAGATTTCAGCCAGTGGAGTAACAGCGAATCGCCGGACATTCCGCAGCCAGCCCTTGATCGGTCGCCGGGCCGGGCCAATCTCTCGCCCCGCTTCTGACGGGATTGAACCCCCGGGTTGCGTCGCAGGCTACTTTATCAGACTGCCGGCGGCCAGAACCATGTTGCGAGACGTCGAGCGCGGCCGCCCGGGAAAAATGTTCCGGTTGCGAAAAATGCGCGGCGCCAGCGTCGTCGCGCCGCGATCAGCCGCAGGGCAGTCGCCGGCGGAATTGCCGGCTGTAGCGATTGTGCGGACGAACCAGGCGGCAAGCCGCGCGTAACAGGCATCGTCCACAAAAAACGAGTCATCGCCATCTTCGTTGGAATCCGAATGTTGATACTGTCGGAAACTGTTGTGAGGCAATCTCCGGTCGGAGGGGGGAGACAACCATGGCAAGACGGACGTGGCAACTGAGTTCCGCCGTTCTGGCGGCCCTGGCGGTGTGCGGATTCGGCGCAGCGCGGCCGTCGCAGGCGGGCGACCAGGCGGCCTCGCTGGTCGTTCGCGCGTCGGATGACGACTGCGAAGACTGCGACGAATGTTACGATGGTGACGATGGTGACGATTGCAAGTGCCATCGGCGGTGCTGCTGCTGCCGCCTCTGCCTGTGTCGCAAGCTCAAGCTGCATTGCATGTACTTCAAGGCGGCCAAGTGCCGCCCCTACCGTATGCTCCCCTATATTCCGCCGGAACTGGCCCCCTACATCGGGCCGGGCACCTACACTTACGGTTACGACGGGGGGGTGAGCGCTGCGACCGCCGCGGGAGCGTGCTACCCGGGCTACGGCTACAACCCCCTGACGGCCGGCCCCGGAACGATCAGCGGGTATATCCGCTGATCGGCGGCTGATGCCGGAAGGCATTTCCGGCAGATCATTCTGCGATCAAAACCAACGCCGTGCGACGAGAACCACCGTCGCGCGGCGTTGGCGTTTTTGCAGGCCGGTTGGGCGCAATCGCTACCGTTCGCCCCGCTCGGCGAATCTCACCGCGCAAGGGCCCTGTTCAGGCGTTCGATCAGCAGCGAGATTGCCGCGATCTGCTACACTGTGACAGGTTTACTCCCCCCGCAACGCAGGAGAACTGTCATGGCAAAAGAGACTACCGGCGACCAGGCTCAGGCGCCCGGTCAGCCGGTCCAGGCGATCCAACCGACGATCGAACCCGAGACGCTCGAACCAATCTATACGAATTTCGCGCGCGTCACCGGTTCGCCTGAAGAGCTGATTCTGGACTTCGGCCTGAACACCCAGCCCATCGGCAACCCGAATCTGCCGGTCAAGGTGTCGCAGCGCCTGGTCATGAACTATTACACCGCCAAGCGGCTGTTCATGACTCTGGGGGTCTCGCTGCAGCGGCACGAGGCGACGTTCGGCGTGCTCGAGACCGACATCGGAAAGCGGGTCATTCCGCAGAGCCAGAGCAGCACCCGGTAGCCCGATTCAAACACGGCAGGCGGCTGCGCAAGATTGCGCGCCGCCTGCATCGCATTTCGTACCCCGACGAAGCCGGATTATTCATGCCGTGACGTAGCACAGGCTTCCAGCCTGTGGCTGGGCAGCACAGGCAAGATGCCCATGCTACGAACCGGCGTAGGAATCATCCGGGCTGAGCCGCCGGTCTACCAGCGCAGTTCGGCACCGAGGCTGACCCCCTGCAGAAACAGTTGGTCGTTGGCGTCGACGAAGTGGCTGCTGGCGGGGGTGTTGGAGAAATCCAACTGGTTGGGGGCGAGGGCCACGTTGTGCACCCAGATGAAGCGATATGACCCGCGGATCGCCAGCCAGTCGAACACCTGGAAGCTGGCGCCGGCAATGGCTTCACCCAGGACCGACGTGGCGGTTGAATTGTCGCCCGTGTCGCGCCGCACGAACGTATTGTTGAAGTCGTACAGGTCGGTCCGCTGTGTCGCCAGATTGGCAAACACGCCGAATTTGCCCAGGGCTTCGACGGTCAGTCGGCCCCAGCGTTCGGTCATTCCGGCGCCGACCTGGCCGCCGATCAGATGATTGATGGCGCTGATTTTGTAGTCGCTCGTGCTCGTACCGACCGTCGACGAAATTCGAAAGGATTCGTCGAGGTTGAAATACCGAAAGCCCATCAACAGGGTCAGCCCTTCGAGCGTCTGGCGGTAGTTGCCTTCGGCGTTGTTGATGGTTGACGAGTAGTCGATGATGATCTGGTCGGCAAAGACGAAGTCTTGCGTCACGTTGGCCAGAGGCGAGGGAATCGCCAGATTGCCCGCGCCCGTCACTCCGCTGGTCGCGTGCCAGCTATTGAGCCCGAAATACGTCACTTCAAACGCCGAGACCTGGTCGAACTGGCGCCCGACCGTCAGCAACGTTCCCAGGCGCCAGAGATTCGTCAAGCGGGCATTATCGCTGTTGAGGACCGGTCGGGAACCTTCAGCAAGATTGACGGCCACTGTTTGCTCGGGCTGGTCGAACCGCGTCAGGTACAGCGCATCGCCCTGGAAGTAACAGCCGTACTCGGGCGGCGCAAACCAGCTTTTCGTTTCAAAACACTCGTCGCCGTAGCCCGCGCCATCGGGCGTTTCAACCAGAGGCCCCTGGCTGTATCCCGAGGCCGGGGTCACGTAGGGGTCTGAATAACCCGCCGGCTGAAACAGTGAGCCGGGTTCGGCGGCGAGGGTCATTCCGAGGGGGCTGCCGACGGTCAGCAGCAACGACAACGCGAGCACGACGTTCCGCATCCTGAACCTCCCCCCGATCAAAATGGCTCCGCCGCCGGCGAGACGCGGCCCCCCGAAAAGTGAAATGGGGGGCTGATCTCTCCAGCCGTATGCAGACTGTCATTAGTATCGGAAAGACCGGCTCATTCAATAAAGTCAATAAATCGGACAGTTTCCGCATCTCGCGAAAGGCAGGGAGAAGCGCTGCGACCGGCACGACCGGAACGCGCGACACCTCAAGGCGCAACTACAAATTGGGCCGCGATTTGCGGCTTCGACTCGGGCGCAAATGAACGACGCACGAAAGGATCCTTTCCTCTCGTGCGTCGGCAACGGCTATTCGAGTTTGCGGGCGCTAGACGCCGAAGGGGAACGTCTTGATATCCGAAAAGACGGCGTCCAGGGCGTTGAAGTCGAAATTGTTCCACAGCCCGCCGTTGGAGAACACCAGGGTGCCGTTGAGCAGTTGGGCTGTCACCCCGAAGTCGACGAACGTCATGTTGCCGGGACTGGTCACGGTGATTCGCGAGGTCTGCCCCAGACGGTTGGTGGCGATAATCTGGGAATTCGTCGCCAAGAGCGAGACTTGCGAACCGCCGGCCGTCCCGAAGATCTGAAGGTTCTTGTTCCACACCGCCCCATTCGACCAGGCGATCGTGCCATTGGCGACGGTACCGGTCAGGCCGAACGCCGTTACCTGGGTCGAATTGATCCAGTTTCCGTTGGAGGTGCCCCCCAGTTTGTTGACGAACACCAGGTTCGTCGTGCCGTCCTGGATGACCTGCGTCGTACCGCCGGTGACGGTGTACGTGGGCGAAAGGTTGAGCTTCTTCCAGAACGAACCGTTGGAAAACAGGATGCCGCCGGTTTGAATCGTGCCCGTCAGCCCGAAGCCGGGGGCGGTGACGGTGGTGGCGTTCACGAACGCTCCGGGCGACGTGGCGCCCGCGGCATTGACAAACGTCAGGTTCACGCCGTTCTGGCTGATCGACGTCAGTTTTCCATTGGTCGGGTTGTAGTACGGACCGCCAAGCGACAGGCGCAGCCAGATGACGCCGTCTGACCAGAGAATGCGGCCGTTGTCGGCCGTTGAAGTGTCGATGGTTCCCGTCAGCCCGCCGCGGCCGGTAATCACGTTCGAAGCCACGTAGGAACCGGTCGAACCTACGCCGTTCTGGTCGTTGAACGTCAGGTTCGCACCGGCCTGATCGATGCGGGCCAGAGCGCCGTTGACGACCCACGGGCCGGAAATATCGAACGCCGAGCCGAACGGAACAACGTTCACCGAGACCGAGACGGCGGGCGACGACGACGCGAGGCCGTCGAACGCGGTCACCGTGAAGGCGACGAGGTTGCCGGTAAGGCTGCCGGGTGGAGTCCAGGTCAGGGTGTCGCCGGCGACGACCAGCGTGCTGCCGGCCACTACGGGGCTGGTCACGCCCAGGTGCGTGATCGTCAGCGTACCGGCGCCGAGCGTCTGAATACGGAAGGCGATCGGGTCGGCGTTGGCGTCGAACGCGTTCGAGGCGCCCAGCAGCGTGGCGTAGGTGATATCCAGCGCGGTTTGCTGGAGCCCGCCGGGCAGCGGGTTGACGACCGAGAGCGTCGGCGCCACGTTGACCAGGTTGACGTTCACCTGCACTGCGTCGAGCGAGGTGAGGGTGTTGTCGACGTCGACGGCCCGCACCGCAAACGCCGCGTTCAGGCCCGTCGCGCCCGGAGGCGACGTCCAGGTCAGAACGTCGCCGGGCAGCATGACGGTCGTGCCGGGGACGACCGGCGTGGTCGACCCGCTGTGTGTGATCGACAGCGAACCGCTGGTGATCGAATCGATCGAGAAGCCCAGCGTGTGGCCCGGGGCGACCGTCGCGTTCGAGGCGGCGACCAGCTCGGCGTAGGTGATGATCGAGTCGACGAACCGCGGCCGGACGAAGGTCGAGATGGTCGTCAGCGTCGGTGCGGCCGAGTTGATGACATTGACCGTGGCCTGCACCGGCGGCGACGAGACGTCGAACGGCGCGGAGTTCACCGTGTCGAATGCCACGAGCGTAAAGGCGTTCAGGGCGTTGCCGAAGGTATTGAGGGGCGGCGTCCAGAACAGCGTATCGCCCGTTTCGACGATCGTGCTGCCGGCAACGACCGGCACGGCGCTGCCCGCGCCCGCCTTGCGGATCGTCAGCGTCGAACCGGTCGCCACGGTCTGAATCCGAAATGCGTTGTCGTGACCGTCGGGATTGCCGAAGCCTTGGGCGTTGGCCAGAAGGTCGGCAAACGTGATGCGGAATGGAGAATTCAGGCCGGCGAAGCCGAAGGTATCCATACCCGTAAGGGTCGGCGCGTCGGGCGACGCGGCGACTTCGATCGACACCTGCACGGGCGGTGTCGACAGCGCCTCGCCGTCTGAACCGACAACGGTAAAGGCCGCGACCGGGTCGCCGCCATGCAACTCGCTGTTGTCATCCTGTGCCGACTTCCAGCGCAACTGGTCGCCAGGGCCGAACAGCGTTGTGCCGGGGACGACCGCCGAGAAACTGCCGCTGCCGGAAGGCTTGATTTCCAGCATACCGCTGGTGATCGCCACGATCTGGAATTTCAGCGGCGTATCGTTGTTGCCGTCGGCCAGGTCAGAGGCGTTTGAAAGCGTGATGTAGTCGATCAGGAAGGCCACGTCTTCGGTCGCGCCGGGCAGCGGGTCGATGGTCGTCAAGAGCGGCGCTTCGTTGACGAGATTGATCGTCACGGTGACCGGGGGCGACGATTCAGACAACTCGGGCGCCAGCACCGCGTTCTCGGGGTCGAATCCGATGACGGTGAACGCCGGCGTCAGGCCCGAGGTGCCCGGCGGCGGCGTCCAGTGCAACACGTCGCCCGCTTCGATCAGCGTGGTTCCGGGAACAACGGGCGTCTCGACCACCGCGCCGTTCTTGGTGATGGTCAAGGCCCCCGTCACGAGCGACGCGATGCGGAAGGTGGCGGTATGGCTGCTGACCACGTCGAGGTCTGAATTCGTGAACAGCTCGTCGTAGCTGATGTCGCGAGTCGTGTTTTTGAGCCCTTGCAGGGTGGCGACGTTGGTCAGCACCGGGGCCGCGTTGCCGACGATTGTAAACTGAGACGACCCGTCGGGCTGGTTGGCCTGCAGGGCGTTGCCCGCCACGTCTTTGAGGACGTTGGTGTCGAGGTTGATCGTGTAGGTGCTGCTCGAGGGGAACACCGACACCGACTTGAACGCCACGCGTTTGGTGTTGGTGTTGTAGCTGAAGATATAGTCGACCCCGTTGACCAGCGTGACGCCATCCTGCTTGAGGGTGAAGGCGCTGGGCGAAACGGTCGCGTCGTCGATGCCGATCCCCAGGTCGGTCAGCTCCACGGCGATCTCTGTGAGCGGCGCGGGGGAAATGATGAACACGGTCCCGACAGTCGGGTCGCCGTCGGTACCGGCCTGATTGTCAAGCGGCACGACAAGTCGTGCGCTGGGCCCGGCGAAATCGGCGCGTTCGACGGCGCCGCGGTCTTTGAAGATGTTCGAGCCCAACCCGCTGGCATTGGGCACGGCCGGGTCGTCGATGCGAACCTGGCCAAACCGGTCGAGGCCCGGCGCGATGATGGTTGATTGGGGAATCCCCAGAGGCGCCTTGACCGAGACGATCGCCGGGCGGTCGCCCAGGGTGTTGAGCGAACTGTCGATCGCCAGGCTGCCGGCGGCCAGATAGAAATTGCCCGTCGCCGGGTTGACGAACAATGCCTGCGCCGAGCCCAGCGAGATGCTGTTGGTGGCCGTGACGCCGCTCACGTTGGTGGTGTTACCCTTGAACAGCGACGTGCCCACAACGGTTCGGGTGGCCGAAGACCCGTCGACCGAGATCCCGGTGACGGTGTTGGAGATGATGTTGTTGATCAGGGTGGGGGCGGCGTTGTTGCTGACGAGAATGCCGGTTCCCTTGGCCGTTGTTCCACCGTAGATGGTGTTGTTGACGATGCGGCCGTAAGGTGCGGCCGCGGCCGGTTGCCCGGCCGGGTTCGGGTCGCCCGAGAACTGAATTCCGGCGCCCGCGCCGCCTGCAGCATTCGCGAAATCGTAAATGACGTTGTTGGCGATCTGGGGCCCGGGGACCAGCCGGTCGGGATTGAGGGTGGGGCCGTTGATGGCCGAACCGGGGTGCGGCAGATTGGCGCCGTTCGCGCCGTCTCGCGGCGGCGAACTGACGACGATACCCGAGTTGAGAACGTGGCTGATCGTGTTCGAGCTGATGTTGAGGGCGCCTTGGCGGCGCGTGACGTTCTTGTCGCCCAGGCGAATGTAGCTCTCGACCTGAACTGATCCGCCGCTCTTCGTGACCTCGACGGCATGGAACAGCACAACGGTGTTGTTGCTTTCGTTGGGAAGCGCCCCGGTGATGGAACCATCGGCCAGGGTCGCGGTGACGCCCAGGGTATTGGCCTGGAAGGCGGCATTAATCGCATCGCGGAGCTTTTGGGCGGCGACCGACGCCGAATCGCCGACCGTGTAGGCTACCGCGATGTTGCTGCCCGATACGCCTCCGCCCGAGTCGAACTCGAACGTGCGGCTCTTGACGCCGTCGGAGATGAAGACCGTGATGCCGTCAGAGATGTCGCTTCCGGCAGGAACGACGATTGAGAACCCCGCGTCGAGCGGCGTGTTGATATCCAACAGGCCGGAGAAGCCGTTCTGGAACGGGTTGATGGCGATGTTCGGGAAATTGGGGCTGATCGTCGACTGCACGAACAGGCCGTTGCTGAACTGGAACGGCACGGTGTACTCGGTCCCCCGGCGAACTTCGAGCTGGTAGGCGCCCGTCAATTGCTGCGACTGGAAGTTGGTGTCGCCTTCGAGCGCCGGGTTGGGGGCGAAGAACGTGTTCTGGTTCGGCAGACTGCCGGTGACCATTTCACCCCGGCCGGCCAGACCGACGAGGAGGTCGTCGACATAGAACCCGACGAAGTTGTTGCTTTGGACTCGTTCGATCCGCGTGTCGCCCCGGCCGGTTTCATCGCCCGGCAGACCTTCGGGGTGACCGTTATTCATTGAGGTGCCCGTGGTGCTGAAGTCGAAGCGCAGTTGCAGATTGCTCAGGCCGGCGAACTGGCTGAGATCGACGCGGGCCTGCCGCCACGACGTGGTGTCGAACAGCTCCTGCACGATTTGCCCGTCACCCTGTGCGTCTGACGCGGCCGGGTTGCCCAGGATGGCGTCGTTGCCCTGGGCGGTGAGGTATTGCGGCAATTCCGAAGCCACCGCCGGGTTCGAGCGCTGCGAGTTGTTGGTCGCCAGCATGCTCCAACTGCCGCCGCCATCGGTGCTGATGAACACGCGGGCGCTGTCGACCATCGTGTCGGTGATCGAATTGCTGGCCCCCTGCTGCGTCTGCAACAGGTAGTTGAAATAGAGAGTCGGCAAATCGGTGCTGCTGTAGCTTTGCAGGCTGAACGAACGGGTAATCAGGCTGCCGTTCGCGCCGCCGGGCAGGTTGTAGTTGTTGCCGATGTTGGGCGTGAAACCCCCGACCGTGCGGTTGAACGTCAGATCCTGGTGGTAGTTGGAAGTGAGAATGCCGTATTGGGAGTTGACGCCGTTGTAGAGCAGGTAGTTCTGGGCGTTGATATCGTTGGCTTCCGGCTGCTGGATCCAGTTTTCGAGGCCGAAGTAAAAACTCGCGCCCCCCTGGTCCTGGGTCGTGTTGCGACCGTTGATGTTGAAAAGATCTTCGCCGATGCCGTTCGCGCCGCTGCGGCTGAAATCGAATGCATCGGTCAGGCCATGCCCCGCTTCGAGTTCGCGCTGCGTGGTGGGGTGCCAGAGGTTGAAGTCGAGGGGCGAGAAGGTCAGGCCATGCGGGTTGATAACTCCCGTCTGGGCAGACGACCCGCCGGCAAAGACGGGTTGCAGGTCACCGGCGGTGTTGAGCGCGACCAGGCGGCCGCCCGCGGTGACGGCGAACAGCATGTCTTTGTAGAAGCCGGGCGTATTGCCCGCGCCGCCGACGGCGTTCTGGGGTCCTAACGTGAGGCCCCGGAATTCAAAGTCGCTGCCGAGGTCGGGCCTGAGGTTCTTGATGATTGTCGCCGCACCAGTGAAGAGATTGATGCGGATCAGAAATCCCTCGGTCGTGACACCGTACGTCAGCCCGTCGTTTCCGCGCACCATTCCGGTCGTGAAGCCAATGCTTTCGGTCGGGTGACTGATGTTGCCGACGACGCCCCAGGGCTGCCCCTGTATGACCGCCGCGGAACCATTGAGCGAGTCGGCCAGGTACAGTCTCGACGTCTGCCCGCTGAAATCGCGGGCAGCCAGATACAGGGTGTACGGGCGGTCTGCAAACGGATCGTTCCGAATCCACAGGAACGAGTCGACGGTATTGGTCGTCAACTGGTTATCGTTAGGCGGGACGGGCGGCGGGGCCGGCAGGTCGGGAATGCCATCGGTGCCTCCGAGAGCGAATTCGGCCCCGGTCGCCGGATTAATGGCCATGATCTGGCCGGCATTGTTGGCCGAATTGCCGGCATTGACGTTCCCCTGATAGACGAACAACTGGCCGTCAGACCGGAACTGAATGGCGCCGACAGACGACGAAGTCGGCGCGACCATCTGCCCGATTCGCGGCCCCGATGTACCGTCGAACGGATTAACCATCAGAAGCGAGTTGGCGGTGGTATTTGAACCGGTCATGTACAAGGCGACGTCGCCCAGCGTGAACGGGCGAACGGTCAGCGCGAGCTCTGCGGTGGTCGCGATCGGCAGGATGGCGCCGGTCGTGGGGTTAATATCGGGATCGACACTGAGCCCGTTGGCCCCCGATTCGTAGCCCCTGAAGCCGATGTGGTCTTCAACAATTCGCTGAACCGAGTTGACCGGCTCCAGGCGAATGAGCGAGTTGGTGGCGGTGGTATTGAACGTCGCATCGAGGGCTTGCGGCAATTGCGCGTTAGACGAAATGGCCACGAAGTAGGTGCGCGGGCCGGCGACGGGCACAAAGTCGGTGCCGTCTTCGGGGCCGGAGACCGTGGAGGCGATTCCTGCCGGCAGCATCACCGTGCCGATGTACGGGTCGAGCGTGCCGACGCTGCCGCGCGTGAGGTCGTCGACGTCGTTTCCCTGCAAGGGCCCCGGCTGGTCGGAGGCGACGCTGGAGTTGCGGCTGATCAGAATCAGGTTGCCGTTGGCGTCGAAGACCGAAATGGTGGTGTTGGGGCGGGCCAGGCCATCGGCATAGTCGATGTCGAAGATGGTGGCGAAGGATTTCGTGGCGCCGTTCACCCCCCCGATAGCCTGAATCAGGTCGAAATCGACGGTGAACTTGTACCAGTCGACCTGCGACGAACTGGCCAGCGAGCCGGCGACGCTGATAGTGTTCTGATCGCTCGCCAGCAGATTGCCCAGCGACTGGGCCGTGCCGAACGAATTGTTGTTTCCCGCCTCGGCGCTGGTGCCCCCCAGGGGCGAGTGGGCGGGCAGGCCATGGACTTCGATGCCATTGGTGGCGTAGCGGATGTCGGCGTATTGGACGGTCGAGCCGGCATGTTCGTAAATCTGCCGCTGGCGAATCTGCAACTGATACGCGCCTTCGGTGAGCCCGTCTTTGCTCTTTACGCGAACGAAATACGTGGCCGAAGTCCCGGGCGCGCCGGGCAACAGCGCGCGGAACCCGGCGTCTTTGGGGTTGCTGGTATAGAAATCACCGCCGAGCATCGGGTCTTTGACCAGCGGCCGCGCGGTCACGCTGCCGCTGAACAGGGTAGAGTCGTCCTGCGAATTGTCTGACGAGGCCAATACGACGCCGTTGGCGTCGATCAGCTCGAGCACCGTGTCGAGCGCGGGCGACGTGCGCGCGATGTCGAACCACACTTCATTGCCGGCCGTACCGGTGAAGCTGTAGACGTCGGCATCACGGCGATTGTTGAGAAAACCCTGCACGACAAAACCCACGGGCTGATCGTCGTTGCCCCCCTTGGGGTTGTCGGGATCGTCGCTGGGGGTCTCTGCCGCCAGGCTGCCCAGAAATTCGGCCGTCGCCGGCGTTCCGCTGGTCTCCTGCTGGTCGGTAATCCGCTCGCGCTCGAGATGCACGGCGACGTTGGTGTCGTTGGCGTATTGCAGAAAGGCGATGCTGTTCCAGTCGCCGGCCGCGGGCGCGGTGGCGTTGCCGTCGCCGTTCGTGTCGAGCTGCGGCTGACCATCGGGCCGGAAGCCGGCGCCGACCGTATCGTCGCGCAGCGAGGTGAAGACGACGGGGTGGCCCGGGTTGCCGATGACCTGCAGCGTTCCGCCAATGCGATCGCTGATATCGAGCGGCCGGCCGTTGATTTCGAAGCCCGCGGCGGGGCCTGACAGCTTGACGACCAGGCTTTCGTCGCGGGTGCTTTCAAGGCGGATGCCGCCGTAGGTATGCAGATTCAGGTTGTCTCTGATCAGATCGCGTACGATGTGGACGATGTCGGCGTCGTCCAGGATCGCCTGGGTGGTGATGACTTCACCGCGCACCGCCATGCCGTTGGAATCGTTGCCGGCGTAGCGGTTGAGGCGCACGAGCGGCCCATGGTTGTTGACGAACTGCGTAAATGCGCCCAGCGCTCCGGTGCTGCGGCCCCAGTCAAAGACCTGCAGCGAATTGAGCGCATTGATGTTGACGCTGATGATGTCGCCGTCGTTGTCTTCAAACACGTTGTTGACGATGACGGGCTGGGCCCCGCGAACGAAAATCACCGCCGGGGCGTTGTCCAACAGCCCGTTGCGGCTGTTGCCCTGCGCGTTGCCGTCGGCGTTGTTGCGGAACAGAGAATTGGTGATGCGGACGTCGGCCTGCTGAATCTCGACCGCGTTGAAGTTGGCAAAGCCGCCCGCGATGGGGGTGGTGCCGCCGGCGAATTGAATCGTCGCATGGTCGATGCTGCCGGAAGAGCCGGCATTGAAGAACAGCCCGCCGTAGTCTCCCCTGGCCCCGACGGACAGGCTGTTGTTGCCGGTGTCGAACGTGCCCCCGGCGCCGTACGCATCGTCGTTAAGCGACGTGAAGATCACGGGGCGCTGAGAGGTGCCTTCGGCGATCAGTTGCGATCCGCCGACCTGGGCTTCGATGCGGGCGCTCGAGATCTTGAAGATCACGCCGGGATCGATGACGAGCCCGCCGGCGATGCGCGCATCCCAGCCGGTGTGCGTGTTGTCGCCCGGGTCGGGCTGCAGCGGGCCCCCCGGCTTGCCTTCAATCAGCAGGTTTTCGGTGAGAACGTAAACGATGTCGGTGTCGTTGATGCGGGCCGGCACCTGTAACCGGTCGACGGGCTGGTCGGATTCGGTGCGGATGCGGATAAAGGCCGCGTTGATCGAGTTGTTGACGAGGCTATTGCCGTGAATCTCGGGGCCGGCGCGGTCGGGCGAGTTGAAGAAGCTGTTGGGGTCGGCCGACAGGGCCGCGTCGGCGCTTTGGGTGATGGTGTTGTTCCAGATGGCGGGCCGGGCGAAAAAGTCGGCGTTGCCGTCGGGGTTGGAAATGTGAATCGGGCTGAACACCGTGGGAACCGAGTTGTCGAGCAGCAGGCCGCCGCCGAACGTGAACGTCGCCTGATTGACCGAATTGAGGAAGATGCCCTGGCCTTGCCAGTCGAGCGATTGCACGTCAGACTGCTGGCGAAAGACCAATCCGCCCCAGTTGCCCGGCTGGGGCCCGAGGAAGTCGGTCGGGTCGGTGTTGCCGCCGATGGCCGAGTTCCGCAACGACGTGAAAATGACGTTGTTGCCGGGCGTTCCCAGCACCTGCAAGGCCCCGCCGCTGCGGTCGACCCCCGGCTGCGAATTGCCCACGTCGACGATGGCGTTGCGGAGTTTGAAGACGGCGCCGGCGTCGATCATCACCGTCACCCCCCTGGGGACGATGAACGTACTGCCGTCGGGCGCTGCGTTGGTCTGCGAGTCGAACCCGAGGAGGTAAGCCCGATTGTCGGCGAGTGTCGCGACGTCGCCGTCGGTTCCGCCGTTGCCGACGATGCGCACGATGTCACCCGGCGCAGCGGCGGCGAGCGCAGCGGCGATCGTGCCGTAGGGGTTGGCGAGGGTACCGTCCTGATTCACGTCACCCGCGTTCAACTTATCGACGAAGATCGTGTTGCCCGACTGGAACCAGAAGTTGAACGTGCCCCCGGCTCTGGCGTCGGCGTCGCCATCGAGCGCCACCCCGAACACGTCGGTCAACAGCCCCGTGGGGGGCGGGTCGGCGACGAAACCGAGTTTGAGCTGGTAATCGCCGTCGGTGCGGCCGCCCCAGCCGGTGTCGGCGACCGAGGGGTCGAAATTGGTGTTGCCGGTGCTCGAAACGGCGATGAAGTACACGCCCGCATCGAGATGCAGGTTGACGAACGAATCGCGGCCGAAGTAGTCGTCGTTGCGGGCGATCAGTGTGCGAACCGCCGCGGCGCCCGAGAGGCTGACGTTGGTGGTTGCGATGGGGGCGGCGACATTCGCCAGGGCGTTGCCCGAACCGATCGACGCCGTAACGAGCGCGCTCGAGCTGCTATTGGCGTTGAGCGCGTCGACAAGCTGCTGGGCCGTGATTGGCGTGCCGCCGAAGGTGTTCAGCGTGACGTTGATCTGGCTGCCCACGACGTTGATTGAGATCGGGTCGACGCCTGAGCCGAGATTCGCGCGCGCAATCGACAGCGCGATCGAGTTGCCGGCCAGACCCGCCTGCTTGGCCGAGAAATTGACCGTGACGGCGCCCAGCGTGTTGAGGTCGGAGCTGGCCGTCGCGGTTGTGAACGACTCCTGGTAGAGCGTGATGACGCTGTCGAGCAGGCTGGGGGCGTCGTTGCCGTTATTCGGGTCTTTCTGCCGTTGCGCGATGGTTTCGGCGGTGAACGTGCCGCCCTGCGCCAGTTGGAACCTGTACAGATTGATGTCGGTGCTGTCGGGCGGGTTCAGATTCATCGCCGGGACGAGATTGATGTCGCCCGGATAAACCGCCTCGACGCCCGTGCTGCCTCCGACCCCCTGACCCATGACGCTGGGGGCGTCGTAACTGTGTTCGAGCCCCAGGGCGTGGCCGATTTCGTGAAACGCGATATTGAACCACGTTCCCCCATACTGGCTGGCGCCGCCGGGAATTTTGCTGGCGTTGATCACGGCGGTATCAGAGCCGGGGTCGTAGATGCCCGCCAGAGAATCCGGCGGCACGTTCGGGTTGACGCCGCCGATTTCACCCGTGACGACCGTCAGCCCCTGGTCGGCCGTCTCGACGAACTCGATACCCAGGTAGCGGCCATAGATCTCGAAAATCTGCCGCGCCAGGTCTTTCTGTTCCGGACTGATGCCGTTGAGCAGGCCCGACCCGTACAGATCCTGAAAGTTGTAGTAGCGGGTGGCGATCGCGCCAGGCACGTAGGAACTAAGCGGGTTGCCCGCGTTGTTCTCGCCCGCGATGTTGATATCCCGCGCGCCGGGCTGATCGGGCCCGCCCGGCAAGGTGGGATAAATTGCCGTACCGAGAGGCTGAATTCTGTCGGTGATCGCCTGACCGGCGGCGCCCAGCGTTCCCAGGTTGGTCGCGGTCGTGAAACTTGTCGTGTTGCTGGCGTTGGGGACCTGCAACGAGTTGTCGACGTGAATCGCCAGCTTGTAAGAACCGGTTCCGATTCCCCCGGCGGCGCCGGCCCCGGTGACGGGGTTGTACGCCGTATTGCCGGCCCCGGACGAGCTGACGCTGGAGACCCCGACGTAATACAAGGCGTTGGGGTCGAGGCCGTTGACGAGTAGCTGATTCGGGTTGACCGGGTTGGTGGGTACGCTGTGAGCGACCTCGACGCCGCTGGCATTGAACAGCCGCAGGTAGACGACCCCACCCAGCCCGGGTGCCAAATCGGTAGCGTTGATGGTGAGGTTGGTGGTGGCCGACGTCCGGAAGGCGAACAGGTCGAAATCATTCGCGTCGGTGCTGAGGTGATTTTCATTCCCCAGGAAACCGACCGTGGTGAAGCCGCCGGTGTCGCCGAACAGCGTTCCGGCGTCGAGGGCGGTGGCCAGCGTGTTGTGCAGCCCGGCGGGAGCGCCGATTTGCAGCTTGAAGCGGCCGGCGGGCAGGTCGCTGGCGAAGTCGAGGGTCGCGATCTTGGCGCTGGCGTCGTAAGCGACCGATTCGGGCAGCAGAATCGAACCGTCCAAGGTGTCGACCACCTGGTAAAAGCCGGGGTCTTCGGCCAGGGTGGCGTTCAGGGGGTTGTCGTTGAAATAGACGACAATCTTGTCTTTCTGCTGTTCGAGGTTGCCGCCGACGCGCAGCACGGGCTGCGGCACGACCGAGACCACCTGGGCGCCGTAGTCGACGCGGAAGTCGACGTTCTGCGCCACGCCGTCGTTGAAGCTTTCGCCCGCCGTGGTTTTCAGGTCGCCGTCGATGGTGATGCGATAGAAATCGTCGGGCAGCGTGCTGGAAAAGCGCAACGTCACCTGGTTGGGGGCGCCGGGCACGAGCCCTAGAAACCCGGGGTTGATGGTTTGTTCATTTCCGTCGCCGAACGTGCCGTCGGCGCCGCTGCGGGTGACCGAGATTCCGGCGGCGAGCGTATTGGCGTTGATCGATGCGCCGGGGCTGAACGTGAAAGTCAGCTCGCGAGGCGCTTCGGTCTGAAGCTGGTTGTTGGTGATGAAGCCGCCGGTGTTGGGGGCGATGGTGATCAATTGCGGGCCCGACAGCAGCGTGCGCGGCTCCAACAGTTCGGCCGGGGCGGCAGGCCAGGCGCCGCCACCCGAATTCGGCACGCGACGGAGCTGAGCCGACGAAGAACGCCGACTCTTGCGTCGGATACGACCGCCACGACCAATCACGAGCTTACGGACGAACTGCGTCAACGGATCAAGCAACATAACGACAACCCCTTCGATTGAAGCGCACCACAAGCCCCTGGAAAGAACACCAGAATGACTGCCCCACCCCCACAACCGCAGGATCGGTTTTTAGTCCACCTGCGCCCCCAACCCTCAATCAGTTTCTGTGCCCCCAAAAAAGATTGCGCGAAACACCGCACCCGTTGCGGGCGCTCGTCGCGCAGTGCCGCAGAAAACAATCAACACCGCCGACAAGTGTCGAGTGCCGCGCGGAAGAACTAAATCTCTGATCTGCCGTCGAGATGCGTTGTCCCGCCGTCGCCGACAATTGATCAAGCGGCGCACGGCCGAGCTCGCGCGGGCGCATCTCGCGCCATCTGCCGTGAACCTGCGCGCGTGTCGAACGCCCGCGGCAGCCGACAGCGGCTACGAGAGCGCCAGGCGCGGGAAATTGGCGCGAAGAATCAGCGGGCCTCGGCGAGCGCGACATGGCCGTTCCGACAATCGATGCGTGGACGGATCGGCCCTTCCTGAGCCCTGCTGCCCTCCGTGCCTGTTCCAAATCAGCCCCGGCGCTTGAGGGCCTCACGCTGCCCGAGCGCCTGAACCTGACCAATTTCAAGTGATCCGGCAATGCGCCAGGTGGCGGCACAACCGTTTCTCGACGAACTCCTTGGACCCTTGTGGCATTAGCAGGGTGTTGAAAAAGGTGTCTGGAACTCTCCGCACCTGCAAAAACCCCTGGGAATCTGGATGTTCACAAAGTTCCAGACACCTTTTTCAACAGGCTCTTAACCGTGTGGCATTACCCCGTGGTGTACCTTTGTGGCGTACTTTTGCAGCGGATCGATCAGTCCGTCTCAAAAGGGGGGCGATGCGATCTACGCAGAATGCGCCGATTTTGTGTGATTTTACGACACGGGAATTGCATTATTTCAATGCGACAAGGGCGCGTGCAACCGGAATTTGTGCGAATTGTCTTTATTTCTCAAATGTCGGACGTGGGCGATTTCATTGAATTTCCGCTGGGACGCGCTTCGGGCGCCCCTGGAAGAAAGAGGACGTAGCGGAAGTCGCCGGACGTCGCCAGACTTCCGCCCGGACGCGTCAGGCACACACCTGGTCGGGAACTTTGGCGAGTTCCGCTCCAGGCTGACCACGCGCTGGTTCAGCCGAGCGATTCGCGCGCAGCGTTCCATCAGACCGGCACGACGAAGTTACGCAGGTACGTCGCGCTTTGCCGCAACGACCACCTGCGGGCCTCGAGAGAATGCTCGTAGGCGCGATCTTCGACTTCGACACAGACGGCCCCGCGATAGCCGACATCCGACAGGACCGAAAAGAACCGGCCCCAATCGACGTCGCCCAGCCCCGGCAGTTTCGGAACGTGATACTCTACCGGATGCGCCAGGGTCCCCACGTCGTCGAGCCGCTCTCGATCGACGCGAACGTCTTTGGCGTGCAGGTGGAACAGCCGACCGGAGAATTCGCGCAACGGTTTCAGGTAGTCCATCTGCTGCCACACAAAGTGCGAAGGATCGAAGTTCAGCCCGAAGTTCGGGCTGGGAATGTCGGCGAACATCCGCCGCCAGATGGCGGGAGTCGTTGCCAGGTTTTTTCCCCCGGGCCATTCGTCGCGTGTGAACAGCATCGGGCAATTCTCGATGCCGATCTTCACGTCATGCTCTTCGGCCAGCGCGATTAACGGCTTCCAGATTTCGAGAAAGCGGGGCCAGTTCTCGTCGACCGACTTCGTCCAATCGCGGCCGATGAAGGAATTGACGACCCCCACATTCATCAGACGCGCCGCCCGAATGACCTTGCGAAGATGTTCCAATGCGCACGCGGCTTCGTCGCGGCCAGGGGTCAGCAGGTTGGGGTAGTAGCCCAGCGCGCTGATCGTTACGCCCAAATCCGACATGATGCGGCAGGCATCCTCAGCCTGTCGCGGGCCGAAGTCGGTCACGTCGAGGTGCGTGACGCCCGCGTAACGGCGATCGGCCTTCGAGCGTGGCCAACACATGAGCTCGACGCAGGCGAACCCGGCTTCCGCGGCAAACTGTGCCACCTCGCGCAGCGACAGTTCGGGCAGAATGGCGCTCACGAAGCCCAGTTGCATCGAAAAGTCCTCGGGCGGCGGTTAGGTTGGCAGGGGGTCGGAAGCGCGTTGCGAGGCCCGCCACGCTATCGGTCAGTTTACCGAAAGTCAACGAGCGACGTCGGTGGCAGGGAATCGGTGGCAAACGCTGGTCTGACGCTGGCGCCGCGCGGGGAGTGGGGCAGCGGCGGCTGGAAGGGGAGCTGTCATCTGGCCGTAACATATTGCCAAATTGCCCCTTGCAATCAATGACCGCTGCCGGATATCAATGCGGCATCGGGGTGCGTTTCGCGGCACGCTGGGGGGTAAGAGGCCTGCGGCCCCGTGCCGACTTACGAAACTCCGGTGCGATCGCGGTGTTTAGTCTGTGGTAGCGAGACCTGCCCGCGGAAGTTTCCCGCGGGCCGGCGATCAGTGGCCCGTCGCGGGTCACGTTCCCTTCCCCCGGCATCTCATCTCCCGGCAGAAAGAAAGCGAGGGACCGATGCGTCGAACCCCCGTGCGTGGCGTTGTGTGTGTGACGATGTGCCTGTTGATGGCGTCTGTGGCGCTGGCTCAGAACGAGCGGCGCGGCAGACGGGGTGGGGGCGGGCCGGGCGGGATGTTTGGCGGGATGGGGGGCGGCGGGGGCGCCATGGCGAAAATGATGTTGCTGGGTGCCGAGCCGGTTCAAAAGGAACTGAAGCTTTCCGACGATCAGAAAGGCAAGCTCGACCAACTTCGCCAGGATGCATTTGCGCAAATGGCTGGCGGGTTCGGCGGCCGCGGTGGTGGCGGTGGGTTCGGCAGATTCCAAGAGATGTCTGAAGAAGAGCGACAGAAGTTCCGAGACGACATGCGCAAGCGCAACGAAGAGACGGAACAGAAGCTTGCCGCAATCCTTCAAGACGACCAGAACAAGCGACTGAAGGAAATCGGTCTCTGGCAGCGAGGCGGCGGCGCTCTGGCCGACGAGACCGTCGCGAAGGAATTGAACCTGTCGGACGATCAGAAGGAACAGATAAAGGCCATTCAAGAGGAAATCGGGGAACGGATGCGCAAAAACTTCGAAGAAAATCAGGGCGACTTCCAAAAGATCGGCGAAGAAAATGCGAAGGTCCTCACGGATGCCAATTTAGAGTACCTCGGTGTGCTGACGGAGGAGCAGAATAAGAAGTTTGAAACGATGAAGGGGCCGAAGCCCGATATCGACTTCACGGCACTGATGCGAGGCCCCGGGCGCGGCTTCTTCGGTGGGCCCGGTGGGCGCGGCGGAACGGGGGGCGGCGACGGAGACAGGCCACGCCGGCGGCGCGGCGGCAATGAGAACTGAAGACATTTTCTGAAACCGGTCACGAGCGTTCCCGCCGCTTCCCTCTCAAGGCACGAGAGGGAGGCGGCTTTTTTTTTCGCGGGAGGCTGCAACTCGACCTCGCAGATTCGGGTATATTGACGGGGCCAACGCTGGCCCAAGGAACCCGAAACCTGGGAGTCGTGGAATGCCCGCAGGGAAACGTGGTTTCGAGCGTGGTCGGTGGTTGCCGGCTCGCGTTCTGCTGCTGATTGCGACGATCGCGTTTGCCGCGATCGAGCGCCCGGCCGTTGCGCAGCAGAGCGACGAGACCGACCCCAATGTGCCACTGTTGATCGTCAACGTCGCCAGCGTCGAGCGGCTGTTGAATCAGGCGGTCAGCACGTTCGAGGCGGCCGGGCGGCCGGAGCTGTCGGAGATGCTGGGCGGAGCGCTCGAGCGGGTCAATGACCTCAAGGGGCTCGACCGCAATCTGTCGACGGGCGTGATGCTGTTTCTGAACGGGCTGTCGCCCGAACTGGTGACGTATGTGCCCGTGAAAGACGTGGGTGAGCTGGCGAAGACGGCGGAAATCGGCCCGATCACCACCAAGAAAACGGGCGAAGACCGCTACGAACTGGTGGGCGGGCGGCAGACGTTGTACGTCAAGCTGGTCAACGACTACGCGTTTGTGGCCGACAGCGCCGCGGGAGTCGATCGGAAATTTCGCGACCCGGTGCGCATGACGGGGCGGCTGTCGAGCTCGTACGACGTCGCCGTCTCGCTGAATCTGCGAAGCATTACCCCGCTGACGCGCGACCTGTTTCTGGGAATGTTCCGGGCGAGCACCGAGAACGGCCTGCAACGCCGCGACGACGAGCCGGAAGGCGCCTACCGCGTTCGCCGCGCCGCCGGCAATCGCAATCTCGAAGTGATCGAGCAACTGGTCAAAGAGGGAGAAGAGTTGACCATCGGCTGGTCGCTTTCACCCACGGGCCGATCGGGGGCGCTCGAAATCGTCGCGTCGGCGATGCGCGACAGCGAATACGCGAACTACCTGAACGAACTGAAAGGGACGCACAGCCATTTCGCCAACCTGCTGAAGGAAGGGTCGCCGTTGATCGCGTCGCTGTCGTGGAAGCTTGACCGGTCGGCGAAAAAGATGCTTCGCGACATGCTGGCGGGCATCGCGACCGACCTGGGTCGCAACCTGAATGTCGCGTCCGATTCGGCCGAGGCCGCAGGCGAGGGCCCCGCGAACCCCGTCGCCCAACTCGTCGCCGTGCTGCAAAAGACGGCCGAAATCGGCCATCTTGACTTCGCCGCACAATACCTGGGCCGGCCGCCGGGGCCGTTTGTGCTTCTGGCGGCGCTCAAGGTCGCCGACGACGGGCAACTGGCCGGCGCCCTGGCCGATATCGTCGGCCGGCTTAACAACATGCGGGCTTTATCGAAGGTGCGCGAGAATGACTTTTCGCACGAGGGAGTGACGTTTCACCGCGTCGAATTTGCGAACTTTCCCGAGGATCGCCAGAGGCTCTATGGCGAAAACCCTGGGCTGTATTTCGGGGCGGGGTCAGGCGTGTTGTGGGTCGCGCTCGGGGGCGACGAGGCCGCAGGCGAGCTGAAGCGGGGTATCGATGCCCTGGCCAAACCGGTGCCTGAATCGGTGACGACGCCTCCTTTGCAGGTCGTCATGAACTTCTCGAGTTGGATGGACATGTTCGACCCGACCCACCGCGAGGGGGGAATTGCCGAGCTGGCACGCCGGTCGTTTTCCAAAGGGGGCGACGCGCTGCGGATCGAGGCGATTCCTGTACCAGACGGCCTGCGAATTCGGGTGAATCTCGACGAGGCCTTCCTGCGCCTGTTGGGGCAGTCGATCGCCCGGCGCCTTGATCGGGCGCAAGAGGGCGAGGTCGATGGACCCGATGCGCCATGACGGCGCCTGCCGCAAGTTAGGCCGGCCGCGCGATCAGTTCGCAAAACCGCCCATAGGCCGCCTGCCAGGCGTCGCGCTCGCGCGGCTCGTAGCGCTTCAGATCGCTGGAAGCCGCCACGACGCGGCGCATGTCGGCCAGCGAAGCGATTTCTCCGTCGGCACGCGCCTGCACGAGCACGTTGCCCAGGGCCGTCGCTTCGACCGGCCCGGCGACCACCGGCCGACCGCAGGCGTTGGCCGTGAACTGATTCAAAAGCTCGTTCTGCGAACCACCCCCGACGACGTGCAGTACCTCGATCGTTTCGCCGGAAAGTTCTTCGAGCCAGCCCAGAACCCGGTGATACTTGAGCGCCAGGCTTTCAAGAGCGCACCGCACCAGCGCGCCCTCTGATTCGGGTGCTGCCGCGCCGCGCGCCTGGCACCAGTCGCGAATGGCCTGCGGCATGTCGGCCGGCGCCAGAAACTCGGGCGCATCAGGGTCGATCAACGTCTTGAACGGAGCGGCGTCGTGCGCCAGGCGCGTCAGGTCGCCGTAGCTCAGCGACCTTCCCTGCCGCTCGAAACTGCGGCGACATTCCTGCACCAGCCACAACCCCATGACGTTCTTGAGCAGCCGGTAGGTGCCGTCGACGCCCCCTTCGTTGGTTACGTTCAATTCCAGAGCGCGGCGGGTGAGCACGGCGTTGTTGACTTCGACCCCCAGCAGCGACCAGGTGCCTGAGCTGATGTAGGCCCAGCGGGCCCTACCGGTCTGGCTGGTGGGCACCGCGACCACGGCTGCGGCGGTGTCGTGGGTGGCGGGGGCCACCACTTCCAGCCGCGGCAGGCGCAGGCGCTGCGCGAGGTCGCTGCGCAGTACGCCGAGTTTCGTGCCGGGTGGCACGACTTCAGGAAACATGCCCGTAGGAATCTCGAACCGCCGCAAGAGCTCGCTCGCCCAGGTGCGGGTGGTGGCATCGAGGCACTGGCTGGTGGTGGCGTTGGTGAATTCAACCACCTGCGACCCGCACAGCAGCCAGTGAAAGAAGTCGGGCATCAGCAGAATTCGTTCGGCCAGCTCGAGCAGCCGGGGGTTGGCGTCGCGTGCGGCGATCAACTGATAGAGCGTGTTCATCGGCATGAACTGCAGGCCGGTCGCCGCGAAGATGTCTTTGCGCGGCACGCGCGAGAACGCGCGTTCCATCACGCCTGCGGTGCGGGGGTCGCGGTAATGATAAGGCTGGCCCAGCAATTGGCCGTTTCGCGAGAGCAGCACGTAGTCGATGCCCCAGGTATCGACCCCGACCGATCGCGCCGCAGTCCCGTAGGTCTGGGCTCCCTTGGCCAGCCCTGTCTGAATATCGCTCCACAGGCGCAGCACGTCCCAGTGGAGCGATTGGGCGACGTGTACGCCGCCATTGGGAAAGCGGTGTACTTCGTCGAGCCTGACCCTCGCTCCGTCGAATAACCCCGCGATGACGCGGCCGCTTTCGGCCCCCAGATCGACGGCGAGGTAACAGCGTTCGGGCATGACAAATCCACCCACCGAGAGACATTGAGGTGATTGCGCCGCGAACTGCGGCTAGAGACTGGGCGACTCAATTCTCCGACAGGTCAGTAATGATACCGGCACGCAAGCAGCCGAATCTTGTGGTCAAGAACCTGATAGACCAATCGGTGCTCGCCGTCGATGCGTTTTGACCAACATCCGGCCAACTCGTGTTTCAGAGGCTCGGGTTTGCCGATCCCGCTGAATGGGTTGCCTTGCGTGTCAAGAATCAGTCGGAGGATCCGCAACGCCTTCTTGCGATCCTGTTGCACCCACCAAGCCAGGTCTTCAATCGCGGCGACGTCAAATTCCAAGCGTCTCACGGGCGTCCTCGAGCGAGACCCCATCATCACGTGACTTGGCTTGCAGCAACCGCTGTTTCATCGTCTCGCTTTTCAGCAGGTACGCCGTCTCTCGCTCTGTCTCGATCGCGCGCCATAGTTCGATTGGCACAATGACGCCGACAGCCTTCCCCTCGGCGTCGGAAATGTACTGAATTTCGCTGGAGGCCTGCATGGGGCACCACACACCAAAGTGACCGGCTTACTCTGCAAATCGTAACGGGAGGCAGTGCCCAAGGCAACGAGTGATTGCGTCAGCACCAAGCTGCGCTCAAGTATAGGAGAGAATCGAGCGTGCGCCCTTAATACCAGCAACCGCGGCCCAGGCGCTTCAGAACCCGCCGCCGTCGCCGAAATAGCCCCCCTGCGGCTCATCGAGCGGCACGAAGTCTTCGAATTGCATCGACTGCTTTTTGAACGCCAGCCGGATCATGCCCGTGGGGCCGTTGCGATGCTTGGCGACAATGACTTCGGCCTCGCCGGGCCGGTCTTCGGGGTCGTACATTTCGGGGCGGTGCAAAAACATGACGATGTCGGCATCCTGCTCGATCGCGCCGCTTTCGCGCAGGTCGGCCAGACGCGGGCGCTTGTCTTCGCGCAATTCGACGCCGCGGTTGAGCTGCGCGAGCGCCATCACGGGCACGCGCAATTCCTTGGCCATGAATTTCAGCCGCCGCGTGATCTGCGCGATCTGCTGTTCGCGGGGCGCCCGTTTGTCTTCCGGCTCGACAAGCTGCAGGTAGTCGATGACGACCAGCCGCAGGTCGTGTTTGCGCTTCAGGCGGCGGCAAATGGCGCCGATCTGCGACATGCTGCGGCCCGGCGTATCGTCGATGAAAATCGGCAGTTCGCTCAGTTCGGACGAGACGCGCATGAGGGTGTCGCGCTCGTTCTCGTTGAATTCGCCGCGCCTGAGCTTGTGCATATCCATGCGCGCCCGAATGCACAAGAATCGCTCGCTCAGCTCGACGCTCGATTGTTCGAGGCTGAAGATCACCACGGCCGCCTGGGCCCGGTCGGCCACCGCTTCGGCCACATTCAGCACGAACGCCGTCTTTCCCATGCTGGGGCGGGCCGCGAGAATGACCAGTTCCGACGGCTGGAACCCGTTGGTCTTGGCGTCGAGGTCGCGAAAGCCGCTCGCCAGCCCGCTGATCGCCCCTTGCAGTTTCAGCCGCTCGTTGATGCGATCGAGCGTTTCGAACAGGATGTCGCGAATCTCGATCTTGTTGCCCGCGTCGCGCTCCTGAAGGATCTGAAACACCTGCCGCTCGGCCATGTCGAGCAGGTCTTGCGTGTCGCGCGTGTCTTCATAGGCGGCGCGCAGAATGTCGGTGCAGGTGAAAATCAACTTGCGCTGCACCGCCTTGTCGCGCACGATCTCGGCGTAGTGCTTGGCGTGCGCCGCGTGCGGCACGGAATGGAAAATCTCTTCGAGATATTCGTAGCCGCCGATTTCAGTCAGCTCGTTGCTTTTCTCGAGCGTCTCGCCTACCAGCACCGGGTCGAAGGCGTCGACCCCGCCGTCGCGCAGCTTGACGATCGCGCGGTAGATGCGGCGGTGGGCGTCGAGGTAGAAGTGGTCGGCGGCCAGCAGGTCGGCGACGTCGTCGAAGGCGTGGTTTTCGAGAAAGATGCTCCCCAGCACCACTTTCTCGGCTTCCAGGCTCTGGGGAGGGAGCCGCTCCAACCCGTGAGGGGCCCCCTTTGCGATTGTGACAGCCATCCGTGCCTCTTTCGCACTCGAAGTGCGCTCTACCGCCGGGCGCTACTTCGTCGCGGCGGGAACAACCCACACCTTCACCTCAGTCTCAACCTCCGGGTGGAGCTGCACCTTGACCGTATACATCGCCAGCTCCTTGAGCGGCCCTTCCAGCCGCACCTGGTCGGCCGTCACGTCGTAGCCGGCGGTCTTCAGCGACTTGCTGATGTCGGCCGCGCCGATCGAACCGTACAGGTGCCCCTCTTCATTGGCATGCGCCTCGATCGTCACGCTGTACTTGCTGACCGCCTCAGCCAGCTTTTTCAACTGCACGAGCTTCTGCTTGGTCAGCTCGCCCAGCCGCTCGCGGTGCTTTTCGACCATCCGCTTGTTGTGCTCGGTGGCGACGGTCGCCAGGCCTTGCGGCAACAGGTAGTTGCGGGCGTAACCGGCCCGCACCTGCACGATTTCTCCCTGCTGCCCCAATGCCGGAACGTCTTCCGCCAGCAGCAGTTCTACGCTGCGTCGCGAATGCGCCTGTTGTGCCGTATCGGCCATGACTGTCGAACCCTCGTCGTAAAAAACGTTGCGTGAATGCTGATTGCGACCCGTCGAGCACCAGTCTGCGGAGCCGTATTCGCTTTTACCTCGAAACCCGGGGCCGTTTCAACTCGCAAACCGCACCCCGCTAAAACGGCACTTCATCAGGCGGCGGGCCCGCGTCGGAACCGAAGTCTTCGGCCGGCGCAGGCTCGCTCGTCTCGGCAGGCGGCCCCGACGGCCCGCGCGACGAACCGCCGCCCCCCCCGCCTTCCTGCCGGCTGCCCAGCATCTGCATTTTCTCGCACACCACCCGCAGTTTGCTGCGCTTTTGACCCGTCTGTTTGTCGTCCCATGTGTCAAGCTGCAGGCGGCCTTCGATCAGCACGGCCCGCCCCTTGGCCAGATATTCGCCGGCCACTTCGGCGTCGCGGCCCCACAGCGTCACGTCGACAAACGTGGTCTCTTCGCGGCGGCTGTTCGACTGCTTGTCGAACCAATACCGGTTGACGGCCAGCCCCAGTTCTGAGACGGCAGTGCCCGAAGGAGTGTATTTGACCTGCGGATCGCGCGTCAGATTGCCGACCAGAATGACTTTATTGAAACTGGCCATGCAGTAGGCTCCTCGGCCGAAAAGGAACGCAGGCATTCCGCCGGCTGCCGCCGGCAGAGCAGACACCTGATGTACGTGCCGAACGGTCGCGCGGCAAGCGTTGTTGTTCGCAGGCTAACCGCTGCGCCCGCGGCCGCCCGGCGCCTCGGCCCCGACGTCGGTCGCGGTCGCCAGCGCGTCATTGTCGCGGAACGTGGTGATCACTTCTCCCTTACCGGTGGCCATGGCGATCATCGGCTCGACGAGGGCCGGCGGCAGATTGATCAGCAAGTGCCTGTGAATTGTCTCGTTGAATTTCACCAGGCGGTCGATTTCCGACACCTGTTTGCTGTCGAGGCTGAAATAGACCAGAAAGTGCAGCCCCTTGCGATGCCCCTCGATCGAGTAGGCCAGTTTGCCGTCCTGCCACGGACGGGTCGCCAGCACCTTGGCCCCCACCCGCTCGAGAATCCCCAGCACTTCGGTGGTGACCCCTTGCGGGTTCGAGGCGTATTTATTGCTGTCCAGAAGGAACATTCCCTCGTAAGTTACGACAGGCACAACCAGATTCTCCTTGACCAGACGATCGCGGCGGCAAAGAGCCCAACGGGGCGAAAACCCGCGCCGCGACGGCAAACCGTGATTTATGACGGGTTCAGCGACGATTTGCAACCGTGGGGCCGGCGTTGGTCGTGTCCTAACTAATTTGCCGCCCACTGGCCGGCATGTGGTATCATGCGGACGTACTACGGTGAGTCACGACGACACATTCCGGGGTGAATCATGCGTCCGATCGAGAAGCTGATTCTGAGCATTCGCAAAGAGAGCCGGTACGCTCAATACTTGTAACTCGTCAGCCAAAACCAGTTCGTCTTTATGAAATCGCTAAAGACGTGTATGACGGTCGTTGTTGATCATTGGCAGGGATGCCTTTTCGATGACGGCGCTCGCTGTTCCACTGGGACCGGAT
>JBQTIL010000058.1:0-56487 GCA_052388175.1 Planctomycetaceae bacterium | reverse complement strand
CATACCGGCGGCGCCCACCACCTGCTGGGCGACGGGGCCGTGCGGTTCCTGTCGCAGAACCTGAATGCCAACGTGTACGACGCCCTGGCCTCGCGCAACGGGGGCGAAGTGGTGGGAGAGTTCTAACCCAAGGCGGCCGCGTCGGGGCGAGCCATCCGCGCCCGCACCGCGAACAGCCCTCAATTCCGGGATCCTCGTCGCGCCTTCGGGCGTTGATTCCGGCGACCGGCCGCTTCCGCCCTTTGAAGGTGCGCCCTCTCGCCGCCGGCGCGGTTGTCGACTTTCGGCAACATAGGTTTCAGCTACAGCCAGGCGTTCGTTTCGCCCGTAGGATGGCAAATGCCATCGGCAGTGTTAGCCCGCCCTGCCGTGGTCGCCCGCGAGAGACATTCAATGCTCTCGCGGGTGTTTTCTTTTAGGCATCGCGATATGCTGTGCGTGCCGTCCGCGTTCGCGAGCAACGTGCGCGGCGGCGGCCTGTCGAGCGCTCCGGCAGGTGTCTCTCTCAGTTCCGTAAGATTGAGAGCGACCCTGATTCTCGCAGGAGCGCACAATTCGGCCGCAATCGGCAGCGTAGAAAGTCGCACACGCAGTCCCTAGAATCGCCGGCTCAGCGACGACCCGATCTGGGTGACGCTGGCGATATGCGCGAGAGCGGCGCACCGAGCGGCCGTGGCCGCAGGGCATTCCGGCGATCGTGTCGCTGTCGCGTTACAGAGTGCATCCCCCGGCGGCCCTCTCGAATTGATCGACCATGAAGATTCACGAATACCAGGCGAAACAACTGCTGGCTGCGGCCGGTGTGCCCGTTCCGAAGGGGGGTGTCGCCCGCACGGCAGAAGAAGCAGCCCGCGCCTTCACCCAACTGGGGGGCCCGGTGGCCGTCGTGAAGTCGCAGATTCATGCCGGTGGCCGCGGCAAAGGGACGTTCAAAGAACAGCCGCAACAGCGCGGCGTCGTGCTGGTGCGTTCGGCAGCCGAGGCGCGCGAGCATGGCGGGCGGATGCTGGGCAACACGCTCGTCACCAAGCAGACCGGGGCCGAAGGCAAACAGGTTAACGTTGTGCTGGTCGAGGCGGGGCTCGATATCGCCCGCGAGCTGTACCTGGGGATCGTGGTTGACCGCGACGCGGCGGCCCCGGTGCTCATCATGTCGACCGAAGGCGGGATGGAGATCGAAGAGGTCGCGGCCCGCACCCCCGAAAAAATTCTGCGCGAGCCGATCGACGTCGATTGCGGATTGTTTCCGTACCAGGCCCGCAACATGGCGTTCAAGCTGGGGCTGGAAGGCTCGGCCCTGAAAGCGGCCGAACCGTTCCTCCGCAAGGTCTGCCGGTTCATGCTCGATTCCGATTGCAGCCTGACTGAGATCAACCCGCTGGTGGTGACGAAATCGGGCGAGCTGTTGGCGCTCGACGCCAAAGTCAGCTTCGACGACAACGCCCTGTTCCGCCACGAGCCGATTAAAGAGCTGCGCGACTTGAGCGAAGAGAACGCGATGGAAGTCCGGGCGGCCGAGGCGGGGCTCAGCTTCGTGAAGCTCGACGGAACCATCGGCTGCCTGGTCAACGGCGCCGGTCTTGCGATGAGCACGATGGATTTGATCAAGTACCACGGCGGGCAACCCGCGAACTTTCTCGACGTGGGTGGCGGCGCCAATGTCGATCAGGTCACCGAGGCGTTTCGAATTCTGCTCTCGGACAAGCACGTGCACGCCGTGCTCGTGAACATCTTCGGCGGCATCATGAAGTGCGATACGATCGTCGAAGCGCTGCTGGCAGCCTACGAAAAAGTCGGCTTCAACGTGCCGCTGGTCGTGCGGCTCGAGGGCACGAACGTCGAAAAGGCCCGCGAGATGCTGGCCCAGAGCGGTCGACCCATCATCAGCGCCAACGGCCTGACCGACGCCGCGAAGAAGGTCGTCGCGGCGGCAGGGACAAAATAGGTCGAAATGTCGAAGAGTCGAAAGGTCGAAAAGCCGATGGCTTGGAATTCGCGCAGTGTATTCGGCTGGGAGAGACGAGGGCGTTGGAATGAGCGAGCCTGCGACGCGTGGACCATCGACCGCTCGAACATTTGAAGAATTGTGGATCTGGCAGCAGGCGAGAAGCCTCGTACCCAACGTTTATCGCGACTTCGCTGATGACACGGCAGCCGCCCGTGACTTCGGGTTTCGCAGCCAGATACAGCGGGCGGCCGTTTCGATCATGAACAATATCGCCGAGGGTTTCGAGAGACAGACGGATGGGGATTTCGCACGGTTCCTCGATATTGCCAAGGGTTCCGCAGGCGAGGTGCGAAGCATGTACTTCGTCGCCGAAGATCAGCGCTATGTTACGTCGGCAGTTGCGACCGAACGCAGAAATCATTCAAAGCATATCGCCAGCGGAATTTCGTCCCTCGCCTCGCACCTGCGATCACCTACCTGAGACCCGTGATGTCACGAAAAGTCGCCGCAACACAAACATCTTTTCGAAAGCGATTGGCGCTCTTGAGGACTTCGGCCATTCGAACTTTTTGACCCTTCGACCCTTCGACCCCATTTTGTCTCCATGAGCATCCTCATCAATCGCGACACCCGCGTCATCTGTCAAGGAATCACCGGCAAGGCGGGGTTGTTTCACAGTCAGCAATGTCGGGCCTACGGCACTCAGATGGTCGGTGGCGTGACGCCGGGCAAGGGGGGCACCGAGATCGACGGTTTCCCGGTCTTCAATACAGTCGAAGAAGCGGTGCGCGAGACCGGGGCCGACGCCACGATGATCTTCGTGCCGCCCCCCTTTGCTGCCGACGCGATTCTCGAAGCCGAGGCGGCGGGCATCGCCGTCATCGTCGCGATCACCGAGGGGACGCCGGTGCTTGACATGGCGCGCGTCGCCAAGAGGCTCACGGACAGCGAGAGCCGGCTGGTCGGACCCAACTGCCCCGGCGTGATCACGCCGGGTGAGTGCAAGATTGGCATCATGCCGGGTTACATCCATAAAGCCGGCGCTGTGGGCCTGATGAGCCGCTCGGGCACTTTGACCTACGAAGCCGTGTGGCAGCTCACGAATCTCGGGCTGGGGCAGTCAACCTGCGTCGGGCTTGGCGGAGACCCGATCGTGGGGACGAGCTTTATCGACTGCCTGCAGATGTTTCAGGACGATTCGAAGACCAAAGCGATTCTGATGATGGGCGAAATCGGGGGGAATGCCGAAGAACAGGCGGCCGCGTACATCATGGAAAATGTGACGAAGCCCGTTGCCGCCTTCATTGCCGGCCGCACGGCCCCTCCCGGAAAGCGCATGGGGCACGCTGGCGCGATTATCTCAGGCGGCAGCGGCACGGCGGCTGAAAAAGTGGCGGCGCTCGAAGCCGCCGGCGTGATTGTGGCCGAAAGTCCGGCCGACATGGGGACAGCGATGCAGCGGGCGATCGCGAGGGGGTAGGATTCAAGGGTCGAAGGTCGAAGAGTCGAAAGGTCTGAGAACCGGATGCTGACTGCGAGTCTCGGAAGGTGACGGGCAATGGTCAATCCAGGCGCGCAACAGCGAAGCAGGGCACAGTACTTCGAAGACCTTTGGATTTGGCAAGAGGCGCGGGCCCTCGTAAACGACGTATTTACCGATTTCGGTGAAGGAACTGTCGCTGCACGGCACTTCGCCTTTCGAGATCAGATTGAACGGGCCGCCATTTCGGTGATGAACAACATCGCTGAGGGATTTGAACGCGGCACCGACGCTGATTTCGCTCGCTTTCTCGACATCGCCCGTGGGTCGGTGGGTGAAGTGCGAAGCATGTTGTACGTGGCTGAAGACCGGAGATACGTTATTGGACAGGTCGCGGACGAACGCCGTACGCGTTGTCGGCGAATTGCCGCAGGCATCGCTTCGCTCTCTCCGTACATCTCCGACGCAGCGACAGCGCATTCCAAAGCACTTCCTGACCCATCCTCGCCCGACTCTGCGACCTTTCGACCCTTTGACTCTTCGACTCTTCGGCCTTTTATTTCGCCTCATCCGCCGCGCACACCCAGCCCGCCAGAGTCGCGTCGTACGAAACGATTTCGTCGGCCTTGAAATAAACCGCGATTTCTTTCTGCGCCGCTTCGACGCTGTCGCTGCCGTGCATCAGGTTCATCTGGCGCGAAAGCCCGTAGTCGCCGCGAATTGTGCCCGGCGGGGCCTGGGCACCGTTCGTGGGGCCCATCATGCCCCGCACGACGGCCACGGCCTGCGGCCCCTCGACCACCAGGGCGATCACCGGGCCCGACGTGATGAATTGTTCCAACAGCGGATAAAACGGCTTGCTCACATGTTCGGCGTAGTGCTTCGCCGAAAGTTCTTTTGTCACACGGAGCATTTTCATCGCTACGATCTTCAATCCTTTGTCTTCCAGGCGTGAGAGCAGCTTGCCCGCGAGGCGACGTTGCAAGCAATCGGGTTTGAACAGAATCAGCGTGCGTTCCATGTGGTGATTCCTGGTGTTTGAGCGATCGCGAGGTAAGACGGCTATTCAATCCGTCCGTGATGAAAAGCGTTGGGCGCCACGAACGGATTGAGAATCCGTTCTACGCAGCGTCACTTGTTCCCCTTGAAGGCCCCTTGCAGCCGAGCGAGCTCGATCTTCGAGAGAGGCTTGCCGTCGGGGCCGGTCGTGGGAATAGGGGCCGCGGCAGTTTTCGCTTCGGCGGCTGGGGCCGGGGCCGGTTTTTCGGCAGCCGGCGAAACCGCAGAAGTCGTGATCGGCGCAGGCGCTGCTCCGGCGGCCGTTCCGCCGCTCCCCGCGGCCCCTTGCAGCCGGGCCTGTTCGATTTTCGAGAGCGGTTTTCCATCGGGGGCAGCGGCCGGGCCAGGTGGTTTCGCGGGAGGTGCGGCGGGAGCGGAAGCAGGCATGCCCGAAGGCGCGGCCCCCTTGCCGCCGGCCCCTTGCTGGCGCGCCAGCTCGATTTTCGACAAAGGCTTTCCGCCCGCCGCAGGAGCCGCCGCAGGTTTCTCGGCAGGCGACGCCGGGGCCGCCGCTTTCGCACCGCCCGCGGCTTGCATGCGCGCCAGCTCAATTTTTGAAAGGGGCTTGCCCGACGTTTCTGCCGCAGCGCCTGCGGTCGTTCCCTTGCCCGAGCCGGCAGCGCCCTGGGCGCGGGCCATTTCCAAAGGGCTCTTCCCCGCGGGCTTTGCCGGGGGCTTGGCGGCCGGGGCGGCCGGTTTTTTCTCGGCCTCTGCGTGTTTCGCAGGTTCGGCTTTGGGCGCAGGTTTGTCGACAACTTTGAGGTACGAAGGTTCGATATCGTACCAACTGATGTCGACGGGGTGCTCGAATTGTACCAGCGCCCGGCCGCTCATGTTGACCGTCTTGACGACGCCGGTCAGCCCCTTGAAGCGGCGCAGCTCAGGAACGGCGGCCTCAACTTCGACGTATTTATCGGTGTAGTTCTTCTTGAGCTGCTCAACCTGCTCGAACGTCATGCCTGTCCCTTCGTCGCGGGGGTTTCTCAGCGTGCGCCCGGTGCGCAGGATGCCCTCGCTTGCCGCAAAAACGATGTCGAGTGGCATTCTGATTCAACTTCCGGGTGAAATCAAGGCTGCCCCGCAAGCTGAATTCTGTACCGCCAGCGGGCATTCCAGGCCGCCGCCCCCCCTTTTCTGCCCGCATTTACGGCGGCCACGGCAATGATCCTCTCCTCGGCGCCATGCGTTGATTCCATGACGGCAGACGGCCCGATTGGCGCTGAACTTTCGGCCACAAGCCGTAATCGCAGCTCGCGGCCGTCGATTCCGAAAAGGATGCTGTTCGGTTGGTCGTTGTTCACGAGAGTCACGCCGTCGGCAAGAACGTACCGGCTGGTCGTACACAGCAGGGCGCCTGCGCGTTGGGCCCGCGCGTGCAGGTCGAATGAAATCGAACGCGACGGCCCGTGCAATCTCACGGCGGCGGAATAAACTCCCCCTCCCGCCTGCCCGAACAATTGAACCTCGTAAACGTCGCTCGCGATCGGCTCCACCCGCAGATCCTGGTACGCCGGGCTGGGGGGCGCGGGGGTGTCTGGCGGGCCTTCGCGTGAAATGAGAATTGCGTGCGCCTGATCATTGCCGCCCACCGAAATCGTGTGCCGCCAGCGATCGCCCCGCCGGGCGAACGAGAGTTGCAGCGGGCCGGCCTGAAGGACGTACGCGTCGGCTGTCTGTTTCAGCTCGATCATGGTGTTGTTGAAGGACGGGCCATTGCCCTCAGGCGACGAATTGTAGCCTGCGGCGCCCGCGGCGAGAAAACAGATCGCGGCGTTTGCTGCGTCTTCGGTATCATGTATGTCATCCGATGCCTGTTGAAGTCTCAATCGTCGACGTACGAAATATTCTGACGCGCACGAGCGGGTTCCTCCGCGAGGTGACGTCGCATTCGTTGCAGCCCTATCGCGGGTGCACGTTCGGCAATGCGCTGTGCGGCGTCGGATGTTACGTGCAGCACAGTCGGCACCTGCTGGCAGGACGGGCCTGGGGCGGGTTTCTTGAAGTGCGCGCGAATGCCGGTTCGTCGTACCGCGGCAGCTACGCTCGCGAGCGACGATACGCCGCCCGGCGCGACCAACCCTTCTCGATTTTCTGTTCGAGCGCTACCGACCCCTTTGTGCCTCAAGAGTCACAATATCGTGTCACCCGGTCGATTCTGGAAGCGATGCGCGACCTGCCCCCCGACCAGCTTGTATTGCAGACGCACTCGCATCGCATCGCCGGCGAAATGGAGCTGCTGCAGGCCGTCGCCCGGGGCACGCAATTGCGCGTTCACGTGTCGATAGAATCTGATCGCGATCGCCTGCCGGGGTTGCCCCCGCCGGCCTGTTCGGTCGAACAGCGGCTCGAGGCCTGTGCGCGGCTGCGAGACGCAGGTCTGACGACGGTCGTGACCGTGGCGCCCCTTTTGCCTATTGCCGAACCTGAGCGGTTCTTTACGCGCCTGGCAGAAGTCGCCGATGCCGTGGTAATCGACCACTTCATTCAAGGAGACGGCACGGCCCAGGGCACTCGCACGCAAAGCACCCCGCTGCCGGCGGCAATGGCGGCCATTGACCCCGAGTCGGTGACGCTGAGATATCGCGATCGCATGGTCGCCGTCGCGCAGCGTCACTTTCCGGGGCGGGTCGGAGTGAATGTCGCGGGATTCGCCGGAAAGTACAAATAGCGGTCAGGGCCGTTGGCGCCGCATGGGCCGCTTCGCCGCTTGCGGATTCGTGGCGCGTGCCATACAGTCCGCCCAGCGCCCGCCCCGAACGAGAATTGCCCGCCGCCTGGGCGAAGGAATGACGAGATCAATGGGACACGCGGCACTCGAGGCGTGGGTGGAGGATGCGGCGCGGCTGACGGCGCCTGCGGCGATTCGCTGGTGCGACGGCTCTGAGGACGAATCACGGCAACTCAACGAGTTGCTGGTCGCCGCTGGCGGGTTCATACGCCTCAATCCGGAAAAGCACCCGAATTCGTTTCTGGCGCGCAGCGACCCGCAGGATGTGGCCCGCGTCGAAGACCGCACGTTTATCTGCAGCCGCCGTCGCGAAGACGCCGGCCCCACCAACAACTGGCAAGACCCCGCGACGATGCACGAGACCCTGTCTCGGCTGCTCGCCGGTTCGATGCGGGGCAAGACACTGTACGTCGTGCCGTACGTCATGGGGCCGCCCGGCAGCTCTCTGTCGAAAGTCGGTGTGGAGCTGACCGACAGCCCTTACGTCGTCGCCAATCTGCGCATCATGACGCGGATGGGCGCAGTGGCCTCGGAGGCCCTGGGAGACTCAGGGGAGTTTTCCCGTGGGTTGCACAGCGTCTGTCGCCTCGACCCGGCTGAGCGATACATCTGCCATTTTCCAGAAGAGAACCTGGTCATCAGCGTCAACTCGAACTACGGGGGCAACGCGCTGTTGAGCAAAAAATGCTTTGCCCTGCGGCTGGCGAGCGTGCTGGCTCGCGACGAGGGGTGGCTCGCAGAGCATATGCTCATCTTGTGCCTGATCGACCCGCAGGGGCGAAAGACGTATATGACGGCGGCGTTTCCGTCGGCCTGCGGCAAGACCAACCTGGCGATGCTCGTCCCCCCCGAACGCTACGCGCGGGCCGGGTGGAGGGTCGAAACCGTCGGCGACGACATCGCCTGGCTGAAATTCGGGCCCGACGGCCGATTGTACGCCGTCAACCCCGAGGCCGGCTTCTTCGGGGTGGCTCCCGGAACCAGCTACCGCACGAACCCCAACGCCATGTTCACGATTCGTGAGAACACGATCTTCACGAACGTAGCGCTGCGGCCCGACGGCACCGTCTGGTGGGAGGGAATGGGAGGCGCATCGCCCGAAGGCCTGATCGACTGGCGCGGGAACCCCTGGGACAGTACGACCAGGGCGCCCGCGGCGCATCCCAACAGCCGGTTCACTGCGCCGGTCGGGCAATGCCCCTGCGTCTCACCCGACTGGGAAAACCCGCAGGGGGTGCCGATCAGCGCCATTCTGTTCGGCGGGCGGCGCTCCACCGCAATGCCTCTGGTCTACGAGACCTGGAATTGGCGGCACGGAACCTACGTGGGGGCCACGATGCGCAGCGAACGGACGGCCGCGGCCGCGGGCAAGGTCGGCGAATTGCGCCGCGACCCGATGGCCATGCTTCCGTTCTGCGGCTATCACATGGCCGACTACTGGCGGCACTGGCTCGACATGGGCGCACGCGGCGGCAGCCGGATGCCCCGCATCTTTCACGTCAACTGGTTCCGCAAAGATGCGGCGGGCGCCTTCTTCTGGCCCGGGTTCGGAGAGAGCATCCGGGTGCTGAAGTGGATCGCCGAACGCTGCCGCGGCGTGGGGGCCGCCGTCGATTCTCCGATCGGGCGCTTGCCCCCTCCCGAAGCGCTCGATCTCGACGGTCTCGACCTGCAGAAGACGGCCGTGGAGGCGCTGTTGCGAATCGACCCGGCTGAGTGGCGCGCCGAGGTCGACGACCGAGAGGCGTGGCTCAAAGGCTTCGGCGATCGGCTGCCGGTTGAGCTACTGGAAGAGAATGAACGGCTGCGAGCACAACTCTGAGCCAACGGTTGGCCCACATCAATCATGCTTTTCCGGCCAGCGACGCAGCAGCCACTCGACCAGTAAGTTCAACTCGCGCTCGCTCAACTGTTCGGCGAACCCGGGCATGGCGTTGTGGCCCCCATAGAACCGCCCCTCGCCGGGGTCCTTCAGAAACGCCCGCAACCACTCAGCCGAAGCGTAACCGGTCAGGTCGGGGGCGCCTGACGACATGCCCGAACTGGGGCTCGAAAAGAATTCTTCGGGGTCGTCAGCCACCTTTATGCGGTGGCAGTCGTAGCACTTGACGTCGATGGCCTCGTTGCCCTCCGCAAAGAACGCCATGCCGGCTGCGACCTTGGCGGCGTTCACCGCGCCGCCGTCGGCCCGTTCGCTCAGGCTCTGCAGGAACTCAACGACCGAATCGAGCTCCGCGGCGCTAATCTTCTTGCGGTTCTCGGCCACCCATTGCGCCATGTCACCGTTGGCGAACCGATCGCCGACGCCGGCGATGCGCGTCGTCGCCCCGAAATGCTCGTCATCGGCCGGCGCGGTCAGAATGCCTCTGATCCACGCGCGGGTGCCGAACGTCCCCAGGTCTGAAGCCGTCGCGGCTTCACGCGGAATTCGCTCATTGCCGTCGCTGCCGTTGTAGCGATGGCAACTGGCGCATTTCCTGGCGAACAGGGCGGCGCCTGCGATCTGCGGATCGTCGCGCAACAACTGCACGGCTCCTGCCGACGTGATCGGTTCGATCTGCGCGAGCTCTTTGACCCGCTCGGCCTTGCGGTGAGCGTCTTGAACGGCCCAGACGAAATCGGGGTTCCCGCGGTCTTCGCGAATCGCCAGCCCGGTCAGCAGCACAATCGCTGCAAGAATCGCGACAATGAACGCGATGTTGAATCGATGTCCCAGGTTCCAGCGCCCGATGAAGGGCATCAGAAACATCACGCCCATAATGGCGCCTGGAATGACCAGCGCGCCGATAATCTCGGTCTCACCTGGAAAGTACTTCAGGAACTGGAATAGAAACAGGAAATACCATTCCGGGCGGGCCGCCGAATAGTTTTCCGCAGGATCGGCGGGCGCCCCCAGCTCGGCCCCCCCCTGCGGGCCGATGCCGTGCCATATCGACAGCAGCAGCACGACGGCCAGCACCGCCAGACACGCCACTCCGTCGCGCAGCACCTGATCGGGCCAGAACGTCGTATCCGCGCGGTAGATCGGGTTCGGCACCGTCATTCCGTGCCGGCGGAAGACGTAAATGTGAAGGACGAGAAACCCGATCAAAAGCGCCGGCAATAGCCCGGCATGCAGCGCGAAAAAGCGGGTGAGCGTCTGGTGGCCGTACGTCTGACCGCCGACCGCCAGCGACTGAACCTGTTCGCCGACCAGGGGCGTGCTGCCGGCGATCGTCGTGGCGACCTTCGTGGCCCAATACCCCTTCTGGTCCCAGGGGAGCAGATAGCCGGTCAGGGCCAGTCCCAGAACGATCTGCATCAGAATCAGGCCCAGCCAGAAGTTGACTTCACGGGGCGCCTTGTACGCGCCGTCGATAATGACCTGCCACAGGTGCAATGCCAGCAGAACGACCATCGCCTGGGCCGTGAAGTGATGCATCCCGCGCAACAGCCAGCCGAACTGCGCCTCATACTGAATGTAAAACACGCTTTCCCAGGCGGTTTGGGAACTGGGACTGTAGAACATCCACAGGAACAAACCGGTGACCAGTTGCCAACTGAACGTAAACACCAGCGTGCTGCCCCACACGTAGCGCCACCGCGCCCCGCCCGGCACCCGCTCGTAAAGGGCTTCGTGCCATAAGCTGCGGCAACCGGTGCGATCGTCGAGCCAGTCGATGACCGTTTTCATACAGGTTCTTTCTTCGCGGTGCTGCCTTTGAATTCCTGATACTTCACCCAAACGGCCCCATCGACCACCTTGCACGGCAACGAATCGAGGTCGCGCGCGCTGGGGCTGGAAGGGCTGCGTGTGCCGTCGAGGGCAAAGGCGCTGTTATGGCACGGACAAAGGTAATCCCCTTTGTCGGGGCGATAGTCCACAGCGCAGCCCAGATGCGGGCATAAGACGTTAAACGCGCGGACTTCCTCCGACGCCAGCCGCTGCAAAAACACGGCGCCGATGGCCTGATCGGGAAACGTATTCCAGGCGTCTTTGCGATCGGCGATGATTTTGAACGCCTGGGGCGCGGCAGAGAGGGCCTCGAGCGATGCGACTTTGTAGTACCCGTCGTCGTCGCTGCCCACCGGCCGCTGCTTCGCTTTGACACTTTTGCGCAAAGGGTTCAGAAACGACACCAGGCCCACGGCCAATGGCACCAGGCTGACGGTCGCCCCCACCGCCAGCGCCACGAATTCCATCAGAAAGTTGCGGCGCCGCTGCGGACGTTCGACAACGGCAGTGGCGTCGAGATCGACGCTGGAATTCGAATTGCGCGACATGGCGGCATCCTCATCATTGAAGGCGGACGAACCGCAGGTGACGAAATGAAGCGAAGGCGGGTTACAGATGGGGGGAAGCAGGTTTCACAGGCGGGAACATTCAGGCAGGTGCGAGCGGGCTCTCTTCGACAACGGATTTCATGGCGGCCAGCACGCGCGTCTGCACCGCCGCCAGCGGGCCGCGGATGATGGCGCCTGCGGCCTGCTTGTGTCCTCCGCCGCCGAACTCTTCAGCCACGCGCGACACGTCGAGATGGCTGCGACTGCGAAGGCTCGCCTTGACGTTGCCGTTGGGCTGCTCGATGAGAATAAAGGCGGCCTCAATGCCGGCCACCGTCAGGCATTCGTTGACGAGATCTTCGGTATCGGCCGGCTCAGCCCCGGTCTCACGATAATCGACCAGCGTCACGAACGTCCAGGCAAGCCTGCCCCCCGCATCGACCATCATGCGCCCCAGCACCCGCCCTGCCAGCTTGATGCGCGACAGCGTGTGCTGCTCATACAACTGGCAATAAAGCAGCGACGGCTGCGCGCCCAGGTCAATCAATTCTGCGGCAGTCCGCAGGGTGCCGCTGGTGCTCGAGGGGAACCGAAACCAGCCCGTGTCGGTGGCGATCGCACAGAACAGAGCGGCGGCCCCGCTTGCGGAAATGGGCAGCCCCAGCGCGTTCGCGAATTGAAATATCAGCGCGCCGGTCGCCTCGGCATCGACATCTTTGAGGTTGATCGCCCCCAGGTCTTCGGCGGCCGCGTGATGATCGATCACCACCTTGACCGCCGCGGTCTTTTTGAACACGCCGGCCATCTCGCCCAACTGGCCCCACGCGCTCGTATCGACAATCACGTGCACGTCGGTCTGCAGTGCGTCATTCTCGCTGACCTGCGTTCCCACCTGTCGGCAGTGGCCATGGGGGTCGAGAAACTTGAGTCGCGCAGGCACAGCCGAGGCATTGATGACGCGCACCTCCTTGCCCAGGTGCGTCAAGAGCCCCGCCAGGGCGATTTCCGACCCGATCGCGTCGGCGTCGGGCCGCACGTGCGTGGTCAGCACGAATGACTGCTTCGTTTCCAGCAGGTCTCGCAACGGGGTCCAGTCGATGTTCATATCGCGATGCTACAGCGCAGGGCTTCGAGCCGAAAGGTCGCGCGCCTGCTTCACATCGCGACTCAACTGCCGCTTCAACTCGGCTGGTCCGGCAAATTGCGCGGTATCGCGCAGCCGTTCCAGAAACTCGACTTCAAGCGCCCGATCGTACAGATCGCCCTCGAAGTCGATCAGGTGCGCCTCGACCTTCCGCTCAGACTCCGAAAACGTGGGGTTGGCGCCGACGTTGATCGCGGCGGCAAACCAGGTCGAATCGACCAGCGCCCGCCCCGCATAGACCCCGTCGCGAGGCAGCAGCGTGCGAACATCGGCCAGATTGGCGGTGGGAAAGCCGATCGTCCGGCCGCGGCGGGCGCCGCCAACCACGGTTCCCGACAAACGATACGGGGCCCCGAGCAGCTTTCCCGCGCGGCGCACTTCTCCCCGGGCGATCAATCGCCGAATCTCGCTCGACGACACCAACAGGTCATCGACGATGACGGGGGGAACAATTTCGAGGTCGATCGCCGCCTGACCGCAATACTCTTTCAAAGTCGCGATCGTGCCGGCCCGGTCATGTCCGAAGTAGAAGTTCGGGCCTTCGACCAGCCCCCGGGCCGCCAGTTGGCCGACGATAATGCGGTCGAAAAAATTTTGCGGCGACAGGTTCAACAAGGCCTGATCGGTTGCGTACACGAGGGTCGCGTCGACACCCGATTCGGCGAGCAGTTCGAGCCGCCGCTGAGTCGTGGTCAACGGTGGCGGAGTCTGCTGCGGCCGCAACAGTGCAATGGGGTGCGGGTCGAACGTGAACACCAGCGCCGGCCGCCTGGCCGCGCGAGCGCGCCCGGTCAGCGTCGCCAGCATGCTGCGATGCCCGCAGTGAACGCCGTCGAAGTTGCCGATCGAAACGTAGGCGCCTCGAAATGCCGCGGCTTCCGCCAGCCCGCGCAAGATGTTCATCAGTGGCACGCCTGAACTGTCGTCGCCGCGCAATGTTCTTGACGAAGCCTGAATGTACACACCCTGCCGACGCGTGTAAAAGCTGGCGACGAAATGCGGCTGGTCGCCTGGCCGCCTGCTATCTCGCGATTCGGTCGGTTGATCATAGTGTTGGGGGATTGTCGTCAAGGCCGTGTCAAGGCCGCAGTTCTCGGGGCTGTCCCTAGGCTATTCCAAGCCGACCCGCTCCCTGAACGTCACTTGATCTCGCGTTGTCAGTGTACACCTCGACATCGTATGATTGAGGCAGATGAACACTCCCACGGCTACACATATCGAGCTGCGTCCGAATCGAAGCTGTCAACTGCGGGCATTCGTGGCAGGCACGCGCGTGCGCGTGCAAGATGTCTACGCATTGGCCGAGATTCAGGGAAAAACGCCCGCGCAGATCGTCGAGGCGCTACCGAGTCTCTCGTTGGCTCAGGTCCATGCCGCGCTTTCGTACTATTTCGACAATCGAACCGCAATTCTCACCGAGTTGCGGGAAGATGACGAGTTCGCGCGGCAATTCCGGTTAATCACCGGTCCCGGCGCTCTCGAAGCGCGTCTGAATGCAGCGGGACAGGCGGGTGATCCGATTTCATCTCGATGAAAACGTCGACCAGGCCGTCACTCGCGGCCTGCGCGAACGCGGAATCGATGCCACGACGACCGCGGATGCCGGGCTGTTGGGCGCCCCTGATAACGAACATCTTGACTTCGTTCTGCGCGAAGCCCGAGTTCTCATGACGCACGATCCTGATTTTCTCCGTCTCCATAATCGGTTCCCGGACATCCTGGAATGGCGTACTGTGCCTCCGGCTGCCGTACGGTGGGACAGATCGTCCGTTACCTGTGCCTCATGAATGACTGCCTCGAGCCGGCGGACACAGTGGGCCGCGTCGAGTATCTCTGATGACTTGACCAACTACCGGCGAGTTTTGACGCTCCCCGTTTTTCGTCAACGGGGCGCTGTCTATCGAAACTGGCGCAGCCTATGCGAAATCATCGCGTGGCCGCAAATCTCTTAACCTTCTCCCTGTCCAGCGTCACGCCCAGCCCCGGGCGGTCGGGAATTTTGAGATAGCCTTCGGCATCAATCTCGAACTTCTCCACGGTCAGGTCTTCGATATAAGCGCACGGCGTCAGGTACTCGACGTACCGGGCGACGGGCATGGCGGCGGCCAGTTGCAGGTCGGCGGCCAGGCCGATTGCCGTGTTCCAGCCGTGCGAGACCATTTGCACGTTGTGGTCGAACGCGTACCACGCGATCTTGCGCGATTCGCTTAAGCCCCCATTTTTGGTGCAATCGGGCTGAATGATGTCGACGGCCCTGCGCTCGATCCAGGGGATGAACGAGTGCCTGCGCGTCAGCACTTCGCCGCCCGCAATCGGAACAGGCGACGTGCGCGTCAATTCGGCGTACCCATCGATGTCGTCGGGTGGGAGGGGTTCCTCGAACCAGGTGATGTCGTAGTCGGCCAGCATCTGGGCCGTCGTGCGGGCCCAGTTGACGCCGTGCGGCCAGAACTGCTCGCTCCCACCGGCGTCGACCATCAGTTCGATCTTGTCGCCGACGGTGCTGCGGGCCGTGCGGATCAGCAGTTCATCGAACTTGCGGTCGCGCCGGCCGAACGGCCGCCAGCCCATCTTGATGGCCTTGAACCCGCGCTCGCTGACCGCGGTGAGCTGTTTTTGCAGGGCTTGAGGCTCATCGAAGAGAATCGACCCGTAGGGCTTGATTCGCCGGCGGTAGTCGCCCCCCAGCAGCCGTGAAACAGGTTGCTGGCAGACCTTGCCGAAAATGTCCCACAGCGCCAGGTCAAGGCCGCTGATCGTATGCTCGACCGCGCCGCCGCGCCCCTGCCAGAACGTCGATTGCCGGAGTTTTTCAGAGACCCGTTCGGGCTCGACGGCCGATTCTCCCTTGAGCAAGGGCCACAACAGCCCCAGCGAGCCTTCGACCAGAGCGCCCGACGTAAAGGCGCTGCCCACGCCTGTCATTCCCTCGTCGGTGACCAGCTCGACCAGCGTGTGCAGATTTTCTTTTTTTTCGTGACCCTGCGGCCAGCCTCCGTCGACGGTGGCGCCGATCAGAGGCAGCACGTTGATATCCGCGATTTTCATGATGGCATTCTGTTCGGTTCGCGCGGTTCAGGCCAACAAATCGAGCACGGGCCGCGCCTTCGTCACCTCGAAGTCGGTCAAGGTCTCGTCGCGGCCCGAGTTGCTGTAGCTCAGCCGGGCATGGTCGAGACCCAGAACGTGCAAGAGCGTCGCGTGCAGGTCAGAAACGCGCACGACGTTCTCGACGGCTCGATAGCCGAATTCGTCGCTCGTGCCGTACACGGCCCCCGGCCTGAAACCTCCTCCTGCCAGCCACAGCGAGAACGCATGGCGATTGTGATCGCGTCCATCGGTACCTTGCGAGATGGGCAACCGGCCGAATTCGCCCGTCCACAAGATGACCGTCGATTCCAAGAGCCCGCGACACTTCAGGTCGTGTACCAGGGCGGCACTGGGGCGGTCGGTCTTGGCGCAAAGTGAACGCAGGTTTTCGGCGTTCCGGGCGTGCGTGTCCCACGGCTGGCCCGATAGAAAAACCTGCACGAACCGCACCCCCCGCTCGATCAACCGACGGGCGAGCAGGCAGGTACGGCCATATTGGGCGGTGGCCGGCTGATCCACACCGTAAAGCGCCAGGGTTTCCGCCGACTCGCCGCTGGTGTCGAGCACTTCGGGCACCGACAACTGCATTCGGGCCGCCAGCTCGAAATTGCTGATCCGCGCTTCCAGCTCGTGATCGGAATGATGCCGCAGATGATCTAGGTTCAGTTCTCGCAACAACCGCAACTGGTTCCGCTGCGCCTCCGCACCGACTTCTATCGGCCGCTGCAGGTTCGCCACCGGCGTTCCTGAGGTGCGAAATACGGTCCCCTGAAAATTGGCCGGCAGAAAACCCGACGACCAGTTGTTGGGTCCGTCGACCGGCAACCCCGCCGGTTCGCTCAACAAGACGACATAAGCCGGCAGCTCCTGTCGCATCGAGCCGAGACCGTAGACGACCCACGAACCCCACGCCGGTCGGCCGGCAAACGTTTTGCCCGCATGAATAACCCGCAGGGCGCCCTCATGGTCGACTGAGTCGGTCGTCATCGAGCGGATAAGAGTCATCTCGTCGGCAATCGAAGCGGTTTGAGGAAGCAGTTCCGAGAGCTCGACGCCCGAATTCCCGAACTTCTGGAACCTGAACGGGCTCGCCAGCAGCTTGCCCTTCTGGGCGACGAAATGCGCTTCGATCTCGCCGGGGTATTCCTCGCCGTGCCGTCGATTCAATTCGGGTTTCGGATCGAACAAATCCACCTGGCTCGGCCCGCCATGCTGAAACAGGCAAATGACCGATTTCGCTCGGGGCCCGAAATGCGGCGAGGGCGACCCCCGGTCGGCGCGCGGCGGAGCCGTTATGTGGCTGTCGTCGGCCAAAAGCAGGCTGCCAAGCGCCAGCGCCCCCAGCCCGCCGGTCGACCGCGTCAGGAACGCGCGCCTTGAAACCAACCTTTGCCATTCTGCCAACCGGTCCATGCGCGTCTCGCTATTCCAGATACAGAAATGCATTGCTGGCCAACAGCATCTGGCAGAAGTCGACTCGGGCCCGCCGGCCGGGGTCCGAATCGCCTGCGTAATACTCCGCTTGCTGCGACAGAAACCCGCGCGAAGCACTTTCTTCGCGGGGCGTCGGCTCGCGGCCGCAGGCCAGCCGGTAGGCCCGTTGAATGAACGGCGCGTCGCGGTCGCCGACCGCCAAAGCCACTTGCTCTGCCAGCGACGTCGCACACGCCCGGGCGAATTCAGAATTCAACAGTTCCAGCGATTGTTGCGGCGCCGTCGAGGTGCTGCGGCCGCTGCAATTCGTCACGATCGCCGGTGCATCGAAAACCTCCAGAAACGTCAGCGGTTGCGTGCGGCGCTGTTGCAGATAAACCGATCGCCGGCGGCCCCCGGCCACCGAGGTGCCCGTTGTCACGCCCCCTTCGGCCGACCATTGCGTGGGAACGTACGTTCCGCCCGCCAGATCGTCGATGGCGCCTGAGGCAGCGAGCATGCCGTCGCGAATCGCTTCGGCATCGAGCCGTCGCAACGGAAAACGCCACAACAGCCGGTTCGTCGGATCTGTTCGCTGCGCCGCCGCGTCGAAGTCGCTGGCCTGGCGATAGACGGCCGAGGAGAGAATCAGCCGATGCAGCGACTTCAGCCGCCATCCCGAGGCGATGAACTCGGTGGCCAGAAAGTCCAGTAGCGCGGCGTTTGTGGGAGCAGCACCCGACTGGCCCAGATTGTCGGGCGTCGAGACCAACCCGGCGCCAAAATGATGTTGCCAGACTCGATTGGCCATCGTGCGCGCGAACAGCGGGTTGCCGGGCGAAGTGACCCACCGGGCGAACGCCAAACGACGGCCGCTGTTGGAAGTGTTTTTCAACGCCGGGTCGACCTGAAACAGATTCTCGGCGCTGGCCAGCACGCGGAGAACACCCGGCGCAACTTCCGGCCCCGGCGATCTGGGCTGGCCCCGCAACAGCACATGATGGGGCGGCGGTTCGGGGGTCACGTCGGTCAGCACGGCCAGCGTCTCAAGCGGCGCCGGACGAAGCTTCTCGGCGGCAGCAAGAGCCTGCTGAATATCGTCTCGCACGCTCGCCAATTCGGTAAATCGCTGCGCCAAAACGTCGAGCGTGATGTTCAGCGGATCGACCTGCTCGGCCAGCAAGAGCGCCTGCTCAAGCGAGCGTTCGGCGGCCGGCTTCCGCAAAGCCTGCCGCACCGCAGCCAGCAGGTCGGCTGGCTTGCCCGCCAGTCGCGCTTCCACCACCTCTTCGCGCAATGGCGCAACCACCTGTTCCAGGCTCGCCCTACAACCGCTGATCTGCCGGTCGACCTGCTCGGTCGCCTTTCGATACGCATCGCGCTCGGCCCGACTGGCAACCATCACAATGCGGTCATTCGGTTTGACCCACTGATCGGGCAGATACGCGGCGAACAAAATCGCCTGCAGCCCGTAGTATTCCTCCTGACTGATCGGCTCGAACTTGTGCGAATGGCATTTGGCACACTGGATCGTCAGCCCCAGCAGCGCATTGATGGTGATCTGCAGGCTCCCCTCGAGCGCCGCGAATCGGTCGTTCAGCACCTCGTCAGGGTTTCCGTCGCTCTCGCCCGACCCGTCTTGCGCGTTGCGCAGAAAGTGCGTGGCCGTCAGCAATTCGACCATTGCGGGCGTCACGTCGCCGTCGGGCGTGTAGCCTGCCAGCGCGTCGCCGGCCAGTTGCTCCATGACGAACCGGTCATACGGCTTGTCGCTGTTGAGCGACGCGATGACGTAATCGCGATAGCGGTAGGCGTGCGGCCGATCACTGTCGGCGGCGAAGTAGCCGTTCGAGTCGGCATACCCGACGACATCGAGCCAATACTTGCCCCAGCGTTCGCCATAACGGGGCGAAGCGAGATACCGGTCGACCATCGCCTCGTAGGCGATTGGCGACTTGTCTGCCAGAAACGTGTCAATCTCGTCGAGGGTAGGCGGCACGCCGGTCAGGTCGAAACAGACCCGCCGAATCAGGGTGGTCTGCGGTGCCTCGTCACGGAACGCCAGCCCCCGCTCGGCCAACGCCGCCGCCAGGAACCGATCAATACGGTTGCGGGCATTCACCAAGGCCGGCGCCACGGGCACAGGGGGCGCGCGAAGCGGCCGAAAGGCCCAGTGCGCCGGTTCAATCGCGGGCAGCCCTGCGGCGCCTCGCGAGATCCAGTCGAGCAGTACCGCGCGCTCTTCAGGCTCGAGCGGTTCTTCCGGCGGCATCTTGCGCTCAGCCACCATTTCCCACAGCAGGCTCGAACCAGGCACCCCCGGAAAAACGACCTGCCCACGCTTGTTTCCTCGGGCGACTTCCTCCCACGTCGAAAGCCGCAAACCCCCGTCGGGCGCTTCGCCCGAATGACACTCCACGCACCGGGTGCGCAAAATCGCCAAAGCCTGTCGTTCAAGGTTCAAGGGGGCTTGCGGAGTTGGGTCGGCCCACGCGGGGCAGGCCTGCCAGAACATCGCCACCGCACACAACCCCCCCAGCACCTGAGATCCGACGGCACGGCAACCAACATTAATCGTCTGGCGGCACGGCATCGAAATCATCATACTCGGGCACTCAGGCCCCGTCATCTGGTTACCCCGATGCGATATTGCGACAGCACGTGACAGTTCAACGCAAAAGTGGCCATGCGTGACATCACCAGCCCTGGCGTGTTGTGGGGGAAAGCCGGCCTGTTCGTAGTCTCAGGCGCCGTCGCCGCCGGATTGTTGCTGGCCGAACGCCCGACCCTGCGAACGCTGCTGCTGTTGCTGCTGGCCATCTGGTCTTTTGCACGCGCCTACTACTTTGCGTTTTACGTCATCGAACACTATATCGACCCTGAATATCGCTATTCGGGGTTGTGGTCGGCGTTGGCGCATCTGCGGCAAATGAGGGGCCGTGCGGCCGCCGCCCAGAGACTCCTTGAACCCGGCCGGAAGTCGGCCCGCGAACCCGACGGCGCCCCGCCGTCGCTCTGAATCGCAGCGTACCGTCATGTCAGTCGCCAAAGACTTCGCCTCCCATTTTGAATTCGGCCGCAACTGGTCGAGCTATTCGCAGTTGATCGATGAGGGCCGCATCGACGAGGCGGTGCGCGGGCTCGAACGGCTCGTGCCGCGGCCGGAAATCGAAGGCCGCCGGTTCCTCGACATCGGCTGCGGGTCGGGGCTGCATTCGCTGTCGGCCCTCAGGCTGGGCGCCGCGCGCGTGCTGGCCGTCGATCTTGACCCGCAGTCGGTAGCAACGGCCCGGCAGGTGCTGTCGCGGTTCGCCCCTGGGTCCAACTGGGAAGTTCGCGAAGCGTCGGTTTTCGACCTCGATCCGGCCGCCGTCGGCACGATCGACGTGGTTTATTCGTGGGGCGTGCTGCACCACACCGGCGCGATGTACGAGGCGATCGAGCGGGCCGCCAATCTGGTGGCGCCCGACGGCCTGCTCGTGCTGGCCCTCTATCACCAGACCTGGCTCTGCCCCCTTTGGAAATGGGAAAAGCGAGCCTATAGCAACTCTCCCGCCTTTCTGCAGCGCGCCCTGCGAACCGCATTTATCGCCGCGATGCGACTGGGGTTTCTGGCGACAGGCAGAGATTTCCGCAAATACCGCGAGAGCTACGGCACGGGGGTGCGCGGGATGGATTTCGACCACGACGTGCACGACTGGCTCGGCGGCTACCCCTACGAGTCGATCTCGCCAAAGCAGGCGGCCGACCTCGCGCGCCGGCTGGAGTTTACTCCAGTGCGCGAGTTTGTCGAGCCGGGCAAGTGGGTGGGGGTCTGCGGCAGCGGCAACGATGAATACGTCTGGCGGCGAATTGCCCAACCCGCGGGCGCCCCTGGGGCGTAGAATGGATCGTCGGCCAAGCAATGGGGCGCGCCACAAGCCGATCCACAGATTGGCGGGATAGACACAGATTCCACCTGCCGGTGCCTAACGAACTTTTGCAGTTCCCAATCTTCGCCAATCGGCGGAATCCTTGGATTCACGTCGCTCCCAAGTTCCAGCGCTGCGCGACACCGCTTGTTGGGGCGTTGTCGGCGGGTTATCCTCGAACTCGGAGAGTGTAAGATCAGTCAAGGAGGCCCGGGATGAACCGCAGAGACTTTCTAATCGCTGGCGCCCTGGGCGCGATGGGTGGGGTCGCTCCGGCCGCGGTCAGTGCCGGCCGCCCCGACCCGAAAGTGAAGGCCGCCGTGGGTCGTGCGCTCGACTGGCTGGCGCGCGAACAGAACCCCAGGCAAGGGTATTGGCAGGCGAATCAGATGCAGTATCGGGTCGCCATGACGGCCCTGGCCGGCAATGCCATGCTCTGCGAAGGCTCGACGACGACTCGCGGCAAGTTCGCCCGCAACATTCGCATGGCCGTCGACTATCTGCTCGACCTTGCCGAGCCCGGCGGCGGCGTGAACCCCAACGGGCTGATCGGCTACAAAAACGACTATCACTACACCTACGGCCACGGGTTCTCGATGCTGTTTCTGTCGCAGGTTTTCGGCGAAGAGGAAGACGCCGAGCGCCGCGAGCAGTTGCGGCGCGTCTTGACGCGGGCCGTGCAGTTTTGCGGCGCAGCGCAAACCTCCGCCGGCGGCTGGGGCTATGTCTCAGCCAAAGACGGCGGCGATTTTGACGAAGGTTCGACCTGCGTCACGCAGGTGCAGGGCTTGCGCGCTTGCCGCAACGCGGGGGTTCCGGTCTCGAAAGAGGTCATCGACCGGGCCGTCGACTACATCCACAAATGTACGACGCCCGAAGGCGGCGTACAGTACAGCATTAAGGGAGGCGGGGCGCGGCCGCCGATCACTGCCGCGGCCGTGGCCTGCATGTTCAATTCGGGAGAATACGATTCCGAATACGTGCAGAAGCTGCTGAAGTTCTGCAAGCAGCATCTTTCCGCCAGCGGCGACGATTCTCGATCATTCGGGCACTGGCACTACTCGCACTACTACTACGCCCAGGTCATGTATCGGATCGGCGGCGACGATTGGAAGTCGTATTTTCGCACCCTCAGCCAGAACATTCTGCGTCGCCAGTCGGCCGACGGAAGCTGGAAAGACGGCCACGTCGGCGCCGTGTACACCACCGCGATCAACAGCACGATCCTGCAGCTCGAAAATGGCTATTTGCCGATCTATCAGCGGTGAAGCTCCGGCCGCCCCGCGTCACTTCGGCCTTTTTCGGTCGCAACGCGATTCAAGTTCGACGTAGCGCGCGTGCAGCTTTTCTCCCCCCAGCTCGGGGTACAACAGCCGCGTGACCAATAGCAGCTTGCACGCCTCAGCCGACTGCTCGAGCCCGAACAGGCAGCGGCACAACTCGCACCGGGCCGACAGCCATTGCTCCGAACCCGCCGGGTGCAGCGTTTCCAGGTTTTTCCAGGCGGCCAGGGCCTGCTGCAGCGACGCGTTGTCACCGAGGCTCGCCAGAAGCGCCGCGTAGGTTTCGAGCAGACGCGCATCGCGAGGAAAATCGCGCACGAGTGCCCCGTAGATCTCGGCCGCCCGCTGGGGTTTGCCTGTCGCCCGGTATCCTTGCGCGAGGCATTCGTCAAGTCGCCGCCGTTCGGCCGGAGCGAGCAGTTCGCGGTGCTCATTCAGGCGCAGGGCCGCATGCAGTTGCAGGTGCCCCAAGTCGTGCAACGGGTCCTGCTGATCGGTCGCCGACAAGGGCGCGAGCCCTTCGAGCACGCGGAGCAGCTCCGGGGGGTTCGCGTCAGACGCCAGTTCGAGCTGTTGTTGCGCCTGCTGGAATTCCCCCTGCCCCGCCAGCGAAATAATCCGCAACTGGAAAGCCTGCGTGCGCGCGGCGAACAACGGGTCTTGGGGTGCCGCGTCGGTGTGGCCCTCGGGCGGCCCCACCGACGCCAGCACGCGCAACAGCCAGCGGTCAGCGGCCGCGTAACCGGGCGGCCTGCGGCTCAATAACATGCGGGCAAATCGCACCGCCGCCTCGCACTGATGGGCATCCAGCCGTGCGGTCGGGTCGGCGGCCGAAGGAAACACCGCTTGCAACGTGGCGATGGCCTCGCGCTCCCAGGCGTCGGTCGGCTGACCGAGTTCGCGCAGGCGCGAGAGAATTTTTTCGTAGCACCGCGCCAGCGCCGCCGCAGCCGCCCCGCCCCGGGCATGCTCCCATGGAATCTGCTGGTACAGTTTCAAAGCCAGCGTCAGTTGCCCGCGGCGTTCATGAAGTTCGGCCAGCATCCAGGTGGCCTCGCCGGCAGTCGCCGGGTCTGAGAAGCGCCGGCGATGCTCTTCCAGCGCCTCGGTATACTCCTCCCGCCGCGATTTCGTGGGCTTTGCATCGTACAGCCGCCCGAGCGCATAGGCGGCCAGCAAATGCGCCGCCGGGGCCTGCGGATGATCGGCCGCCTGCGAGACGAGTTCCATCAGGTCTGAAGCGGCCAGCCCGAAATCCTCCGCCTGCACTTCGATCGAACCGCGCGTATACCCGAGCTGAAACGCCAGATCGTCGCGTTGGGCGCGTCGCGCCGCCGCGGCAGCCTGGCCGTACAACGTCGCCGCGTCACCCGATCGGCCGTTTTGAAACGCCGCCTGCGCCCGGCGAACGAGCACGGCCAGTTCAGGCCCATATCGCTCGGCGTCACGCGCCTGCGCCAGCAGCAGTTCGGCCCGCCAGGCCCAGAACCCGCCCAGGTCGCGTCGCAGCCGTGCGGTGCGGCGCTCAAGCAACGCCAGCAGATCGTCTGTCGAATCGGCGCCCGACGGAATCAGCCCGTCGCGTCGCCAGCTTTCGAACGGAACGTGAACCGCCAGCCACATCAGCTCGCCCGATGGCGCCACCGCACCGTCGTCGCGCTCGTCAAGCGCCCTGGTCGCCTCGTCGAATCGTTCGAGCGCTGCCAGCGCCCGAACGCGCTCGGCCAGCAGCCTGTCGCCGACGTCGCGCGGCGGGCTGCGGCCGGCCAGCGCCAGCGAGTCTCGCAAGGCCCGGCCAGGGTCGCCCGCGAGCCGCGCTGCGGCCAACAGCCCCAACCGCGCGGGCCAGCCGTCGCCATTCTCGGCCGGCTCTGCGACAAGCTTCAGCAGTCTCTGGGCCTCCTGGAGAGCCACCTTGCGGGCAGGCGCATCGGCGGGCAGAACGCGCGCCAGATTGAGATTCACCACGCCGGAATGCTCGCGCACCCGTTCCTGCAGCGCCCGTTGTTCATCGGCCGGCGGCTGCGCGTTGCCCCGCTGAGTCGCTTCGCCCAGCCGGCGTTCGAGCGTGCGCAGCCGGTCGAGGGCCGTCCGCAGTTCGTCGACCGCCAACCCGGCTGCCCGAGGGTCTTCGGGTTCGAGTTCGGCCTGCCAGCAATGCCACTCTCCGATTGCGGCGAAGACCAGCGCGCCTTCGAGCACCACGTGGTCCCGCCGCAGATTGTCGCCATCCGTCTCCAGAAACCGGTCGATCACTCCGTGCGCCTGATTCCACAGTTCCCCGCGCTCAGCTTCCGCAACGTACTGCGCGTGATCGGTCAGGGTCCGCGCCAGCTCGATGCTATACGCGGCCCTCTGGTCAGAAGAAAGCTCATCGTGCGTCAGCCGGTGCTGGCAGTATGTTTCGGCCAGCCGGAACAACCGCCGCTCGCGCAGCCCGCGAAAATACACGGCCGTCGCGTCATCGAGGCGCGGGTCGGCTGAAAGCGGCGATATGAAGATCGTTGCCGCCACCGTCCATGCTGTCACGACCGCCGTGAGAATCCGGTTATTGCGGCGGGCGCCAGTTCGCAACGAGTTGTCGAGCGGGTAACGTTCCACCGCGTGGCCCACAACCGGCCAGGATCTGTAGCTGGGCGAATTGTCGCAGATTGGCCGCAATTAACGATAGATGAGTTCGATCCAGGCGGGTCCAGGGCAGGTCAGATTCGGCGTGGTCGCGGCTCGCGTCGAAGTCGCCTCGCGCGATCGCGGCCGGCCGAAGGCCCGGGCGCGGCGGCTTTTCTGGTCGGTGCGGGGCGGGTATCATGCCGCCTGAGGTCATCGAGCACTTTAGAGGACAACTGCTATGAGCGATCGTCGTCGCATCGTGCTGGCAGCAGCCTTCGTGGCCGCCGTGACTTCCGTACTTCGCGCCGACGATTGGCCGCAGTGGATGGGGCCTGATCGCGACGGAAACTGGCGCGAAGCAGGCATTCTCGAAAAATTCCCTGACGGGGGCCCGCAGGTCTTGTGGCGCAAGCCCCTGGCTTACGGATTTGCCGGCCCGGCAGTGGCCGAGGGGCGCGTTTACGTGACCGACTATCGGACCGACGCCAGGATTCGCGAGATCTCCAACCCGGGGGCGCGTCCGCCCGTCGACGGGCGCGAGCGCGTCTGGTGCTTCGATGCGAAGACCGGCAAGGAATTGTGGAAGTATGAGTACGAGTGCCACTACGAGATTTCATACCCCGGTGGTCCGCGCTGCACCCCGACGGTTCACCAGGGAAAGGTTTATACGCTGGGGGCGATGGGGCACCTGCACTGTCTTGATGCGCGCAGCGGCCAGCCATTGTGGTCGAAAGACTTTCAGCGCGATTTGGGCGCCCAAGCGCCGATCTGGGGTTTCGCCGGGCATCCCCTGGTCGAAGGCAAGCAGTTGATCTGCCTGGTCGGCGGGAAAGACGGCATCGTTTATTCCTTCGACAAAGACTCGGGAAAAGAATTGTGGCACGCGCTCGACGCGCCCGAACCGGGTTACTCGCCCCCCACCATTATCGAAGCCGGCGGCGCCCGACAGCTTCTCATCTGGCACTCCGAATCGATCAACAGCCTCAACCCCTCGACGGGCAAGGTGTACTGGTCGATCGAGCTCAAGCCCAGCAACGGCATGGCCATCATGGCGCCGCGCAAGTTCGGCGAGTACCTGTTCGCCGGGGCGCGGGTGAACCAGTCGGCCGTATTCAGGCTCGCCGCCGACAACCCCGCGGCGACGCTGGTCTATCGGGGCACCCCCAAGACGTCGCTCTACGCCATCAACGCGACCCCGTTTATCGACAACGGAATCATCTATGGCCCCGACCATCCGGGCCCGTTCCGCGCGGTGAAGCTCGAAACGGGCGAGCGCCTCTGGGAAACGAATCAACCGATCAGCGGCCCCGGGGGCGCCTCGCGCGGGTCGGGCACCGCCTTCGTCATCAAGAACGGCGACCGTTTCTTTCTGGCCAGCGAGTCGGGCGACCTGATCATCGCGAAGCTGTCTCCTGAGAAGTACGAAGAGATCAGCCGCTGGAAAATGCTCGAACCGACCAGCTTCGGGTTTGACCGCAACGTCGTGTGGAGCCATCCGGCGTTCGCCGACAAGTGCGTCTTTGCCCGCAACGATGCAGAAATCATCTGCGCGTCGCTGGCCGCCCCGTGAGCGGCTCGAAACGCGGGGCGCGACTGAGGCGCCGTCTGGCCTCGCGCGAGCACGTGAGCCACGGCGTTCCCTCGCCCGTATGGGCGCGTCCACGCCGCCTACGGCTGCCTGGCTCTCGGGGCGAAGTCTTTGCCGAGGTGTTTGCGCAGAAAATCGTTCAGCTTTTCTTTGGACAGCGCGCCCACCTGCTGGCCCGCGACTTCACCGTTTTTCACAACCAGCAGCAGTACCGGGATCGATCGGATGTTGTACTTCCTGGTGACCATCGGACAGTCATCGACGTTGACCATGCCGACCCGCAATCTGCCGGTCTGTTCCTGAGCGGTCTCCTTGATCGCAGGTGTTACCATGCGCGCGGGGCCGGCCCATTCGGCCCAGAAGAACAAGAGCACCGGTTGCTGAGATTTCAAGACTTCCTTCTCGAAGTTGTCGTCGGTCACCGCAAAAGTCTCGTCCTTCGACTCTCGGCTCTGCGCCTGCTCGTCTCGCGGTTTCTGTTCGACTTCCTTGAACCCGAGTCGGGCCGCGGTTTTGACATCAGCCGCGATCTGCTCTGAAGAGTAGACGCCTAAGGATTTCCGCGCCTGCGCCCGTTCATGGTAGGCCACCGCCAGCTTCGGCTCGCGTTCGACAAGCTGGTCGTACAACAGGCAGGCGTATTTGTCGCGAATGTGCGCGTAACCTGATGCGTTGGCCTGTTCGCGGGCCAGTGCCAGCAATTCGTCGGCGCTGATCCTGGGGTCTCGCGCCCTGGCCATGCGAATGGCGTAGGCAAAATCGTCGCGCAACACGCCGCTGTGCTGCGCCGCCTTCATTCGCTCCTCGGCATCGGCCGCTTTCCCCTCGGCAAACTGGCTGAGGATGTAGTAACAGGCACAATCCCTCCATTCCCGCTGATGAATGTCGCGCGACGTCGCATCGCAGAGCTTGATCACGTCGCCCCAGCGCTCGGCATGAAAAGCGAGGGCGACAAGAACCATGTCGGGCGAGTCCGGCTTGCGTCGGACATTCTCTTCCAGCCTCAGTTCGTAACCCTTGGCTGCCGCCTGTTTCGCGCTTTTCCGATCGTTGCCGATCACATAGCAACGCGCCAATTGCAGCCTCAGGTGGCTTCGCTCGGGCGCGAGCTCGATCGCCTTCAGCAGGTCGGCTTCGGCTTCTGCCAGATCGTTGGGATGGCGGGGCAGCTCGACGGCGATATGCAGCGGAAGCTGGTCGGTCCCGGGCGGGCCCAAACCAACCAGAAATCGGATCGAGCCCCGAAGTCCGTAGAAGTCGGCATTCTCAGGCAGGTCTTTCAGCGTCTCGGCGACCAGTGTTCCGGTCTGCTGTGCAAAGTCGTTTCCGCGACCGCGGAGGAATGCCCCCATCACGTCATCAAAGGCAGAGTTCACTCGGGCCCACGCCGATTCCACCTTCTGCGTCGGCTGTGCCCGGCCGGCGGCCGGCCAACTGCTCAACACGATCGCCGCGACGACCCCCCAGAGTGCGACCCGAACGGATTGGCTGAAACGCTGCATCTCCAATCTCCGGCGAACAACAGGTCGTATTCCACAGCGGGTCAGAGCATGATTCTACTTCGGCCCGCACCTGCGACGCAAAGACACTCGAGACGCTTGGGTTTCCGCCGCGCGCCCGAAGCCGTGGCGCGCAGTGATCGCAGAGGCCGCAAAAAATGCAAGCCCGGCTGTCGCGACAGCCGGGCTTGCGAATTCCGGAGAAATGTTCGCCTCTGCCGAAGAGGCGGGTGTGCCGCGTGTCAGCCGCCCGTCTCGGGGCCGGCGCATCGGATCAGGTGATCTTTGTCGATGTACACCACATCGGTCGTCTCGTCAGTGTGCGAGAACGGAATCGGCCAGTCGGAACGGATGGTCTTGTCGAAGTACACCGTGCACTTGTAGTGGCACTTGTGCAGCCGCGCGGGGCCCACCATCGGGTAGAACCGGCAATCACCCAGGCTGTCGACAATCAGTTCGCTGACCATGCGCACGTTGTTGCGCGAGGTCTCGGCGAGGAAGGGCCAGCCTCCCTCGGTGTCGTCAGGCAGAGAGCGCATGATCTGGTCGGGCGACGGAGGATCCATGCAGAACAGAGGCGCATTCTCTCCCTCGACCGGGTCGAGAACCGGCGCCTTCATGTACCGCTCTTCCTCCCAATAGGTGTCTTCAATCTCCTGACTCCAGTAGGGGCTGACGGGAATCAGGGGCGTGGTCACGAAGTACTTCGACCACAACAGGCTGTGCTGAATGTACAGGCCGCCCAGCAGCAGGCAGCCGCTGTTGCTGCCTGCCAAAAGCCACAGGCCGGCCAGAAGGGTGATGCGTGGCAGGAGCTTGCGGAGCCCGGGCATGTTTTTCTCCGGAATCAATTCAGTAGGGGGCGGAAACGTCAGCCAACCGGTTCGGCGACCGGGTGTGTGTGTCGTATGTATCGTTCACCCGATCGGGCGAACTTGTGAGATTTTTCCGATTTTGCCGATCGTGGCGGATATGGTGCAGGTTTGGGCTGTTCGGGTAATCTGGCGAGCGAGCCGCGCGTTTTGAGGTCTCCCAATAAAGAACCCCGGCTTCGATCGTCGAAACCGGGGTCCTCATGGTCAGGAGACAAGTTCGCGCGTCGATCCCGCGTCGCGACTACCAGTTACGCGGATCGCACCACCACCACCACCGATCGGTGCGGGGGCTGAAGCTCAATTGCCAGTACCCGTCGTCCCACTCCAGCGTGGCCTTCCGCCATCCCAGCGGAACCTGCGGATAGGGGTAGAACGGGCCGATGTAAGGCCATGCCGAGGCCGAATACTGCGTCGGGTACGAAACTGCCGCGTAGTTCGGGTACTGGGCGTATGACGGCCAGGAGTAGTTCGGGAAGCTGGGCTGGTTGTAAATCACGTGCGACAGGTCGCCCGAGGGGTTCCCGTAACCAAGGGCCGCGCCCGCCGGCGCCGCCAGCGGCTCAGGCTGCATCCCAGACGCACCGGCCGGAACCTGCATCGGCGGCTGACCTTCGTAGCCACCCTGGTAGTTCGCCGGGCGGACTCGTCCGCGCGGTGCACTGGCCGGGCCGGCCGCAGCCTGCTGAACGGCTCCCTTGGGGGCCGCCGGTTCGGCAACCGTCAGGCGATTGTCGACCCGCGTGACACCTTTCACCGACTGCGCGGCTTTCGTGGCAGCCAGCTTCTGGTCAGGGCTGCTCACCATGCCGTTGAGGCGGGCGATGCCGTTCTGGTACTCGACTTCGATCTCGTAACCAGTCAGCTTCGCGGCCTTCAAGGCGTCGCGCACCTTGTAGGCCTGCTCCTGGTTCGACGCGCCCGGCTTGCGCGAGGCAGCCGGAGGCGCCGTGGGGGCTTCTTTCTTCCCAAGCCCGAAGGGACCGGCCAGCGCCATGCCGGGGGTCAGGGCGAGGAGCCCGACAGACATCCATTTCTGAAACCGTCGCATGTACTGATCTCCTTCCATGTTCCGTGCCAGTGACACCCGGCAGTGGGGTACAGACAGGATCGATTGCCTCGCAGCGCGAACGCCGCGCGAGAAAACTTCGCGTTTTCTGATTCTATTCATCGGTTCGACTTGTCCGTTTGTGACAGTTTTTCTGGATTTTTCCGGCGCGACGAGGGTAGGGGTCGCAACGACCCCGATTCGTCGCCGATGGCAACTCCCCGCCGTACAGTCAGCCGCGCGTCGCTGCCCACCTGGGTCCTTCTTCAGGTCCCCGCGCGGTCCGAATCGCCGTTCTGCCTCACGATACGCAAATCGCCCAAGTCAAACGGAATCGCGGCCGCCTGGTCGATTCTCGCGTCCGCTTATTCCGATTGCGATACCCTGTGAGGCACCGCGAACGTGATAAGCCGGGGTAGCTGCGGGTGATGGCTCAAGTGCGGCGAGTTTGCGCGTCGAAGTGAGTTGTGGTAGGGCGCATCCCGCCCTGCCGGTCGAAACAATACTTCAGCGCTGTCAGAGAATCAGGAACCGCTGCCATGAACGCCAAACTCACCAAACTCCTGCCGGCCGCCGTGCTGCTCGCGGCCAGCATCGGGAGCACCGCTCACGCGGGATACTGTGGAGCAGCGAGCTATTCATGTTGCCCCGCTTCGTGCGCTGCTCCTGCCGCCAGCTACACTCAGGCGGCCTCATGTGCAGCGCCGGCCTATCGAACGGTCCAGGAAACCGTCTGGGACCAGGAAACCTGCGTCTGCACGAAAACCGTCTATGACACCGTCTGCGATGCGGTGCCCATGACGTGCTGCAAGACGGTGTACGACACGTGCTATCGCGACGAGTGCTACACAGTCTGTCGCCCGGTCTACCAGACTTGTTACCGCGACGAGTGCTATAAAGTCTGTCGCCCGGTCTACCAGACTTGTTACCGCGACGAGTGCTACAAGGTCTGCCGCCCCGTTTACCAGACCTGTTATCGCGACATGTGCTATACGGTCTGCAAGCCGGTTTATCAAACCTGCTACCGCGAATGCTGCCAGACGATCTGCAAGCCGGTCTACCAGACCTGCTGCCGCGACGTTTGCCGCACCTGCTATCGCACCGAAACGCAAACCTGCTACCGCAACGTCTGCTACACGACGTGCAAGCCGGTGTGCGAACAGAAGTGCATCAGCGTCTGCACGGGTGAATGGAAGACGGTTCAGGAGTGCATCCCCGGCCCGGTCACCAGCCGTTGCGTTTGCGACCCGGGCACCTGGGAAACCGACTGTTCTGGTTGCTGCCGCTACAAACCCGGCTGCTGCCGCGTTGAAAAAGTGCAGTGCCCCCCGACAATCTGCTGCCGGCAGGTGTGGTGCCCGCGGGTTGAGCAACGCATGATCACCTGCGTCCGTTACGAGCAGGAAGTACACAACTGCCAGGTGCCATACACGGTGTGCCGCCAGGTTCCCTACACGGTGGTTCAAAAGGTTCCCTACACGGTTTGCCACATGGAGCAGCAGGTGTGCCGTCGCATGGTCCCCTACACGACCTGCACGATGCAGCAGGAAACGTGCACCCGCCGCGTTCCCTACACGACGTGCCAGATGGTCGAGCAGTGCTGCACCCGCCGCGTCCCCTACACGACGTGCCAGATGGTTGAACAGTGCTGCGCCCGCCGCGTCCCCTACACGACCTGCCGCATCGAGCAACAGGTCTGCACCCGCAAGGTGCCGTATTGTGTGCCTCGCACGGTAACCTACCAGACCTGCCGCTACGTCACGCGTTGCGTGCCGCGGCAGGTGCAATTCTGCACGACCCGCTGCGTGCCGCGCGTCGTCTGTCGGCAGGTGCCCGTCGAGACGTGCTGCCCGAACCCGTGCAGTCAACCGCGGCCGGCCACCGCGTGCCGGTAATCAGTCACGGTTCCTGATCGTGACACCGCTGAGCGCCGGGCGATCTGATGAAGGTCGCCCGGCGTTTTCTTTTTTTGCGGCGGACAATTCCAGGTAGGAAAGCTGTAACGGCGGTTCGTTGAGCGCATTCCCTGCCTCGCGCACAGGAGGCAGAATCGCTTAATGCCCCATTTTGAGACGAGTCGATGAATCCCGTAGGGACGTAACGGTAGGTCCGTATTGTCCACGGACGGAGAACGCTGCGATGTTTGCAATGATCGACTGGAAGCGCTGGCCCTGGCAGATCGCCGGAACAAGCCTGCTGTGCCTGGGGGCAGGCCCGTTGCTCGTCACCGGCTGCACGAGCGCCGGGCGCGACGCGGTTGCCGAATCAGGCCCTCCCGGAAAGGCCCGCCTCACCTCTCGCAATGTTGCCGCTGCCAGTGGTTCGCCCGGCCGCGCCAGCCTGTCAGACGCGGCGGGCCCCACCAGCCGCGCCCCCGCGACCGCCCGCCAAGTGGCTGCGAAAACGCGCAAGCAGCGCCCGGAAACGTCGGCCACAGACCCGTTCTTGAACGACCGCCCGTCTCCCGCGCCGACTGTCGCGCAGACGCGCTCGGCCCGCGTGACGCCGGCCGCCGCTCAGACGCAGGCACGTGCCGCAGAGAAGGTGATTGCGCCGCCGCCAAGGCAGCAGGTCGCGTCGCGCGACAGCAACGCTCCGGTCATCGATCGCCGCGCCGCGGCCGCAGAGCGGCCTGCAGTCACCGAACGCGCCCCGGCGCCGAAGCGGCCCGCCAGCCCGATCACCCAGGTCTCGGCCACCCGCTCGCGCGATATCAAGCGACCCGCGCCCCCTGTCATCAGGCCCGCCGTTCCGGAATCAGATGCAACTCAGACTCTCACTGCGGCCAAGCCGGCGCCTGCCGCCAGCTTCGAGCGCGAGCGCGCCGACCGCCTCATGGATCGCGCTCGCACGATGCTGCAAAACGGCTTCCGCGAAGAAGCCCTGCGACTCGCGCTGGTCGCCGAGCAGATTGAACAGGTTCAGCCCGGTATTTACACGGCCCGCGACGAGCGGCCTTCTGATTTTGTCGCTCGGGTTCGCGCCCACGACAGCGGTGAGAACCTTCTGGCCAGCGCCAACGACCACGAGCTGGAATCGCTGTTGCGCGAGACCCGCGCGCACGGCAGCCGCCGCAAGCCGCGCGTCGAACTGACCGAAGTCGCCGCCGGCTGGCAGTCGGCAGACACGCTGGCGGCCGGTGGCCGGCGCGAGCCGCAAAGCCGGCGATCGCGGATTGCCGCTGACCGCACCGAAGTGGCCCTCGTGGAACGAACGTCAGCCGTCGGGGCCGACGTCTCGGCCGCCGGCAAGGTTCACTTGCTGCACGCGGCCTCGAGTTCGCAGCCCGCCAGCGCGGCATCTGCGGAGGAACTGACGGCGGAAACAGCACCGGGCGCCGAGTCTTCTGAGACCGCGAATCTGCTTGCCGACAACTCAACCGCCGACCCCGCCGACGGCGAACCTGCTCTTGAGTCAGACGAGGCTTCACGCCTGCCCATCAACTTGACCGCTGCCTCGGTCGCCGGGCTGATCGCCGGCGTAGCCGGTCTCCTGGGGTTGTCGTATTGGCGCCGCCAGGAGCAGCAGCACTACGCCCGGTCGCGGATGTAGCCGTCAGCCCGCGGTTGAAAGATCGAGGCCGGCACTCGACCCCGCGACGAACACTCCGCGATCTTCCCCGGTGGGGGGCGACTGTCGCCGCTTTTGTGACAGCCCCCCCGACGATTGCGAGATTGCGTGCAGCCGTTGCGAATGGGGCGTTCGGCGCATGGCGCAAAATCGGAGCGGCACACGGGCAATTCGCTCCGCCGGGCCATATCGGAATGGCCGGCCGCCCGAAATGTTCCGAATTGATCAGTAGCCTCGGTTGCGCGGGCGGCCGACGGAACATCCGGCCGCACGTCACCACACCCTCGCCTGCCGTTTTGGCCAGGCGCGGGGCCGGGCCAACGTTGCAGTACACGACCGGCGGAGCCCGGTTGTCGCTCAAGCCAGGGATGGGACGCCCAAACTCCCCCCTTGCAGGACGGCTTCCGGTGCGCTGCGCCCTCGCCCGAAACGTTTTGCCATCGGCGGCCATCTGCACGATTGCCGCAGCGATGAGCGGTTGCCGCGCGCCGCAGGCCGCAGCCACGCGTGCGCCTTCAGCCCCGGCGGCGGTCGCCACCATTCGCCCAGCTCGGCCTGCCGCTGAATTGCACGTTCGCGGGACTGCCGAACCCATGCCGCCGGCCGCGCCCGAAGATGGGCTGGTTTTTCCGCGTGGCGCCGCAAATCGCGGCGGCGTCACGAGTGACGCCGGCGCGTATCCTGTGTTTCGGTCTCGCCCCGTGGCGACGCCCGACGACGATTCCGACGACGAATCGGTCAACCGCCGCCCGTCGCCGCGAAATGTCACGTCGCAAGCCACGGCCCTGGCGACCGCAGCACGGCCACGCGGCCGGCAATCTCAGCCGGCGAATATGGTAGAACCCCGGTCGCTGCAGAGCATTCCGCAACTGGCGCAGCCCCCGGTAGGGACGGTTTACGTCAAGTCTGCCCAGCAGGACCTGGCGATTGTGCGTCTCACCGTATGTCGCGAGGTCGCGGGCTTTGACGACGTTCGCGAACTCGACGCGACCCGCTTGCACGCGGGGCAAAAAATTGCTCTGTACGCGGCGCTGGCGAATTTCCAGAGCCAGGCCACGCGCGAAGGTTATCGAACTCAGACTCGATCGCACGTCGAAATCAGAGATGCGGCCGGTCGCGTCGTTTGCAGCGAGCCCCAGCGAGACGCCGTCGATTTGTGCCGCGAGCCGCGGCACGACTATGCCCTGGCCCACGACATGACGATTCCCGTCGACCTGCCGCCGGGCGACTACGTGCTTCGCATGTGCATCCACGACGTGCTGGCCGCGCGCCTGGCCCATGCCGAACTGCCGATCTCAATTCAGGGCGGGTCGTAACCGCCGGGGTGCCAGGGATGGCACCGCAAGATGCGCCAGATTCCGCGCGTGGCGCCCGAGATCGCTCCGTACTTCTCGACCGCCCCGATGAAGTACTCGCTGCAGGACGGGTGAAACCGGCACTGACCTCCTAAGAGCGGGCCCAGCACGATCTGGTAAGCACGGACCAGCAGAATCAGGCCGTTGGCCGGCAGCTTCAATAGCACGCCCGCGGCCCGGCGCCACGGTGAACTCGCGATCGCCTTTGGCAGGGCCCAGCGATGGTCAGTCGCCATGGGCGGCCTCGTTCGGATTCAATTTCTCGATTTGCAGCCGCCGCGCCAGCTTCTCGACGGCCGCAAGCAGCGCCGTCTGAAACTCGCTGAGCGTCGCATCGCGGGCATTTTCGGGCACCAAGACCAGGTCGAGGCCTGTCGGCAGGTCGTGACGGCTCAGTCGAAACGCTTCGCGCAAAAGCCGCTTCAGGCGATTGCGTGCCACGGCCGAGCCGTGCTTTCTCGAAACACTGACACCCAGCCGCGAATACCCACAGGCATTCGGGGCGGCGAACACGGTCAGGTACCGCCGGCGCGCAACGCATCGCAAGGCGTAGACGCGTGCGAAGTCGGCCGGTTTCTTCAAGTGGTGCTGCCGGCGGAAACGAAGCTTTCTCACGCGAGCCCCTTTCCGGAATCTCCGCGAATGATTCTCAGTCGACCTGCGAGCCCCCCTCAGAGGCTTGCGGCGGGTCGTCTGCCGCCGGCGTTGGCGGTTTGTGCTTCAGAAACCACAATTCGTCGCGTAGGGCGACATCGGGCAGCGACTGTCGGGCGATGCGCCGCGTTCGACTTCCCCACAAGAGCGCCATCGCGACCAGCCCGACGCCACAGATCAGAATGCCTCCCAGCATGACGATGCCCGTGGCGTAGGCGCGTTTCGCCGCTTCCTGCCGGTCGGCGGGCATCGACTCGCGAGGGGCAGGCGCTCCGGTTTCGACCGGCTCGTCGGCATCTGCCGGGTCAGCAAACGCGGGGGCGCATCGCAGTGCGCAGGCGCACAGCGCGACGGCCAGAACCCGCGGTACTCGCAGTCGCCGGGCCATCACCACAAACCTCCCCGCGGCGATTGCGGCGCCTCTTCAGCCAGTTCCTGCAGCAGTTTCCGGGCGCGCTCGCTCAGCTTCTGCGGCGGAATGATCTTGATCACGACGTATTGGTCCCCCCGTTCCTTGGTGCCCAGATCCATCACCCCTTTTCCGCGCAAGCGCAATTTGGCCCCGCTGGCAGTGCCCGGCGGAATCGTCAGCACGACGCGCCCTTCCGAAAGCGTGGGGACCTCGACTTTCGCCCCCAGCGCCGCTTCGGTGACCGTGATCGGAACATCGAGGTACAGATCGTGCCCGTCGCGACGGAACCAGGGGTGCGGCGCCACGCGAATTCGCACCAGCAGGTCGCCGGCCGGCCCGCCCCCCGCTCCCGGCAGGCCCTGGCCGGAAAGCCGCACGACGCTGCCATTATCTACCCCCGCCGGGATCTTGACCGTCAACCGCTCGGTCTTCCCCCCCCGATCGAGGACCAGTTCGATTTTGCCCCCGTCGACGGCCACCTGAAACGGAATTTCGGCCTCCGATTCGACGTCTTGGCCCGGGGCCGGCCCGCGACGGCCTCCGCGGCCGAAGTTCGGGCCTCCGCGGCCCCCCATCGCGCCGCCGAACAATTCCTCCAGATCGACCTGACCGCCGAACAGGTCGCCCAGATCAATGGGGCCCCCCTGCCCTCCCGCCGGCCCGGTCCAGGGATATGACCGGCCCGGCTGCGGCCCCGCCCCGCCGGGAAATACCTGCCCGAAGCGATCGTATTGCTGACGCTTCTCGGTGTCGCTCAATACGTCGAACGCCTCTTGCACCTGCTTGAACTTCTCGGAGGCGCCTTTGTCTTTGTTGACGTCGGGGTGGTACCTGCGCGACAGCTTTTTGTGCGCCTTGCGAATTTCCTCGGGTGTCGCGGTGCGAGTAACTCCCAGCGTGCCGTAGTAATCGTGGTTTGCCATTGAGACCGAAGGTTGACCGGCGCGCAAGGCCCGGAAAAATTCGCAATGCATTCTGCGCGCGGTTCATCACGCGCCCTGTGGCATTTTACGGGGGCCAATTCCGAGGTTGCAAGCGGGGGGCGCCAGCCGCCAGAGGGCAGCCAGATGACCAATGCGCGGTCGCTCGCTACAATCACGTGACATGTTTCGCTTTGCCTGGAAGAACCTTTGGAGCCGCCCTGTTCGCAGTCTGTTGGCGCTGTGCGGGCTGACCGTGGCCATCGCCGGTATGGTGGGGCTGTTCTCGGTCGCCGAAGGGATCGAAGATACAATCACGTCGACGTTCGGAAAGGTGCCCGGGCTGACCATCATGCAGCCCGGTGCCCCGATCCCCCTGTTCTCGCGGCTTCCGGCCCGATGGGCCGATGAGATTCGCGCCGTCGATGGGGTGCACGCCGTGCACCCCGAGGTGTGGGTGCGGGCGCACGTCATCGATGGCAAGCCGACCGTCAGCCCGCCGCGGTTCCTGTTCGGCTCCGACCTGCGGGAAGCCGGAAAACTGAGTTACAGCGTGTACCGGGCCGGTTTGAAGCCCGGCGGCCGAATGCTCGACGAAACCGACCGGGGGACGCTCAACGTCCTTGTCAGCCAGGCGATCGCCGACGAGTTCCATAAACAGATCGGCGACCCGCTGCGCGTCGACGGGCGCGACTGCAAAATCGTGGGCGTTTACGAGTGCCAGTCGATGTTTCTCGATGTGGCCATCATTCTCGATATCGACGAAGTCCGCCGGCTCGGCCGCATTGGCGCCGATTCGGTCTGCAATTTCTACGTCGAACCTTTGCCGCGTGCCGACCGCGACGATCTGGCCCGCCGCTTGCGTGCGATCTTTCGGGGCCGCGAACCCGACGCCTGGACCCCGACCCTGGCCCTGGCGGCCGAATTGCCGGCTGAGAAACCCGCCGACAAGCTGGTGCAGTCGCTCGCATCGGCGCTGGGAACAATGCTGCAAACTCCCGACACTTCAGCCGACCGTACGCCTTCCGACGCCGCCGCGTCTGAGATCCCCGCGTCCAGCGTCACCCCCGGGTCACACGAGCTTCCCGTTGAAGTCCGCAGCCCCAGCGACTGGGCCGGCGAATTCAAACGGTTCACCGCCGACCTCGACTTGTTTCTGACGTTGATGACCGGCATCGGCGTGACCATCGCCTTCGTCGGTATCGTCAACACGATGCTGATGAGCGTCACCGAGCGGTTCATCGAATTCGGAATCCTCAAGGCCAATGGCTGGACCAGCGGCGACGTGCTGCGGCTGATCGGTTCCGAAAGTGCGCTGTTGGGGCTGGGGGGCGGCGTCGCCGGCAGCGCCGTCGGATGGGTCGCGACCCAGGTCATCAACGCCCGCTGGCCCACCCGCATTCATCTCTACGCCAGCCCCAAGCTGCTTCTTTTCAGTCTGTGCTTCAGCGTCGTGCTGGGAATTCTGGGAGGCCTGTACCCCGCCCTGCGCGCCGCACGCATGATGCCGATGGAAGCCATCCGACGGGGTTAAAGAGTCGAAGAGTCAAAAGGTCTAAAAGTTGAAGAGTCGCCGAATCAAAAAATCGAAAAATCGCCGAGTCAAAGGGTGCGACAACCGGTCATCACCTTTTGAGGTCTGCAACTCTTCGACCCTTCGACCTTTTGACCCTTCGACCTTTTGACCCTTCGACTTTTCGACCTTTCGCCCATGATCTCCGTCGCCAACGTCACCAAATCGTATCGCCGCGGGCAGTCGGAAGTACGGGCCCTGCGCGGGGTGTCGTGCGAGATTCCGCAGTCGAGCTTCACGTTCATCGTCGGGCCCTCGGGCAGCGGCAAAAGCAGCCTGCTGTACCTGATCGGCGCGCTCGACGAACCGACCACCGGCAGCGTCACCGTGCAGGGTCGCCCCCTCGAACGGCTTTCGCCGCGCGAGCGCGACGTCTATCGCCGCGAGCGCGTGGGGTTCGTGTTTCAGAATTTCAACCTCTTGTCGAACCTGTCGGCCCTTGAAAACGTGCTGGTCCCCTATCTCCCCCAGGGGGTGACTGCTGCACAGCGCGCCGGGGCCGATGACTTATTGCGGAAAGTCGGGCTCGGCGACCGGCTCGACCATCGCCCTACTCAGCTTTCCGGGGGCGAACAGCAGCGCGTAGCCATCGCCCGGGCCATCCTCAAGCGGCCGCTGCTGGTACTGGCCGACGAGCCGACCGGCGAGCTCGACAGCCAGTCGGGTGCCGAAATCTATCGCTACCTGCGCGAATTGCGCGACGCGCAGGGAACCACCGTGATCATCGTGACGCACGATCGCAGCCACATTATGCCTGACGATCTGGTGCTGACGATCCGCGACGGCAGGCTGACGGCTGCGTGAGCACGCGCCAGGCGCACCTGGTGGGAACTCTGGCGAGTTCTGCGGCGGCACCTCTCACTCTCGACGTCCACCCGCCAACGTCTCCCCTCCCGGCCCTTGGCATCTCCGAATTTTCTTCGCCCTGCCCCTCGACAGCGGGAAGGGGTCGGGGGGCTGTTGATTTTCAATCTGAAAATTCGACAGCCCTGTCGAATTTTCAGCGGCCCTGCGGGACCGACTCTCCGCCCCTAGAATGGGAACAGAGGAAACCCGGCTCCTCTCGTGCCGAGGCCCCCCGGGACCCCCATTGGTAAGGGGTGAACGCCCTCAAGGCGCGCCCCATTGAAAACCAAAACCAAATGAACAAAGAAACCACTTCATCCACCTCATTTGGTTTCTTTGCAACCACCTGCGGCACTTGAAGTTGTGTCAGACTACCAATTCGCCGCGTTGCATTTGGTTTCTTTGCAAGCCCTTGTCTTGATTGGCTTTGTGCTCACAAATTCTCAATTCGGGGCCCATTTTTCTCTCTCCGCGACCCCGTTGCGCCACGAGCCTCGCCAATTGCAAATTTCAGTGAGCGGGTGCGTCTCTCGAACAGTGCGTCTGCGCTTCGCTGGACGACGCCCGAAACTGCAACCCATCTGCACATTCCAACGTCGGAAAAGGGAACGGAAGCACGCCGAGGACACAGCGCGGCCGAGCCGCAACCAAGAAATAGGAAATGACCACGGAACACCCGAAACACACAGAAATAAGGCAAAATCATTCTCGTTTTCGTGTGTTCTGTGTGGTCCGTGGTCAAATCCTCTCGGCCCGATTGGATTCTGGAACATCCCGGGCGAAACCCTCAGCCCGGAGGGATGTTGTTGCCGCGACAAAATTCTGAGCGTTTCTCCTCTGCGACCTTTGGGATCTCGTGTCTTGTTCTGTTTTTGCGGCCTGGCCGCGTCGTGAATTCCGGCGACCGCCAAAGAGCGCATACGTTCCACGCTCGCGCCCCCCGCGCGGTCACTATTTTATCACCGCTGATTTTCGGCGCGCAGAGGTATGCCGCGCGCATTTGGAAAAGACAGGCGAAAATAAGGGGTTACCGGTTATGAACCCTCCGGCCGTATCCCGTCCTATCCGCTTTCCCCTCCGCACCGGGGACCGATCTGGTTACAATCTCCTCTTGATGGTCTCGTTCGCCTCTCTGGCGGACATCGCTGGGTCTCGCGCCAATGACGGCTGGTCGTTCTAACGTGCCCCGGGTGGTGATAACCGGCATCGGTGTCGTCTCTCCCGTGGGCATCGGCCGCGAAGCGTTCTGGCAAAACCTGCTGGCCGGCCGCACGGGCATCGGTCTCTTGAAGCGCATGCCTTACGCCGGCCTTCCCTGCAAGCTGGCCGCCGAAATCGAGGGCTTTGACCCGCACCCTTATGTCCGCCAGCGCAAGTTACTGAAAGTCATGTCGCGCGACATCCAGTTGGGGGTCAGCGCGGCGACGTTGGCGCTTCGTGACTCCCGGCTGGCCTCAGAAGGCATCGACCCAGACCGCCTGGGCGTGGTGTTCGGGGCGGGGCAGATTCCTTCGGCCCCCCACGAGCTGGCCGACGCCGCTGCGGGCTGCCTGAACGACGGCGAATTCGACTTCGGCCGCTTTGGTGAAGAGTGCCTGTCGCAGATTTCTCCGCTGTGGCTTTTGCCGCAACTGCCCAACATGCCCGCCTGCCACATCGCCATCGAGCATGACGCACGCGGCCCGAACAACACGCTCACCTGCCGCGACGCCTCGCCGCTGCTCGCATTGGCCGAAGGCGTGCACACGATCCAGCGCGGCGTCGCCGACGCGATGATCGTCGGCGGTTGCGGCTCTGACCTGCACGCGTTCGACATCGCCCGCCTGGCACTCACCGAAAACCTTTCGCACAGCGACGACCCCCGCCGCGCCTGCCGCCCCTTCGACATCGACCGTGACGGCTGCGTGCTGGGCGAAGGGGCTGCGGCGTTCGTGATCGAGAACTATGAATTCGCCTGTCGCCGCGGCGCCCCGCAATATGCCGAAGTGCTGGCGGCCGCCGCCGGTTGCGACGGTCAGGGGCAAGAAAAGGGCGCCGGCGGCATCGGTCTCGTACGGGCGGTACAGGCGGCGTTGCGCCGCGCGCAGCTCGAGCCGGCCGAAATCGGCCACATCAACGCGCACGGCAAGGCCACCCGCCGCGACGATCTGATCGAGGCCCAGGCCTGCCATCTGGCGCTGGGGAGCGCTGCCGAGACGATTCCCGTGACGGGGCTCAAAAGCTATTTCGGCACGTTCGACGCCGGGACGGGCGCGGTGGAGCTCGCCGGCTGCGTGCTGTCGGTGACGCACGGCATGGCCCCGTTCACGCTCAACCACGATCGCCCCGACCCGCATTGCCGCCTGAACGTGATTCATCACGAACCCTTGCGGCTGCGCAACCGCACGGCGCTGAGCGTCAATCGCACGGCCATGGGCCAAAGCGCCGCGGCCATCATTCGGGCGGTGTAGCCGTGTAAATCAGGTTTTCAGCCTGACACGAGCGGCGTCGGCCGAAGGTCCCGTTGCCGAATTGTTTACCGCGCCGCGTCGTGGGTCATACAAGGGATTCCGCCGGCGCCGCGTGGCGTTTTGGGTGTTCCGGTGTAAAATTAGGATGTCTCGTTGTGCAGGGTCTCGCTCCCAAATCAGCCTGAATTCTCGATCCGGCAACGCTTGAGGATATGCCGCGGGCTCGCCTCGCAGACACAGCCATGAACACCATCACCCGGCCATTGACGGCTGACGATCTGCTGAAGCTGCCGCGGGGCAGACAGAGATACGAGCTCTTGAAGGGAGAGCTGCACACCATGTCACCCAGTGGAGGGGAACACGGAGTCGTGGTGGTGCTGGTCACCGCTCGCGTCGAGCGGTTCGTAACTGCGCACCAACTTGGGCTGCTGTTCGGCGCCGAAACCGGCTTCATTCTCGAAAGTGATCCTGACACGGTGCGTGCCGCCGATCTCGGCTTCGTTCGCAAGGCGCGAATTCCGCGGTCGGGCATTCCTCAAGGTTACTGGCCCGGCGCACCCGACCTGGCCGTCGAAGTCGCTTCGCCGAATGACCGCCTGAGCGAGATCGACGAAAAGGCGGCCGACTGGCTGCGGGCCGGGGCCGAGGCGGTGTGGGTCTTGCACCCCCGCTGGAAAACGGTTGCCGTCTATACTCCCGACGGCAACGTCCGTACGCTGACCCGGACCGAAACCCTTGAGGGCGGCGCCCTGCTGCCGGGTTTTGCGTGTTGTGTCGCCGAGTTCTTCTGGAGCGACAACGAGCGCGATCCGAGCGAAGATCCTGGCCCTGCCGATGAACCGCCCGCAGACGCGGGGCGGTAGCGCGCGGGCCGTACGTCAGGCTTTCCAGCGTGACAGACCGTACGTCCGGCTTTCGAATCGCACGACTGCGGATTCCTTTGCAACCCATCGGAACCTTGTTGCGGTGACAACATTCCCGGCGTCGGAAAAGGGAACAGAAGCACGCCGAGGCCGCAGCGCGGCAGAGCCGCAATCAAAGATAGGAACCGACCACGGAATACACGAACCACACAGAAATAAGACAGACGGAGATCACTCGTTCGCCAAATTCGTTTCAGCGTGTTCGGTGTGTTCCGTGGACGAATCTTCTCGGCCCGATCAGTTTCTGGAATATCCCGGCTGAAACCCCTCAATCCAGAAAGTCTTGTTGCCGTGACAACATCTTGAAGCGTTGCTGTGCGGAGACGCGCAGAGAAGGATCTTCGGCGAGAATCTCTGCGTCTCTCGGCGCCCTCGGCGTTCTCCGCGGTTCTGATTCATCATGTATCGAGAATTTGGATGGCTCATTCTGCACATCAAGAGTTGCGTCCGATCTTGTTCTTATTCGAGTCCCAGTCACCCAGTCACCCAGCTACCTATTCACCTATTTCCCCTGCTGTTCGGTCCGGCGTGCGAGAGTGAGACTCCGGGCGCGGGGTAATTCTCCGCACCGGTCAGCCGCGAAAGGCTGACGTACGAATTTCCGAAAGTCAGACTTGACACCTGCGGCCGCATGATTACTATAAAACCAAATCTAAGGAACCAAATGACAGGTCGCAGGAGGAGTCTTGCCAATGGCCCGGCCTCGCGCCAGCGAACTGACCGAACGGGAACTCGAAGTCATGCACGTCTTCTGGCAATCGGGCGAGCAGACCGTCGCCGAGGCGCGCGAGGCGCTGGCCGCTGCCGGTCGCGACCTGGCGTACACCACCGTCGCCACGCTCGTGAAGATTCTCACCGACAAAGGCTTTCTGCGCCAGACGCGCGACGAGCGGCCGTTTCGTTTCGAGCCGATCCGCTCGTTTGCCGACGTCTCGGGCAACCTGCTGACCGACCTCATCCAGCGCGTCTTCGGCGGGTCGCGCGCAGAACTGCTGGTGCGCCTGATGGAACAGCGCAAGCTGACGGCCAGGGAACGCACCCTTCTCGAACAGATCCTGCGGGAGAAACGCTCATGAACACCCTCGCCCATGCCTTGCTCTGGTGTCTCGTGCAGGTGACGCTCCTCGCCTCGTTCGCGGCCGTCCTCTATTCTCTGCTCTCGCGCCGCACCCCCGCCGGGCGATCGTCGGCGATTTTCACGGCGCTGGCCCTCGTCGCCGGGCTCACGGCCCTGGCGGCAAGCCCCTGGCCGCGCTGGTCGTGGAAATCGCTCTTTCCGTCACAGGGTCGTTTCACGAAGTCTCTTCTATCGCAGGAGTTTTCCGCCGACTTTGCTCCTGCAATCGCCGAGTCGGAAATCGCCTCGAATCTCTTCTCCTCAGAACCCGACTTCTCGCGCGCGGACGAAGTATCAACCGCTCGCAGCCCGGCGGCGATTGACGCCGCCGCGCCTGCGAAGTCGCAAGCGCCGGCGAACGCGGCAACCGGCACAAAGGGGCCCAGCGCGAGTTGGATGACGATTTGCTCGCTGCTGGCTTTGGGAATCCTCGTTTCAGGTTTGCGCGGCGGATCTTCGGTGACGAGCATCGCCCTGGCGGGATCGACTATTGCAACCGGCGCAGTGGAGACGAGCCTGGCGCCTGCGATTGTGGCGGCCGTCGAAGAACCTCTCAGCCTGGCCTACGTGCCGCACGATTCGACCTTCGTGCTCGCGATTCGCCCTGCGACCATTCTCGCTCGACCCGAGATGACGATGCTCGGGAGATTCGTTCAGCAGCAGGACGATAGTCAGAAGCAGTTGGGAATTCCAATGGACCGACTCGAACAGGTCACGATTGCCTGCCTCGATGCTTTCTCAGAGCTGAATCGATTTGATCCTGCCGCGGTCATCGTGCGAGTTAGAGAACCGGGCGACGCCCTCACGATTATCAAGCATCTGTTCGCTGACAGCACCGAAGGTGAATATGAGGGCCAAAAGTATCGGAAAGCCGCGAACGGCCGCGTTGGGTGTCTCTTGAAATCCGGTCGACTGGCGATTCTATCGGACAGCGAAGAACACCTGCGACGCGTGCTGCTCGCTGGAGAGGACGGTCCAGCCCAGGCAAGCTGGCTGGGGGCGTGGCGTGAAGCCTCTGGTGACCACGCACGTCTGCTCTTAGACGTCAGAGCAATCAAAGAACAGATGCAACTATTGCTCCGACAGCGAGCGCCTAACGCGCGTGGAGTTTTGCCCGCTTTTTCGCCACTCTGGGAAAATGCGGCGCTGGGCATCGTGGGATTGACGGTAGACAGCAAGTTCGACGTTCAGGCCAGGGTGGCCTGCCCGTCTGCCGGAGAGGCAAAGAAGGTCGCGGACACACTTTCGGCTGCGCTGACTATCGGCCGTAACGCGCTCGCGCAAGCGCGGGAAACCGGTCAGTTTACTGGAGATGCCGGGGCCATGATGCTGCGAGGCTTTCGTGAAGCAGACGTCCTTCTTGACCAGATCAAAGTGGAACCGGCCGGATCAGAAGTCCGTGCGACCGCCGTTGTCGCATCGGAAGCGTTAGCCACTTCGTTCGCCATGCTTCTTGCGGCGGTGCAGCCGGCCCGTGTGGCGGCCCGTCTGAGCCACTCGAAGAACAACCTGAAACTAATCGGCCTTGCGTTCCACAACTATTGTGACGCGCATGGCCGATTTCCGCCGGCGGCTCGGTATGGGCGCGATGGAAACGGAAACTCACAACACCCGCATAGCTGGCGCGTCGCGATACTGCCGTTTATTGATCAAACCGCGCTCTACAACGAGTACAAGTTCGATGAGCCCTGGGACAGCCCGGCCAACAAAAAGGTATTGGACAAAATGCCGGCCCCGTTTCGCGACCCGAACGACCCGCAAGGTTCGACGAACGCGTCCTACTTCGTCCTGACCGGAGAGGGCACGGTATTCCCCGACGGTGATGGGACCAAACTGCGTGATATCCTCGATGGGACGTCGAACACGCTGCTGGTGGTGGAGGTAAAGCAAGATATTCCCTGGACAAAGCCCGAAGACATTCCTTACGCCGCGGACAAGCCGGTTCCCAAGCTGGGCGGGCAGTATGACTTCGGATTTTTTGCCGTGTTGTGTGACGGTTCGGTGCGTGGCTTTTCGAAACTTGACGAGCAGTTCTTGCGGAATCTGATCCAAAGAAACGACGGCAATCCGTTCCAAGTGCCGTAGGCGCCTTGATCGCGGATTCTTCGTGCTCTTGATGTACTTGGTGGTTGCGTCGGTAGAATCAACCACCAAGGACCCAAAGAACACAAAGCGACGCAAGACGCCGGCCTGCTGGATGTCCCCCGCCCGCCGACGAACTGAACGGCGCTATAGTGCCCCGGCCGCTTCGAGCGGCCGGGGCACTTGACGTGGGCCCGGCCGAGTCAATCGCCCGGGCCGCGGTCGCGGTTCACTCGTGCGTCCGGCTTTCCAGCCGGACACAGTCAGCCTCGAAAGGCTGACGTACCGAACGTCAGGCTCGACCACCCGACCTGCCTCGCGCACCGTCCCCGGCCGCTCGACGTCGCGCGTGGTGCCCGACGCGGCGGACGTGGTACAATTCCACTGTCCGCAGCGCGGTTACGGCGGCGCCAGTTTTCAGATCAGGCGGCACATGGCAACGGTTCTTGATCCCGCACCCGATCGCACGACGCCCGTCACGCTGACCGCTCTCGCGTCGCGCTTCGGGCCGATGCCGCTCGCGCGCATCCGCACCGACACTCCGCCGGGTGCTGCCACCGAAGCAGACGTGCTGCGCGTTCTGCGGCGCGATGGCCGATTGTGCGAGCTCATCGGCGGCGTGCTTCTGCAGAAAGATGTGGGGTACGAAGAATCGTTGCTCGCCGGCTGGCTGATTACGTTCCTCAACAACTTCGTCGGCGCGCGTCGTTTGGGGTTTGTCGCCGGCGAAGCGGGAATGCTGCGGCTCGCGCCCGGGCTGGTGCTCATTCCCGACGTGTCGTTCATCGCGCGCGATCGGCTGCCTGCCGGCAAGCTTCCGCGGCAGCCCATCCCCAGTCTGGTGCCGAATCTGGCGATCGAAATCCTGAGCCGCGGCAACACGCGCGAAGAGATGCGTCGCAAGGTGCGGCACTACTTCGAGGCCGGCGTGGAACTCGTCTGGATCGTCGACGCGAACAGGCAAACCATTCAGGTCTTCACGTCGCCGCAGCAAAGCGTGGTGCTGAAGTCGACGCAGACGCTGACGGGGGGCAAGGTTCTGCCTGGCTTCAAACTGAAAATCCGTGAACTGTTCGCGAAGCTGGAGCAAGGCTGATTCCGCCCGGACGCGTCGCACGACCTATGGCGCCGCAACCGACCAGGGGACTTACGTCCCCCGCTCGCCGGCCTTCTTCTGTGTGTCCAGTTCCCCGCTCGCCGGCGAACCGAATGGCGCTAAAGTGCCCCGGCCGCTCCAAGCGGCCGGGGCACTTTGCACGGCCAGCCTCCTGCGTTTCTTCTGTGTGTCCAGTTGCTGCCCGCGCGCCGGCGACCCGTCAATCTCCCTCGCCGCCGCGGTCGCGGTTCAGGGCCTCGCCCAGCCACGTCGAAAACGCCAGCTCCTGCTTGCGGACGTCGATCACGAATTCCAGCCCCTGTTTGCTGAATTCGGCGAATTCGTCGTCGAGCTTCTTTTCATCAGGCTCGGTCTGGCTCGTCCGCTCCGCCAGCCGGGCGCCCCATTCCTTGAACCAGGCGAGCTGCTCGAGACTCTTCTCGTCGTCGCGGGCGAGCGCCCCGATGCGGGCGAACATCTCTTTGTCGGCCTCGGCAATCTGCTTCAACTGCGTGCGATGATTCTTCACGACATGCACGGGCAGCCGCTCGTCGATTCGGTCGAGCGCCGCCCGGGCGTCGGCCAGCCAGCGCTCGAATTCGCCGGGCACCAGGGGGGTTTCGAGGCACGTCTCGAACGCCGTCAGGGCGTCGCGCAATTCGACCTCGGGGGCAACCGATGGCATAGAGGCACCTTCTAGTCAAAGGCACTCGCCCGCCTCTTGAGGAACTCTACGGCGGCGTCCAACTCGCCGGAAAGGGGGAAAATCGTGAAAATGCGAAGATGTGGATCGAGTTTTTGAGCCCTTCAAATGACTGAAGTATCAGGAGACTCCGGGCCATCGGTGCTTCGCAAACGCCCAACGTTGACACCCCGCGGCCAGCCGGTACATTGGATTCCATGACTCAAAACAAGCTCAACCGCTACAGTTCCCGTCTTACCCAGACCCCTACCCAGGGGGTGTCGCAGGCCATGCTCTACGCGACTGGCCTCACCGAAGAAGACATGCAGAAGCCGCAAGTCGGCATCGCCAGTGTCTGGTACGAGGGAAATCCCTGCAACATGCACCTCAACAACCTGGCCGCGAAGGTCAGAGAAGGGGCGCAGGCCGCGGGCCTCGTGGGTATGCGATTCAATACGATCGGCGTCAGCGACGGCATCTCGATGGGAACCGAGGGGATGTCGTACTCGCTGCAATCGCGCGACCTGATTGCCGACAGCATCGAGACGGTCGTGAGCGCCCAGTGGTACGATGGCGTCGTGACGATTCCCGGCTGCGACAAAAACATGCCCGGCTGCATGATCGCCATGGCCCGGCTCAACCGGCCGGGGCTGATGGTCTACGGCGGCACGATTCGCGCAGGGTGCGTGGGCGACCGCAAGATCGACGTTGCCTCGGCGCTGCAATCGTACGGCGAATTCGTCCAGGGGCGCATCACCGACGAAGAGCGCAAGGCGGTCGTAAAGAACGCTTGCCCGGGAGCGGGCGCCTGCGGCGGCATGTACACCGCCAACACGATGGCCTCGGCCATCGAAGCGATGGGCATGAGCCTGCCTTACAGCTCGTCGATTCCGGCGGAAGACCCGCTCAAGCTGGGGGAATGCCTGGCGGTCGGCAAGGCCGTCAGAAACCTGCTCGAACTCGACCTCAAACCGCGCGACATCATGACGCGCAAGGCGTTCGAGAACGCGATGGTTACGGTGATGGCGCTGGGGGGCTCGACGAACGCCGTGTTGCACCTGATCGCGATGGCCCGCGCGTGCGAAGTGCCTTTGACGATCGACGATTTTCAGGCGGTCAGCGATCGCATTCCGTTCATTGCCGACCTGAAACCGTCGGGCAAGTACATGATGGAAGACCTGCACTACGCGGGGGGCACTCCGGCGGTGCTCAAGTACCTGCTGTCGAAGGGGCTGCTCGACGGAAGCTGCATGACAATCACGGGCAAGACGCTGGCCGAAAACCTGGAAGGGCTCGAAGGGCTGAAAGAGGGGCAGCAGATCATTCAGACGATCGAGAAGCCGATCAAGAAAACCGGGCACCTGCGGATCATGCGGGGCAACTTCTGCCCGCAGGGGGCCGTCGCGAAGATCACGGGCAAAGAGGGGCTGACATTCAGCGGCCCGGCGAAGTGTTACAACTCCGAAGAAGAAATGCTGGCGGCGCTCGCACAGAAAAAGATCGTCAAGGGTGACGTCGTCGTCATCCGGTACGAGGGGCCCAAGGGGGGGCCGGGGATGCCCGAAATGCTCACCCCCACGGCGGCGATCGTCGTGGCCGGCCTGGGGCGCGACGTGGCGCTGATCACCGACGGCCGCTTCTCGGGCGCCTCGCACGGGTTCATCGTCGGGCACGTGACGCCTGAAGCGCAAGGCGGCGGCCCGATTGCCCTCGTGAAAGACGGCGACAAAATTACGATCGATGCCGAAGTGAACCGCATCGACATGGATGTGCCGGAAGCCGAACTGGCGAAGCGCCGCGCGGCCTACAAAGACCCGCCCTACAAGGCCCGCCGGGGCACGCTCTACAAGTACATCAAGAACGTGAAGAGCGCGGCAGAGGGGTGCGTGACCGACGAATAGGTTTGTCGTACCGCCTCCTCAGGCGGGAACGTGGACCCGGTACTACGACAGTCGGATGAGCCTTCCCGACTGTGCCGATTCCAGCGCCGCCTGCGTGAAATGCCACACGGGCAGCGCGACAGACGCGGGGGCGACGTTCGGGGCGCCCGTCAGCAGGCAGTCGAAAAACGCGCTGTCAGGGTTCGTCTCGGGCTCGAGCGGTTCGAGTTTTTCGACCCTCTGGCCGCGAGCGACCCAGACGACCCCGTCGCGGAACAGCAGATCGGCCCGGGCGCAGTGTACATGGAAATCTTCGCAAACGTGCTGCGCGTCTCCTATAAAGCTCATGCTGAGCGCGACGTCGTTCTCCAGGCGGGCCGAAATCGTTATGACGATCTCGACCCTGCTGCCGCGGCGGTCGCTGTGCGCGAAGACTTCGCGCGGCGCGAGGCCGGTGACGAAAAATACGGCATCGACCTTGTGGCTGCCGGCGTCGCCCAGAAAGCCCCCGGGGTTCCTCTGCGGGTCGTCGCGCCAGGTGCCGGCGATCGTCGGCTGCCAGGGTTCCGCAATCTGCACGGTGACAGACCGCACTGGGCCATGCCGGCCTGATTGCACCTCGCGCCTGAGCGTGCGATAGGCCGACCAATACCGCCTTTGGTAGGCGATCGACAATAGCGGCCCCCCGAGCTGGCATTCGCGCACCAGTTGGTCGATTCGCGCTTCGGTGTCGGCCAATGGCTTTTCGCACAAGAGGGCCATGCCGGCGGCGCGCAATTCGCGCACCTGGTCGAAGTGCAGGTGGGTCGGCGTCGCGACGATCGCGGCGTCGATCGGTTCTGGAAGCCGAGGTTTGCCGTCGTGCAAGAGGCGTTGCAGATCGGCATGAACCGACGCTTTCGGGCACAATGCCTCTTGCAACGACTTCGCCCTCTGCTCGTCTGCGTCGCACAGGGCGACGATTGTAGCGCGACCATCAGCCATGACACGCTCGGCATGCACGCGGCCGATCTGGCCGCAGCCCACCAGGGCCAGTCGCGGCGGTTGCGATATCGCACGCCTCTCTTGAACCATAGTGCGTGGGCCGTTATGAAGCGATGAGAGGTTGCGCTGAAGCGGGCTGATTGCTCGCCGTGCCGCAAAAGCGGCGGGGCGACCCTCCCTTTTTGCCAGCCTGACTGGACTCGCGCAATTTACGTTCAGCCTGGTTCGCTCGCAACAGACATGCTGGTGCTCTTGTTCGACATCGACGGAACTCTGATCCGCACCGCCGGCGCCGGGTCGCTGGCCTTGCGCGACGCGCTGACAGCGACCTTCGGAATTAACGAACCGACGAAAAACGTCGAGATTCACGGCTGCACCGACCGGGGCATCACGCGCGACCTGTTTCGCCACCACGGCATCGACGATCACGCCGACAACGTGCGGCGGCTGCGGGCCGAATACCTGCGGCTGTTGCCCCGGTACCTGGCGCAGCGGCCGGGCCGGGTTTTACCCGGGATCGTCGCCCTGCTCGAAGCGCTGCGCGAGCGCGACCGGGTGTTGACGGGGCTTTTGACCGGCAATACGCGGGAGGGAGCGCGCCTCAAGCTCAAGCACTACGCGCTCGATCACTACTTTCAATTGGGCGGCTTCGGCGACGAACACCACGAACGCGACGACGTGGCCCGCGACGCCTTGGGGGCCGTGCGCCGGCAATTGAACGGCCAGATCGCGCTCGACCGGGTGTGGGTGATTGGCGATACGCCCGCCGACGTGCGCTGCGCCCGCGCCATCGGCGCGAAGGCGCTTGCGGTGGCCACGGGGCACCATCAGCTCGATGAGCTGGCGCTCGAGCGGCCCGATCATCTGGCAAGCGACCTGGGAGATACGCAGACGCTACTCGATTTGTGGGGCCATCGCTCCGTCGCCGGCGACGGATCGGCGGGATCGCCCGCTGGCTGAGTCGGGGGGCGAGGCGACCTCGCGAGAACGCATCGACACCATTTGCCATGTCCAACCTTCGCCCGTTGGGCCAGACCGACATTTACGTGACGCCCCTGGGAATGGGGTGCTGGCCTATCGCCGGCATCACGAGCGCCGGCGTGAACGAGTCAGACAGTCTGGCGACGCTGGCGGCGGCACTCGACTCGGGAATCAACTTTTTCGATACGGCCTACTGCTATGGCTACAACGGTGAAAGCGAGCGACTGATCGCTCGGGCGCTGGCCCCCAGGCGCGACGAGATCGTGCTGGCCACCAAGGTGGGCATTCACTGGCAGCCCGACGGCACGCAGGGGCGCGACGGCACTCCCGCGACGCTCAAGCGGCAATGTGCCGAGAGCCTCGCGCGCCTGAACACCGACCGGGTCGACCTGTTGTACCTGCACGCGCCCGACCCCCGGGTGCCGTTGGCCGAATCGGCCGGTGCGCTTAAAGAACTGCTGGAGGCGGGCCAGACGCGGAGCGTGGGGCTGTCGAACGCCACCCTCGAACAACTGATCGAGTTCGCCGCGGTCTGCCCGCTGACTGCGTATCAGCCGCACTACAACATGCTGCAGCGCGAGATCGAAGCGAGCCAGCTTCCGTGGTGCGTCGCGCAGGGGGTGTCGGTCGTCGTGTACTGGCCCCTCATGAAGGGGCTGCTCGCCGGCAAGCTGCCCCGCGATCACATCTTCGACGCGCGCGATCGCCGCCGGAAATACCCGATCTACAGCGGTGACGAGTGGCAGAGGAATCAGGATTTTCTCGAGGCGTTGCGCCCCGTCGCGGCCGAAGCCGGCCGCTCGGTTTCGCAGCTTGTGCTCAACTGGACGATTCACCGGCCGGGAATCACCGCGGCCTTGTGCGGGGCGAAACGGCCTGAGCAGATTCGCGAGAACGCGCTGGGGATGGGGTGGGCACTGACCGCCTCGCAGCTCGAGCGCATCGACCGCGCGATCGCCGCCCGCGGGCCGATCGTCTCGCGCCCGGCAGTCAGCTAGTGCAGTGCAGGTCGCTTCAATTGGCTTCGCCCGGCTATCGCGATTTGTCGCCACACAGCTTTCGGTGCACTCGGCGCAGCGCATCGGCCGGCAGCTTGAGCATTTCGCGGTCGTAGGTCACGAGCCCGTTGATTTCGGTTTCGACGTCGGTCGTCTGGGTATAGACGGCCGCCGACAGGCCGGGTTCGGCAATCAACCCCGCCAAACTGGTGAGCCGTTCGAAGTAGGCCCGGGCCAGGTCGTCTTTGTTGACGAATGACTTGTAACCCCAGTTTTTCTCTGCCTGCCAGGTGTGGCCTGCCACCGCCAGGCCCAGCCCGCCGAATTCGCCCAGGACCGCAGCGCGACTTTTCTCAGGGATGGGGGCGTCAGGACCGGGGTATTTGTGAATGTCGTGAACGTCGCCGGCGGGAAAGTCGTTCCAGCCGCTCGCGCAGTTCACCAGCCGGGTCGGGTCACGGGCTTTGATCAACCGGCTGATGCGCACCGTGTCGAACTGTCCCCACCCTTCGTTGAACGGCACCCACATTACGATGCTGGGAAAGTGCCGTCGCGCGTCGATCATCGCCCGCAACTCGCGTTCGAAGATCTCCCGCGACTCGGCGCTGCGCTCAATCTCTCCTTCCCCGGGCTTCACGTGCCGGTCGCCGCTGGGAAAGTCCTGCCAGACCAGAAGGCCCAGTCGGTCGCACCAGTAGTACCAGCGGGCCGGCTCGACTTTGACGTGCTTGCGAACCAGGTTGAAGCCCAGCTTTTTCGTCATTTCAAGGTCGTATCGCAAGGCGTCGTCGGTCGGGGCCGTGTACAGGCCATCGGGCCAGAAACCCTGGTCGAGAAGCCCCAGTTGAAACACGGGTTCGTCGTTGAGCAGAATGCGCGTGACCCCTCCGACTGCGCCGATGGAAACCTTTCGCATCGCGAAATAGCTCTGCACCGAGTCGGCCGCTGGCGCAGTGGCGGCCTGACCGGCCCGCTTCAGTTTGACCGCGACGTCGTACAGTACGGGCGTATCGGGCGTCCACAGTCGCAGGGGGGCCTCGGCGCTGCATTCGAGGCGCAAGGGCCTCCCCACGGGCTCGCGCACCGTCAGGGCCGTCGGCTTGCTTCCTTTCTTCGCGGGAATACTGACGGCTGCTTCGACCTCCCAGCCGGCGACCTTTCCAGCCACGTCGGCTTGCACCGTCACCGAGCGATCGTCAGGGTCCGACGTGATTGTCATTCCGCGGATGTACGTCGGCGGCACCGGCTCGAGCCACACGGTCTGCCAGATGCCCGTGGTCGACGTGTACCAGATTCCCTCAGGCTGGAGATGCTGCTTGCCACGCGGCTGTGGGCCGGTTGTCGTCGGGTCCCAAACCGCCACGACGATCTCCTGCGGGCCCGTCGCGTTCAACAGGTCGGTGATGTCGTAAGCGAAAGGGTCGTAACCGCCGCGATGCGTGCCGGCGTCGCGCCCGTTGATCGACACCGTCGCTTCCCAATCGACGGCGCCGAAATGCAAGAGCACGCGCTGGCCCGACCAACCCGCGGGGAGGTCGAATGTCCGCCGATACCATACCTTCTGCTCAGGCCCGACCGGCTGCATCACCCCCGACAAAGCCGCTTCGACCGGAAACGGAACCAGGATCTTCCCGTCAAAACGCTCGGGGCGCGGGCCCTCTCGAGGCTGGATGCGATAGTCCCAGAGGCCGTTGAGATTCATCCACGCCTGGCGAACGAGTTGCGGCCGGGGGTATTCAGGGTGCACGTTGTCGGGCGTCACGTCTTTCGCCCACCGCGTCATCAACGGCGCCTGCTGCGCCCGCCACTCGCCCGACGCGATCCCCGCGAACAGGCAAAACCAGGGGAGTGCGGCAAAACCGAAGCCGCGCGTCGCAACCCCCGGGTTGCTGAAGCGAAACCGTGACGCGGCGCTGCACAGGCGCGCCTCCGCGGCATCTCGAGCGGCCGGCTGTGGTGAGTTCGCGCCCCCGATGGCGTTCTTCAGGAGATCGATTCCTTCCACTGAGGTTGTCTTTGTCCTGAAAGGCGAACCGTTGGTTTCCGGTTCCTGCGTTGTTCAGGGCTTTACCGAAAAGCGGTAAACGGTGCTCGACTTGAACGTCTGGCCCGGTCGCAAAATGACGCTTGGGAAAGCGGCCTGATTGGGCGCATCGGGGTAATGCTGCGTTTCAAGGCACAAGGCCGCGTGCCGCTTGTAGCCGCCCATCTGTGGGCCCCCGTCGAAGAAATTGCTCGTGAAGAACTGCACGGCCGGCTCGGTCGTCAGCACTTCCATCACGCGGCCGCTTTCAGGCTCTTCGACGCGCGCCGCCAGTGTCAATTCGCCCGACTTGTTCCGCAGCACGTAGCAGTGATCGTAGCCATAGGCCTGGTCGCCCGATTTGAACTGCTCGATGCGCGAGCCGACCTCTTGCGGAGAGGTGAAATCAAGCGGCGTACCCGAGACCGGCAACAACTTGCCGGTGGGAATCACGTCGCCGTCGACTTCCAGAAACTGGTCTGCGGCCACGTACAGCTTGTGCTTGTACACCGTGCCGGCGCCGGGGGGGTAGCCGGCCAGGTTCCAGTACGCGTGATTGGTCAGGTTCACGATCGTCGGCTTGTCGGTCGTGGCGAGATAGTCGAGGCGCACAGCGTTGTCTGCAGTGAGCCAGATTGTGACGGCGGTGTCGAGCGTTCCTGGGTAGCCCTCGTCGCCGTCGGGGCTTTTGTAGGTGAACTTCACTCCCGCTGCGCCTGTCTGCGAAACTTCCTCGGTCTTCCAGACCACCTTGTCGAACCCCTTGAGGCCGCCGTGCAGGTGGTTCGGGCCGTTGTTGATGGCGAGCTTGTATTCGCGGCCGTCCAGCGAAAAGCGGCCTTTGGCGATGCGATTGGCGAACCGGCCGGTCGTGCACCCGAAAAAGGCAATGTGTGCGAGGTATTTCTCGACCGAGTCGAGTCCCAGCGTGACGTTGCCCGATTTGCCCGCGCGATCGGGCACATTGACCGCCACGATCCGCGCCCCATAGTCGGTCAATTGCAGCGACGCCCCGGTGGGGTTTGTAATGGTAAACAGGTGCGTCTCGATTCCTTCGGGCGTCTTGCCGAACGATTTGCTGACCACGGTAAACCCTTTCTGTGCATCGAACGCCGCCAGGGCCAGTTGTTCACACGCAGACGCCTGCCTTCGCGCTGCCGGTTCTTCCCCGCGCGATGAATTCGTCAGCCCGGGCAGTGCGCCGCAGACGACGACGACGAGCGTCAGGGCCGCCAGCCTCCGCCAGTGGAATGCAGGCCGGCCGGCCACGTTGTTCAATGACTCAGTCGCAGGCTTGCCCCCCGAGTCAAGTGGCTGCCGCCTTACGGCAGCCCTCATTTTCGCAACATCCGGAACCGAAGTCGTTACCCTCTCTCGCGGCGACGGTGCCATTACAGCGGCAGTCCTTTCATCTGGCGAAGTTTTTGCCGGCTCACCGATATGCTGTTCGACGCAGAGTTCGATCGTCACCGTGTGCACCGGCAAGAGAGAATTGCGCAGGAAACTCACCAGGCTGCCGACCGGTGGGCTGACGCCACGCCGCTCGCCGACGCAATCGTTTTTTTGCACCTCACCTTGGTTGCGATTGCCGAGCATACAATGGCATATCGCACCCCGCCAGACTGCCGCGAGCTGCGCGCCGCGGGGCGCGGGAAAAAAAATGACCCTATCCGCCGCCAATGAGGCGGTCAGGCAACCACCGACCCGCTCGCGCTTGCTCGTCAAGGGAGCAGGCCGGTACAAGGGATTGCCCGCAGGTGACGTCTGGCAGACCGCCAAATTCGTTGCGATGAAGCAGCAGCAGCTATTCGAATCTGAACCCCTTCCCTGGGTGCTGGCTGACCGCGACGATCTGCTTTGCGCCCACGTCGTATTCAATCGGCCGGTCGATACCGTGTTCGATTACGTCATTCCCGATCACCTGCGCGCACAGGTTCAGGCCGGGCAGCGGGTCAAAGTTCCTTTTGGCCGGGCTGATCAGTTGACGGTCGGTTATTGCATCGGC
>JBQTIL010000057.1:0-72930 GCA_052388175.1 Planctomycetaceae bacterium | reverse complement strand
ATTGCAAAACCCACCCGGACTGCCGCCCCCGCCCTGGCCGAAATGTAGTGCCAACTTTTGCCACCGACCCTGCAAAAACCCCGGCAATTCGCGAAATCGGCCTGACGGACTGCGGAAGTTGGGCTAGATCATCAGCACCTACCCGGGATTGGCGACTGCACCCCACCGTGCCAGCGTGGGGCTCGTTGCTGGCGTGCTTGACGGTCGATTGGCCCCCCGATAGAGTGTCTGTTTCGGTTTCGGCCGGCCGGCAACGTTGCCGTGTCGCCTCAAGCCGCCGCCTGTTATGAGTTTAGGCGAATGCCCACGATCAATCAGCTTGTGCGCAAGCCGCGCAAGATTCAGAAGTCCCGCACCAAGACCCCCGTGCTCGACGGGTGCCCGCAGAAGCGCGGCGTGTGCCTGCAGGTCAAAACGGTCACACCCAAGAAGCCCAACTCGGCGCTGCGTAAAGTCGCCCGCGTGCGGCTGTCGAACGGCAAAGAAATCACGGCGTACATTCCCGGCGAAGGGCACAATCTTCAGGAACACTCAATTGTGCTGGTCCGCGGCGGCCGCGTGCGCGACCTGCCCGGCGTACGCTACAAAATCATCCGCGGCGTGCTCGATACCTTGGGCGTCGCCGACCGCAAGCAAGCCCGCAGCCGGTATGGGGCCAAGCAGGCGAAGAAATAGTCGAAGAGAGATGCTGCGGTGCGAAACCGCAGGCCGCGCCCGCCCCCTTTTGCCAGAGATCAAACGAACGAGAGCGAGGTAGACCTACAACATGGCCCAACGCATGACGGCCAGCGCCAAACAGCTCAAGCCCGATCCGCGGTATCATTCGGTGCTGGCGTCGAAGTTCATCAACTGCCTGATGAGCAGCGGCAAGAAAAGCGTCGCGCAGCGCGTGTTCTATTCGGCGCTCGACATCGTCGCCGAGAAAGTGACCGATCAGCCGCCCGTCGACGTGTTCCATCAGGCGGTCGACAACGTGCGGCCGGCCATCGAAGTCCGTTCGCGGCGCGTCGGCGGCGCGAACTATCAGGTTCCGACGCAGGTCAATTCCAAGAGACAACAGGCGCTGGCGATCCGCTGGATTCTCGAAGCGTGCCGCGAAAAGAAGGGCCGCCCCATGCACCAGCGGCTGGCCGAAGAGTTGATGGCCGCGTACCGTCGCGAGGGGGCCGCAATGACCAAGCGCGACAACGTTCACCGCATGGCTGATGCGAACAAGGCCTTCGCGCATTTTGCGTGGTAGTCGCGCGGCCCTTGCGAAATGGCTTTCTCCCTCTTTACTTGGGAGCGGGCCGGGGTGAGGGCCGCACGCTGTCAGGCTTTGCCCTCACCCTAACCCTCTCCCAGCGGGAGCGGGGGCTGCGATGGCCGCAGGTTGCCCATGAACGTCTCGATCGACCGCATTCGCAATATCGGCATCATCGCCCATATTGACGCGGGCAAGACCACCACCACCGAGCGGATTCTGTTCTACGCCGGCGCCTCGCACCGCATGGGCGAAGTCGACGAGGGAACGACCGTCACCGACTTCGACCCCGAAGAGCAGGAACGGGGCATCACCATCTATTCCGCGGCGATTTCCTGCCGCTGGAAAGAGTGGCAGATCAACATCATCGACACCCCCGGCCACGTCGACTTCACCGCCGAGGTCGAACGCAGCCTGCGGGTGCTCGACGGCGGCGTGGTGATCTTCAGCGCCCGCGAGGGGGTCGAGGCGCAGAGCGAAACGGTGTGGCGGCAGGCCAACAAGTACGGCGTGCCCCGCATCTGCTTCATCAACAAGATGGACCGCCTGGGCGCCAGCTTCGAGCGCACGTTTCAGCAGATCAAAGACCGGCTGGGGGCCAACCCCGTCGCTTTGCAGGTTCCCATCGGCGCAGGCGCCTCGCCCGACCCCAACGCCTTTCGCGGCATCATCGACCTGATCGAGATGCGGGCCGTGTATTTCGACCTGGCGTCGAAGGGGGCGAAGTTCGAGGTCGCCGAGGTCCCGGCCCAGGAACAGGCCCGCGCGCGTGAATGGCGTGCCCGGCTGCTCGAACAGGTGGCGTTGCTCGACGACGCGATCTTCGCCAAGTACATCGAAGAGCAGCCGATCGAGCCGGCCGAGATACGCCGGCTGCTGCGCGTCGGGGCTCTGACGCGCGTGTTGCAGCCGGTGCTGTGCGGGGCCGCCCTGAACTATGCCGGCGTGCAACCCGTGCTCGACGCCGTGGGCGAGTATCTGCCCAGCCCTCTTGACCGGCCCCCCGTTCAGGGGCGAAACGCCGGCGCCAAGCGCGGCGACGGCATCGAGACCCGCAAGCCCTCTCCGAAAGACCCCTTCTGCGGCCTGGTGTTCAAGATTCAGGCCGACCCGCACGGCGATCTGTGCTTCGTGCGCGTGTATTCGGGCGTTCTGAAGGGCCGCTCGCGAATGCTCAACCCGCGCGTGGGCAAGAAAGAGCTGATCAGCCAGCTTTGGCACATTCAGGCCGATCGCCGCGAAAAGATCGAAGCCGAATCGGCCGAAGCCGGCGACATCGTGGGAATCACCGGTCCGAAAGACGCCGTGACGGGCGACACGCTGTGCGACGGCGCGCACCCGATTCTGCTTGAGAGCATCGTCTTTCCCGAGCCGGTCATCTCGATGGCCGTTGAGCCCGAATCGAGCGCCGACCGCCGCAAGCTGGCCGAAACGCTGCAACTTCTCGCCCGGCAGGACCCGACCTTCCGCACCACGGTCAACGAAGAAACGGGCCAGACGATCATCAGCGGGATGGGCGAATTGCACCTCGAAGTCATCCGGCACCGCATGGAGCGCGACTTCAAGCTCAACGTGCGAGTGCATCGGCCGCGCGTCAGCTACCGTGAAACGATCCGCCGCACGCAGCAGGCGGTGGGAGAGTTCAGCCGGCACGCCGCGGGCGTCACGCAGTCTGTCCGCGTGCACGTGCGCGTCGAATCGTTTCAGGGGGCCGAGGCGGTGGTGGTCGAGAGCGATCTCAAGCCCGGCGCCCTCGCAGAGCCGCTTCAGGCGCTCGTCGAGCAGTCGATTCGTGACGCGGCCCAGGGGGCCGGCATGCTCGGTTACCCCCTGATTCAGGTGAAGTTCGTCATCACCGACGTCGAGGCGACCGAACTCGAGAACCCCGAAGTGGCCTGGTCGGCCGCTGCGATCGACGCCGTGCACAAGGCCGTACACGACGCGGGCATCGTGCTCCTCGAACCCATCATGAAGCTTGAGGTCGTCGTGCCCGACGAGTTTTTGGGGAACGTGCATTCCGACCTGATGGCCCGCCGCGCCGTGATCGTGGGGACCGAGCAGCGCGGCGACTTGCAGGCGATTCAGGCCGAGGCGCCGCTCGCGCAAATGTTCGGCTACTCGACGCACGTCCGCAGCCTGTCGCAGGGGCGGGCCAGTTATTCGATGGAGCCTTCGAAGTACGCCGAGGCGCCTCCTGACGTGCTCAAGGAAATGCTCGGCGAATGAACTCGCCGTTGCCTGTCGGGCCTGAACTCGGTGGAGCCGAGCAGACCGGCGGGCCGGGGGCTGGAAGTTGACCTACAACGCGGCCGTCTGAGAACATGTGCCATTCACGCGGATCAAATTGAATCTTAGGAGACACGATCGTGCTCAACCCCATGAAAATCCTGTGGCCAACGGTATGCCTCATTGCGGCAACGGCCCTCTGCCTTTCGGCCGCCCGCACGTCTGCCGCCGCCGACGAAGGCTTCGTCCCCCTCTTCGACGGCAAGTCTCTCGCGGGCTGGGAAGGGAACCAGGAACTCTGGAAGGCCCGGGAAGGCATGATCGTCGGCAAAACGGCGGGCCTCAAAGTGAACGAGTTTCTCTGCACGACCGAGAAATTCAAAGACTTTGAACTGCGCCTCGATGTTCAGGTGGTCGGCGGCAAGGGGAACAGCGGCATCCAGTTCCGCTCTGAGCGCGTGGCCAATTCGACCGAAGTCTCGGGCTACCAGGCCGACGTCGGCGACATCATCGGTTGGGGGGCGCTCTACGACGAATCGCGCAGAAACGCCGTCCTGGCAAGCCCTGACCCCGTCGCGGTCAGGGCCGACTTGAAGAAGATCAATGCCCCCATCCCCGTGGCTGACAACCCCCCCAGCCCCGATCTGGCCAAGCTCACGGCGACACTGAAGGAGGATGGCTGGAACAGCATGACGATTCGAGCCGTCGGCGACCATATCGTCATCAAAATCAACGACTGCGTGGCGGTCGATTATCACGAGCAGGATTCGAAATATACAGTTTCGGGGATCATCGGCCTTCAGGTTCACTCCGGCCCCGCCACCGAGGTGCGATTCCGCAATATTCAGATCAAGAAGCTCGGCGGCAATTGATCGCTGCGGCGTGACTTCGGAATGCGTCGCGACGAGTCTTATCAACAGCCTTCGCGACAAAGCGCAAGACTGAAAAAATTGCCCCGGCCGCTTCGAGCGGCCGGGGCATTCCTGTTTTACGTCGCACTTCCTGCGTCGAACTTAGTTCTCGGCAACCCTCTTCATGGGCAGCAGCCGCACGGCCACCGATTGCGCAAGCTTCTGATCGGCAGCCGCCACGTGCAAGGTCGCGTCGGCGGGCTTCGCCAGCCCTGCGGCCGGCAGGGTGAAACTGACCTGTTGCTTCTGCCAATCATTGACCTGCACGGGCAGCACCAGTTCGCCCACTTCAAGCACCATCCGTCCTGCCTGTTCGCCAAACGCGTCGCCACGGATCGCATACGTTCCGCCCAGCATCAGTTCCATTGGCTTCGATTCGGCGTTATTCGCCGTTTCTTCGCTCGCCTGAGTGGTGCGCGAGACAACTTCGACGTTCACGGGCGTGCTGACCGTGAACGGGGCCTGTTCGACAATCACCGGGTATGAGGCTGCCGTGCAGGTTGAGAATGTCGTTCCACAGAAGCCCGTGTTGCAGTAGGGAGCCGTGTAGCAGTTGTTGAACCCGTACCACACCCAGGGGAACCACCAGTTGTTGTGACACTTGTCAGGGCAGTTCTGCTGGCAATTTCCGCTTCCGTTGCCTGAGCCGCCGCCGCTTCCACTGCCCGAGCCGCTGCCTCCGGTACCACTCCCCGACCCGCTACTACCCGATCCGCTACCGCCCGACCCACTGCCTGAGCCTCCGGCGCCTGACCCGCCGTTGCCAATTCCACCGAAGCCTGGCAGGTTGGGGAGGTTTGGTTTGAGCTGATCCTTGAGGTTGTCGCCCACTGTGGGGAATGTCGGGCCCTTCGGGGCGCCGGTCAGATTGCCGATCACGGCGATCTTCTTCGCTTGTCCGGTCGTCTGGCTGGAGATGATCGGGTTCTGCTGCAGCTTCCCTTTGAAGGGCGTGTCGAACGGCGGCGTACCCTGCTGCGTAACGATCGCGCTCGAAGGCACCTTCGACTTGAGGCCCGATGCGCCCGATTGTCCGCCAGCGGTCGACGAGAACCGGGGCGTTGCCGACTTCATGGTCGACAGCGACGGAGAGGTCGCGAAACTCTTTTTGAAGCTCGTCGCCGGCTGAAACGAACGGGCCTGCATGCCGTTTGCGCGGCCGCGATCTCCGGCGACAGCCGTCTGACACACCAAAGCCGCGGTCAAAAACGAAATTAACGTTCGCTGGTAGCAGGTGGTATACATGGTCAATTCTCCTGGATGACTGATTCTCTGATTCGGGTTTTGCCAGGGGTTCGCATCCCCTGGCCGTCTCAAACACTGCTCAGCGCGAACGGCAGAAAAACGTGACATGGGCGGCACCTCTGTTGACGCATCTCAATGTGTCGTAATCGATTGTGACGCGAATGGATCGACGCGGGAAGTTTGCTTTCCGCGGGGAGCGACGCTTGCTGACTTGCCCGCGACGTCGCATACTCCGGTACTCCGGGGCCGCCGGTTGATTTATGACAAATGTAACATTACGATGGCGGGAGCAGGCTTCGAACCATCCGCGCTCGGAGGTCGCTCATGCCGCCGCGACGAAAGATCCGTCTCTCGAAGGGAGAGCTGGAAATCATGTCGATGCTCTGGGAACAGGGACCCCTGACGCTCGCCGGCGCCCATCAGAAATTCGGCAGGTACGGCCGCGCCGTCAGTTACCCCACCATGCAGACGCGGCTCAACCGGCTGGTTGAAAAGGGCCTGGTTGCGCGGTCGGCCGAGCGGCCGGCCGAGTATCGGGCGAACGTCAGCGCCGAACACGTCGGCAAGCGGCATTTTGCGGAACTGCTCGACCGCATCGGGCGTCAAATGGCCATGCCGCTCGTCGTGCAGTTGATCTCAGAGCAGCGGCTTACGGCCGACGAGATCGCCGAACTGCGGCGGCTGCTCGATCATTGCGAACGATTGCAAACCAGGCTTGAGTCGCCGCCGCCGCGCCATTAGGCTGAGAGCGACATGGCGTCTTGACCAACCCGGCCCCGCATCGTCTGCCGGGCATTGTTCTCCTCTTGACGTGAATGGCCGCGAAGATGCCCGCAACCCCTGTGCGAGAGACCGAGCACCTCAGCGACAACGACGTGCAGGCCATCGACAGGCTGCGCGAAGTGTACGCGCGGCTGAAAAAAGAACTGGGGCGGGTGATTGTCGGCCAGCACGCGACGATCGAGCGGCTGGCCATCTGCCTGTTCGCCCGCGGGCACGCGCTCTTGATGGGGGTGCCGGGCCTCGCCAAAACGCTGTTGGTCAGCAAACTGGCCGAAACGATGTCGCTCAAGTTCAGCCGCATTCAGTTCACTCCTGACCTGATGCCCATGGACATCACCGGCACCGACATCCTGCAAGACGTGGCCGGGGGCCAGCGCGAGTTTCAGTTCGTGCACGGCCCGGTCTTTGCGAACATGGTGTTGGCCGATGAGATCAACCGGGCCCCCCCCAAGACGCAGGCAGCGATGCTCGAGGCGATGCAGGAACATAAGGTGACCGTGGTGGGCAAGATGTTTCGGCTCGAACCGCCGTTTCTCGTGCTGGCCACGCAGAACCCCGTCGAACAGGAAGGCACCTACCCGCTTCCCGAAGCGCAGCTCGACCGATTCATGTTTCTGATCGAACTCGATTATCCTTCCGAGGCCGAAGAGGTGCAGATCGCCCGCACCACCACGGGTGACGCATTGCCCGAATTGCAGCATCTGCTGCACGGGCCCGAAATCATCGAGCATCAAAACCTGGTCCGCCGCGTTCCGGTGCCCGATCATATTTACTCGTACGCCGCACGCCTCGTGCGCAAGACCCGCCCGAATGGCGCAACGGCGCCGGCGTGGCTGCGGCCCCTGGTGGCCTGGGGCGCCGGCCCCCGGGCCGTGCAATACATGATTCTCGGGGCGAAAGCCCGGGCGGCGCTTCTGGGCAGCTATATGGTGCGACTCGAAGACGTGCAGGAAGTGGCGGCGCCGGTGCTCACGCATCGCGTGATCACCACGTTTGCGGCGCAATCGGAAGGAATCGACGCCCGCCAGATCGCACGCCGGCTGATTGAAGAAACTCCAACCGATCAAGAATGACGAGTGTCATTCGACTTTCGTGCCTGTGGCTGCCCACGACGTATCCACGATCAAGGCCCACCGATGTTTCCCGACCGGCAGAGCCGCAGCTTTATTGACGCACACGTCGTGTCGCGGCTGGCCGGCGCCCCGCTGTTCGCCCGGCGGCCGATGATGGGCAACGTATCGGGCCGTCACAAGAGCCCGCATCGGGGGTCGAGCGTCGAATTCGCCGAGTACCGCAAGTACGTCGCGGGCGACGACCTCAGGCGCCTCGATTGGCGGGCCTACGGCCGTTCAGACCGTTTCTACATCAAAGAGTTCGAGGCCGACACAAACCTGCGGCTGTGCCTGGTGATCGACACGAGCGGCTCGATGGAATTCGGTTCGGTCGGCATGACGAAAATCGACTATGCCCGCCGCATCGCGGGCACGCTGGGGTACCTCGCCATGCAGCAGGGAGACGCCGTGGGCCTGGCGTGCGTGGCCGGCGGGATCGTGAAGAACGTATTGCCGCGGCGGAACCCCGCGCATCTCAAAAGCGTTTTCGACGTGCTCGAACAGGCGCGCCCGCAGGGCGAAACGCGGCTCGCCCCGGTGCTGCACGAACTGGCAGAGACGATCAGGCAGAGGGCGCTGGTGGTGGTGATTTCAGACCTGTTCGTCGAGCCCGAACTGCTGCGCGGCTGCTTTCAACATCTGCGGTTCCGCAAGCACGACGTGGCCGTCTTCCACCTGCTCGACCCCCTCGAAGTGAGCTTCAGCTTCAGGCGCCCGATGCGGTTTCTCGACATGGAAGGGGGGCCGGCAGTGTTCGCCGAGCCGAACGAAATCGCCGACCGCTACCAGCGGGCGCTGGCCCAATACTTTGCCGACTTGAGGCAAGTGGTGCTCGAATCGGCGGTCGACTACCAGCGCGTGCCGCTCGACGAAAATTACGAACGAGTGCTGACGCGGTTTCTGATCGGACGGACCCGTACTCGGGGCGTGCGATGAGCTTTCTGCAACCCTGGCTGCTGGCGGCGCTGCCCCTTGTGGCGCTGCCCGTCATCATCCACCTCATCAACCAGTATCGCTACCAGTCGATTCGCTGGGGGGCGATGATGTTTCTGCTGGCGGCCGAGCGGTTGTCGCGAGGTTACGCCCGGCTGCGGCAATGGCTGATTTTGTTGTTCCGCATGTTGGCAATTGCGGCCCTGGTGTTCGCCATCAGCCGGCCGCTCGCCAGCGGCTGGCTGGGCCTGGCCGCAGGAGGCTCGGCCGACACCACTCTTGTGCTCTTCGACCGCTCGCCCAGCATGTCGCAAGGCACTGCGACCCGCGCCAAGCTCGAAACCGGGCGACAGCAGCTAGTGCGGGCGTTAAGAATGCTCGAATCGGGCCGGCGCGTGCTGATCGACGGCGCCACCGGCGAGGCCCAGAAATTCGAAACGCCCGAAGACCTGCTGGCGCTTGCGGCCACCGAGCCCACGAGCGCGTCGGCCGACATTCCCGCGCTATTGCAGGCGGCCCACGAATACATTCGGCTCAACAAGGCGGGGCGCACCGAAGTCTGGCTCTGCTCCGACCTGCGGGTGAACGACTGGCGTCCTGAAGAGCCCCGCTGGCGGACGTTGCGCGACGCTTTTCTCGATTTTCCGCAAGGGGTGCGATTTCACCTGCTGGCCTATCCTCAAACGGCGCCCGACAATCTTTCGGTTCGCGTGACCGACGTGCGCCGCTTGCCCACCCCCGACGGGGCCGAGCTCTTGCTGTCGTTGCGACTCACCCGCGATGCGGGCGACGGCGAACGCCTGACCGTGCCGGTGCAATTCGAGATCGAAGGCGCGCGGTCGGAATTGAACGTCGAGCTGGAAGGGGCCCGCTACGAGTTGCGCGAACACCCGATACCGCTGGCGGCCAGCCACGAGCGGGGCTGGGGCCGGGTCTCGATTCCCGCCGATGCCAACCCGGCCGATAACGATTTCTATTTCGTCTTCGACCAGCCCCCGCCGCGCCAGACCCTGGTGGTGGCCGACGACGAACGTGCCGCCCGGCCGCTCGAGCTCGCCGCCTCAATCTCGCCCGACGCCACGATTGCCTGCTCGGCCGTCGTGGTTTCTGATGACGAGTTGCCGAATTGGGATTGGGAGCGGGTCTCCTTGGTGCTCTGGCAGGGGCCTTTGCCTCGCGGCACAACTTGCGCAGCGCTCGAACGGTTCGTGGGCCGCGGGGGGTGCATCATCTTCTTTCCACCGGCTGCCGCCGGCGATGGCGCGTTCATGGGTGTCGGCTGGGGCGGCTGGGCCGAGGCCGGGGCCGAGTCAGAGGGGTTCGCCGTCGAGCAGTGGCGGGGCGACCACGACCTGTTGGCGCAAACGCAAAGCGGCGCGGCATTGCCGGTCGGCCGGTTGCAGGTGCGGCGCTATTGCCAGATCGGAGCCGGTGAAATCACGCCCCTCGCGACTGTGCGCGGCGGAGAGCCGCTTGTGGCCCGCGTCGCGACCGAAAAGGGCGGCGTCTACTTCTGCGCCACCACGCCAGCGCCGGGCGATTCGTCGCTGGCCATCGATGGCGTCGTGCTGTACGTCGCCGTGCAACGGGCGCTGGCGCTGGGGGCGAGCGCCCTCGAGAACACGCGCCGCCTGATTGCCGGCGAGGCGCCTGCCGACGAGGCGGCCCAATGGCAGCGGCTGGCCGGCGACCAGACGGCGCTGTCGACCGAATACTCGGTTCAACGCGGCGTCTACGCGGCGGGCGACCGGCTGCTGGCCGTCAACCGGGCCGAGGCCGAAGATCGGGCCGACGTCGTTCAGGACGATCGTATCGCAGCGTTGTTTCAAGGGCTGGATTTCGACCGGGTTGACGACCAGCCGGGAAGTCTCGAGGCCTTGATTCGCGAGGTGTGGCGGCCGTTTCTGTCGGCCATGATGATCGCCCTGCTGGCCGAAGCGGGCTTGTGTCTCCCGCGTCAGCGTTCCCCCGCGGGAGGCCGCACATGAACGTCGCCCGTTCGCTCACTTTCGTCTGGTCGCCGGTTTCGCTTGCGCTGTCGCTGGCGGGGGTGGTCGCGATCGCCGTGGTCGGTTACGTCGCCTGGCGACGCAGCGGGTATCTGCGATCGGTCGGAATGCTGGAGCTTTTGCGGCTTTTAATTGCAGTGGTGGTGGCCGTGCTGCTGAACCAGCCCGAATGGGTCGAAGAATTCCGCCCGCGCGAGAAGCCGACGGTCGCCATCCTGCACGACGCCTCGCGGAGCATGGCGACGCGTGACGTGGCGGCGGTGGGGCAGATCGGTTCCACGGCAATCACCCGCGATGAGGCCGTCGCCCCCTTGATCGCTCGTCAGGCCTGGAGCGCGCTCGAAGAACGCATGCAGGTCGCCATTGAGGCATTTTCAAGCGCTGATTCCGAGCGGGGCACAGACCTGTTTACGCCTTTGGCCGAAGCCCCCGACCGTTTCCCCAACCTGCGGGCCGTCGTCTTGATTTCCGACGGCGACTGGAACGAAGGCCCCCCCCCGGCGCAGGCGGCAGGTCGCCTGCGGCTCAAAGACGTGCCGGTTTTCGCCGTGCCCGTGGGCAGCCGCACGCGCCTGCCCGACATCGAACTTTTGAGCCTTGATGCGCCGACGTTCGGCGTGGCCGGGAAGTCGGTGCGAATTCCGTTTACGATCGACAGTTCGCTGCCTCGCGACTACACGACGACCGTCAGGTTACGTGCCTCGGGCGGCGACGAGGTCTCGAAAGAAGTGCGGGTCGCCGCGATGGGGCGCACCAGCGACTGGCTGGTCTGGAAGCCGCGCGACGTGGGCGACTACGCGCTGACTCTCGAAGTCCCGCAGCATGCCGATGAACTGGTGCACGGCAACAACCTTCTTGCGGCGCCGATCGCGATTCGCGAAGAGAAACTGCGGGTGCTTGTGGTCGAATCGTATCCGCGGTGGGAATACCGGTATCTCAGAAACGCCCTGTCGCGCGACCCCGGGGTCGAGCTGGCGTGCCTGTTGTTCCACCCGGGTTTGAGCAAGGTGGGGGGCGGCAGCCGCGACTACATCGCGCGCTTTCCCGACGGGCTCGACGAGCTCTCGCGGTTTGACGTCGTCTTTCTGGGAGACGTGGGGACCGACGACGGACAATTGACGCCCGAACAATGCCGGCTGTTGAAGGGGCTGGTCGAGCATCAGGCCAGCGGCCTGGTGTTCCTGCCGGGCTGGCAGGGCCGGCAAATGACGCTGCTGGAAACCCCCCTCGCCGATCTCTACCCGGTGGCCCTCGACGCGACACAGCCGGGCGGCTGGGGTGCGCGCACGCCGGGCCACTTCGAGCTGACCGAGACCGGTCGCCGCAGCCTGCTCACAAAACTCGCCGACACTCAGGACGAGAACATGGACGTCTGGGAAGACCTGCCGGGGTTTCAGTGGTATGCGCCGGTGGTCAGGGCCCGCCCGGGAAGCGAAGTGCTCTGTGTACACAAAGATATGTCGAACGAATACGGCCGGCTGCCCCTCTTGGCCACGCGCACCTTTGGCGCAGGCAAAGTGCTGTTCATGGGGACCGACGGCGCCTGGCGGTGGCGCAAGGGTGTTGAAGATAAGTACCATTACCGCTTCTGGGGCCAGGTCGTGCGGTGGATGGCGTACCAGCGGAACATGGCCAAGGGTGAAACCATGCGGCTGTATTACGTGCCCGATCAACCGCAGTTGCGGCAGGTGCTTTCGCTGCACGCCAACGTGGTCGATAAGAGCGGCGAACCGCTGACGGCCGGCGACGTCGCCGCGCGCATCACGGCCCCTTCGGGCCGTTGTGAGGTCGTGCGTTTGCCGTCGAGCGGCGAAGAATGGGGCATGTTCACCGGCCAGTACACGGCCCGCGAACCCGGGCGGCACGATGTTTCGATTTCGTGCCGGCAGACTGGCGCCGTCCTCAACGCTTCATTTTACGTTCAGGGGACTTCGGCCGAGCGCGTGGGGCGCCCCGCGCGGCCTGAAGTGCTCGACGAACTGGCGCGGGTCACTCGCGGTGCGGCCGTCGCGCCCGACCGGCTGGAAGATATTCTGCAGTCGCTTTCGCGTCTGCCCGATCCGCCCGCCGTGGTTCGCCGCGTGCCTTTGTGGTGTCACCCGGCGCCGGCCGGCGTGCTGGTTGGCCTGCTGGGAATTTTCTGGACCGCGCGCAAGATGATTGGTCTGGTCTGAGATGGTTATGGTACAGTAGTCGAAACTGCGATAGCGCCGCGTCGCTACATTCAGGAGGGACGAATTATGAGTTTCGCCCAGACGCCCGATCGGTTGCAATTGCCGCAGTCGCTGCAACAGCAGCTTTACGAGTTTCGTCGGCGCGTCTGGCGGATCAAGATGATCGAGGCGCTGTGCGGGGCGGCCTTCGCCACGCTCGTCGCGTTCCTGGCGCTGTTCGCGTTCGACCGCGCCGGTGAAACGCCGGCCTGGGCCCGCTTGGCGCTATTCATCGTCACCCTCTGTGGCGCGGCGCTTGTCCCCGCGGCCCTGCACCGCTGGGTCTGGCGGCATCGCAAATTGGATCAGCTCGCGCGGCTGCTCGCGCGGCGCCATCCCCTGGTGGGAGACCAGTTGCTGGGAATCATCGAACTGGTGCGCGACGACGCCGAACAGTCGCGCTCGCCCGCGCTGTGCGCCGCGGCGATCGGGCAGGTGGCCGAAGACGCCCAAGGCCGCGACCTTTCCGACGGCGTGCCGCGCCCCCGGCACCGGCTCTGGGCCGGCCTCGTCGCCTTCGCGCTCGTGCCCGCGGCGGTTCTGTTCGCCATGTTCCCACAGGCCGCGAGCAATGCGTGGGGGCGGCTGATCGCCCCGTGGCGCGCATCGCCCCGCTACACGTTCACGGCCATCGAGCCTTTGCCCGAGAGCCTGGTGGTCGCCCACGGCGAACCCTTCACACTCTTAGCCCGCCTCGCTTCGCATACGGCCTGGCGGCCCGAAACAGGCCGCGCGGAACTGCCCGGCCAAGCCCCGCTCGCGGTCGAATTGCGCGACGGAGCTTATGAGTTTCAATTCCCCGCGCAGATCGAGCCGGGCGAGGTGCAACTTCGCATCGGCGACTGGCGCGGGCGCGTGAGCCTCTCGCCCATGCTGCGGCCCGAGCTGGCCTCGGTCGTCGCTGACGTCACCTTGCCGGAATATCTGGGGCGCTCGGGCCCCGAACACAAAGATGTGCGGGGGGGCGTGGTGTCACTGGTCAACGGCAGCGTCGCGACGTTCAGGGCCGCGGCCGGCCGCGACCTGGCGCAGGCACAGGTCAACGGCGAATCGGTTGCTCCGCAAGGAGCGTCAATCGCGAGCGCCCCCCTGACGGTCAGCGGGCCCGCCCAGGTCGAGTTTCGCTGGCAGGATCGCTTCGGGCTTTCGGGGCGCGAACCGTTTGCGCTCGCCGTGCAGGGCCGCGATGACGAGCCACCGGCAGTGGTCTGCGAGGGGCTGCCGCGGCAGAAAGTCGTGCTCGATTCTGAAATCCTGACGTTCAACGTCCGCGCCCACGACGACTTCGGCGTGAAACAGGTGGGCATCGAATGGGCCGGCCTCGCCGACCCCACTGTCGCCAAACCGGCGCGGGGCGAGAGTATTCTGGCGGCCGGCGCCCCCGAGCAGGCGGCGCTCGAGGCCGCGGGCACCTTCTCGGCGCAATCGCTGTCGATCGAGCCGCAGCCCGTGGGCGTGCGAGTGTTTGTCGAAGATTATCTGCCGGGGCGCGAGCGGGTCTACTCGCCCATGCACGTGCTGTACGTTCTGACGGCCGAACAGCACGCCATCTGGCTGACCGACCAGTTGAGCAAGTGGCATCGGCAGTCGCTGGAGGTGCGCGATCGCGAGCTGCAGCTCTACGAGACCAACAGGCAGCTTCGTGCTCTCTCGCCCGAAGAGCTCGATGAGCCTGAAACGCGCCACCGGCTCGACGCGCAGGCCTCGGCCGAACGGGCCAACGGTCGCCGCCTGTCGAACCTCGTGGGAACGGGCGAAGGTCTCGTGAAGCAGGCCATGCGTAACCCGCAGTTCGGGGTCGGCCATCTCGAAAAGTGGGCCGAAATGCTGCAGATTCTCAAAGACATCTCGGCCAACCGCATGCCTTCCGTCGCCGATCTCTTGAAGCAGGCGGCACAGGCCCCCGCCGCGGCCGCTAACCCCAGCAGCAAGCAGACGGCGATGGCCGGGCAGGTGCGCGCCGCTGGAAGCCCCAAACCGTCGGCCGAAAAGGCCGACGAAAAGCCGAAGCCGGCTGTCCCTCGGGTGGCCGATATCGAGTCTTCGCAGCAGCCGCCCGACAAGAATGCGAAAGATCCGCCGCCTCCGGGCAACAAAAAACCGAACGAGCGGCTGACGCTGGTCGGCACCACGCTGGTCGGCAACGGCAAGACTCCTGACAAGAAACCCGCGCCGGCCGAGCAGAAAGTTGACGAGGCCGTCAAGCAACAGCAAGACCTGCTGGCCGAGTTCGACAAGATCGCCGACGAATTGAACCGCGTGCTGGCCGAGCTCGAAGGAAGCACGTTGGTCAAAAGGCTTAAGGCCGCCTCGCGCGTACAGTACAAAATCGGCGGCCGGCTGGGCGACCAGTTGGGCGCGACCTTCGGTGTGCAGTTGGCCCAGGTCGGCCTGAAGCCGGCCCAGGTGTTGGCCGAGCTTTCGGAGCAGGAAGCGAAAAGCAGCCATACCGTTTCGCTGATCATGGACGACATGCAGGCGTATTTCGAGCGCCGCCGGTTCGTACGCTTCAAGAACGTGCTCGACGAAATGCGGCAACAAGACGTCATCGGCAGCCTGCGGCAGTTGGGTGACGACCTGCGCAAAGAAAACGGCATCTCGATCGCTCAGGCCGACTATTGGTCCGACACGCTCGACCGCTGGGCCGAAGACCTGGTCGACGCGGGCTGCTGCGGACAGTGCCCGGGCTGCAAATCGAAGGGCAGCCTGCCCCCGTCGATTGTTCTCGAAGTGCTCTTGATTCTCGAAGGGGAAGTCAACCTGCGCGAAGAGACCCGCGTGGCCGAGCAGGCCCGGCCGGCGATCGAAACGAAAGATTACGGCATTCGCGCCGACGGGCTGTCGAAAACCCAGACCGCGCTGGAGCAACGCGTGGTGAAGGTGATCGAACGCATTCGCGAGCTGCCCGATGCCGAAACCGATTTTGCGTGCGAGCTGGGGCTGTTGGGCCGGGTCACGCTGGTGATGAACGAGGCCTCGGGCATTCTGGCGACCCCCAACACCGGTTCGCCGGCAATTGCCGCCGAGACCGAGGCGATTGAGTTGTTGTTGCAGTCGAAACGCATCAACCCCAAGGGGGGCGGCGGGGGCAGCGGTTCGACGCCCGGCGGCGGGGGCGGAGGAGACACGCAGGATTCAGCCCTCGCCCTGCTGGGCTCGGGCGTGAACAACAAAGAAGTGCGCGAAGACCGCGGTGTGCCGCAATCGAGCGGCGATGCGGGCACGTCGCTGCCGGCCGAGTTCCGGGCCGGCCTCGACCAGTACTTCAACCGCCTCGAACGAGGCGCCGGAGGCGACTAACCATGCCTCGGATGCCGACGGAGTGTGCAGACCGACCGCAAGCGGCGGGTTTCAACCCCGCCGACTGGCGGAGGCAAGATCAGGCGGTTCCCGCGCCGGCAGGAGAGGGCAGGGTGCGACCAGCGCAGCGCCGTCGCACCGTTCTCCTTGACGGTGCCTTCGCGCGGCGTGACTGCGCTGCGCTGGTCACACCCTACACCCTGCGGCCCATTCGACCGGCCGGATTGTGCTCACTTCCCGCCTGGTGGGGAAAGGGGAGAGGGAAATCTGTAGATGTCGAGCGCCGACCAAGGGTGCTTGCGGCTGCCACCCGCTTTGTGCTCTCGATCGCGCTTCTCGCGACGGCCTCGGCGGTGCGCGGCGAAGAACCGCGGCGGCAGGATCAAGCGGCCCCCGCGCCGGCAGCCCGCCCGGAGCGCACCTTTCGCCGGCTCGCTGCCGACGGTGCGATTGTGCTCCCCCAAACGACGCTGCCCTTAGACGACCCACAGGCCCTGGCGGTCGGGTCGGTGCATACCCGTTTCTGGCAGGCGGAAGTGAGGTTCGTCCGGCGGGTCAGCGGCTGCTCTGACGATCAGCTCGAAAAGATACTCAGGATGGCCGAAAACGAGGCGATGGCCGCGCATCGCGAATTAGTCAAGTCGCTGAAAGCCGCCCGGCGCGGCGACGCCGGCCATGCGAACGAGCCGCCGCCCGACCCCCGCCGCCTGATTCAGAACGCTCTGGCGGCTGCGGTGCGCGAGCAGCTCTCGGCCGAAGCCCACGCACGCTACGTTGAAGAAGGCGAGAGACGGAACCGGTTCGATCGACAGGCCGCGATACTGGCAATCGTCGCCCGGGTCGATCAGGAACTGATGCTCTCTCGCGACCAGCGGCAACGGTTGACCGAGGTGCTCGAGGAGCGCTGGCACGATTTGACCCGGCCTGTCCGCCAGGACAGCACCGATCGAATTCGAATTCTTGAGCCATACGTCGCGGCGCACCTGAGTGACGTGCAGAAAGAAGCCTGCCAGATTCGTGCCGTGCTCGCCGGCGCCCTGGCACAGACCGTGGGCGCCGCCGGCAGGCGGCCGCCGACTTTGCCGTTCGTTATGGTTGACGACTTTGCGCTCGCAGGCGGTGCTCAGCAGGTGCGAGAAATCGCCGCGCGTGATGAGCCTGCGGTCGAAGCGCGCGCCAGGAAAGAGGCTTTGGTGCAGCGGGTTCGGGTGGCGCAAGACGCGCAGGACGTGCGGCGGGTGGTGCAGGTCCAGGTCGAAAACGGTCAGGTGGTGCGGCGCCTGGGTGGAGAGAATCTCGCGGCTGGAAATATTGAGCGCCTTGTCTTCGGGGCCGGGCAGGCCGCTGACGGCGGCGAACAGCTCGACCTGCAACTGCGAGTGCTGGTCGATCTGGCCGCCCGCGAATGCGGCCTGAGCGACAGCCAGAAAGCCAAGCTGAAACTGGCCGGACGCGGCGACATTGAACGGTTTTTCGATTGTGTCGATGAGGCGCAGACGAAGGCTCAGACCGCGCTCGAAGGCGGACAAGTGCGCAACGAGGCCTGGGCGCAGGTCTCGCAAGAGGTGCAGCGCCTGCAGCGGCAGCTACACGACGGGCTGTTCAAAGGCCAGTCGCTGTTCGCCAAGACGCTGGCGAAAGTCCTCAGTTCCGAGCAGGCTGAAGCGCACGCACGGGCCCAGAACGAGCGCCGGCTGTTCCGGCGAACGGCCTTCGTTGAACCGGTCGTCGCGTTACTGGGCGACGCGCTGGCCCTCGCCGACGAACAGCGGCGCAATCTGGTGCGGCTGCTTCTTGATGAACTTCCCGCATCGATCGAAACGAGCCGGCCCGAGTCGGCGACATATATGGTCGCCTTCGAAATGACCCGGCTACCCGAACAGAAGCTCCGGCCGCTGTTCGACGACGCCCAATGGAACAACCTCAAGCAGAATTTCCCGCAGTTTCAGTCATGGGGCCGGTTGGCCGAAGGCAACGGCCAGCTTCCAGGCATTGAAAGAATGGCAGTTGACGCTCAGGGCAACGGCGTGCTCCAGTTGAATGACGGACGCGTTCTTCGGCTGACCCGCCCCCCCGCCCCGGCCCGCGATCAAAATGCAAACAAATAGCCGTGGTCATCGTCGTAGGGTGCGCCGAGCGAAGCGAGTCGCACCGCGCGCAGAAAGTCGGCCGGAACGCTTCGTCTGCGCTCTGCGGGACGCACCCTGTATCTCCCGGCGAAACTGCGCTTTCGCTCCCTTCCCCCCTCGCGGGGGAAGGGCAGGGGATGGGGGGGACGAGCGTGACTCGACCCTGGAAAACACCCCCACCCCCGACCCCTCCCCCGTCCAGGGGGAGGGGAGAGGAGGTTGTACAAATACTAAGACGCGAGGGGGGGCGGGAGAATCAGGTTGCTGTCAGTCAGCGGCGCGTCGAGGCCACAGATGCCGACGTGCAGCATCAATCTTGATTGCCGCACTCATGCTGACACTCACCTCGGCCGCCACCACCTTTGCCCAGCCCCCCGCCGTGCGCATGGGCGATGCCGTGCCGCGCGACGTCAGGGAAATCTACGAGCGGGGCCTGCAATATCTCGTGACGACGCAAACCGAAAGCGGCGGCTGGACCGGCGGCGGCGAACAGGGGCCGGGCGTCGTCGGCATGGGGCTGATGGTTTTTCTGGCTTCAGGCGAAGACCCGAACTTCGGCGTCTACAGCGTGCCGGTGCGCCGCGCGCTCAGGAACATCATCTCCAGCCAGAGCGCCAGCACGGGGTACATCGGGCAGAGTATGTATCATCATGGCTTCGCGATGCTGGGGCTGTCGGAAGCGTATGGCGCCGTCGACGATCGAAACCTGTGGCCCGAGGGGGCCCCCCAACGCTCGACCGGCGCCGCGCTCGAACTGGCGGTGCGCGCGGCGATCACGTCGCAGACGAAAAACCGGCACGGCGGCTGGCGCTACTCCCCCACCTCGACCGACGCCGACACGTCGGTCTCGGGCGCCGTTCTGGTCGGCCTGCTGGCTGCCCGCAACGCCGGCGTCGAAGTTCCTGACGCGGTGATCGACAAGGCGGTCGGGTATTACCAGCAGATGACGTCTCCCTCGGGGCAGGTGGCCTACAGCGGCCTGGGCTTCGACGATTCGCTCCCCCGCGTCTCGATCGGCGCGCTCGTCTATGCCGTCGCCCGCAGAAAAGACTTGCCGCAGTACAAGGCGACGCTCGGGTTTCTGACCCAGAGGCTCGAACAGGTCTCGGGCTCGGGCTACGTCGAATACACCCGCTACTACCAGGCCCAGGCGCTGTTTCAGGGCGACGTCGACGCGTGGGAAAAATGGAACAAGCTGCTCGTGCGGCAGTTGAAACAGACGCAGCAGGCCGACGGCAGCTTCAAGGCCGACATGGGCCCGGCCTATGGCACGTCGATGTCGCTGTTGGCGCTGGCGCTCAATTATCGCTTTCTGCCCATATACGAACGGTAAATCATTGTGACGCGAACCGACCAACCGCGGTGCCGACATAATTCCGAACCGCAGAGAGCGCGGAGATCGCCGCGAGCCGCAGTCAGTCTGAATCGAAGTGACACTCTGCGCCGCGCGGCGATCTCGGCGGCTCCTCGATACCTCGCGCTGGTGAGTGTGGCCGCCGCCACCCTGCTGCTCGGTGTCGCCGGTTCGGCTCTGGCCGGTGACGATGGTCTCAAGGCGACTCCCCCGAATGCCGCCATTCTGAATCTGACGAACGGGGGTTACGTTTCGGGCCGGTTGATGCCCTCCGAGGGCGACGTGCTGCGCTGGCAGAACCCGGCGTTCGTCGACCCGTTCGATTTCGCGCTGACTCACGTGCAGTCGGTGCAGTTTCCGGCGCCGCCGACCACGGTTGTGCCGGCAGGCGACTATTGCTTCGAACTGTCGGGCGGCGACGTGCTCTTCGGCGCCTGGCGGAACCTCGATCGGGCCTCGGCCGAAATCGATTCACCCCGATTCGGCCGGCTGGCCGTGAAGCGTTGGCACATTCAGAGGGTCTATCGTTGGCGGGAGGGTTCGGGGCTGGTCTATTTCGGCCCGAACGGCCTGGCCGATTGGCGCCTGGCTTCTTCCGCGTGGCGCGAAGAAGAGGGCGCGGTCGTCACCGACCAGCCGAATGCGTTTCTGCAAGGCGATGTGCGGTTGCCCTCGCGCGCCGTCATTGAATTCGAGATTTCATGGCAGAAGAAGGCCGACTTCACCTTGTCGCTGGGCGTCGACCCTTCGGCCGACGCACCCGACAATCGAACCTCCAAACAGGCGTTTCAATTCGACTGCTGGGATCGCGACCTGGTGCTGTTGCGCGAAACCGACGCCGAAGCCGACATTGCCAATGTGCAGACCCTGGCCCCCAAACAGGGTCGGGTGCACCTGCAGGTTTATCTCGACCAGGAAGCGGGAAGGTGCCTGGTGATTTCCGCTCGCGGAGAGCCGCTGGTCGACCTGACGATCGCCGGTTCGGTCGCCAGCCCGCTCTCGGGCCTGCGGCTGGTCAACAAGAAGGGCGACCTGCGGCTCGAGCGGCTGCAGATCGGGTACTGGAACGGCGCCCCTCCGCTGAAAATCACCGGCGACGGCTCGCGCCTGCACCTTGTCGACGGTTCGATCAACTACGGACAATTGCTGGCCTTCGATCGCGCGGCAGGCGTTTTCATCGTGCGCGACGCGGCAGGCGAATCGCGAATCGCCGTCGACCGAGTCGCCAGCGTCGTTTTGAATGAGCCCCTGGAAGCGGCGGCTCGCGAGCTGGCTGCGGTTTACGAAGACGCCACGCGCCTGAGCGGCGAGCTGGTCAAGGTCGACGGCGAAGCGCTCTGGCTGGCGACCCCCGCGACGGCCGCGCAACTTCGGTTGCCGATTACCGGGCTCCGGTCGCTGGTCACGCCCCGCCGCATAGCCTCAGATTCAGGCGCCCCGGGCATCGGGTCGCTGCAACTCGACGGGCTGCGTCTGCGCGGCGCTCTGACCGACGGTGTCGACCAGCCTGAAGCCAGTTGTCTGGTGTGGCAGCCGGTGGGCAGTACCGCAGCGAGCGCGCTTGTGCCGGGGGCCTCGGGCCGCATCGTGTACCGTGAACCGCCACCGCCACCGTCGCAACAGCCGCGCGTCGACAACGTGGCGCGGCAGCGAGCAGGACGCGCGGTCCAGGTCCAGGTCCAAAACCGCCTGCAGTTTGTGGCGCCGGTTCAGGAAGCGGCGTGGGCCGTGCATCTGCGCACGGGCGACACCATTCCGTGCGAGGTGGTCGCCATTGACGGCCGGGGGGTCACGATCAACAGCCGGGTGACTAAAACCGGTTTTATCGCCCACGAATTGATCAAGGCGGTTGAAATGGCGCGCGACACCGAACCACCCCTTGACCTCACGCAGGTCAAACGCGAACGGCTGCTCACCCTGCCGCGCCTGCAGCGCGACAACCCGCCGGCGCACCTGATCCGCTCGCGCACCGGCGACTACCTGCGCGGCCGGGTTCTTGACATGAACGACCGCAGGCTCATGGTCGAAGTGCGGCTGGAAACGGTCGAGTTGCCGCGCAATCGCGTGGCCCGCATCATCTGGCTGCACCCCGACGAGCTGGCTGGCGCGGCGCCTGCCGAAGCCGCGGCGGCTGCGCCCCGCGCGGCGACGCGCGTCCAGGCGCTGCGCAGCGACGGAATCCGGCTGACATTTGTGCCCGAGCGGTTTGCGGCGCCCTATTTGTCGGGGCATAGCGACGTGTTGGGCGATTGCCAGGTGGATATCGCCCAGGTCGACCAGCTCATTCTGGGTACCGCCATTGAGCTGGCGGCGGCGAAACTCGCCTTCCAGCAATGGAAGCTGCAACAGGCCGCCGACCCCCGGTATGTCGCCAATTCCGAGGGCGAAACAGGCTCGGGGCCCGGGCCCGGGCTCGAGTCGGCACTGGTGGGCCAGGCGGCGCCTGATTTCGAGCTCGATCTGCTTGCAGGCGGCCGGTTACGCCTGTCGGCCGAAAAAGGCCGCCTCGTGGTGCTCGATTTCTGGGCCACCTGGTGCGGGCCGTGCGTGCAGTCGCTGCCGGCCGTCGATTCGGTCGTGCGCGAATTCGCGGGGCAAGACGTGCGGCTGATCGCCGTCAACCTCGAAGAGCCCCGGAAGGCGATCTTGTCGATGCTCGATCGCCACAATCTCAACCTGACCGTCGCCCTCGACGGCGACGGCGCTGCGGCCGCCAAATACCGCGTGACGTCGATTCCGCAAACGGTGGTCATCGACCGCGAGGGCAAAGTGGCCCGGCAGTTCGTGGGGGGCGGCCCCCAATTGGCCGACCAGCTTCGCGAGGCCCTGCGCGGGCTGCTGAAGGATGAATAAGGCCGGCATGCAAAGCAAGCGCCGACCCCGGCTGCTTCTACTCGACGGTTTCGCGCTCCTGCGAAAGCTGTTTGCCCGAGGCGTCCCACGTGGTGCGCACGGGGGTTGCATCGACCTCGTAGGCCCACGTGATGCGGGCGGCACCTTCTGAATTTGCCTTCAGGGTGTCGTCGGTATCGAGATACCGCGTTTCGACGCGGCGATCACGCGCGTCGTAGCGGTTACTGACCGCAGCGATGCCCCGCTCGATGCGAATGGGCCCGCCATCGACGCCGAAATAGCGCTCTTCGAGCAGGTTGCCGCGCTCGTCGTATGTGATCGTGCGCGAGGCGAAGCCTTCGCGGGTGAGCGCCAATGCGCCGTCGACCCCGTAGGCCTGCGACGCGACGAGTCGCCCGTCGTCGTCGTATTGATTCTGAACCTTCCAGACGCCGTTCGAGTTCAATACCGGCTCGCCCTCGGCCCCGAACATCGCCACCCCGGTCTGCCGGCTGCGATCGTCGTATTCGTAGCGAATCGTGGCGTACCCGCCCGCGGCCAGAATCGGGCGCTCGTCGGCGCCGAAGAACGCTGCCTCGATGATATTGGCCCGCTCATCGCGCAGATACACGCCTCGCGCCCAGTTCGCCCCGTTGCGAGTGGGTTGGCCCTCTGGATCGAGCGACTTGCGCTCGACGAGCTGGTCGCGTTCGTTATAGACCGATATGCGGCGGAAGTATCCGTCGGCGTTGCGTTTCGGGCGGCCATCAGGCCCGAAAAACGCCTCTTCAATCAGCCGCCCGCGCTCGTCGTACGTGTTGACGACACGGGAATATCCGTCGCGATGCATCCTCGGCTGGTCGTCGATTCCAGAAAACACGCGTTCGGCGATGCGCCCGTGGGAATCCCAGCGGGTCAGCATCTTCCAGAACTTCTGGTACGATTGCAGCACCCGCTGATCGTCGACGCCCCAGCAGGTGATTTCGGCGGCCCGGCCGTGTTCGTCGCGTACATACTCGAATCGATGAACGCCTACCGCGTTCGTGGTGGGCTTGCCGTCGACCCCGAAGTACGCTTCCGCCGTCGTTCGGTCGCGGCTGTCGTACGCGCTGCGGTAAACGGCAATGCCGGTCGCATCGGGCGTCGGCCGATCATGCTCGTCAAAATGCGCGATCTCAACGATGTTGCCCCTCCCGTCGTACGACAACTGCTCGTGCGCGGTGTGTTGTTTGTTGAGAATCGGCCGCCCATTGACGCCGTAATACCGGCGAGCGGTCACGTCGCCGCGGTCGTTGTAATACGTTTCGCCCCGGGCGTAACCCCCGCCGATCGTGCTGCCGTCTCGAAACTTGCCGCGCAGCTTAGGCCTCCCGTCGACGCCGAAATACGCGCGTTCAATCAGGCGGCCCCAATCGTCGTAACGGGCCGTGTACCGAGCGAAGCCTTCGTCTGAAAGCGTCGGCTGCTCGAGCGGGTCGAAATAAGACTCCTCCACAATCAGGCCGCGGTAGTCGCGCTTTCGCCTGATCCGCGCGTACTTGTAGCTGTCGTGCCGGGTCAACCGACCCGCGCGGTCGAAAAACGCTTCGTCGAGCAGATTGCCGTAGGGGTCGTAGGTCAGCGTGGTGCTGTAGAACCCCGCGCCGACCGGAACGCGCTCTCCGTCGGGGCCGAAATACGCCTTCTCGACCACATTGCCCGCGAGGTCGCGGCGGGTGACGACCCGGCTGTACCCCGAGGTGTTGAGAATCGCTCGGCCGTCGACGCCAAAAAACTCGGATTCGAGCACCTGGCCGCGGGCGTCGTAGCGGTACCTGACGCGGGCGTACCCTTCTTTCTGCAGCGCGGGTTGACCGTCGACGCCGAAATACGCCCGCTCGATCGCGTTGCTGCGGCTGTCGAACCGGCTGTCGATGCGCGCGATATGCTGCTGATTGAGAACCGGCTTGCCGTCGATTCCGAAGCAGGCTTCCTGGACCATGTTTCCGCGATCGTCGTACCGCCGCACCAGGCGGGCAAACCCGTTGGCGTGCAATGTGGGCTGGCCCGCGGTATCGAAATACGTCGCTTCGATTTCGCGCCCGTAGTCGTCAAGCGCCGCCTTGCGAAGCGCGACGCCGTTTTTTTCCATGATCGGCTTGCCGTCAGCGCCGAAATAGGCGATCTGCACCTCGCGGCCGAACGGGTCGTATGAGCGGCAGACCCGGGCATACCCGTCTTCCTGAATCGCCGGTTTGCCGTCGAGGCCGAAGAAGCTGCGCGCAATTTCACGCCCCCGCTCGTCGCGTTCGATTTCGGTTTTCGCGGCCCCTCCGCGATAGATCGTCGGCCGCCCGTCGGTGGCGAAATATTCCGACCGAATCAAGGCCCCGTGCGCATCGTACGCCTGAACGGTGCGGCAGACGCCGTTGCTGTCGACCGTGGGCAGGCCGTCCGGGCCCAACACCAGGCGCTCGATCTGGTTGTCGCGCTGGTCGCGCTTCATCTTCACGACGGCGTAACCCGATTTGTGCCGGGTCGGCTCGACGGCGACGCCGAAATAGGCCTCTTCAATCAGGCTCCCACGTTCGTCGTACTTCTTGTTGAGCCGGGCATAGCCCTCTTTGAGCAGCACCGGCTGATCGTCGAGCCCGAGGTGAACGAGCGTGACGACGTTTCCGCGCTCGTCGTATTCGACTTTCTGCGCATGAAACCCGTCGCGATTGAGGGCCGGTTCGCCCTGGGGACCGAAATAGCGATACTCAATCACGCGCCCGAGGTCGTCAGCCGTGCGCACCACGCGGGAGTAGCCGTTTTTCGTTGCCACGGGCTTTCGGTCAGGCCCGACGTACAGCGACTCGAGGGCCACGCCCCGGGCGTCGTACGTCCGCTCGAGCCGCGCATAGCCGTCGTTGATCGACGTCAGATTGCCGTCGATCCCGAAGTACTCGGCCACGACCTCGAGCCCGCGATTGTCGTAACGGAACCTGACCCGGGCATTGCCATCCTGGTGCAGCACGGGCCGGCCGTCGACCCCGTAGTACGACCGCTCGATCACGTTGCTCTGGGTATCGAACCGGCTTTCAATGCGGGCCACGTGATTGCGGTTGAGAATCGGCTTGCCGTCGGTGCCGAAGCAGGCTTCTTCCAGCAGGTTACCACGGTCATCATAGCGCCGGGTCAGCCGCGCGAAACCGTTCGATTGCAGCGTGGGTTTGCTTTCACGATCGAAATACCTGACGTCGATTTCGTTTCCGCGACTGTCGAACTCGGCCTTTCGCAGGGCAAACCCGTTTTTCTCGAGGGTCGGCGCGCCGTCGACGCCGAAGTACGCGATCTGCACTTCGTTACCCAGCCGGTCGTAGGTTCGCTTGTATTGTGAGTAGCCATCTTCCTGAATCGCCGGCCGCCCGTCGAGGCCGTAGAAGGTTCGGGCAAGTTCCCGCCCCTGTTCGTCGCGAACGACCACCGTCTTCGCGGCGCCCCGGCGATGCACCGTGGGCAGCCCGTCGGTGCCGAAGAATTCCGATTGCACCATGTAGCCGTGCTGATCGAACTGTTGCGCGATGCGGAACACGCCATCGCGGTTCAAGGTCGGCCGGCCGTCGGTGCCGAAACACGTCATCTCGACGGCGTTGCCCCGGTGGTCGCGCGTCAGCTTCGAGACCGAGTAACCCGAATTGTGTCGAATCGGCTCGCCCGACCGGCCGAAATACGACTCTTTGATCGACAAGTCGTTCGTGTCGTACTCGACCTTTCGCGAGGCGACGCCGTAGGTCGTCAGAACCGGAGCCCCGTCGACGCCGAACCAGGCCCGCTCGACGATGTTTCCGCGTTCGTCGTGCTTCCGCCGGACCTGCGCGTAACCTTCCTTAAGCAGAACCGGGCGGCCGTCGAGGCCGAAGTATGCGATCGCCACGATGTTTCCGCGATCGTCGTATTCGGTCGTCTGGGAATGAAAACCGTCGCGATGCAGCGCCGGTTCGTCGGCCGGCCCGAAGTACCGGAATTCGGCGATGCGGCCCTGCGCGTCGGGTTTGCGGACCACGCGCGCATACCCGTTTTTCATCGTGACCGGCCGCTCGTCGAGCCCGAAATACGCCGTTTCCATCGCAAATCCGTTCTCGTCGTACTTTCTCGTCAGCTTCGCGTAGCCGTCATTCAAAGGGGCCGGGCGGCCGTCAACGTCGTAGTACGATTCGTCGAGCAGGTTGCCGTACTGGTCGTACCGCATCGTCCGGCGGGCGAACCCGTTCTTGTGCACGGCGAGCTGGCCCTCGAGGTCCTGATTGACGGCTTCGATGCGGTTGCCCATCTCGTCGTATACCGAAATGATGTTCGCAAACCCGCGTTTGTGCATCGTCGGCTGACCGTCCGGATCGAGCACAATCCAGCGGGTGACAAGGCCCCGCTGGTCGCGCTCATAGCGGCTGCCAAAGACACCGTCTTTATCGGGCTGTGGGACTTTATTGCGGTCTTTGAAGAACAGCTCGACGTCGAACCCTTCGTCAGATCGCTTGAACGTGACGTAGGCGGCCCCGGAACCCGAGCGCGATCGGTCGAAGCCCTGCGCATCCTGGTAGCGGGCCGTATTCAGGTCTTCGCCCGTGTAAGAGAGCGTCCACACGAGGCGGCCGTTCTGGTCATACGCCTTTTCGGTCAGCACTCTGCCGGCCGGGTTGTAGGTGTAATCCCAGCGGCACTCATGGGCCTCGGAATTGTCTTCGTCAGGGCTGCTCACGTACGTTTCCGATTCGTTTGAGCCTTTCAGGTGACCTTGGCCGTTGACGACTTCCATTCGTTCAACCAGTTTGCCGCGGCGGTAAAACCGGTAGCTCGTGTCGCGACGCCGCGCCTCGTCGTCGCTGAGCCGTCGGATTCCAAAAGGCGCGCCCCACCGCGGCACGGTATCGGCGAAGTATTCGACCTTGAGCCGCATCGTGGCGTCGTACCACCAGAACGCGAGGCCCGCGAGCAGGCACACCAGCAGCGTCGCGGCGCTAGACGCCAATTGCACCCGACGGATGAACCGCTGGCGGTGCCGCTGCTTCAGGTCGTCGAACCGGCACCCCAGAATTGGCGCGAGCAGCCGCAGTTTTTCGTTGTTCAAAAGCTTCTTCGCCCGCCGCAGCGACGGGGCCCGCACGTCGGCGGCCAGAGGCTCGGTTTCTTCGACCACCTCCTGCCGTGAGCCGTCGGCGGCGACGATCGTGCGCCGGGCCTGCCTGATGCTCGCCGGAAACGACACGGCCGGCTCGCCTTCGACCAGCAGCGTGAGAATTTGCTCGCCGCGGCCGAGTTCCTGAAACAGCTCAATCTCGCGCGCGATCCACTTCGACTCGAGCGTGCGGGGCGAACAGACGACAATCAGAAACTGCGATTGCTCAAGTGCCTCGCGGATATTGTCCTTGAGGCTCCTCGACGTGGGCAGTTCTTCGCGATCACGGAATACGCGCCGCAGCCGGGCCGGGTACCCATGCTTCACCAGCGACCGCGGAACGCGGTACGTCTCGAGCACCTGCTGCAACCGCGCCGCCAGGTCCTGGTCGGGGCTGACGTGCCGGTAGCTGATGAAGGCGTTGTAGTGGTACCGTTCGGCGTCAGACGGATCAGGCAGAGGAGCTGGCATGGGCCCGCACGCAGAGCAATCGAGATCGATCGTGAACCGTGACGTCAGTGGTCGACGCCGCGGCGCCTATTCTAATCACCGGCCAGCCATCGTTGCCAAGCAGCCGGCGGTGCAGCAACTTGCCGGTTCGGCCAGCCCTGCCGGGGCGCGGCGATCAGCTCGGGCGCCATTCGCGCACCGTCAGCCGCGTCTGATGCGCCACTGAGCCGTACACCGCGGCAGCGGCCTGAAAATCGTCCGCCAGGGGAATCGAAAACAACCGCCAGTCGCGCCCCTCGTCATCGTCGAAATGCACCCGCGGCGGCGGCGAATCGAGCCGGATTTCGAAACTCGACAAAGGCATCGACAGCCCCAGCCCGCGCGCTTTGATCACAGCCTCTTTCAAGGTCCAGAATTGAGCGAACAGCCCCGCCCTCGTTTCCTCGGCAGCCTCCATGATTGCGGTCGACTCGCTTGGTGTGAAAAATCGCCTCGCGATCTGTAGATCGCAGCGCGTGTGCCGTGGCTCGACATCGACCCCCACCTCGCATTCCCGCGAAATTGCGCACAGCACCATGCCGCTGGTGTGCGACAGGTTGAACGACAGCCACCCGAGCTGATGCGACTCGGCGATTGCCGGTTTGCCCTGGCTGTTGAATTCGAATCGCCACTCTTCGGGCCGAATGGGCGCATACCGCGACAGCGTCGTCCGCAAGAGCCTGCGCCCCACGACAAACTGCTCGCGGGCGTCGTCTGACAAAAACCGCTCGCTGCGAACGCGCTCGGTTTCGTCCAGCAGGTCGAGGGGCAGATTGCAGTCGTTGGCGCCGCGACCCGCGAGCCGCGCATACCAGACGTGCAGATCGGCCGACGTCAGGCCTTCGAGCATCGTGGCGAACCCATCGGCGAGATGTGACCCCGGCGTCACCATAGCCGACAGGTTACGGAATGCAATCCCGGCGCTGCCGCTGACATCTCGGCAAACCGCCGCTAGGCAGCCTGTTGAAAAACGGGAAGCGATGCTCCCTCTGGGTGGAGGGCTGGGGTGGGGACAATTTGCGCGGGTATGCTGAGAACGGCCCTCACCTCGGTCCTCTCCCAGAGGGAGAGGAGAATCTTTCAACGGTCTGCTAGGGCGGCGCCTTGCCAGACTCAGGCGCCGCTGGCGAGGGTGTCGTGTCGACCACTTCGCGGGGGATCGCCGGCAGCGCCACATAGGCGACCGGGCAGGCGGCATGTTCACGCACGTAGTCGTGCCAGGCGGGAACCGCCCCCTCTCCGTTTTCACCCGGAGCACTGTCGAGAACCAGCAGGTCGTAGTCGCGGTCGAGCGCCAGTTTGACCAATTGCGCCGCCGGGTCGCCCGGTAATGGGTACACCTCGATCTCGCGGCCTATTTTCGAGGCCCGCTCGATATCTTGCGCGAGCCGCGAGCCTTCGGGAGCGCGGCGCATCGCACCTTCGGCCGGTGCTCCATTCCCGGTGGCCGGCGCAGGGGTCGGAGCAGCGATGGTCGCCGGCGAGGCCAGATCGAGCACCACTTCAGGGTCGAGCATCGTCAGCACCGTCTCGAACAGGTCGCCGGCGTGAGGCGTATTGTCGTGCAGCATCAAGACCCGCCGCACACCCACCCCGGCGGCCCGCAGTTCAGCCACCGTCGTCGCTTTTCGCTCGCTGATCCGCGGTATGCGGTTGCCGCCGCCGATGTCGTAGTGCACGTCCCAGGTGCGGCTTAAGACGCGAATCGACAACGGCGCCTGCTGGCCCCCGTGCAGGCTGATCCAGTAGAAGGCCATCTGATCGAGATGCTCTTCAGCGGTGTACTTGTTCGATGCCCCGACGATCAGCTCCTGCGCGCCCAGCGATTTGGCCGTGTTCATCACGGCATACAGGGGGCTGTTGGCCGAAACGACCAGTGGCTTGATCTGCTTGCCGACTTTTTCGGCCTGCTCGATCACGGCCGTCATCAGCTTGCGGTCGTACTTGTCGAGCTCGACCTGTGCGGGCACCCCCTCGCCGGCGGGCGCCGGCTTCGCCGTCATCACGACGACGTCGGTCGTCTCGGGGTCGGTTTCTTCGAGCGCTTTTTGCAGCATGTACAGGTTCTGGGGCGAGCGAATCGCCACCAGCTTGCGATAAGGCTTCGTGAGCCGCACCGCGGCCGGAGTGACTTCCGATGTCGAGCTTTCGGTAAACTGTTCGAGGTGCTCGTGCGCCTGACCCTGGCGGCGGCGGTGCGTCAGGTGTTCGGTCACCAGAAACACGCTCAGGAACACCCCGGTAAACAACAGGCCGCTGACCGTGGCCACTTCTTTGGTAAAGAGGTTTGCCACGCTCGTCGCCAGCAGCACCAGAAACACCAGCGTCAGCCCGATGGGCACGTCGAACCCGCCGATTCGAATGTTGAGCGGCACCTCGTATTCGCGCTCGGCTGGTTTTTTGAATCGCAGCACCAGCATCGACAACGACTTGAACAGAAAGCTCCACAGCACCCCGAACGCGTACGCTTCGCCCAGCAGAATCATGTTGCCGCCGCTGGCGAAGATCGTGAACAACTGCAGCCCCACGATGAGGTACAAAATGCGGTGCGTCGTGCCGTATTTCGGGTGCGGTTTCTGCAGCCGGTCGGGCAGCACGCCATCTTCGGCCACTCGGTTGAGCACGCCGTTCGACCCGATGATCGACGTGTTGACGGCCCCCGAAAGAATCAGAAACCCCGCGGCGACTACCAGGGCATTGAGCGCCAGCCGCGCCGCAGGGGGGCCGATCACGTGCATCGCCAGGCCGCCCAGCAGGTTGTCGGCGTACTCTTTCATTCGAACTTCGTCGGGAATCAGCAGCACCGCCAGAAACGAGACGCTGGAAGTGAAGATCAGGGCGTAGGAGAAAATCACAACGGCGGCCTTCTTGAAGTTCGGCAGCTTGGGCGACTCGACCTCGCGATACACCTGCGCCATCGTCTCTTCGCCGCTCATTGCGAGTATCGAGTGCCCGAAGGCGATCACCAGACCGCACACCCCCAGCAGGCTCCAGAGGCTGCCCGGCTGCGCGAAGGCGCCTCGCAGCTTTTCAGAGAACGCGGGGAAGAAATGCGGCAGAAACCCGAGGGGGTCGACCTGCCGATTGGTGACCGGGTCGACCCGCGGAACGGGGTTTCCGCCGACATCAGTGCGCTCGACCAGGCGGTTGTTTTCGTCGCGGCGCCACTGCTCGCGCATCTCGCCCGTTATGCGGTGCGGGCTCTGCACGACCTCGTACTCGACCTTCTTCGATAGATCAGGCCGCGTCGGAATGGAATTCGACGGGCCGCGCCACGCCAGGGTCACACCGCTCCACACCAGGGTCAACACCGCCACGGCGGTGGTAAAGATCATGATCTTGAGCGCCTTTTCGCTCGACTCATGGATCCCGATCAGGTTCTTGTAGAAGAAGTACAGAACGATCCCGACGGCGATGATCACCGCTCCGTACTGCCTGATCGCGTGTTTGAGCCCGGCGTCCTGAATGGCCAGGTCGGGGTTCAGGTGGGCCGTCAGCTCCAGCAGCCAGCCCACCAGGTATTGCCCGGCCGAAACCGAGCTGATGGGCCCCGTCAGGATGTAGTCGAACAGCAGGGCCGACACCGCCGATTTCGCCGGCAGCCCGCCGATCGCCTCTTTGACGACCCGATACACTCCCCCGCGCACGAACAGCGAGCAGCTTTCGATGTACACCGACCCCATCGCAAAGCTGAACAGCATCACGGCCAGAATGAACCAGGGCGCCGCCGGCCCGATCATCTGCTCGGCGATCCCGCCGATGTAGAATGCCGTGCTGGCCATGTCGCACAGCACAACGGCGGCAACCCGCCAGTACGAGATGAATGTGAACATCACGCTGCCGACGACGATCACCGGCGCCGCCGAGATTGCGCTGCGCGCAGCGCCTCTGGTAGAACCTGAACTGCTTTCCGACTCGCCCATGAACGAGATTCCTGTTCAGAAATGTCGAGCGCTTGCTCGACCGCGCGCCGCACGGCTCAGGTCGTCTGCTCCATCGACCTCTGCCCTCTGACCAGACGCCCGGCCCGTTTGGGCTGAGCCTGACTGATCGCTCGTCGACATGCGTGCGCTCGGGGCCGCCAGCGCGGCCCGTGCGATAAGCGAATCGCTTTCGGATGCTTTCAATTCGGCCGGAACTCCACATTCCGGCCCGCCGACGAGGTGAGCTGTCGGGCTAGGGCTGAAAGTACCCCGGGCCGACGTACGGCCCTGCGCCCCAAGGCGCCGGCCCAGTCAAGTTGCCCGGGCCAGTCCGGTGGTTCCCCCGCTCCTGCTCCGCAGGATTAGGCTATATGGCGGTTTAGTATGGCACTCGGGCCACCCGCCTGCAAGCGGCGAGAAAGCGGACGCACGCCTCGGTGTGCGCCGCCGCAGGCCGGCGCGAACGCCGGCGTCTTCGATCGTTTGACAAGGCGGGCGGCTTTTGTACGATGAATAGAGAGATTGAGTCTCAGAACTGGCGGCAGACCGAGTCGCTGTTCCCCGCGTCCGGCAATCTGTGTGAGCGTCTTTTTGTCATCATTTCCTTACGAAATCGTTATATTTCGGGGCCTATCGAAAATGAACATGGTTCTCCGGCGCTCCCGTGCGGCCTTCACTCTCATCGAACTGCTCGTCGTCATCGCAATCATCGCCGTGCTCGTCTCGCTGCTCTTACCCGCCGTGCAACAGGCGCGCGAGGCGGCGCGGCGCGTGCAGTGCAAGAACAACCTCAAACAATTGGGCCTCGCCCTGCACAACTACCTCGACGCACACCTGGTCTTTCCTCCGTCGGGCTGCATCTCGATGGCCACCACGTCGCAGCAACCCTGGTCGGCCCAGGCCTATATCCTGCCATTTCTCGACGGCGGCAATATCTACAGCGCCATCAACTTTTCGCTCGGCTACCATCACGCCGTCAACACCGGCGCTTACCCGCCCTTCGGCCCGGCGGCGACGCGCGTCGCGGTGCTGATTTGCCCCAGCGACCCGAATGACCGAGCGCGGTTGAACGCCGCCGGAACTCCCGAGCACTATCCCTTGAGCTATGGATTGAATATGGGGCGCTACCTGGTTTTCAATCCCGTAACAGGCGGCGACGGCGGCGCGGCTTTCGGGCCGAATGCCAAATTGCACTCCGGCAGCTTCAGCGACGGCATGAGCAACACGCTCGGGCTTGCCGAAGTGAAGCTGTTTACCCCCCGCATTCACGACGCAACCGGCGTTGCCGCTGAGCCGGCCACCCCCGACGTCGTTTCGGCCGGTTACACTGCCGGCGGAGCGTTCTCGGCCACCAACGGACACACCGAATGGGTCTGCGGCCGCGCCATTCACAACGGGTTCACCACCACGTTTCGCCCGAACCAGGTCGTGCCGCACGTCGTGAGCGGCGCCACCTACGACATCGACATCTCCAGCAATCGCGAAGGGACGTCGGCGACCGCGCCGACGTACGGCATCATCACGTCGCGCAGCTTCCACGAAGGGATCGTCCAGGTGCTGTTGATGGACGGCTCGGCTCGCGCGGTCAGCGAAAACATCGACCTGCAGGTCTGGAGGCGCCTGGGCACGCGCGCCGGCGGCGACGTGGTGGGCGAATTCTAGTGCTTCAACCGGGCTCGCTGACATAATGGGCCTGGCGAGCGGCGGGGTTCACCCCCGCCGTTGCTTCGCTTGACACACGCACGGTCAACTCCTGTTGGTCACCGCTCGCGAGCGCACCACCGGCGGGCTCTCTTCCCTGGCTCACTCGCGGCGGCTATCGTCTACCGCGGCTGGTTCACGCCCGGAACAGGGGGCCGACGGGCGGCGCCAGCGAGGGTCCGCCTGCGAGTGAGGATCTTCGACAGTGTCACGCACCGACGTGCGCGGATTCGCACTCGATGAGACGATGCACGCCTGGACGGTGCTGGCCGACCGGGTCGAATCGTTTCTGCGCGCCTGGGAAAATGCCCCAGAGCCCCCCGCATTGGGTGGGTTCCTTCCCGACGACCCGCCGGCCGTGAGGCGCCTGACCCTCGTCGAGCTGATCAAAGTCGACCTCGAATGCCGCTGGCGCGGGCGCCGCGCCCCGCGAACGCTCGAAGAGTATCTCGCCGAATTTCCCGAGCTGGCCGCCGATCTGCCGGCCGATCTGGTGTATGAAGAGTTTCACGTCCGCCGGCAGGCTGGCGACGCCGTGCAGGCCGCCCATTATCTCGCCCGGTTCCCGGCGATTGCCCGCGAGCTTGAGCGGCTGCTCGATTGGGGTCGAGCCGAATGCTCCACCGCATTGGTGGGTAGCAAGCTTGCAAAGGCCCTGGCCCAATTCGAGCCGGGCGACCGCATCGACGATTTCGACCTGCTCGCCCGCCTGGGGCAGGGGGCTTTCGCCAGCGTGTTTCTCGCCCGCCAGAACTCGATGCAGCGATTGGTGGCGCTCAAGATCTCGGCCGATCGTGGCAACGAGCCTCAAACCCTCGCCCAGCTCGACCACGACCAGATCGTGCGCGTCTACGACCAGCGGGTGCTGCCCGATCGCGGAGTGCGCCTGTTGTACATGCAGTACATCGCCGGCGGGACGCTCGCCCGCGTGATCGACGCCGTGCGGCAGACGCCCGAGACCGAACGCACCGGCCGGTTGCTGTTCGACGCGGTCGACAAGGCGCTCGACGAACGGGGTGAATTGCGCCCTGCCGAATCGGCCATGCGCGAGCGAATTTCGGGCGCCCCCTGGCCCGAAGCGGTCTGCTGGCTCGGGGCCCGCCTGGCCCGCGGGCTCGACTACGCGCACCGCCAGGGGGTGCTGCACCGCGACGTCAAGCCGGCCAACGTGCTCTTGACTGCCGACGGCTCACCCAAGCTGGCCGATTTCAACATCAGTTTCAGCGCGAACGTCGCCGGCGCCGCCCCGACCGCCTACTTCGGCGGCAGCCTCGCCTACATGTCGCCCGAGCAGTTGCAGGCGTGCAACCCCGCCCACGACCGCACGCCCGACAGCCTCGACGGCAAAAGCGACCTCTATTCGCTGGGTGTCATCTTGTGGGAACTGCTGACCGGCGCCCGCCCGTTTCTCGACGAGCCAGTCAAAGGGGGCTGGGGCCCGACCCTCACCGACATGGCCGCGCGCCGCCGGACGGGAATTGATGCTGAGCGTCTCGCAGCGGTCGCTCGGTCATGGCCCGCCGGCCTCGATCAGATTCTGCTGCGCTGTCTGGCCGCCGACCCCGGCCAGAGGTACGCGACCGGCGGCGAACTGGCGCGACACCTCGAACTGTGCCTGCAACCGCAGGCGCGGCGGCTGCTCGCGCCCCCCGTGCGCGACTGGCGCCGTGCCGCGCGATCGCACGGTCTCGCCTGGGTGATCGTTGCCGCGATGGTCCCCAACCTGCTCGCCGCGATCTTCAACTATTTCTACAACCGCGTCGAAATCGTCTCGCACCTGCACGGCGCCCAGGAATTCTTCTGGCGCACACAGATGATCATCAATTCGATCGCCTTCCCGCTGGGGCTGGGGGCCGCCGGGCTGCTCGCCTGGCCCGTCACCCGTGCCGTCCGCCCCGCAGGAAGCGCTGCCGAGCTTTCCGCCGAAACGCTCAGGCATCTGCGCCGCCGTTGCCTGAACCTCGGCCATTTCGCCGCCGGCATCAGCCTGCTCTTGTGGCTCCTGGCAGCCCCCGCCTATCCGTTGGCCATTCATCTCGGCCTCGAGCAGGTGCCTCCCAAGGTCTACATTCACTTCATCGCCTCGCTGTCTCTGTGCGGGCTGATTGCGGCAGCGTATCCCTTTTTTGGCGTCGCCGGTCTGTCGATGTGCAGCTTCTACCCGGCGCTCGTACGGCTCGAATCGCTGACGCGCGACGATCTCGCGGGCCTGGTGCGCCTCCGCCGCGCAAGCTGGTTCTATCTGTTGCTGGCCGAGTCGGTGCCGATGCTCGCCGTGGCGGTGCTGGCGGTGGCCGGCGTGCAGGCCCGGTATGCGCTGGGCGCGCTGGCGGTGGGGTCGCTCGCCGGTGGCGTCTCGGCGTTTCTGATGTTCCGCCTGCTGCAATCCGACCTCGGGGCGCTCATCACAATCGCAACCCCTCCTGGCGAAACGGTCGACCCGGGCACCGAAACGCTTGGGTCTTTCCGCGCGTGAGCTGTCGCCCTTGCGCCCAGTGGAAGCCAGTCCCTTCGTCGCAGTAAAATTCGGAGACATTCCGCCCGCGAAGCCGAGAGGACAATCTCGTGGTGCTGCCCAATTTCGATGCGAAGGGCGCTTGGCGTGTCGTTCGCATTCGCGAAGCCGGCCCGGCAGGCAGACGTCGCGCACGCGCGCCTGGCCGTCGGTGCCCCCTGACGCCTGAGCGCGTGCTGCACCCGGGGTTGCTCATGCTCGCTGCCATTGCCATTCCTTTGTCGGCGGCCGGCCAGGGCCCGGGCGCGCTACCGAGACTCGCCGACAGTCGGCTCCAGATTTCGTTGTACGCCGAGCACCCTGACATCGTCACGCCGATCGGCGCGGCGGTCGATCCGCGAGGGAGGCTGTACGTCGTCGAATCGCACACGCACGCTCCGCCCCCCGACTACGGTGGCCCGAAGGGAGACCTCATCAAGGTGTTCGAGGGCGCGAGGCCCAATGGCCGCGCCCAACGTGTGAGCGTGTTCGCCGACGATCTCTTTCAGGCGCAGAGCATCGCGTTCGACTCGCAGGGGGATTTGTACGTCGTCTGCACGCGCGGGTTGTTCGTGCTGCACGACCGCGATGGCGATGGCCGCGCTGAAGACCGTACGACGATTCTCACGATTGAACCCTTCGCAAAACGCGCCAATCCGCACGGGCAGATGCAGGGCATCGCGGTTTCGTCGGATGGATGGTTGTATGTCGGACGAGGCGCGCACGTCGGAGGCGCGTACTCGTGGGTCGGCGCCGACGGCGCCGAGTTTTCGGGGCTGTACGACGGCGGTGACATCGTTCGAATCAGGCCCGATGGTACTCGCCTCGAGCGCGTGGCCACCGGCTTCTGGAACCCGTTCGCGCTGACGCTCGATCGCGAGGGCCGCGTGATCGCGGTCGACAACGATCCCGATGCGCGGGGCCCCAATCGGCTCTTGCACATCATTCGCGGAGGAGACTACGGCTACAAGACGCTCTTCGGCCGCTTCGGTCTGCACCCGTACCTGGCGTGGGAAGGAGATCTGCCCGGTACGCTGCCCATGATCTACGGGGTCGGCGAAGCGCCGACGGGCGTGATCGACGCCAGTGCCGCACGATTGCCGGCCGATTACAACAACTCACTTCTGGTGTCGGTGTGGGGAGAGCACAACCTGGCGCTCTACCGCACGACGCCGGCGGGGTCTTCGATTCGAGGCCAACGCGAAATCTTCCTGCAAGGGGAAGGGCACGACACGAAAGAATCGCCCTTCCGACCCTCGGGGCTCGCGGCGGCGCCCGACGGAACGATCTATATCACCGATTGGATGCTCATCGACTACACGACGCACAAACGAGGCCGCATTTGGAAGGTGACGCCTCGCGAGGGAGTCGCCACCGTTCCTCCGCGGCCCGCATTTGCCGCCGCCGAGCCGTCTGGGGCGCTCACGCGACTGAACCGCCTTTACACCTGCACCGACCCTGCGGACTACGGACAGCTTCGAGAGGCGCTCTGCGATGACGACCCGTTCATCCAGAGCGCCGCCGTAACGATGCTCAGCGGCCCCGTGTTTCAGAAAGCGGTGGTGCACGATCTCGAACATCTGAACGAGCGGGTTCGGCTCGGGGCGCTTCTGGCTCTCCGCGAAGCTGATGTGCCGAATCCGGCGCCGCTGATCAGACCGCGCCTGAGCGATTCGAGCCGCGATGTAATTCAGATGGCCATGATCTGGGCGGGCGAGAAAGTGCTCACGGCGCTCGCGCCCGATATCGACGCCGTTGCGGCGGCCCCCAATCTCGATAAACGCCTGTTCGAAACCTGGCTCGCGACGATGCAGATTCTGCAGCACGCAGGGCTCGGCGAGCTCTATGCCAGGCAGGTGTCGGGCTTTGCCATCGACCGCAATCTCAGCCCGGATTTTCTCGAACGCCTGTCGATGGACGAAAGTCGGCCGCCGCTGCTGCGGGCGCTCGCCCTGCGCTGGCTCACCGATGTCGACGAGTCGCCACACTACGACAAGCTGCTGAAGCTCGCGGGCGAGGGCGATTTGTCCCTCCGGCTCGAAGCGCTGAGGCGGCTGGCTCCGAGCCGGCGGCCCGAATCGGCAACCGCTTTGCGTCAAGTGGCTTTCGCGCCGCAGCAGCCTGCAGATGCTCGGGCCGAGGCGTTGCTGTCGCTGGCATCGAGTGCCGATGCGTCGTTGCTCCCCTTGCTCGATGATCCCGACCCGGCCGTGCAACTCGAGGCGGCCCGCACGCTGCGGGTCGCGGCTGCAATGCCGGATGTACGCGCCGCGCTCCTCAAGAAACTCGAGAGAGTGCGCGCTGACGCCGCGAATTCGCGGCTCGTGAGCCAGTTGGCCTTCTTGCTGGGAAAAGAACCGGCCCCGCGTCCTGAGACCGCCGAGGGCTGGCAGAAGCTGCTCGCGACGGGCGGCGACATCGAGGCCGGCCGACGCGTGTTCTTTTCCTCCAACTCGACGTGCCATACCTGCCACGTGGCCGAAGGGCGGGGTAGTGTGCTCGGCGCCGGCTTCGCGATCATGCCATTCGGGCCAGATTTGTCGCTCATCGGCCGCACGGCCAACCGACAACAACTCATCGAATCGATTGTCGCCCCCTCCAACAACATCGCCCCCGAGATGCAGGGGTGGTTCGTCGAGAAGAAGTCGGGCCAGGTGCTCACGGGGCGACAGGTCGATCAGGAGGCGCGGCATATTCAGTTGATTATGGTCGACGGCAAGGAGCACGATATTCCGCGCGAGGAAATCGCCTCGTGGGGCGCCATGAGCGTCTCGCTCATGCCGTTGGGGCTGCCCTCCAGCATGGCGATTGAAGAGTTTCGTGATCTCGTGGCCTATCTCGAGTCGCTGAAGTGAGAATCACCATGACTTCGCCGCTGCGTTTCCCGGGCCGGCTGGCGTGTTTTGTTCTGGTTCTTATCGTCCGAGAGGCGGCGGGCTGGCAGTCCGCGCAGACCGAGAGCCCTGCCAAGCCGCCCCCCTCTGCGTTCGCACAGAGCAATCTCCACGCGTGGGCATACGAAGAATACGACGCGGTCTCGCGCACCCCTGCCGAGCGCGCGAAGCTGCTGAAGGCACTGGGCCTCACGCGGGCGGGGTACGTGGGCCGCAACGTCGAACGTATGCAGGAGTTCGAGGCGTACGTCACCGCGTATGGCGAGCATCAGATCGAGCTCGTCGCCGTGTGGACGCCCGTGAACACCGACACGCCGCTCGACGAGCCGCACATTCGGATGCTCCTCGACAGCCTCGATCGGCACCCAATCCGCCCGCAATGGTGGGTGACCCTCGAGCAATTCGCCGGGGCGCCTGACGAGCAGGCGATCGAGCGGGCCGCCGCGCTGCTTCGTCCGCTCGTGGCCGAAGCCGCGAAACGCGACGTGCCCCTTGCGGTGTACGGCCATGGCCGCGATTCGTGGTTTACGCAGCCCGAAAACGAGATCGCGATTGTCGAGCGTCTGAGGGCGGCCGAAAACGCGTCTTCTGTCGGAATTGCGTACAACTTCCACCACGCGCATTCACAGCTCGAGCGATTTTCGGAGGTGTTCCCGAAATTGGCACCGTACCTGATCGCCGTGAATCTCAACGGAATGAAGCCCGACGGGCCGCAGATCGTCTTGATCAACGAGGGAACTCGAGAGCAGGAGATGATCGCCGCGATTCACCGGTCGAGTTACCGGGGGCTGGTGGGTGTGTTGCACCACCAACCCAAGCTGGATGCGGCGACCGTCCTGCGCAAGAACATCGAGGGTGTCCGGGACATTATGAAAGCCGTCGGAGATTCGGCGAATCGGGTGGCACGCCCTGAGTGAGGTACGAATGAAGGGCGTGGAAACGACGCCGCAGGTTGTGCGCTCCCTCGGGCTTCACGGACGAAAATTCGCCAACAGGAACCGCCGATTGAGCGGCTGGGGCAGGCGCGCCGGATGGATGAAGAGCTTGATCAATTTGACGAGCTCCGCTTGCGGGAGCAACAGACGATTTTTGAAGACAACCCAGCTCACGTTCTCGTCATATTCGGGCGTCGTGAGCGAACCCTCGTAGCGGTAGTACTTTGAAACGTCCCGCGGCAGCCAGTCTTTGGGGTTCGTACTCACGAAGGGATTGCCGCGGCGCGCCGGCGCCCCAAAATACGCGTGAATCTGGCCGACCAGATTGGGCAACTGCACAGCAGCAGTCGACATGTCGATGAAGATGGCGAGAACCGCGCGGGTACCATCTGTCTTATTCTGATGAACGACGTGCAGTTCCATCGTCTGTTGAACACCCTTGATCCAATGTTCGCTCGGATGGTGGAAATGAAATTGGACGAGATGGAATTGCTTCCGGCCGAGAATGATGAAGTTTCGCATGTCGCCGCTGAATACAACGTGCACACCGTGCTCGTCCTCTTTGAGCTCTCCTTCCGCTGAATCGGTCCACCGAATCTTCAACTGATTTCCTCCGAATTCTGTGCGGACCGGATCGGTGAGGTCGATCGGCGACTGTTGCGAAAGGGCCATCGTGCATTCCCTCTCGTTGCGGAGTTACACAAACTTGAGCCTCGACCGCATCCAGATCCTCGCCCCACATCTCCTCACGCCTCGGGCCCAACGCCTCACTTCGTCTCCAATTCCTTCTTCACCGCCGCGTCAAACTTTTCACGCTGCTGCGCGACCCATTTCCTGTACCCCTCAGGGTCCACCCAGGCCCGGCCCCCTTCCTTCGCCGAGCGCGCCAGCTTCGCCTCGAAGTCGTATGCTTCGTTGTGCGGGTGCAGCCAGATATCGGGCTTCAACGATTCGAGGATCTGCAGGGTTCGGCGGTAATCGTCTCCGATCCCGGAGTACGAGGGGCCCTGCGCCACCCGATAGCCAGGGTTGATGCTCGTCCCGTTGGGGAAGACCACCGTGTATTTCTTTCCGTCTTCGACCACGGTCGTCACGAACGTCGTCGAGCCTTTCGTGTGCCCGTTGGTCAACAGCGCCTTGATGACGACGTCGCCCAGCTTGATTTCATCTTCATCTCGAAAAACGAGGTCGACCTTCGTCGGCTCAAACTCGAACTCTTTGTATTTTCCGTAGTGAAAGTCGAGTTTGCCCCCCGATTCGTACAGGTCTTTCTCTTCGCGGATCATGGCGACCTTCGCACCTGAAATCTTCTTGAGATAGGCATGCCCGCCCGCATGATCGCTGTGCGCGTGGCCCGTCAGCAGAATCCTGATCTCTTCAGGCTTGAATCCCAGCTTGCGGATTGACGTTTCGATCATTGGCCCGGAACCGGGCATCCCCGTGTTGATGACGATCAGCCCCTCGGACGAACTGATCAGAAACACGCTGAGCCCCTTTGTTCCAACGAAGCAGATCGGCCCGACGAGTTTCGCCGGTTCGGCAGGTTCGTCCCATTTGAACAGCTTTCGTGCCGTCTCGAGAAACAGCGGCGGATTGCTGGCCAGCTCCTCCGGCGAGGGCGGGTCGGCGGCCTGTGCCGCGAGGCCCGACAGCAGCGCGCCCGTCAAGACCACGGCACTCGCAGCGAGTTTCGTCTGCATGATGGCCCTCGGGAAATAGCGCAGGGAATGTTCGAATGGCTCGCGCGGCCTCATCTCAGCGGCCGCGCCTCTGCGAGCACATTAACGTGCCGGACCGTCAACAGGCAACGCCGGCAGTTGCGTGCCGGGCCGGCTGTGGCAGGCTGTGCCGGCTGGCGATGGTTTCGTGGCGCGCTCGTTCGCCCACCGGTGGCTGGCGCCACAGGCTGGAGTCTTTCGCCGCTCCGCGGCTCCACCCGACGACTCGTTTGGCCGCGGGACGACTCGTCTTCTTGCCGAGTCTTTTCCAAATGCGCGCGACATTCGTCTCCGCGCGCGATTTTTTGCGCGGTAAAATATTGGCATTAAGAGGTCGTCGAGACCCATTCCGACCGATGCGCGCGGTGCGACGCGCCCGCCGCAGGTCAGCCTTTCCAGGCCGTTCCAGGCTGACGGATCGGCACGCTACCGCGGAATGAAACCCGTCAGCCTCGAAAGGCTGACGTACGCTGATCCAGAACGCCCCGTGTGCGGAACTTCCTGCCATCACCCCCTTGTCTCCAGTGTCTCCGTCTCCAGTATCTCACCCCCATCCCCTGCCAGAATGGCCGATTTCGAACAGATGACCGGTGCGATATCGCGGCGCGCGCCTTCGAGCGCCTTCGAATCATTTCGGCGGTTTCTGCGAAGGCGCGCGCTCGCCCCTTCGAGCGCCTTCGAACCCCTTCGAGAAAACCCGCGGAAAACGACGGTTTGCCTCGCCGGCAATCTGCCAGATTGGCGGAGTTCGGTTGCCGTTCGATCAGAGCGTTGGTGCTGACGCAATCCGCATGTAAGGTTTCGCCATTCCGTCTCCCAGTATGACGGTCAGTAATTCTGCAAGCGCCTGCCGATCGCTCGGCCACATCAGGCGCGACGCCGCGTCTTCCACTGCGACCCATTCAAATGCCGTGTGCTCCGAATTGATCGCGACGGCAGCGTCTTCACCAACCAGCGCGCAGAACATGGGCGCCGTATATAGCGAATCCTTGTCGGAGCGGTAGAAATTCGTGAGCGTGCTGAGCAGGTAGAATTCCAGAGGCGCGAGCCCGGTTTCTTCACGCATTTCGCGCAGCGCCGCCTGCGATGCCGTCTCGTTCGGCTCGAGCCCTCCCGAAATGAGCTGCCAGGTGTCTCCCATGTATTTCCCCGGCTCGCGACGAGCCAGAAGCAGTTGATGCCGGCCTCCGTGCTTGCGAATGACGAGCACCACGACGTAATGGGTGTGGATCATGCTAATGGTCACAGAATGGTCGTTCGACACGAGCGCTGCGCCAGGCAGGCGCTTTCGAAAGCGCGCGGCGCCACATTGTGACGGCTTGTCCTTCCCGCCGCGACACAAGCCCCCGATCCGCCGCAGCCCTGCGGGGCAATGTCGCTGACCTGCCCAATTGCCCTCGTGCCGTCTATCGTATGGCGATTCGTGACCGCGGATTCTTGTGCCAGCAGGACGCTGGCCGCCTTGCGAGTGTGACATCAAAGCAGAAGTAGCGTGCGACCAGCGCAGCTCCGTCGCGCCGTTTTGCGTGGAGTCCTGTTGTGCGGTGTGACTTCGCTGCGCTCGTCAACACCCTACCGCCCGCTTGTCTCCCGCCCCCGATTCCAGCCTTTATGCCCGAACGCCAACCGCTCCCCGACGATCTCTGGCGCGACGTCTCGTTCTGGGGGATGACCGCCACGCAGTTCTTGGGGGCCTTCAACGACAACCTGTTCAAGCAGGTGGTGCTGTTGATGTGCGTCGACTACTCGATCGCGCATCAGACCCGCGACCTGCAACCGTTCGCGCAGGCCATTTTCGCGATTCCCTTTGTCCTCTTTTCGGGGTTCGCCGGCTTCCTCGCAGACCGCCACAGCAAACGCACGATCGTCGTTCTCTGCAAGCTGGCCGAGATATTGATCGTCTCTCTGGGCATCGCAGCCCTCTCGTCGGGGGCGCTCGCGCCGGTTTTCGTCGTGCTGTTTCTGCTGGGGATGCACAGCGCCTTCTTCGGGCCCTCGAAGTACGGAATTCTGCCCGAACTGGTTCGCGAGAAAAACCTGCCGGCGGCCAATGGGATTTTTCTGATGACCACTTTCGCCGCCATCATACTCGGCATGGGGGCTGCCGGCGTGCTCAAGCAGCGGCTATTGCCCGATTCGCTCGGTTGGGCCGCCGCGGCTTATCTGGGGGTCTCCCTCTGCGGGCTGGCGACATCACTGCTCGTCCGAAAAACGGCTGTCGCGCGGCCCGGTCTGGCGTTCGACTGGTATGACCTGTTGGTCAGCGGAGAGACAGTGAACATGTTCCGCCGTGATCGGCCCCTCTTGCTCGCCCTGGCGATGTTCTCGCTCTTCTGGTTGATGGGAGGGGTAGTACAGCCGGCGGTCAATGCGTTCGGCAAGGTGCAGTTAGCACTCGACGACGAACGAACCAGCTTCATGCTGGGTTTTCTGGTCATCGGGATTTCAATCGGCTGCGCGGCGGGCGGATGGCTTTCGCACGAGCGTGTTGAATTCCGCCTGGTATCGTGGGGCGCTTGGGGCATGGTTGCTGGTTTGGCACTGTTCGCAGTATGGGGCAGCGTGGCGCCGGGCGTTGAAGAGGCGCTTCGCGGCAGCCGGGGGCTGTTGTTCGAGATGGGGTGCGCCGCGGGGCTGTTTACCGTTCCCCTACAGGTGTTCTTGCAGTCGCGACCGCCGGTCGACCAGAAGGGGCGAGTGATCGGCGCCATGAATCTGGTGAACTGGATCGGAATTCTGCTCTCGGCCGTCGTTTACGGAGCGCTTGAGCGAATCGTGACGGCACTGGGGGGGCCAATCTCCTGGGTGTTCGGCGCGCTGGCACTATTGCTGCTGCCAGTCGCCCTGCTGTATCGCCCGCGTGAGGGATCGAGTTCGTAGCGCGGCTTGCCCGCGTGTGCGGACAGCGGGCCACCGGGGAGTCGGTCGGTAGCGGAGCTCGCCAGAGTTCCGACCAGGTGCGCCTGCCGCGCGGCGGAAGTCTGGCTTTCGCTACGGCCTCCCCAGCCGAATCGCCTGTGAATTCGCCAGGTGCGTCGCGCACCCGCCCGCCGGCTTGTTGACGGTCTGGAACGGGTTCGCTACGGTAAGTCGCTGGCTCGCTTTGATTTCTGAAAATGTTTGAACGCTTGGGAAAATTCGTCGAGCGCCACTGGGTGGCGATCCTTTGCTGCTGGGGCTTTGCCCTGCTGGCCGCCGGGGGCGTGCATCTGGGCTGGTTCGATGGCGAACGGATACCCCTCAAGATTCCCCGCTGGAAAGAGGTCGCCAAAGATGGCGAGTTCGCCTTCCTGCCCGAGGGCGAGCAGAGCCTGGTGGCAGAAGAGCTGCTGGCAAAGGCCTTTCCTGAAGATCTGCTCAAGAGCAGCGTGGTGATCGTCGTTCGCCGCAGCCAGGAGCCGATTCTTCCCGAAGACGAGCAGTTCATTGAAGAGGTACTAAGGCCCCGGCTGACGGCGATTCGCGACGAGTTGCTCGACCCTTCCCTCGAAATCCAGACGTTTAAGAGCGTCGCCACGGGCAAGCTGCTGGTCAGTCAGGATCGCAAGGCCTCGCTGGTCATTCTGCCCCTGAAAGACGAGTTTCTGAAATGGAGCAATAAGAAGGTCATCGACCGCATCGAAGACCTCCTGAAGGAACTGCCGCAGGAGACTGACCCCGACCAGATGGTGCCTCTGGGGCTCGATCTGGCGATGAGCGGCTCAGCAACGGTCGGCCGCGACATGCTGATGGCCAACAATGAAAGCGCCAAGTCGACCGAGTTGTGGACGACGATTCTGGTCGTGTTTCTGCTGATTGCGATCTACCGGGCGCCGGTCGTTTCGCTGATTCCCCTGGCGACCGTGTTCGTGTCGGTGCAGATCGCGCTGGCGCTGGTGATTCTGCTGACCCAGATTCCGTACTGGCACTACCAGATCTTCTTCGGCATGGAGGTCTACATTACGGTCGTCGTGTACGGAACAGGGGTCGATTACAGCCTGTTTCTGATCTCGCGCTACCGCGAAGAGCTCGATAAGGGGCTGTCGGTTCGACAAGCCCTCACGGCGACGATGGCGAATGTCGGGGCCGCGGTGACCGCGAGCGCGCTGACTGTCATTTTCGGCATCGGCATGATGGTTTTCGCGCAATTCGGCAAGTTTCGCGAAGCGGGGTTCGGCATTTCGCTGGGCCTGTGCGTCGGGTTGCTGGCCGCGCTCACGCTGACGCCGGCACTGTTGCGACTGGCGGGACGGGCGGCGTTCTGGCCATACGGCCGGTGGGAGCGCATTCAGTCGCGGGGCGGCCGCGTCGCCGGTACCACCCTGCTCAACCGGCTCGTCGAGCGGAACGTCTTTCAGCGCTTGTGGGAGCACGTCGGCGCGTGGCTCGTGCGAAAACCCGGCACCATTCTGGCCGCCTGCGTGCTGTTGATGCTGCCCTGCGCGGTATGGGGCATCGTCAACTACGAATACCTGAGCTATGGCCTGCTCAGCGAATTGCCGGCGACCAAAAAGAGCGTGATCGGGGCGAAGGCCGTGCAGGAGCATTTTCCGGCCGGGTACGCCGGCCCGCTGACGATTCTTATGACGAACGAAAAGATCGACTTCAAATCGACGACCGGCAAGTCGCTTCTGGAGTCGGCCATTAAGCGGCTGGAAGAGCCCGATGAGCGTAAGAGACTGGGCATTGCCGACGTTCGGTACCTGAAGCGCCCCCTGGGGTTCAATAACGCCGAGAAAGTGTCGAAGCTGAGCGAGATCGTTACCCGCGGGGCCGAGAAGCCCCGGGCGGCCGATTACTACGTCACCCGCGTTCCCGAGCTTGAGCGGCACGTCACGCGGGCCGACGTGGTATTCGAGACCGACCCGTTCGACCGGCAGAGCATCAGGCAATTGAACGATGTCGAACGGGCGCTTGAGCAGGCCATTGCCAGGACGGCCGATGAGGCCGAGAATGCGATCCGCGCGTCGGCGGCCGAAGCGGGCGATTCGTCGGCCGAGCTGAGCCAAGAAGATCAGCTCGCTCTGGCCGAGGTGAACGACTTCCGCGCAACGCTCTTGCACTTTGTCGGCCCGACCGCCAGCATCCGCGACCTGAAGACGGTCACCGACAAAGACCAGATCAAGATCGACCTCCTGGTGCTGGCCAGCGTGTTTGCGATTCTGCTGCTGCTGTTGCGCAAACCGGGAATTTCGCTGTATCTGATTCTCAGCGTTTTCTTCAGCTACTTCGTGACGCTGGGGGTGACATTTGCGGTGTTCCAGTGGCTCGACGGCGATCATTTCGGCGGGCTCGATTGGAAGGCGCCCATGTTTCTGTTCACGATTCTGATGGCCATCGGCGCCGACTACAACATCTTTCTCATGACCCGCATCGAAGAAGAGCAGCGCCGCCACGGCCTGGTCGAAGGGGTGCGAGTGGCCCTGATCCGCACGGGAACGATCATTTCGAGTTGCGGCGTGATTATGGCCGGCACGTTCGTCTCGCTGATGTTCGGGTCGCTGGTGGGCTTGAAGCAACTGGGGTTCGCGCTGGCGTTCGGCGTGTTGCTCGATACGTTTGTGGTCCGGCCGCTGCTGGTGCCCGCCTACCTGGTCATGCTCTATCAGGGGCGGTTTGGCGCCTTAAGCCGGGTCTTGGGCGGCGTCGAGCCGCCCTCCAAGCCCCACCGCTACAGCTCTCCGAAACTGCGCGTCCACGCCGATGCGTAGCGCGTCGGGCGACGTTCCTCCGTGCGAACCGACAAAGCGACGGAGAAAACGGATGCAACAGATGAAACGGATCCCTCTGATCCATCGAATCTGTTCCATTCGTAGTGCCTGCTCCCACCTGGATTGACGTCTTGCTTGACACCCCGCGGACGGTCCGGCACGATTCCCCCCATGCGTGCCGACCGTTTTGCCATTCGTCGCGAAAAACTTGTCCGCCGGGTCCTTTCGCGAAACCTGACCGCGCTATTGGTTTCGGACGAGACCAACGTCTCGTACCTGACGGGGTTCACCGGCGACAGCAGCCTGCTGCTTTTGGGCAGCGACCTGTGCCTGCTCGTCAGCGACGGTCGTTACGCGACCCAGATTCACGACGAATGCCCCGGGTTGGAAGCCTACATCAGGCCCCCGGGCGAACTGCTCACCGCGGCCTGTGCGAGGGTCTTGAAGAAAGCCCGTCTGGCTCGTGTCGGAATCGAGGGCGAACACCTGACGCTGGCTCAGTTTCAGAAGATCGAGGGGGCGACAAGGGGGCTCGAGCTGGTGCCGACGGCCGATGCCGTGGAAGAGCTGCGGCAGATCAAAGATGCCGGCGAAGTGGCCGAGATCCGCAAGGCCATTCGGCTGGCCGAGCGGGGTTTCGAGGTTCTGAAGGCCGAGTTGCGTGGGGAGCTGTCGGAGCTTGAGGTGGCTCACAGCCTCGAGCACACCCTGCGAACCTTTGGGGCGCGGGGGTGCAGTTTTCCCCCGATTGTGGCGGTCGGCTCGAATGCGGCGTTGCCGCATGCGCGTCCGTCGACCAAGCTGATTTCCGAGGGAGAATTCGTGCTGGTGGACTGGGGCGCCGAGGCCCCAAGCGGCTATCGAAGTGACTTGACGCGCATTTTGGCGACCGATAAGCTCTCGCCTAAACTCGAACGCGTGTATGGAGTTGTGCTCAAAGCACAGCGGGCGGCACTGCGGTCGATCCACCCCGGCGTCAAGGCCTCTGAGGTCGATACCGCCGCCCGTCGTTGCATCGAGGACGCCGGTTTCGGTAAGCATTTCACACACAGCCTCGGCCACGGGATCGGGCTAAATACGCATGAAGGCCCCCGGCTGGGCGGCTCGTCTGAGTCGACATTGAAAGCCGGAATGGTAGTGACGGTCGAGCCGGGCGTTTATATCGAGGGGTGGGGAGGGGTGCGGATCGAGGACGACGTACTGGTCACTCGCCGGGGGTATGAGGTGTTGTCGTCAGCGGCCGGCGAGTTGGAAGAGGTGGTCGTGGGTTAAGCGTTTTCGCGACAGGCCATTGCAGCCAGGCTGGAGAACAAAAACGGAATGTCTGCAGAGCACACCGGCACGAACGAGTCGTTCGATCTGGACAAGCTGCGTGAGTTGATCGCGCTGATGGAGACGCACAAGCTGTCGGAGATCGACTTGCGTAAAGGGGGCGAGCGCTGGAGGGTGCGGCGCGGGCCAGAAGAAGTCGTGCAGATGTTTCCCGCGGCGGGGCTGGTGTCGGCGTTTCCGCCGCCTTTTCCTGCCGCGCCCCGCCCCGAACCGTCGACCGCTGAGGCCAACGAAGGCCTGGTGATCGAGAGCCCCACGGTCGGCACGTTTTTCGAGGCCCCGTCACCTGGCGACCCCCCGTTCGTTTCGGTCGGGTCGCGCGTCTCCGAAGACACCGTCGTGTGCATTATCGAGGCCATGAAGGTGTTCAATCAGATTCCGGCCGAGGTCAACGGCACCATCATTGCGATCCTCGTGAAGAACGGAGACGCGGTGGAGTTCGGCCAGCCCCTGTTTCGCGTTCGTCTGGGCTGAGCGCACATGTTTCAACGCGTGCTTGTCGCCAACCGCGGGGAAATCGCCCTGCGCGTGATCCGTGCCTGCAAGGAACTGGGCGTCGAGACGGTCGCCGTGTTCAGCGAGGCTGATCGCGGCGCGCACTACTTGTCTTTGGCCGACGACGCCTACTGCATCGGCCCGGCGCCCGCCGTCGACAGTTACCTGATGATCAACCGGCTGATCAGCGCGGCCGAAATCGGCAACGTGCAGGCGATTCACCCGGGGTACGGCTTTCTGTCGGAGAACGCACATTTCGCCGAGGTCTGCCGAAGCTGCAACATCGAGTTCATCGGCCCGTCGCACGAGGCGATGCAGAAACTGGGCGACAAGGTTACCGCCAAGGCCATCGCCCGCGAGGCGAAAGTGCCGCTCGTACCGGGCAGCGAGGGGCTGGTGACGACCGATGCCCAGGCGCTCTCGGTCGCCAATGCGATCGGCTACCCGGTGCTGATCAAGGCCACGGCGGGCGGCGGCGGGAAAGGGATGCGCGTGGCGCTCAACGACGTTGCGCTGCAGGCGGGGGTCAAGGCAGCCTCGGCCGAGGCCGAGAAAGCCTTCAAGAACCCCGGCGTCTATCTGGAAAAATACATCGAGCGACCGCGGCACGTCGAGGTGCAGGTGCTGGGCGACCTGCACGGTAACGTCGTGCACCTGGGCGAGCGCGACTGCACGTTGCAGCGCCGGCACCAGAAACTGGTCGAAGAGAGCCCCGCGCCGACCTTGCCGCGGGCTGTCCGCGACGAAATGTGCAAGGCCGCCGTGCGGCTGGTCAAGGCCGCCAGCTACACCAACGCGGGCACCGTCGAATTCATCGTCGATCAGGCCACCAACAATTATTACTTCATCGAAGTCAACGCCCGAATTCAGGTCGAACACCCTGTCACCGAACTCGTGACGGGCCTCGACCTGATCAAAAGCCAGATTCGCATCGCCGCGGGCGAAGAACTGCCGTTTCGCCAGAAGCAGATCGAGCTCTCTGGCGTCGCCATCGAAGCCCGCATCAATGCCGAAGACCCGGCCAACGGGTTTCGGGGCTCGCCCGGCACGATCACTCGCTTGCGGCTGCCCGGCGGGCCGGGCGTGCGGCTCGACACCCATGTCTATCAGGGATATACGATCGGCCCCTACTACGACTCGATGATCGGCAAACTTCTGGTGCACCGCCCGACGCGCGACGAGGCCCTTGCCTGCATGCGCCGGGCGCTCGCGGAGTTCGCAGTCGAAGGGGTGCGGACCACCATTCCCCTGCTGCGCGAAATCTTCAGCAACGCGGCCTTTGCACAGGGTGCCGTCGATACGACGTTCGTCGAGCGCACGTGGTCAAACTCGACGGCCTGAAACCCGACAGGAGTCTGCGATGAGAGTCGGCATACTGACAGGCGGGGGCGATTGCCCGGGGCTGAATGCGGTGATTCGCGCCGTCGTGCGCACGATTCACAATGCGGGAGGCGAGTGCATCGGCCTGCTGGAAGGCTGGCGCGGCGCCATTCAGGGCAAATATGTTTCCCTGAAGGCCCTCGAGACCGACGAAATCATCGCTCGCGGAGGCAGCATTCTCGGGTCGTCGCGCACCAACCCCTACAAGAGCGACGAAGCGGTGCGGGCGGTCGTCGAAAACTTTCAGAAGCTGGGCCTGACGGCCCTGGTCGCCATCGGCGGCGACGACACGCTGGGCGTTGCCAAGAGGCTTTTCGAAGAGCAGGGGTTGCCTTTGATCGGCGTCCCCAAGACGATCGACAACGATTTAAGCTGCACCGACTTCACCTTCGGCTTCGACACTTCGATCAACATTGTGATGGAGGCCGTCGATCGCCTGCGGACTACCGCCGAATCTCATCGTCGCGTGATGGTCATCGAAACCATGGGGCGGCACGCAGGCTGGATCGCCTGCTTTTCCGGCATCGCCACGGCCGCCGACTTCGTATTGATTCCTGAGGTTGAAGTCGATATCGAGGCGATGTGCGAGGTGCTGAAACGTCGCCGGGCGGCCGGCAAATCGTACGGAATGGTTATCGTCAGCGAAGGCGCCCGTTTGCCCGAAGCGGGCCTGGTCACGCGCGACGCCGAGCTCGACGAATTCGGCCACATCAAGCTGGGCGGCATCGGCGAGACCGTGGCCGAGCTGATTCAGCGCCACACGGGCATCGAAACCCGCACCGCCACGCTCGGGCACCTGCAGCGCGGCGGGCCCCCCAGCGCCTACGACCGGGTCCTGGGCACGCGGCTGGGCATCCACGCGGCGCGGCTGGTGCTGAATCAGCAATTCGGCCGGATGGTGGCGCTGCGCGGCCTGAAGATCGTCACCTATACGCTGGCCGAGGCGGTGGGAACGATGCGCACCCTCGATCTCGAATTCATGCGCGAAGCCGAAGAGTTCTACAAGAACGTTTGATGGGCGCGTCGCGCCACGCGACTTCAGCGTCGCAGATGTCTTCGGGCGGCGGGCTACTGCGGCTTTCGAATCAACTGGTGCACGAACGCCAGCTTCTGGCGTACCGGTTGCGAGAGCACTTCGGGCACCAGGTCAAGCAGCCCCATGCTGCGGTTGAGCTCGTTGGCCGCCAACCCCAGCCGCAGGTACGAGTTGAAGATCTTCTCCGCGTCGGCGGCGTGCAGGTCGACCGCCGTCGTCAGAATGGTGTCGTTGGCCGTGTCGAGCAGGTCGATCATATCCAGATACAGGGCGAACGTCTCGGCAAAATCTTCCCAGGGGTGCATCGTCGCATAGGCGCTCACAAACGAAGCCTGCCAGTCGCCCGGCGGCCCGTTGCGGTAGTAGGTTTGCAGGGCCTCGGCATACGACGGCTGATTGTGGTCGCCGAACAACTCGCGAAAGGCGTCTTCCTGCCGTTGCGAGACCAGCATCTGCCAGTAGTAATGGCCGATCTCGTGACGAAAGTGACCGCTCAACGTGCGTTGTGCCTCGTTGAGGTCGACCCGCAGCTTCTCTCGTTCGGCATCGTCGGCCTCGCGAATATTGATGGTGATTTTTCCCTCGTGATACCCCGTATAGACCCGTTCTTTGGTCATCACGCGCCAGACCCCCTCGACCGGAATGGCATCGGCCTTGAAGTCGAATGACAAGGGGGGCGCGATGCCATCTTCGGCGCGGCCGTAGGGCAGCTTCAGGTGGTCGAGCAGAAACAACAGCCGCCGCTTTGCCACCTCCAGGCGGTACCATTTCTCGCGATTGCCCGTGATCGACAGGTCAGGAATGACCTCCGTCAGCCGGCACGCGTCGCAAAGGAGCGCCTCTGAATTGGTCGCCGGAGGCAGCACGCAACGGTTGCAGACATCTTCAGTCTCGTAGTTGCGGCACTTTACCAACACCGCTTCGCAGCCCGTGATCCCGCAGCGTATTCCGCCGTCGGCGGCCGTCACCAGGGTCGACAAATTGTGGCATGCCGGGCACCACCCCAGGTCGCGCTGGCAGCTCAGACACCGACTGTTCTCGAAGTACAGCCGGTTGCCGCAGATGCAGATAAACGTTCGCATGGAATCGTGACGACTTGTACAAAGACGCTTCCGGGCGGAGTCGCCCGGGTATGTGGTGCTACGAAGCGCGAGAACCGTATTGTAAAAGACCGGCGCGGGCGCCTTCAAATCGGCGCATCAATCCCTTATCAAAACATTTACGATGAATCGGCCGGGCCTCGATGCGATGGGGGAAAATCGAGCCGCCGACAGCTTTCCGGAACTGCGCGACTCGCTCAGAACGTCTATAATGGGGGGTACGCTTTCGCAGAGTCCTGCGGTGGAACGGCCTGCAAACGCTTCCAGGGTGCGTCTCATGGCTTCGACGTCCGACACGCCGACTGCGGCCCAGCGCCAATTTGTCGAATACGACGAATACGTCGATCTGCAGATGCAGAAGGCGCGGGCCCACATCAAGGCGACCGACGTCTTAGCGACCGTGACGCTGCTGGTGGCCGCGTTCGTCGCCTATCTGCTGCTGTTTGCGGTTTGTGATCAATGGCTGTTTGAAGGCGGGTTTGGGGCGGGGGCGCGGCTGGGGCTGTTGATTCTGATGTTGGGCGCGGGTGTTACGGTCTTCGTGCGCCGCGTCGCATGGCCTTTGATTCGCAGCGTGCATCCGCTGTATGCCGCGCGAATGATCGAGCGCGCCGACCCGAACCTCAAGGGCAATCTGCTGAATTTCGTCGATCTGCAGCACGCACAGGTCGAGCAGGCGGCGCCGGCGGTGCTGCGGGCCATGGAAAAACGCGCCGCCGTAGAGCTCTCGCACATCGACGTCGACGAGGCAATCGATCGCCGGCCCCTGTTGCGCACCACTTATTTTCTGCTGTTGGTGGTCGTACTCGCGGCGCTGTACATCGTTTTCTCACCCAAAGACCCGTTCGTGGCGGTCAGACGGGCGCTGTTGCCCACCGCAGATATCGCGGCGGCCACCGAAACGACAATTTCCGCCGTGACGCCCGGCGACGTTTCGGTGCCCGCGCGCACCGTTTTGACCATTGAAGCCGACATCCGCGGCGAAGACGCAGACCGTGCGCAGATTCTGTTCACCACGGCCGACCACAAGTACGTCGAGCAACCCGTCGAGCTGCGTCGCCTCGACGACGCCCTGCCGCGCTTTCGTGGCGTGCTCAACGGTGAAAACGGGCGGGGCCTGCTGCAAGACCTGTCGTACTCGATCGTCGCGGGTGATGCCCGAACGCGAGAATACCAGGTGGCGGTCGTGCGGCCGCCGTCGGCGCTGGTCGAAGAGATCGAATATGCGTACCCGCACTACATGCGTCTCGAGAACCGCTCGGTCGCCGACCCTGATATCGACGGCTGGGAGGGCACAACCGTCACGCTGCGGGCCTCGGCGAACATGCCGGTCGCGTCGGCGGCCGTTGTGTTCAGCGACAGCGAAGATTCGCAGGCCAAAGCAGAAGAAATCGCGATGCAGGTCGCTCAGGGAACGCGGCTGACGGCCACCTGGAAACTCGATATTCGCAACGACGGAACGTTTCCCCGATTCTACCGCATTCAGGTCAAGACGCCCCAGGGCGAATCTGACCCCGACCCTGCAATCCACACCGTGCGGATTCGCCCCGACGAGCGGCCCGAAGTGGCGCTCTTGTCGCCCACAGGCGACCTCAAAAAGCCGGCCAACGCCATCGTGCCTCTCGTCATTCAGGCCGCCGACCCCGATTTCGGCCTGCGGTCGATCACCCTCAAGGCCGAAAAAAACGGCGCCGAGATTGCCGACGTGCGGCTGCTCGAAGATCGCGAGCTGGGTCAGGCCATTCGAGGCCACCACGACTTTGACCTGAGGCCTTTGCGCCTGCGGCCGGGCGAAATGATTCACTTCTGGATCGAAGCTCGCGACAACAAGCAGCCGACGGCCAATCGCGGCGTGACGCCGCGACTCAAGATCGAAATTCTGGCGCAGAAATCGCCAGAGGAAAATGAGCGCGACCTGGCCGCCGAAAAACAAGCGCAGCAAGACCAGCTCGCCCGGGCCGACGAGGCCGCCCGGGCCGAGAGCCGCGAGCGATTCGAATCCGAAAATCGCCCTGACGACCGGCAGCCGCGTGAACAGCCAGATCGATCGACCCCACAGCAGGCGCCTGAGGCAGAAACGGCGCGGCCGAATGAGCCCGCGGGCGACGAGGGCGCTCTTGGCGAACCTGACAGGCGGAACGCCGAGGGTCGCAAACCCGCCGGCGACGACCCGCAACGCGCCCTGGAAAAGCTCGTGAAGAAGATGCGCGAGGAGGAGCAGGAGCCCGAAAACCGCAACGCCGCGGAAGAGGGGCAGGCCGGCGATCGTGCCGCCGAAAGCCCGTCGAAAAAACCGGGCGATGGCGGCAAGTCGCCCGACAAGTCGCCAAGCGGCGCATCGAAATCTGATTCCGGGTCGCAAAAAAGAACGCCCGATGCCCGATCGGCGGAACAGAAGTCAGAGGGTGCCAAGGGGGCGTCGAAGGCCGACCGGGCCGACCCCGCGAACAATGCAGAAAAGGCAGTAGAGAAGAACGGCAAGTCGGGTGCCTCGAAGCCCCAGCCGGGCGCCGACCCCTCCTCTGGGGCGGCCGAGCGCACCGACGATGAGCGTCAGCCCGGAGAGAAACCGGCGACCGAAGGGAACGAAACGGCGGCTGACGGCGAGCCGGGGGAAAAGGCCCAGCGCGAGGGCAGAGATCAAGACGGGACGAAACGCGAGAATTCCGGCGATAAGAATTCCGACAAGGCTCAGGGAGACCCTTCGTCCGATTCAGGTGATGAGGCATCGCAGTCCGAAAGCGGCGCCGATCGCGGAAAGTCCTCACAGTCGTCGACAAAGGGAGGAAAGCAGAAATCGGGTGGTGCGAGCGGGGGCGATCAATCGCCCGGTTCCGACGAATCGCGAGGGTCATCGTCATCCGACGCGCAGGGGGCTGAAGAACCGGCCGAACCTTCAGGCGGCGCCCGGCAGAAAAAGGCCACGGGCGAAGAACGGGGCGATGCCGATGGTTCCGACAAAGCCGACCCCGACGCGGCGCGCGCCAATGATGACGTGCGCCGCCGGCCCGACGGCCAGCCCGGGGCCACGCAACCCTCCGACAAACCCGGCTCGAAAAAGAATTCTGACAATCGCCGCAAGCCGCAGGATGGCACAACTTCTCGCACCGACAACGCGCGCGACACGAAGCGGCCGCCGCCCGGCAAGAAACCGGGCGAGCAGCCTGGGCAAGTCGATGACCCCCCGTCGGCCCCGGCCGATGCGATTCGCCAGGGCGAGCCTGAGCGGCGGTCGAACGATCCTTCCGATGCGGGGAACCGTGATCTGCGGGGCGAAGGGCGCAAGAATCGCCAGCAGTCAGAGCAGCCGGATTCCGGAGAGCAGGGGAATAGCGCCGCCACCGATCAGGGCCAGCAGGGGGGGACCAAAGAAGGGGCGGGCGACAAGGGAGATCAACCGGGCCGCGACCAGCAGGCCGGCGATAAAAAGACAGGTGAAGCGGGGAACAAGCCAGGGGAAGGGTCTTCGTCAAAGTCATCCGAAAAGGGTAGCCAATCGGGAGGGAGCAAGGGGCAGGGCGCAGGGGCCGGTTCCGGTTCGAAACCTTCGAAGGGTGAAGGCGAGGGTAACTCCGAGGGTCAGCCAGGTCAGGAGGGAAAGGGCACGAAAGCGGGCTCCAAGCCGGGAGCGGGGGGACGGGCGGGCAATCAGCCGGGTAAGCCGGGAAGCGGGAGAAATGCCCCCCGTGCGGAAGGGGGCGGAATCTCGTCGCCTGCCGCCGGACAGGCGGGCGAGCCGGGTGACGATTCGGCCGAAGGCGACCGGCCGAGCCCGAACGCGGAACGGGGGGCTGGGGCCGAGGGGGGCGCCGGCGACGATCAGGCCCAGCTCGACTACGCGAAGCAGGCGACGAGTCTCGTCTTGAAGAAACTCAAGAAGCAGCTCGAACGCGGAGAGGTCGAGGAAGACCTGCTGAAAGAAATGGGCTGGGACCAGAACGATCTCGAGCGCTTTGTGCAGTTCCTCGAAGAGAATCTGGCCAGTCGTGCCGACGACGATTCACCCGGGGCCCTGGCGAAGCGACTGCAATTTGAAGAACTGCTTCGCAGCCTGCGCATCGGCCCCGAGACGTCACGTCGCGAGGGGGGTGGAAAGGTCGAGCGCCGCACGCAGCAGATCGGCGCGCGCAGCATTCCGTTGCCCCCCGAGTACCGTGAACAATTTGAGACTTATACGAAGCGCCTGAATAAGGCCAGCGACGGCGCAAGGGATTCACCGCGGAAGCCCGCCAAGTGACGGCACGCCCTCGGCGGGCCAGCCTCTCGACCTGGTCGCCGAGCGACGGGCCTACTTGCCGATCGCCCACAGGGCTTCGAAGGTGCGGATATAGATGTGGCCGTTGCTGAAGGCGGGAGACGAGCTCGTGATCTCTCCCAACTCGTTGGTCGCGACCTGCTCGAACTTGGGCCCGGCTTTCACGACCGTTGTCATGCCGTTGCGATTGAGCAGATACACGTTGCCGTCGGCCCAGACCGGCGAAGCGCGGTTTCTCTCTCCTTTTGTCCGCTGGTCGTAGATTTTCTCGCCCGTCTTGGCGTCAAGCACCAGCAGCACGCCATTTTCGCGGTAGAGGTAAACCACCCCGTCGTAGATCAAGGGTGATGGCACGTCGGGTGTCGGGTTGAATTGCCACGGGTTCAGTTTGGTGCCGGTGATGTCGCCGCTTCCTCCCGGCTTGACGGCGATTACGTTGCCACCTTTGGCCGAGGGGGCGACGATCAACCCCGGCACGGCGACGGGCGACGAAACGAGCCTGAGGGTCGGGTCGTACTTGGCCGGTTGCAGGCCGCCCGAGCGCCACAGTTCGTGACCATCGTCGAGGCTGTGGGCGACCAGATAGTCGGCCCCGTGTGTCAACAGAAACGCCTGCTTGTCGTCGCGATAAATGGTGGGTGATGCGTACGAATGCTCATTCTCGGCATAAGCGGGGCTGGGGCGCTCCTGCCGCCAGATCTGTTTTCCCGTCGCCTTATCGAGACACACCACGGCCGCCTCGCGCGTTTCGGGCTTTCCGTCGCCATGGATCAACTGCAAATAGAGCCGGTTGCCGTCGAGCACCGGAGTCGACGACATTCCGAATTGAATGTTGAACTTGCCGTAGCGCTCCTGAATATCGAGCTTCCAGATCTCATTGCCGTCGAAGTCGTAGCAGACCAGAATGCCGGTCCCGAAAAATGCCCAGACGTTTTTGCCGTCGGTTGAAGGCGAGGGAGACGCCGAATTGCCTTCATTGGGCACAAGCGTGACGTTCTGATTCCCCCTGCCGGCCGTTTTCTTCCACCGCGGCTGGCCGTCGGTCCCAAAGCACATCAAGAGCAGGGCGTCGTCGTCTTCAGCCACCGACGTCAGAAAAATGCAATCGCCCCAAACGACAGGAGAGGCGCCGGCGCGCCCGGGCAGCTTCACCCGCCAGGCGATGTTTTCGGTCTGGCCGTCGCTTGTTTTTCCCCATTGGTTTGGCACGGCTTTTTCGTCGCAGATGCCGTTGCCATGCGGCCCGCGCCACTGCGGCCAGTTGTCGGCCCGCGCGGCGACGCAAAAGCACCAGAAACCTGCCACCGCGGCAGCACCGACCAGCGTTCGAACAGCGCGAAATCGCATGTTGATTCCCTGATTTGTGAATGGGGCGTTGAGTCAGGTCAACGCCGCCAGACGTGCAGTGTTGCGAGAGGGCGATTGATCGTCAAGACGACCGGAGCTGGGCGCGGCCCGCGTCAATTCGCCCCGGCTGAAAGCCGCGCCTCGGAACGTTCACCCCGGCAAACTGCGGGCGGAAGGCTCGAATTTGCCCGTTGGTCTGCATAGGATAGACTTTCCTACCCTGACACCGCTTTCCCACAGTCGTTCGCCGTTCGTCGGGCGAACCGGTGTGCCGCGGGGTTTGTCTCTCCGGACCATCACAAGAGTTACCCGTGTCTGCACCTACTGCTACCCCCCAGCACCCGAAACCGAAGACCCGATCCCCGAGCAATGGCGCCGAGATTCTGGTCGAGGCCGTCATTCGGCAGGGGGTCGACACGGTGTTCGCCTACCCCGGTGGGGCCAGTATGCCGATTCATCAGGCGCTGACCCATGCGTCTGATCGGCTGCGGACGATTCTGCCGCGGCACGAGCAAGGGGGCGCGTTTGCCGCCGAGGGGTACGCCCGCAGCACGGGCAAGGTGGGCGTGTGCATCGCCACCAGCGGGCCGGGGGCCACAAACCTCGTGACGGGCCTGGCCGACGCCAAGATGGACAGTTGCCCTGTGGTGGCAATCACGGGTCAGGTGGCGCGGCACTTCATCGGGTCTGACGCGTTTCAAGAGACGCCGATCGTCGAAGTGTGCCGGGCGATCACCAAACACCACTACCTGATCACCCGCTTTGAAGACATCGCGCGGGTGGTCAAAGAGGCGTTCTACATTGCGCGCACGGGCCGGCCGGGGCCGGTGCTGATTGATTTTCCAAAAGACCTGCAAATCCAGGAGGCCGACCAACCGATCGATTACGATCCGCCGATGCAATTGCCCGGCTACCGGCCCGAACCGCGGCCGGTCGAGGCGGCGCAAGTGCGGCAGGTGCTGGCGGCGATCCGACGGTCGCGCAAACCGATCCTGTATGTGGGTGGCGGGGCCATTCATTCAGACGCGTCGGAAGAGTTGCACCAATTCGCGAAGCGCACGCGGGTTCCCGTGGCGCTGACACTGATGGGTCTGGGGGCGTTCCCTGGCCGCGACCCACAGTCGCTGCACATGCTGGGAATGCACGGTACGGCGTACGCGAACTATGCGATCAACGAAGCCGATCTGCTGCTGGCCTTCGGTGTGCGGTTCGACGACCGCGTGACGGGGCGCGTCTCGGAGTTTGCCGTGCACGGCAAGATCGTGCACGTCGACAACGACCCGTCGGAAATCCACAAGAACAAGGCCGCGCATATACCCATCGTGGGCGACCTGAAGGGCGTCTTGCGGGAATTGAACGCGGCAATTGCCGATGCCGATCTGCCCGACGTCGAGGAATGGTGGCGGCAGTTGGAGGCCTGGCGGCACAAATACCCGCTGCGCTATACCGACCCGGGCGACGATCAAATCATGCCCCAATTTGCGATTGAAGAGCTGCACCGGCAATCGGCCGAGCGCGACCCGTACGTCGCGGTGGGCGTGGGGCAGCACCAGATGTGGGCGGCCCAGTATTACAAGTTCGACCGGCCGCGCCGGTGGATGAGCAGTTCGGGCCTGGGGTCGATGGGCTTCGGGCTGCCGGCGGCGATGGGCGCGCAGGCGGCGCACCCCGAAAGCCTCGTCATCGACATCGATGGCGACGGGTCGCTGTTGATCAACATTCAGGAGCTGGGGACCCTGTTCTGCGAAAAGCTGCCGGTTAAGGTCTTTCTACTCAACAATCAGCACCTGGGCATGGTGGTGCAATGGGAGGATCGGTTTCACGAACGCAACCGGGCGCACACGTATCTGGGCCCGATCGACCATCCTGAAGCGCGCGGCAAGGGGACGGGCTCGATCGCCACGACGTACCCCGATTTCGTGCAGATCGCCACAGGTTTTGGAATTCCCGCGCGCCAGGTGCGCAGCAAGTGCGCGCTGCCGCAGGCTATCAGCGAAATGCTGGCCGCTCCGGGCCCCTATTTACTCGACGTGGTCTGCCCGTATCAGGAGCATGTTCTGCCAATGATTCCGGGCGGAAAAACGGTCAAGGAAATGATCCTCGACTAGCTTCGAGATCGGCGATCTGCGTTTGGTGCCGCACTCGCCCTTGCGCGGGCCGCTTGATTTGCCGGGAGAGCATGCTGGATGTCCGACGCCGCCGAACAGACTTACGCCAAGCTGCTCGACCATCTGCGGCAGACCGCGGTTCTGGAATCGTGCGGCAGCCTGCTGGGGTGGGACGAACAGACATATATGCCCAGCGGCGGGGCCGAGCATCGGGCGCGCCAGTTGTCGCTGCTGGCGGGGCTCGTTCACGAACGGGCGACTGCGCCGGTCGTGGGCGAAATGCTCTCTGAGATCGAGGCGTCGACGGTGGTGCTCGACCCCGACTCGTCGGCAGCCGCCAACATCCGCGAAGCGCGGCGTGATTTTGACCGGGCCACGAAACTGCCCCGCCGGCTCGTCGAAGAATTGGCGCAGGCCGCGACTTTGGGCCAACACGCCTGGGTTGAGGCTCGCAAACGGTCGAGTTTTCTGCACTTTCTGCCGTGGCTTGAAAAGATCGTGACGCTCAAGCGCGAAGAGGCGCAGGCCATCGGGTACGGCGCCGGCGTTCCTTACGACGCCCTGCTCGACACCTACGAATCCGGCACGACGTCTGCCGAAATCGCCCGGCTCTTCGACCCCTTGCGCGACGAGCTGGTGAACCTGATCGCCGCGATTCGCGACTCAGGCGTCACGCCGCGCCGCGAGATTCTCACGCGCCATTACCCGGTCGACTCGCAGCGCGAATTCAGCCTCGCGGCGGCGAAGCAGATCGGGTTCGACTTCACCGAGGGGCGGCTGGACGTGGCGGCGCATCCGTTCTGCAGCGGCATCGGCCCGGGCGACGTGCGGCTGACAACGCGATACAACGAGCGGCACTTTCCCGGCGCCTTTTTCGGAACGCTGCACGAAGCCGGCCATGGGATCTACGAACAGAACCTTGAGCGAACCGCCTTTGGCACCCCCGTCGGCCAGGCCTGCTCGCTGGGCATTCACGAATCGCAGTCGCGGATGTGGGAAAACTTCGTCGGCCGCAGCCGCGCGTTCTGGACGCACTTCTTCCCCAGGGCCCAAGCCGCCTTTCCCGAAGCGCTCGCCGATGTTGCCGTCGACGACTTTTATCGGGCCATCAACGACGTGCAGCCGTCGTTCATTCGAGTCGAGGCCGACGAGGCCACATACAATCTGCACATTCTGTTGCGCTTCGACCTCGAACGGCCGCTCGTCGCCGGCGATTTGCAGCCGGCCGACGTCCCCGCGGCGTGGAACGAAACGTTCGTTCGCTATTTCGGCCTCACCCCCCCCGACGCCGCGCAAGGGTGCCTGCAGGACATTCACTGGAGCGGCGGAATGATCGGCTATTTTCCGACGTACGCGCTGGGGAACATGTATGCGGGCCAGTTGTTCGCCGACGCCTGCCGCGATCTCGACGATCTGCCGGGCGACTTCGCCCGTGGCGAATTCGGGGCGCTTCGGTGCTGGCTGAATGAAGAGGTGCATCGGCACGGCAAACACTATCGGGCCGCCCAGCTCGTGGAACAGGTCACCGGCGCCCCCCTTTCGCACAAGCCGCTTATCGAGCATCTGCGGTCGAAGTATTCGGACGTGTACCGGTTATAATGCAGCACAGGTCATCGCCCATGAAAAGGCGATTGGGGCGGTAGAAACGGTGTTCTCATGAGTGCGAACGCGCCTGACCGAAACAAGAAGTCGGAAACTTACGGCGAGCCGCATCAAAACGGCGAGACCGCGCCCCGATCGTCGCTGATCTATTGGTTCGTGGTAGGGCTTGCGGGGCTGACTACGGTCAATCTGTTGTTGTGGTTCGGTGGCCCCTGGGTCTCGCGGTTGACGTCGGCGCCGAACGGGTCGGATGGAGAGTCGCTGGCCGGCCTTGAAGTTGGCCAGCCGGCCCCACCTCTCATTGCCGAAGGGTGGGTCAACGGCCAGCCCCCCGCCAACCTGACCGGCAAGGTGGTCGTTGTCGAAAACTGGGCCTACTGGTGCGGGCCGTGCCGGCGCAAGGCGCCGTACCTCGTGGCGCTCCACCGGCGGTTTGAGAAACAGGGGGTGGTGTTTGTCGGGTTGACGCCCGATGAAGGCGATGACCTTAGTAAGATCCGGGCGTTCATCGACACCTACGGCATTACCTGGCCCAATGGTTACGGCGCCGCCGACACGCTCGACAGCTTCCGTGCCGAAGTGCTCCCCCTGGCGTGGGTCATTGGCGTCGACGGCAAAGTTGTGTGGAATCAAGATTCGGGAACGTCGCTCGAATCGGGAATCAAACAGGCGCTCGATCAGGCGAAAACATGAACGTCATCCTGACAGAAGCGGGCTGTCGCGCCCGCCGCGAAGCGTTGTGGAAAAAATTACCGCAGGAAATCGGCTGGACGTTGATTTCCGATGCGGCGCATCTGATGTATTTCGCCGGGTTCCACGCCTCGCCCTTTGCGTTCAATTCGCAGGGAGGCACGGCAGCCCTCATTCTCGGGCGCACGGGCGATGCGATTCTGATCACCGACAACATTCAGCAGCCGTTCGCCGAGCGGGCGTCGGTTACCGAGACGGTACTACCCCTGTGGTACCGTTGCATCGACGCGCCGGGAGATCGCGCGGTGGTTGTGGCGCAATCGGTCGTCGAGCGGCTTTCTCAGGCGCGCGACGCAAAGATCGGTTACGAATCGGCGCGCTGCCCCGCCGCCATCGTCGACGGGCTGCGCCGCGCGCGGCCCGGCGTGAACCTGGTTGACGTTTCAGAGACGATCGTCAATCTGCGCCGAAACAAGCTTCCCGACGAGGTCGATCTGATCCGCCGGGCGCTGGCTGCCGCAACGGCCGGGCTGCATGCCGCCATGGAACAGCTTCGCCCCGGCATGACCGAATTCGACGCGTATCGACTGGTGCAGCGCGCAGCAGGCGAGGCTGCCCACGGGCACGCGCTGGTGTATGGAGATTTCGTGAGCGGCGAGCGCTGCGAAGCGATCGTCGGGGCCCCGTCGGAGCGCGTCATTCGCCCGGGCGATCTCGTGCTGCTCGATTTCTCGGTGGTGCTCGACGGATATCGCGGCGATTTCTGCAATGCGTTCGTCTGCGGCGGAAAACCGACGCGCCGCCAGCAGGAACTGTTCAGCGCCTGCCGCGCGGCCCTGCAGGCGGGCGAACAAACGCTGCGTGCGGGGGCTGCGTGCCAGCAGGTCTATGGCGCCGTGCGAGATGCTTTGAAAGAGCGCGGGCTGGCCGACTACTTTCCGCACCATGCGGGCCACGGCATCGGCCTCGCGCACCCCGAGGCGCCCTATTTTGTTCCCGAGTCGCCCGAAATGCTGCAGGCCGGCGACGTGGTGACGCTCGAACCCGGCGTCTACCTGCCGGGGGTAGGGGGTATGCGGTTCGAGCGCGATTACCTCGTGACCGACGCAGGCTTTGAACTGCTGTCGCACCACCGGGTCGGGCTTGAATTGTGAGCGCCAGCGAGCGCGGGGCATCAGCCCCTGAAGCCCCAACGGCAGGGGTTTGGCTCAAGCCCTTCGGTCCGCTTCATTTCTCCCGATGCGATTCGGCCCGCCCATGGCGACATCAACGCTTCATTCGCAGGACCGGTTCAGGGGGCTGACGCCCCCCGCTCGCCGGTAACGCGCTCCTTGACAACCAGGTTCAGCAGCCGGTCGGCAACGAAAATCACCTTCACGACCTGCTTGGCGTTCAGGTGCTCGGCGATCTTTGCATCGGCGAGCGCGGCCTGCCGGGCGGTCTGTTCGTCAGCTCCGGTCGGGATCATCACCTTTCCACGCAGTTTGCCGTTGATCTGCACCGGAATCTCGACGACCGATTCAATCAACAGCCGCGGATCGAATTCCGGCCAGGGCTCGTACGCCAGCGATCTGGTGTGACCGAGCAACTCCCAGCATTCTTCCGCGAGATGGGGGGCGAACGGGCTCAAGAGCAGCACGAACGGTTGGATGACCGCGCGCGGGCGCGGGTCCTGCGCGCCCAAGGCGTTGACGAATTCCATCATCCGGCTGATGGCCGTATTGAACGAGAGATTCTCGATATCGGCAGTCACCGCTTTGATCGTCTTGTGCAATAACCTCATTTGCTCAGACGACGGTTCCGCCGCCTGCACGGCCGGGTTCAGCCGCACGTCGTCGGCTGCTTCATCGGCGATCATCCGCCAGACGCGGGCCAGAAACCGGCTGACCCCCTCGACCCCCTTCATGCTCCAGGGTTTGGTGGCTTCGAGGGGCCCCATGAACATTTCATACAACCGCAATGAATCGGCGCCGTATTCCGAGACCACCTGGTCGGGGTTGACGACGTTCCCCCGCGATTTCGACATCTTGAACGACCGGCTTTCGACGACAATCGTCGGCTGATCGCTCAGGACGAATTCGTTCCCCCGTTTTTGCACGCGATCGGCGGTAAGCCTTACGGCTTCGACCGGTTCAGTGGTCGCCTTATTTACCTGCGGCGCGTCGGCGTTGGGGCTTTCGACCACGTCGCGCGCCGAAACCCATTCACCCGAGCGCGACCTGTAGCCGGTCAACTCGGCCTCTCCCAGAATCATTCCCTGATTGACGAGCCGCGAGAAGGGCTCTGCCGTCGAAACATGCCCGCGATCGAACAACACCTTGTGCCAGAAACGGGCATACAGCAGGTGCAGCACGGCGTGCTCGGCGCCGCCGATATAGACGTCGACCGGCATCCAGGCCCTCTCTTTCGCCCGGTCGACGAACGCCTGGCTGTTCTTCGGGTCGATGAACCGCAGGTAGTACCAGCACGACCCGGCCCATTGGGGCATCGTGTTGGTTTCGCGCAAGAGCTTCGTGCCGTCGGAATCGGTCTTGTAAAGCCACTCGGCTGGAGCTTCCGCCAGCGGCGGTTCGGGCCGGCCGTGCGGCTTGAATTCTCGCATCTCGGGCAGCGTCACGGGCAATTCGCTCTCGCGAACAGTTCGCATCAGGCCCGTGGGTTTGCCTGCCCCGTCAAGTTCGTGCCAGATGGGGACCGGCTCGCCCCAGAAGTGCTGGCGGCTGAACAACCAGTCGCGCAAGCGGTAGTTTGTCGCCGGGCGGCCGAGCCCCTCTTCGAAAAGGTCGGCGGCGATTTCGCGCTTGAATTCGCCCGTGCTCAACCCCTCGTAGTCGCCCGAGTGAACGGCCCGCCCGCTGCCCGCGAATGGGAACTCGGTTCTCCCGTTCACGGTTCGCGCAAGCGCCAGTTCTTCTTTCGTCGCTTCGTAATCGGCCGGCGGCTCGACCACCTGCACGATCGGCAGGCCGAACTTCACGGCGAATTCCCAGTCGCGCAGGTCATGCGCGGGCACGGCCATGATGGCGCTGGTGCCGTAACTGGCGAGTACATAATCGGCGATCCAGACCGGAATGGGCTGCCCATTGACCGGGTTGATGGCATAGCTGCCGGTGAAGACGCCGGTTTTTTCCTTCGCCAGATCGGTGCGATCGAGGTCGCTCTTGAGCGCGGCCTGCCGGCGATAGGCGTCGACCGCTGGTTTCTGTTCCGCCGTTGTCAGGCGGTCGACGTGGGGGTGTTCGGGCGCGAGCACCATGTAGGTGGCGCCGAAGAGCGTGTCGGGGCGCGTGGTATAGACACGCACCACGTCAGGCCCGGGTTCCTGAGGAAAGCCCGATTCGCCCCGCGATCGCTGCCATTCTTCAAACTGCCTCGCGGCCCTCTCGGGAGTGATTTCATCGTCGTCGAGGCCGATCCAGAAATCGACTTCCGCCCCTTCGCTCCTGCCGATCCAGTTGCGCTGCAGCAGCTTGATCGATTCGGGCCAGTGGATGCTGTCGAGGTCGTCGAGAAGCCGTTCGGCGTAAGCGGTAATGCGCAGCATCCACTGCCTGAGCGGAATTCGCACGACCGGGTGCCCGCCGCGCTCGCTCTTGCCGTCGATCACCTCTTCATTCGAGAGCACCGTGCCCAGGGCCGGGCACCAGTTCACCGGCGCCTCATGCTGGTACGCCAGGCGGTGTCTGTCTTGATAGCGCCGCACCGCGGCCTCGCCCTTCGCGCGCACGTCGTCAGGAATCGGCAGCTCGGCAATCGGCCGCCCCTTGCCCTTGCGAGGCTTTCCCGAGCCGTCGGTCCACTCGCAGTCGGCATCGAACCAGGTGTCGAAGATCTGCAGAAAGATCCATTGCGTCCAGCGAAAGTAGTCGGGGTCGGTGGTCGCCAGCTCGCGCGACCAGTCGTAGCTGAACCCCAGGCTCTTGAGTTGCCGGCGGAACGTGGCGATGTTCTTGTACGTCGTTTCTCGCGGGGGCGTGCCGGTGCGAATCGCGTGCTGCTCGGCCGGCAACCCGAAGGCGTCGTAGCCCATCGGGTGCAATACGCAGCGGCCGCGCATTCGGGCGTGGCGGCAGATGATATCTGTCGCGGTATAACCTTCGGGATGCCCGACGTGCAGGCCGTCTCCCGACGGATAGGGGAACATGTCGAGAACGTACAGTTTGTCGCCCGTCGGCATCGCCGGCGCCTGGAAGGTGCCGTGGGCCTCCCAGTGCGCCTGCCATTTGGGCTCGATGCGGCGGGGATCGTAGCGGGGCATGACTCGACTTTCACAAGGAAACATTCAGCGCAGCGAGACCGACAGACTCGTCAACGATCGAGCTCTCTCGTCCGCTGCCGACAAGCTCAGGGGGTTGTCGGAGTTTCGTAAGTGTATTGAGAGGAACAATGTTTGCAATCGGTTCCCTTGTCAGGCAGACACATTCGGGTTCCAATCGGGTTCACCCGAATTTCCGTCAGAGGAGTCTTTCATGCACTCAAAACCCCAGTCGGCTTTAGAACGATCGATCTCCAGACGCCATTTTCTCGAAGCCGCATTGGCGGGCGGCCTGATGGTGGGGTCGAGCGTTGCGTCCCGCGCCCTTGCCGCGCGGCCGGTCGAGCGCAACGGCAAACCTCATATGAAGCTGAGTCTGGCCGCCTACTCCTTCAGGCAGCAATTGACCCGCGAAAAGACCGCGATGACCCTGGATGACTTTGTGCGTCTGTGCGCCGACTTGAATCTGGATGGCGTCGAATTGACCAGCTACTACTTTCCGAAGGACTTCGGGGACGACTATCTGATCCACCTCAAGCAGCTCACATTCCGGCTGGGGCTTGATATTTCAGGCACGGCGATCGCCAACGATTTCTGCCTTCCCCCGGGGCCTGAACGCGATCAGACGCTGGCGCATACCCGAAAATGGATCGACCATGCGGCCGTTCTGGGGGCCCCGGTCATTCGCATATTCGCCGGGAATGTGGCTGCAGGAGACACCGTCGAGACGGCCCTTGAATTCTGTATTGCCGGAATCAACGAATGTCTCGAATACGCGAAAAAGAAAGGAGTTTGCCTGGCATTGGAGAACCATCACGGTGTCACCTCGACCCCGGAGCAGATGCTGAAGATCGTCGCCGGGGTGCGAGATTCGCCGTGGTTCGGAGTCAACCTCGACGCGGGCAACTTTCGAACGCCTGACCCTTACGGCGATCTCGCTAAAATTGCACCCTACGCGGTCAACGCCCAGATCAAGACCGACATCTTCCCGTCGGGCCGTAAAGAAGAAACCGATCTGGCACGCGTTGTTAAGATCCTGTCGGACGCCGGCTATCGCGGGTATCTCGTGCTGGAGTATGAGGGGGAGGAAGAAGCGCCCCGGGCCGTTCCCCGGCACATCGACGCGCTTCGAAAGCTCGTTCGCGGCGTGTGACAACGAGTGCAGTCCAAAAAAGAACTTCTCCCAATCGCAACTCAAATAATGAGTTGCGGCGATGGCGCTGTTCTTCGCCCTTCGAAGGTTGGCAAACACGATTGCGCCGGCTAGCATGGCGCGTCCCTGCTTGGCGATAGGCAAAATCTGACAGGTTTATCGATTCCGCAGAATGCGTAAAGTTCTTGATGCCCTTGATCGGTCGATCCGTGCGGGCGAGCCTGTCGCCTACACGGCGCTGGTCGAGACGCGGGGGTCGACCCCGCAAAAAGCCGGCGCGGCCATGCTCGTCTTCCCCAACGGTTCCCAGGTCGGAACTTTGGGAGGGGGCTGTGTCGAAGCCGAGGTGAAGCGCAAGGCCCTGTGGCTTCTCGACCAGGGCCAGACGGAGTTGTTGACGTTCCACCTCGACGACAACTACGGCTGGGACGACGGGTTGATCTGCGGCGGCCGCATGAAGATGCTGGTCGACCCGGTGCGGCCAGGAGACGATTTGTCATATTTCGAGGCGCTGCATCGGCTGGTTTCGACCGGCGCGGCAGGCACCGAAGCAATCGTCATCGACCCGGAGAAAGCCGTGGGGAGGGCCGGAGATCGGTTCCTGTTCGATGGTGAGGGGCGGCTGTTGGCGTCGCGGGCGCTAGCGCCGGCGCCGCGGGCTGTGGGCGAAGGCCTTAAGCCACTTACTGAGCGGCCACGCCCCTACATCGAGCAAGGGGTTTCGTATCTACCGTTTCTCCAGCGTTGCCGGTTGATCGTCGTGGGGGCCGGCCACGTGGGACAAAAAGTAGCGCAACTGGCTGTCGAGGTTGATTTCGACGTGTGGGTCGTCGACGACCGAGATGAATACTGCAACGCCACCCACTTTCCTCAGGCTCAGAGATTGATTGTCGGCCCGGTTGATACGGTGCTGTCGGGGCTGGAGATCGACCACAATACCTACTGCCTCATCGTCACTCGCGGGCACAATCACGACGAAGAGGCATTGTATCACCTGGCTGAGAAGCCGGCGGGCTACGTGGGAATGATCGGCAGCCGCCGAAAAATTCGGCTGATTTTCGACGATCTGATCGCAGACGGCGTGTCGCGCGAGGCGCTCGCGCGCGTGCATGCTCCGCTCGGGCTCGACATCGGGTCGCAAACCGTTTCAGAGATTGCCGTCAGCATCGTCGCCGAGTTGATCGGTCACCGCAACCTGGGGGGCGTTCCGCCGGTGTCTCGCCGACCCGGGTTGCTGGAGGGCTCTGAGGCCGCTGAGGCTTCGGAGCCGAAAGTGTGAAGTCACGCGCAACAGCCGCCGGCGGGAACGGCATAGGAACACATACGAACACGGGGTTCAGGGTCAACACGGGAATGCCATTGTGGGGTTGTGCGGTCTGAAATCTGAGATTTCAGGCCGCGATCAGGCTGGGGAGCCGACAGGCTGGGAAAAACGCTCGCTGTGAGCACCGGGAAGAGGGCGGTCATGATCGGCCGCCAGGGAAATCGCTTTCCGGGGGAAGTTTACGTGACACCAGCTATGAGGAGACTCAGCCAATGAGGAATTACACGCTGCCTGCGCTTGCACTTGGGATCGCGTTGAGCGCCGGGCTGGCCCGAGGCACGGAAGACGACGTCGAGGCGGATGCGGTACTATCCGACGTGAAAGTCCCTGATACGGGGCTGCTTGTACCTGATGCCGCCGATGCCCATGCCACGCGGCGGATCGGCGAGCTCGACTGGCACATCGATTACAGCACCGCCTATCGACAGGCCAAATCTCAGCGGAAAATGATGATTCTGTTCTTCCGCGATGAAGGCAGCCCGCGTCTGGCCGACGTCTACGAAAACGAAGTCCTGACGCACTCCGACCTGTGCGAGCCTCTGGCGAACGTCGTCCGCGTCGTCGTGCCTCTCGATGCGCAGCGCCCGTTCCGGCTGCCTGAAGAACCCGGGCTGACCCTGCTGAGCCACGAGTCGTTTCAATACATGTACGGCCGGCAGGGGATCGCCATGATCGACCTGTCGGACCCTGACTCGGAACTGTACGGGCACGTCGTCTCGGCCCACCCGTTTACACCCGGCCGGCATTACACCGTACGGGGAACTCAAATCGTGTTGGGATTGCCCCCGGCCACGGTGACGCAGCGAGCGCTGATTTATGCCGTCCGCCTGCACCCGGCCGCCCCGATCAGCACCACCGAAGGCAAGTGCCACGGGTACCTGTGCCGGCAGGCGCGGCAGGGCTCGAAGCTGATGGCAGTTTATGGGTCGGTCGGCCATCACGACTGGGGCACCCGCTACGCCGAAGTGGCGGCGAACACCGGCAAGTCGGCTTCAGAAGTGGCGGCCATGTCGGGAAACCCGTCGCTGATCGACGCCGCCGTCGAGCTCGTGAACCAATGGTACTACTCTCCGTCGCATTGGAGCATCATGAGCATGCCCGCCAGCATCTTCGGGTATGACATGGTGAAGGGCGCGTACGGTGGCTGGTACGGCACGGGCGTTTTTGCGTACTGAGCTGTGTCGACGCGGCCCGGTTGTCCAAAAGGCGTTCATTCTCAAAAGGCGACTTCGGCAGCAGCCTGCTGCAAGGCATGGGCGCCGTTGCGGGCGACATCGACGCTGCCATAGCCGATCAACAGGTCGCGCGGCAGCGCCGCATGAGGCTTCGTCGCCAGCGACCAGCAGAACGCGCCGGCAGCAAAGCGCCCATGGCCCCACGGCCCGAATCGGGCGAGTCATGTGGTGGCTCATTGCCGTCGCGAATGACTACCTGGCCTCTGAAAAAATTCAGGACAACCCGTGCCGGCGCAGCTTTTGCCTCAATGTGGCGCGGTGCAGGCCCAGCAGTTGGGCGGCGGCGGCGCGATTCTGGCCGCAGCGTTTGAGCGCCGTCTCGAGCAGCGGCGGTTCGACAATCTGCAGAAAGCGCTCGTAGAGCTGCGGATCGTCGGGGTTCTCGTGTTCCGTCGCCGCCTGTGACACCCAATCAGCCAGATGCCTGCGGACGAGATAGGCCGGGGTCGCTGAGACGGTCGAGGTGAACGTCATCGCCGGAGGCAGGTGCTCAGGCTCGATTTCGCCTCCTCGTGCGACGAGCGCCGCGCGTTCGACGGCGTTTCGCAGTTCGCGGACGTTGCCCGGCCAGGCGCGTTCACGCAATTCTTCGAGGGTGCGGCGCCCCAATCGCAGTTGGGCGGCGCCGCCGGCCGGCCGGACTTGAGCCAGAAAATGCTCCGCCAGAATCGCCACGTCGTCGCGCCGTTCGCGCAAGGGTGGCAGATGAATGTGAAACACGCCCAGGCGAAAATACAGGTCTTCGCGAAATTGCCCCGCAGCGATCAGGTCTGGCAGCGACCGATTGGTCGCCGCCAGCACGCGGATTTTCACCGGCCGCGACCGGGTGTCGCCCACCGGCAAGATTTCGCGCTGTTCCAGCGCCCGCAGAAGTTTGACTTGCACGGCCAGCGGCACGTCGGCGATCTCGTCGAGCAGCACCGTGCCGTTGGCAGACAGTTCCAGAAGGCCCACGCGCTCGTCGGTCGCCCCGGTGAACGCGCCGCGGGCATGACCGAACAGTTCGCTCTCGATCAGGCCGGGGTTGAGCGCCGGAATGCACACTGGCAGAAACGGGCCGCGGGCTCGATTGCTGTGATGGTGGATCGCCCGCGCAACCAGCTCTTTGCCCGTGCCGCTCTCTCCCGTGATCAGCACGCTCACCTCGGCTCCCGCCGCCAGCGCGATCTGCTTGAACACCTCTTGCATCTGGGGTGAAACGCCGATCAGCGTCTCGGGCGCGTCTGACACCTCGGCGGTTTCGGCCGCGTGCGACGGGTTCGACCGCGAACCGGTGCCCAGCGCGCGGCGCACCACGGCGACGGCCTGGTCGAGGTTGAAGGGTTTGACCAGATAATCGAATGCCCCGCGTTCGAGGGCCCGCACCGCAATGTCGAGACTGCCAAATGCCGTAATGACCACGACCGGCGTCGGTCCGAGGCGCTCGTGGAGTTTCCCCATTGCGGCGATACCGTCGAGTCCCGGCAGGCGGACATCCATGACGACGGCGTCGGGTCGGCAGCCGTCGTCGGTCAGCCGCAGCGCCTCTTCGGCCGAAGGAGCGACACGCACAGTGTGACCATCTTCATGCAGGGCTTCTCGCAAAGCCCAACAAATGGCCGGCTCATCGTCGACGACCAGAACAGTGCTCATGTTGTGAGTGCAGAATGGGACGGGTCGATTGCAAAGGCCGCGGCGTCGTTGATTCGGTCGCCGCGCACGGAATGCATTTCTTGCGCCGCTGCCGGCAGGGTGAGGCGGAAGACAGTGCGGCCATCGTGCCGGCTCCACTCCAGCGCGCCGCCATTATCCACTGCCACCTGCCGCGCCAGCGACAAACCGAGCCCCACCCCTTCGGGTTTGGAAGTGACAAAGGGATCGAACAAAGAGCTTGCGAGGTCGCCTTGTGGGCCGGGGCCGCTGTCGGTCACTTCGACGGCAACCATCGAACCGAGATTTCGCGCGCCGAGCCCGACAAGGCCGTTGCTGCCGGCCGCCTCAATCGCATTGAGGGCCAGGTTGAGCACGGCGGCTCGCAGCCCTTCGACGTCGACATCGGCTACGAGCGGCCCGGGGCCGCGGTCACAACGGGCCATTTGGACGTTGGCATGTTCACAAGTCGGCTCGAGCAGATCGGCAACCTCGTGCAGAAGCTCGGCGATGTCACAAGGGCTGCGGGGGTGGTTCTCAACGCGCCCCAGCGAAAGCAACCCCTTCACCTGCGTTTCAGTCAGGGCCAGTTGCCGGCGGGTCACGTCGAGGCTGCGGTCGTGGGCCGCCCCCCCGCAGCCCCGCGGGGGCCAATGGAACCCCAACCCAGCACCCGGGACGGGAGTGGGCCGGGGTTTGGGGCGGCCGGAGGCCCCGT